>QXXL01000097.1 GCA_009911505.1 Lachnospiraceae bacterium | reverse complement strand
GTGTTTGTCATGAAGTTTGACAGGGGAAGTTAGGCGGTATGTCTGCATGGAGGTAATGAACCGCTCGGACTTATTACGAGAGAGCGGAGGCGGCTCTGAACGACTGAGGAGCTGCTATAGTAGAATAATGGAGGATTTGAAATGGGAGTTAATTCAGTAAATGATGCAGGTTCTGTATATGGAGCGGCTTTTCGCGATAAGCCTATATATTTAATGACAATAAAAGAATCTAGTGCTTTTTTTGAAGGGAAAATACGGAAAAATATGGTATTGCAGGAAGACACCTGTACTCTCGGCAGCAATAATACATACCGCAGGCAGCATACCACTTATGAGGTTTGGGATAAGGACAAAGGCAGCGCATTCTTGGATTTGAATTTTCTAATCAAGGACGAGACCAGCAGCCTGAAAGGGAATCTCAGCGATGATAAGGATGTGGATTTTTATAACTTTTCCATTCCATTTATGAATTTCCAACGGAATTACTTTGGCGTTGAAGCTTACATTGATATGCCAAAGGGCTGCGATTACGACCTTACCCTGTATGACGAATACGGCAACCAGGTGGGGAAGGCAGAGTGGGGCGGGGAAGGGCGGAAGAAGCTGAACATCCCTACTTGGGATATCCAGACCAATAAATATTGCATCAAGGTAGAAAACGGAAACGGGCAGGAAGTTTCTCCGGATGATTATTATAAGATCAGTTTCCATGTTTCCGAAAATAAGGAGCACGAAAAGACTGACGCCGTCAGGGAAGCATATGGGAATTTCCACAACGCATATGGCCGGAAGGATGAAAACTGGCGGGAATATCTTGATCAGTACAATGCAGTCCTGCGGGAGACGGAGTATAATTATATAAAAGAGCTGGAACAGCTCCACCAGAAGCAGTTTGACAGTCTGCCGGAAGAAAAGAAGTATAAGGGCGGGCGCACCGTGGATGAACTGCTGCAGGACATGGCGGATGGGAAGGACTTAAACGATACGGAACTGGAGTATGTGAAGATTTTTGCCAACCTGAAAGACATGGAAAAAGCGCAGAATAAAGCGGAGCTGAAAAACAGCTTTTCAGATGATTTCGTTAAGAATTTGGAAAGCATGGGCATTTCCCGTGACGACATAGAGGGTATGCGTGTAAGGATTGGGAGCAGCGGGGATGTGTCCGTGGACGGGATAGAGGATAGCGCTGTCCGGGAACAGGTGCTGAAGCTGATAGATGAAAAGTACGGTGACCGGATGTACCAGTATTACATAGGCATTGCGGACAGCGTGGGAAATCTGCCCTACAACACATACCGGTATGCTACAGATGTACAGGAAGTGCGGCGATATCTGAAAGGCGTTACGGGGGAGGATATTTCTTTAGAAAATCTTTATCTGACACCCGACGGGAAGATTGGAGGCCTGCCGGACAAGGCGGCTAATCTGATTAACAAGACAAAGGATAATGCCAAGATAGAACGGATGAAGGATGCGCTGATAGATATCATAGGAAATATCAGGATAAGCGGCGGCTTGGGGGTTCCCGATTTTACTTCACAGCTCCAGTTCAAGGATGGGGCGCTTTCCGTGGCGGACAGCGGTTTTGCAGTGGATATGGGCGCACTGGATGGCAGGCTGACGCCTCAATACTCAGGTAATATGTATTCTGATATGTATCAATATCAGTTCAAGAGAGTTTTATAATTTTCTTCCTCTGGCGGCAGAACGGAAAAAGTAACTTCGCGTTATGTTGTATTTTGACTGCATCAACCGTTATATGTTTTGTATTTTTTTATCTGAGTTGTTAAAAATATTAAAAGTCTCCATGTTAAGCCTATATTCAAGGTTATTGTATTCGAGGAATGTAAATAAGAGAAGAGTGTTAAGAATATGAATATTGATCAAATTAAACAAAAGTTAAAAACTGATGCATATGGTTTTCTAAGAGAAAATCCGAATTTGGGTAAGAATATCATTCTCTTAACTCTTGGAGGAAGCCATGCTTATGGGATGGATAAAGAAGGATCTGATTTAGATGTAAGGGGTATTGCTTTAAATTCTAAGAAAGATATCCTGTTGGGAACGGATTTTGAGCAGGTTGTAAATGTAGATACAGATACTGTGGTATATTCATTTAATAAAATGATACAATTACTTGTCTCAAACAATCCTAACACTGTGGAGGTTTTGGGCTGTAAGCCAGAGCATTACTTACATTTATCAGATATTGGCAGAACACTTATAGAGAATAGGAAGATGTTTCTTTCTAAAGTATGTATCCATACATTTGCAGGATATGCTGGGAGCCAGCTTCGTAGAATGGAAAATAAAGCGGCCAGGCTGGTTGGTCAGGCAAAGAATGAAGCAAATATTTTAAGGAGTATCAATAATGCAAAATATGATTTTAAGAATAGATATTATCCACATGATGATAGCAATGTGAAACTATATATTGATACAGCAGTCCAAGAGGGGTATGACAGTGAAATTTTTATGGATGTATGTTTGAAGCATTATCCGTTGAGGGACTGGGCTGGTATGTGGAATGAAATGAAAGCAATTGTCAGTAGCTATAACAAAATCGGCAAGAGAAATGAAAAAGCAATATCGCATGATAAATTAGGAAAGCATATGGCGCATCTTATTCGCCTTTATATGATGTGTATTGATATTCTTGAAAAAGAGGAAATCATTACATATAGGGCTGATGAACATGATTTGCTTATGAGTATTCGTAACGGTGAATATTTGGACGAGAACAGGCAGCCAGCTGCTGCGTTTTATGACTTGCTGAACGAATATGAAAAGAGGTTTGATTATGCAAAGAAAAATACTTCGCTTCCTGACGTGCCAGATTATAAAAGAATTAATGAGTTTAAAATGTATGTTAATGAGAAAATTGTGAAAGGAGAAGTATGATAGAGGTTATATGATATGTTTTATGGAACCTTTGAAAATAGGTATGTATTTTAAATGAATAGAAAGAGTATTATTGTGAACAGGATTAGATAATCGTTCTGTAACATTAAGCAATTCAAAAGCTGTAAGAGTAAATGAAGGCAGAACATTGCCTGTAAATTTTGCTATGCCAATTTTGGCGTCTTCACCAGTTGAAATTAAGTTAATTAAATGAGTGGAAAGTGTTATTAAATTTAATCGGTGGAGATTGTTATTTTATTTTTGATAGTGGATTCTTAGGAGAAGATGAATATAATAAGGAAAGCTGTAATTACATATCTAATATGGGGCTTATATATTCTGAAAGTATTATGCCTTTGATAGAATGCGTCTTATTGTCTGTTGATAATTGTGTAGCGACTGACTTCAAAACAAATAATATTATGGAAATATATAATCAAGAAATTATATGCCTTATTATTTCGGATAAGCCAGAAGGGAACCACATATCTTTTGAACCTTACGTTCTAACGAAAAGTGGTATAGAATTGTACAATATTATTAAACGTACATCAGGATTTAAAACTAATACAGAGTATCCAGTCCATTGCTTTAGGGAATTAAGAAAAAATGTAGTGTCAAAAAGAATAGCAGCCTTAGGCCAATTAAACGCTTCGTCCATGGCGCAGTTACGGTTTGCCCTGCCATCCGTGGCAGGGCATTGCCGTGGATCGGACGGGATGCTTAAGAGCCCCCTAACCCACATCACAAGGCCCCGGCCGCACACCCTGCCCTCTGCCTGCCTATGGTTTTGGCTGGCCTACAGGGATATCTTATTTAGGATGGATAGGTATAGGAATACCCTAGGTTTTCTTTTTTTTCCTAAATGGTGCAATCTTTACACTGTTTCAATTCTTTTATTCCACCAGTCAAATCTTCCACGTACATTTTCAGCGCTGCTCGTACCAGACTGGACAAACTGCCTGTACTCGCCATTTGTTTCATATCCGTTTAAAAATTCATTTACTAATTCAACAAATTTTGAAAACGGCTTTTTATCATTTATAATACGATAACCGCTATATAACACCATCGGTATGGATGTTACAGGAATCTTTATTTTTTCAAAAGCTTCGTCAAAATTGTCCATTGCTTCTTTTAACATAGATGCTTTCTCTATACTTTCGTCCGCATAGCCTTTGACAAATGTATCAATATCTTTCGTTCTAAATGACACGAAATCTCTTTCCTGGTTAGTACAAATCAACATAAATGTTTGGATTATTAAATCACGATCTGTTCCGTTTTTGTGCTGTGTTTTTGTCATAAGCTTATTCATAAACGGATGGTATGCAAGCGAGTATATAATATCGCTGAATTCATCTGATTCATGAATAATTCGTAATTGTTTTGCATTTAATGGTTTTCCTGCATTTTGCCTGCGGAACATTTCCCTTACATCTTTTTCCGTACAGCCCATGAGTTCATAGATTTGCAGTTCAGAGCTTAAGATGGCGTCCTTTGTATCTTCATCTAATTTGCTGAATTTAAGGCCGGCTAGTGATTTTTCTTCTTGGTTGATTATTACTGGCTCCATATCTTTTGATAATGCAAATTTGTCTGAAAGAAAATCCCTTACACAACTCAAGCGTTGTACACCGTCAATAATAGATAAAATATTATTTTCTTTAATTGAATAAGTTGGGTTTATTGGATATTTGCGAAGAAGGGAATCAATCAAATCTGTTTTTTGCTTCCTATTCCATTGTCCTTCGGGACGCTGTAATTTGTGGGATAACACGACATTCCCTTTTTGAATTGCCTTAGAAAGAGATTGTAATGTTTTAGTTCTACAAGTATAATCCATCTATATACCTCCGAAATTTTTAAATTTGTTCTTTTCAGAGTAGCACAATGATAAATTTTTGTAAATAATTTTTGTCTTATTTTTTATGGATTCTTTTTTATTTTACCATTCCCACATTATAGCTTTTGGACACCCAACTGTGCCAGCCAGCCTTGCAGCTTCTTTGCCGGAAAGCCCGTGAAGGAATAGGCTTCCCCTATCTGGCTGTGGATTGTTACTTGGGTGAAAAGCGCTATGCCGTGCACGGAAAAGCCCTTGATGCTTTTTAAAGGCAAATCCATATCCAAAGCGCCGGGCATTATGTTGATTTTAAAACATGCCCGTTGATTGGTGATATAGATGTTCCCCTGGAACGGCTTTTTAGATAAGCCCTGTTTTGAGTTCGTCATACTGTGACAGGCTTGCTTCGTGGTTCCCTGTCATATAGTAGACAGGAGCAATATTAACCGCGCCTTTTGCGAAATCAAGATCTACGCCAATATCTGTATGTCCTCTGTCCTTTTCATTCTACTACTGTAAATTAGTCTGTATTTTCAATCTCTCAGAATAGTCTTGAATAAATCTTATTGCTTCATCTTTGGAAAATCCTAATGTAAACATATTATTGAGATAGGAACAACATAGTTTCTTTGCAATATCAACTCGCTTCTTTGCTATGTACTGTCCATCTGTGGTTACAGAACATTGACCGTTTCGGTATGACACAATCAATTTATCATTACTCACAATCTTATAAGCCCTCATAACAGTATTCGGATTGATATGTAGCATCTTTGCCATTTCTCGAACAGACGGGATTTTTTCACCAGTTGAAAGTTGTCCGCTATAAATCGCACACCTTATTTTTTTTACAAGTTGCAGATAAATATGTTCCACATCGTGAAACACCCATTCATCATAAATCATTGTTTTTATCTCCTTTATCACACCAACAGACAATACGATTTATGATTGTCCAAATGGTATAAATTATTATTGCAAATATACCTGTAGGTATCAGTAATATTCCTGTAATGATACCGCCAATGCCCATGGCTGCAAACGCAAAATAGGTTTTAATTCTTCTTTTTTTCTCATTTTCTTTTTCCAACCTATACGTTATTAGCAAGAGTTAAAGTAAATTATTTTTCAATATTTATTACCTTACCACAACGCCTTTAATTTTGAATGAGTAAATCACGCAAAAAAAATTGCCTGATTTACTCATTCGCTTTTTGACCAGAAAAAGTACAATGAAACTATCAAACGAAAAGGAGATTAAAATATGGCAGCATTATTAAAAGTAAATGAGGTAACAAAAATTTATGCCAAAGGGCAGCATCCAAGCCTGAATAAAGTATCCTTCAATGTAGCAGAAAGCGAATTTATCGCTATTATGGGTGCTTCTGGCTCTGGAAAGACTACATTGCTTAATGTTCTTTCCACTATTGATACCCCTACAAGTGGCAGCATTATAATCAATGGTGTTAATTTAAAACAACTGAGCGACACAGGTGCAGCAGATTTCCGCAGGGATAATCTTGGATTTATTTTTCAAGAATACTTTTTACTTGACAGCCTTACCATTCGAGAAAACATCTCTGTCCCACTCACTTTGCAAAAACTTCCTCCTAAAAAAATCGAAAAAATGGTGCGGAGTCTAGCAGAGAGATTTGGCATTGCATCTCAATTAGACAAATATCCAAACGAGCTGTCCGGTGGGCAGAGGCAACGGGCATCGGCTGCAAGAGCCATTGTAAAACAGCCAAGTATTTTATTTGCTGATGAGCCGACAGGAGCATTGGACTCAAGCTCTGCTACCGAGTTGTTAAAAACTTTGAAAGAAGCAAATGAAGAATTGCATACCACTATACTGATGGTCACACATGATGCATATGCAGCAAGTTTTGCTAACCGTATTCTGATTTTCAAAGACGGAAGAATTATACAGGAACTTCTTAAACAGGATACCGACAGACGAACATTCTATGGAGCGATTGCACGGCAAGTAGCCAAATTGGATACGGAAAGATAAGGGGGTAAAATCCATGAATAATTTATCAATGGCACTTAAAAATCTAAAAAACAATTTTTCATTTTATGCCCTTTACCTGCTTTCTGTATCATTTGTAATTACTGTTTTTTTTGCATTTACTTCATTCTCAATGAATACGGTTATGCTTGAAAAGATATCTGGTGACGGGCGGGTTGAAACGATGTGCAGCGTAATTTCTGTATTCCTAATGGCTTTTGTTGTTTTTTATATGTCATACTCCAACCGTTTCTTTTTGCGCCGTCGAACAAAAGAGCTTGGTGTTTATGCATTATTGGGATATAGAAAAACCACAGTATTGTCATTGCTGACAACAGAAAATTTTCTGATTTGCTTTGGAGCTTTTATAGTAGGAATACTTCTCGGAAGTGTTTTTCATAAAGGTATTGTTTTTGGCATAACCAAGTTACTGGATTTGTCTATCAATAATTCAGAAATACCCTTTTTCAATATCAACGCCATTGTTAAAACAGCCTGCTTTATTTTTGCTATTGTAATTGTATTGGTTCTATCTAACAGCATGTTTCTTTTCAAAACACCACTTATGGGATTAGTCAGATTTGAAAAACGTGCTGAGCAAAAAATGAAATTCCATGCTGTTCCTGCTATCATTGGTTTCTGTTCTATTATTTTTGGGTATATTCTTGCATTGGATATTCTCAGGGGAGTTAAATCTGTTTGGTTTACGATAGGTTTTTCTCCTATTGCCATGTTGACACTTGTACTTATTGTTTTAGGAACAATACTCTTTATTGCATCCTTTCTTCCTTTTGTAGTACAGACAGGCAAAAACAACAAACGGAAATTTTATACAGAAACAAAAATAATTACTTCCCCAAATTTCATATACCGTATGCGTTCAAACTCCAAGACTTTAATCATGCTCACACTGTTATCAGCAGCAACTTTGACTGTTTCAAGTACTATGGCTTTAACTTTATATTATCCAATAGCATCGGTATCCCGTATCGCACCGTCAGAAATTGAATGCAGGATTGAAGATGAAAGCGAAATAAATGCAATCAAAGAAATTGTGGGCAAGCACTCGTCTGAGAAAGATGTGACATTCGTGGAAACTAATATTTATAAGGTTACTTCTTCTTCTGAACAGCTCCCAATGGAATATAGCATCGGAAATGCCAAAGGGGATTCGGATAACGAAAAAATTCTGCGAAACGCTGGGTTTGAATGTATCCCTTATTCAGACTATATTTCCCTTTTAGAAGCTCAGGGGAGAAATAAGGTTTTTGGGCAAATCAGCAAGCCGCACGATAGTGAGTGTATCTTAGTAAAATACCAGCCGGCTTCAGACAATGATGAAACGGGCAATGTTTATCCTTTACTTATAGGTAATGAAGAAATACCTGTTACTGTAACTGCAACTACATTAGATAATCCCATTTCATTTGCAAACAGCGTTGGTACTCTGATTGTAAGTGACAATTTATATCATACCATAGCGGAAAGCCTTTCTCCCGAAACGAAAGTCTTGAGTATAAATGGACAATCAATCGAAGACAATGAAGCTCTGTTTCTTGATTTATCAAATTATCTTAATAACAGCCCTTATTTACAAGGAAACTCGCACAGGATACATGAGTTATTCTCCTTAAACAGCTCTACTTTCCTGTTAATAGGGTTTCTCGTAATATTGTTTTTTATTGCAACAGGCAGTATCCTCTATTTTAATAATATTTCTGCCGTAACTGATTCAAAGGCTGATTATGAAATTTTGAGAAAAATGGGATACACAAACAAGAAAATTAAAAAAATAATAAAAAAGCAGACAATAACCTTTTTCAGCATTCCATTTCTATTAGGCCTGGTGGATTGCATCTTTGCCACGTTAATATACAAATCGGCTCTTATGCAAAACATCTTGGAAAATAGCTTTATGTTATATGTCCCTGTGTTGATTGCCATTATGCTGACATTGGTAATCTATACAATATATTACGGTATGACTGTCCATACTTGCTGCAAAACTGTTCTAAAAAGATAAAAAATCATATGAAATCGCCGGGTCTTATCACTCGGCGATTTCGTACACTTCATTTGTTCACAGAGCGATGGTATAATTTCATGAGAAAATAGAAAGGAGGCAAAACATGAAGCAAACAGTATTAAAGTTGCTGCTTTTTATAAATTCTATTTTACTCATTGCATATATGGGGCTGACCGCTCATGCAGATTTGCACTTAAACACCAGAGGTGTCATACCCTTGATTTTATCGTCTTTGCTGCTGATAGATGTTACTTATATAAGTTCCTGCAACATTAGGAAAAATAAAACTATTTCCCTATTTTGTGGTTTATTAGCATTGGAAAGTTGGTATATACTTTTATCGGCTTCGGGCAACTCCATTACAAACATTATTTTTTTCGCTTTAAGCCCGGTAATATGGTGTGTTTCCATTAAATTCATACTGATGTTTTTGTTCCAAAACAGCGGATACAAATATCAGAAATTAATTAATCTCTGCCTGAAGGGAACTTGTATTTGTACTCTTATTGGTATATTGGTATCAAGCAAAATATTTTTCCTGCTCTATGGCATACAATTTATGGCAAGTTGGCTATGTTTTATTTTTACTGTGATATATCATAGAAAAAGAATTGCTTTTGTTTTTAAGTCAGAATGGAAGCATATCGCTTTCTCCTTTATAGTAGTTATGGTTTTATTCCTTACTTATTCTTTTTCAACAATGAGAGTTCCCGAACATCTTTCAAATTTTGGTATATATATTCCTATACTATTGTTTTGGGTAAGCGTTCACGGTATCATACTGAACGAACATAACAGCCTTCCATTATCTGCCGTATTCAATAATTGCCAGTTAACGTTACTTATATTTACGGGTGTAATTATTTTTAGCTTGATAGCAATGATTTTAGATGGTGGATATTTTTTGCTTTCTATTATGTTGGATGCCCTGTTTGCGTTTTTATATGTTTGTAATATTGCTTTGGATTTAAATTTTAAGAAGGGGCAAAATAAAATAATGAGGGAAAGCAGCTACCATGTTGCCCTACAACAATTACAACGGGAAGAACAATTAAATCTTGAATTTGCGAACTTTCTCCACGATGATATTCTTCAAGATCTGCTTTCTGTAAAAAATATGATGAAAAAAGCTGACCGCCCCGAAGTACAGAAAATCATCACGGAAACTCTCGATAATATGAATACTTATATTCGTGAGCAAATGCAAGATTACCATCCTATGTTGCTTCCGAAACTTACTATAAAGGAAAACTACCAAAACTTGCTGGATGGTATTTCGCAATCTTTTCCGAATCGTAATATCTGTGTCTCCTTTGATTGTTCAGACTCCTTGTTTCTGGTTGAGCCATACAATATTTTTGTGTACCGCCTGCTGAAGGAACTTGTGATGAATGTTTATAAACATTCGACAGGAGAAAAAGCATGGATAACCCTTACGCAGGATAAGGGGATTATAATACTGAATGTGAGTGACAATGGAACTGTTGATGCAGATGTTCTCTTATCTGCTGACAAGTTAAAACATCGAGGATTTGCAATGATTACGGAACGAGTGAATGACATGGACGGCTCTGTAACTATATCTAATAACCATCCACATGGGATTTGTGTACAAACGATATTGCCGATGAAAGGGGATGTTTCTTATCAACATTTTGTTAGTAGATGACCATGCTTTATTTTCAAAAAGTTTGGAGATTGCATTGTCAGATTATTCAGAAGTTGAAACCTTTGATAGTATCAATGATGTTTCTCGATTAGACAATTTTATTGCGTCTAAGAAACCAGACATCATCCTTATGGATATAAACTTGAAGAATATAGCCTCTGAGGATGGTCTGGAATTAGCCAAACAGATACTAAGTTGCTATCCAGAACAAATGGTTGTAATTCTGTCTGGCTATGATTTGCCCGTATATCGAAGTGAAGCAAGAAAAATAGGAGCAAAAGGATTTGTTAATAAAAATATTGAACCTGAAAAACTCATATCTATTCTTTCTAAAATAATGCAGGGGATACTTTATTTTGACAGGGAAATTCCATTCATAGAAGGATTGACAGATAGTGAGAAACAAATTATACAGCTTATAGCGGAGGGACAAAAACGAAAAGATATAGCAAGCACACTTTATATTAGTGAACGTACTTTATCAAATCATTTGCAGCATATATTCGAAAAACTTGATGTTACATCAGCGGTTGAAGCCGTGACAAAAGCTATTCAACTCGGTTACATCCCACCAATATGTTAATTAAGAGCCGATGAACTTGTAAGACAACTGGTGTTCCCTTAAAAAACAGCAATTCTCAATTTCTGTTTGTATTAAAAATTACCTAATGGCTATTAGCTGCGGGCGGTAAAGCTGATATAGGTTTATCGCTTTTTTACGTCATAGTAAATAGTTACATGGCGAGCTAAAAATACCTTGTGAATCGTCAAAAAGTTTGATATGATAGAGGATATGCGAATCTCATCCAAACTAAAATGGAGGAAGCTATGGCAAGTACAAATGATTTATGCAACCGTATCAACCGGAAATACAAAAGCATGAGCAAGGGGCAGAAGCTCCTTGCAGCCTATATTACAGAAAACTACGACAAAGCTGTTTTTTTAACAGCTGCCAAGCTAGGCACAGTCGTTGGTGTAAGTGAATCCACCGTTGTGCGTTTTGCAGCCACATTAGGTTACAAAGGCTATCCCCAGTTCCAGAAAGCGTTAGAGGAGCTGGTGCGTAACAAGTTAAATTCCATCCAGCGTATGGAAGTAACCTACGGAAGGATCAGCCAGACTCAGATTTTAGAAACCGTCCTGCAGTCGGATGCTGAAAACTTAAAAGCTACATTAGAGCATCTGGATCAGGATGCATTTGAACTTGCGGTAGATATCATACTAAATGCCAAAAATATCTATGTGGCAGGGATCCGCAGCTGTGCATCCCTGGCCAGTTTTTTGGCATACTATTTAAACCTTATATTTGATCAGGTACATTTGTTGCATACTAACAGCTCCAGTGAAATGTTTGAGCAGATGGTGCGGATTGGAAGAGAGGACGTTATTATAGGCATCAGCTTTCCAAGGTATTCTATGCAGGCGTTAAAAGCGGTAGAGTTTGCCAACAACCGGGATGCTAAAGTGATAACGCTTACAGACAGCATACATTCACCGATGAACTTATATTCTTCTTGCAGCCTGATTGCAGGAAGCGATATGGCGTCTATTGTAGATTCCCTGGTTGCGCCCCTTAGTGTCATCAATGCTTTAATTGTGGCCCTGTGTATGAGAAAACAAAAAGAGGTGGCAGGCACGCTTGAGATGCTTGAGAAAATTTGGGACGAGTACCAGGTTTATGAAAATACAAGGCTGGAATAATCCAAAATGGGAGACGGATATGAAAAAAATAATTGTAGTCGGCGGAGGTGCGGCGGGGATGTTTGCTGCGCTTGCGGCGGCAAAAGGAAAAAATTCAGTGACAGTGTTTGAAAAAAATGAAAAACTTGGCAAGAAGCTTTTTATTACAGGCAAAGGAAGGTGCAACCTGACCAATGCAGGGGATATGGAAGACTTATTTTACCATGTTGTGACTAACAGGAAGTTTTTGTATAGCGCATTTTATGCATACGACAACAACCGGGTGATAGATTTTTTTGAGCAGAATGGGGTTAAGACAAAGACGGAGCGTGGGGGACGTGTTTTCCCTGAGTCTGACCATTCCTCAGATATAATCGCAGCGTTAAAACGCGCGTTAAAGCAGGCAGGGGTGCAGGTACGCTTAAAAACCAAGGTAGAAGAGGTTATGATGGAAATGGGCTTATGTACAGGTGTCCGTTTGGCAAACGGGGAACGGATTTACTCGGATGAGGTAATTGTAGCCACAGGCGGTATTTCCTATCCTTCGACGGGCTCAACCGGAGACGGCTATGTGTTTGCAAGAAAATGCGGGCACACAGTGGAAGAGCCCGAGCCGTCCCTAGTACCGTTTACGGCAAAGGAAAGCTATGTCTCTGCACTGCAAGGGCTTTCGCTTAAAAACGTCCGTATAACTATTAAACATGGGGCGAAAACGTTGTTTGAGGATTTTGGGGAAATGCTCTTTACCCATTATGGGGTGAGCGGGCCATTGTGCCTAAGCGCAAGCAGCGTAGCAGGAAAGGCATTAAAAGGGCAGGAGCTTTCCATGGCGGTTGATTTAAAGCCGGCTTTGACGAATGAGCAGCTGGACCGGCGCTTGCTGCGGGATTTTGATGCGAATATTAACCGGCAGTTTAAAAATGCCGTGCAGGGATTGCTTCCGCAGAAAATGCAGCCAGTTATCATAGAATTATCCGGTATTCCCGCTGAGAAAAAAGTCAATGAGATTACAAAAGAAGAACGCAGCAGGCTGCTGGATATTTTAAAAGCTTTTCCAGTAACGCTGACCGGGCTGCGTGGATTTGACGAAGCAGTCATTACAAGGGGTGGTGTTTCTGTGAAAGAGGTAAACCCATCTACAATGGAATCGAAGCTGGTATCCGGGCTGTATTTTGCTGGAGAAGTGCTCGATTTGGACGCTATGACAGGTGGGTATAACCTGCAGATTGCATGGTCTACCGGGTATCTTGCGGGAAGCAGTGCAGGAGAGGGGTAGAGGGCCTTAAGCCCTGGATAAAATCCCTTTAAGGGAATGAAATAATAGGGAAAACCCATTATAATTAAAGAAAGAGGAAAGAAAGATGAATATTGCAATTGACGGCCCCGCAGGAGCGGGAAAAAGCACAATTGCCAAAAAGCTGGCAAAAGATTTGGGGTATATTTATGTAGACACCGGGGCAATGTACCGGGCGATGGCGCTTTATTTTCTGGAGCGGGGTATCCCGGCGCTGGATAAAGCCGCAGTTTGCGGGTTGGCAGATGGGATTGACATTTCCATCCTCTACCAGGACGGGCAGCAGCAGGTCCTGTTAAATGGGGAAAATGTAAACGATAAAATCCGTAGGGAGGACGTAGGGAATATGGCCTCTGCTATCAGCGTTTATCCTGCAGTCCGCCAAAAACTGGTTGCGCTGCAGCAAAAAATTGCCAAAACGGCGGATGTTATAATGGACGGCAGAGATATTGGTACTTGTGTGCTGCCAGATGCAGAAGTAAAAATCTATCTGACCGCAAGCCCGTATACCCGCGCAAAACGCCGGTTTGATGAGTTGAAGGAAAAAGGGGAAGGCTGCGATTTGTCCGCTATCCAAAAGGATATTGAGGAGAGGGACTTCCGTGACATGCACCGGGCGGCATCGCCGCTTAAGCAGGCAGACGACGCATTGCTTATCGATTCGTCGGAACTTGGCATAGATGAGGTTGTAGAGGCAATCCGGAAAATTTGTAGAGAGAGGCAGTAAGATGCAGGTAATATTGGCAAAAAGCGCCGGGTTTTGCTTTGGCGTAAAACGCGCGGTAGAAAAAGTATACGAGGAAGCAGAAAAAAGTAATGTCCCGGTGTATACTTACGGCCCTATTATACACAATGAAGAGGTCGTGGCGGATCTGGAAAAGAAAGGTGTACATGCAGTCTGTGGGCTCCTGGAACTAAAAAGCATCCCAAAAGGCATTATGGTCATCCGTTCGCATGGCGTTTCAAAGGAAACATATGAGGCCATACAGGCAGAAGGGTTTACCATAGTGGATGCCACTTGCCCGTTTGTTTTAAAAATCCACCGGTTTGTGGAAGAGTATGAAAAAAAAGGCTATCATATTGTTATTATAGGAAATTCTTCCCATCCAGAGGTGGAGGGGATCCGGGGATGGTGCGACCCACAGGCCGCAACAATCCTGCAGACAAGGCAGGAAGCGGAAAATCTGGACATAAAACAGGGTGAAAAGCTGTGCATTGTATCCCAAACGACATTTAATTACAACAAATTTCAAGAATTAGTTGAAATTATTGAAAAAAAAGGTTATGATATAATTGTTTTAAATACCATCTGCAGTGCAACAGAAGAACGGCAGAAAGAAGCTGCCGAGATTGCAGCACGCGTTGGGGCGATGGTTGTAATCGGCGGCAGCCACAGCTCCAACACACAGAAGCTATTTGAAATATGTAAAAAAGCATGTGAAAATACTTACTACATACAGACACTTGATGACTTGGACATAAGGCAGTTTGGGTCCATTGATAACGTAGGTATTACCGCAGGGGCTTCGACCCCAAACAATATTATTGAGGAGGTTTTGGAAGAATGTCAGAATCAGAAGTAAGTTTTAAAGAAATGCTTGAAGAAGAATCAATTAAATCAATAAGAAATGGAGAGGTAGTCGAAGGTACTGTTATCGATGTGAAACCAGATGAGATCGTCTTAAATATTGGATACAAGTCCGACGGTATTATTACCCGTTCCGAGTATACCAATGAGCCGAACGTAGACTTGACAACCCTTGTATCTGTCGGTGCCACCATGGAAGTAAAAGTGATTAAAGTCAATGATGGCGAAGGGCAGGTTCTTCTTTCCTACAGGCGCCTTGCTGCAGAGAAAGGCAACAAAAAATTAGAAGAAGCTTTCGAGAACCACACTGTTTTAACCGCTAAGGTGATCCAGGTATTAGGCGGCGGCTTAAGCGTAGCCGTTGACGAAACAAGGGTGTTTATCCCGGCAAGCCTTGTCTCGGATACATATGAAAAGGATCTGAACAAGTACAAAGACCAGGAGATCGAATTTGTGATCACAGAATTTAATCCACGCCGAAGAAGGATTATTGGTGACAGAAAGCAGTTGTTAGTAGCAAAGAAGGCAGAGATGCAAAGGGAGCTTTTCGCAAGGATCCAAATAGGTGACATAATCGAAGGTACTGTTAAGAACGTAACGGATTTCGGCGCATTCATCGACTTAGGCGGTGCGGACGGCCTGCTCCACATTTCAGAAATGTCATGGGGAAGGGTTGAAAGCCCAAAGAAAGCATTTAAGGTCGGAGAAGTCGTAAAAGTGTTCATTAAGGATATTAAAGAGACCAAGATTGCTTTGAGCAGGAAATTCCCGGAAGAAAACCCATGGAATGATGCGGCAACTAAGTTTGCAGTAGGTACCATTATCCGGGGGACTGTAGCGCGTATGGCAGATTTTGGCGCTTTTATAGAACTTGCACCGGGCGTAGACGCACTTTTACATGTTTCCCAGATTGCAAGGGAGCACATCGAAAAGCCGTCTGACGTATTAAATATCGGCCAGGAAATTGAAGCGAAAATTGTTGATTTCAATGAAGAGGAAAAGAAAATCAGCTTAAGCATCAAAGCGCTTTTAAATTCTGAGCCAGCTGCTGCTTATGAACAGGAAGAGGCAGAAGCCGAAGAAGCAACAGAAGAGTAAGGACATTTTGCCAAGGATAGAAAGTTCGCAATGCGGGCTTTCTATTTCTATAAAGACCTATAAGGGAAGGCGGGGAATTTATGCTGGGCAGCTATGAAAAATTCAAAAGCAATATTTATTCTCTTACGAAGATCGATTTAAATTCCTACAAAGAGAACCAGATGCGCCGGAGGATTGACTCACTGATTACCAAGAATCATATATTATCCTATGACTCCTATGTGGAACTGCTTCGGGCCGATCCAGAAAAATTCCAGCAGTTTGTAAATTTCCTTACGATAAATGTATCCGAATTTTACCGCGATCCAGTCCACTGGAAATATCTAGACACCAATATTATCCCAAGCCTGATCCGCAGGTTTGGGAAGAATTTAAAAATATGGAGCGCGGCGTGCTCGACAGGCAATGAGCCATATTCACTGGTAATGGCATTTTCCAGGCACATTCCTCTTGGGCAGATTCACGTTGTCGCGACGGATATAGATAAACAGGTTATTGAGGCGGCCCAGGTGGGGTTATACAACGAAAAAAGTATTGCGGGCGTACCGTCAGATTTCAAGCGCAGGTATTTTACAAAGGTTGGGGAGTCTTACCAGGTTTCAAAAGCAATTAAGGCATGTGTGGAATTTAAAGAGCACAACCTGCTGCGGGATGCTTATCCGGCAGGATACCATCTGATTGTATGCCGGAATGTGCTGATTTATTTTACGGAAGCGGCCAGGGATAGTGTATACAAAAAATTTAACCAGTCACTTGTAAAAGATGGCGTTTTATTTATTGGAAGCGCAGAACAGATGATTAATTATAAGGAGCTGAATTTTGAGAGGAAGACGCTGGTGTTTTTTTCTAAGGTGAAGTGATGGGGGCAGGGCAAACCGCTTTACCCCCTACGCACGCGTGTAAACGATTTGGAGAATATGGCTAGCATACGCTTCCAAAGCCTTCGTATCGTGTAAAAACATATCAGTAAGCTGAAAATAAGAACATTTTGCTTTATTCCCCGGATACAGGCAAGGTGAAAATACCCCCCCTTCCTGCGGCAGAAAGCTGCCACTATGTTTAACATAGCAATTTGATGCTGTTGCACGCCTGCGGTGCGCTGGATTGGTATAAGCTGCTACGCTCTTATGGATTGCCATATCTTCTTCGGGCAGATAATAATAATCTTTATAATTCTCATAGTAATATTTCATTTCCCCACTAATAATTTCAATTGTTAGTTCAGCAGCCATATCCTGGCAAAAAAGGCGGTAAGGCCCTTTCTGCCAGGTACATTTTTGGGGAAAGGAAACAGGGGGCTTTAACGTAAGGCACAGTTCTTTTTGATTGCCATTGCCTGAAATCCTGGCATCTAAAACCTGCACTGGCCCTAAAAATAAATCCTGGTAAGCAAGCAGAGGGAGCAGCTTTGCCATACCAAGCACATCCTCATAATTATGTAAAAGCAGGAGGGCTTCGGATGGTAAATCGTGCTGTCTTTCATATTGATAATATATGTTAATTAATTCCCCGCCGCTGTAGGTATCCTCCCGGAAAATCCCCAAAAACTGCTCTACAGATTTTTGTTTTTTATCTGGTAATTGGAATAGATGGGACAATTTTGCCGTAAGTTTATAGAGATCCATATGCTGGTAAGCAATCCAGTTTCCAGAAATCCCCAAAAGCGCTTCCCTGCTTTTTAAAAAAGGAATGTCAAAGCCTGCCCCGTTGAATGTGAACAGGCTGCAGCCGCAGGGGAGCATGCCGTAAAATGCAGACAAAATGGAAGCTTCCTCCTGGCGGTTTTCTGCGAGGAACTGGTAAGTATGAACGGTATCCCCTTTGCGCATTGCCATGCCGATTAGATAGACGAAAGCATACTTATGGGAAAATCCGGTGGTTTCAATATCAAAAAATACGGTGGAATCCGAAAAATAACGCCTGGTATATGGGTCGGCTGGCAGAGGGGAGGTTTTATGGATTTGCTTCATAGAAAAAGCCCTTTCTGAATCTTTCTGGTAGTTTGACGGTATTATAACATATTCCGGCAGTTAACTGCAATGATTGTGATAGCCGTTTCGGCAGAACTGGCAACAAAAAGGGAGGAAAAATAGCCTGTCTATGGTTTTATATGCAATACTGTCAGTATTGAAAAAAAAACAAAAATAGACTGCAAAAACCGACGGGTTATGCTATAATTCATTGGAATGGTTTTTTATAAAATTTTTATAAAAAACAAATAGATTATTTAAGAAAGTGGGGACACGTAAATGGGTTCGATGACTTTTAAAGGCGGTGTCCATCCATACGATGGCAAGGATTTATCGAAGGATAAACCGATCCGCAAACTATTACCCAAAGGAGAACTTGTATATCCGCTGTCACAGCACATCGGGGCGCCAGCGGCCCCAGTTGTCGCAGTTGGCGATACGGTATTGCGTGGGCAGAAGATTGCCGAAGCAGGAGGCTTCGTCTCTGCACCGATCTATGCATCCGTATCTGGGACGGTCAAAAAGATTGAGCCGCGCCGTGTGACGGTCGGCGATATGGTCAAGTCTATCGTCATTGAGAGTGACGGCGAGATGAAAGAGGTGGAATATCAAACGGTAAAGGATGTTTCAGCCCTTTCCAAGGAAGAGATTATTGGAAAAATCAAAGAAGCCGGCGTAGTAGGTATGGGCGGTGCGGGGTTTCCGACACATGTCAAATTATCCCCGAAGGAACCAGACAAGATTGAGTACATCATTGCCAACTGCGCGGAATGCGAGCCGTACTTAACGTCGGATTACCGCAGGATGATTGAGCAGCCTGATAAGCTTATTGCAGGAATGCGCGTTGTATTGCAGCTTTTCCCGAAGGCAAGGGGTGTGTTTGGCGTCGAGGACAACAAGCCGGACTGCATTGCCAAATTAAAAGAGCTGGTACAAAAAGAAGAACGGATGGAAGTGGCAGAGCTGAAAACCAAATACCCGCAGGGCGGCGAGCGCCAGCTTATTTATGCGGTAACAAAGCGTTCCATTAACTCCAAGATGCTTCCGGCAGACGCAGGCTGTATCGTGGACAACGTAGAAACGTTAGTAGCAATTTATAATGCTGTCGTGCTTGGGCAGCCGCTTATGAACCGGATTTTTACTGTAACTGGCAATGCGATTGCTGAGCCGCAGAACTTTTATATCTGCTTGGGACGAATTACAGGGAGATGTTAGAAGCTGCAGGCGGCTTTAAGGGCGAATGCAAAAAGATGATTTCCGGCGGGCCTATGATGGGATTTGCCATGTTCGATCTGGATGTGCCGGCGACAAAGACGTCTTCTTCCCTGCTTTGTTTTACGGAAGATGAAGTGGCGGCTTATGAGCCGACGGCATGTATCAACTGTGGGCGCTGTGTGGAAGCCTGCCCAGAGCTTTTAGTACCGTCAAGGCTTGCAGATTACGGCGAGCGGGGGCAAAGCGGCGTGTTTGAAAAATGGCATGGCTTAGAGTGTGTGGAATGCGGAAGCTGCAGTTACGTCTGCCCGGCCAAGAGGCCTTTGGCACAGTCAGTTAAGACGATGAAAAAGCAGGTTTTAGCGGCAAAAAGGAAAAAATAGATAAGAGGAGTATAGAAAGAGGTGGGTTATTGTGAGTGATTTATTTCATGTTTCATCGTCACCGCATGTCCGTTCTAAGGATACCAGCAGCCGGATTATGTTTTATGTCGTGCTGGCGCTTATGCCTACGACGCTGTTTGGCGTTTATAATTTCGGGTACCGGGCATTGATTCTGATTCTTGTGACGATTGCAAGCTGTGTGGCAACCGAATGGGTATTTGAAAAAATCGTACATAAAAAAAGTACCATCGGCGATTTCAGCGCCGTTGTGACAGGGCTTCTTTTGGCGTTAAACCTTCCGGCTACACTGCCGTGGTGGGAAGCGGCCTTAGGCGGCATTTTTGCGATTGCAATTGTAAAGATGATGTTTGGCGGCTTGGGGCAGAACTTTATGAACCCGGCGCTTGGCGCAAGGTGTTTCCTTTTGATTGCGTTTGCGGCAGATATGACCAAATTTGCAATTGACGATTATACCGGTGCGACCCCGCTTGCTGCGATGCGCAATGGCGAGGCAGTGAATACGATGGATATGTTAATCGGAAGGACAGGTGGTACGATTGGCGAAACCTCCGCGATTGCTATTTTAATCGGGGCAGTTATCCTGATTTTACTGGGCGTGATTGACTTGCGGATTCCGGGGACTTATATTGTGACATTTGTCATTTTCTTAGTCATCTTTGGCGGGCACGGGTTTGACTGGAATTATATTACAGCGCAGCTTTGCGGCGGCGGGCTGATGCTTGGCGCATTCTTTATGGCGACTGATTATGTAACGTCCCCGATTACGCCAAACGGCCGGATATTGTTTGGTATTTGCCTGGGAGTTTTAACTGGGCTGTTCCGTATGTACGGCGCCAATGCGGAGGGCGTGTCTTTTGCCATTATTTTAAGCAACCTGTTAGTCCCGATGATTGAAAGGATTACAATTCCAAGGGCATTTGGGCTGGTAAAGGAGGCAAAGAAGCATGAATAAAAAGATTGTACATGACGCGTTGATTTTAACGGCTTTTACGCTGGTGCTTGGGTTTGCCCTCGGACTGGTTTATGAAATAACAAAGGAGCCGATTGCGGCTGCAGATACGGCAAAAGCGCAGGCAGCATACCAACAGGTATTTGAGGAAGCACAAAGCTTTGAAGCATATGATGCATTCGATAAAGAAGAGGCTGCTTCGGTGATGGGCGATAATGGCTTTGCAGACGAGATTACGGATGTACAGGCCGCAAAAGACGGCAGCGGCAGTGTGTTAGGCTATGTCATTACCGTGACGGCAAAGGACGCCAGCCAGGCAAATATCACGTTTTCCGTAGGGATCACAAATGACGGCACAGTAAATGGCTATTCTATTACGAGCATTGCTGAAACGCCAGGGCTAGGCGATAAGGCCAAAAATGAAGAATTTTCCGGCCAGTTTAAGGGCAAGCAGGCAGACAGCTTTACGGTTGTAAAGCAGGCTCCGGCTTCGGACAGTGAAATTGAGTCCATTTCCGGCGCTACAATTACTTCAAGGGCCATGACAAATGGTGTCAATGCATGTATTACATACTTCCGGAATATTTTGGAAGGAGGCGCAGAGTAATGAATAAATATATGGAACGTTTATATAACGGTATTATCAAGGAAAACCCGACATTTGTACTGATGCTGGGTATGTGTCCGACGCTTGCGGTTACGACGGCTGCGATGAACGGGCTTGGCATGGGGCTTTCTACCACGCTGGTACTTGTATTTTCCAATCTTTTGATTTCTGCATTCCGTAAGGTTATTCCAGACGGCGTGCGTATGCCGGCATTTATCGTCATTGTGGCGTCTTTAGTTACAGTAGTGGAATTTCTGATGAAAGCGTATACGCCGGATCTGGCTACACAGCTTGGCGTGTATATTCCGCTTATTGTGGTAAACTGTATTATCCTGGGGCGTGCGGAAAGCTATGCTTCCAAAAATCCGGTCACGCCGTCTATTTTTGACGGGATCGGTATGGGCCTTGGGTTTACGTTCGGCCTGACCTGTATCGGTATCATCCGTGAGATTTTGGGTGCAGGCCAGATTTTCGGCGTACAGGTGCTTTCTTTGGAATGGTTCACACCGATTACGATTTTTGTTATGGCTCCCGGGGCATTTTTGGTACTTGCATTTTTAGTTGCCGTGATGAATATTGTCCGGGAAAAGATGGAAGCGAAGGGCAAGCCGCTGGCAGCTCCGTCCGGCTGTTTAAGCGGGGACTGTGCAAGCTGCAGCCAGTCCGCTATGTGTACCGGAAAAAAATCAGAATAGGGGGTAGCTTAGCATGAAGACATTAATTTTAATTGCAATCGGTTCTGCGGTTGTCAATAACGTTGTATTAAGCCAGTTCCTTGGTATTTGCCCGTTTCTTGGCGTATCCAAAAAGACGGAAACGGCAGCCGGGATGGGCGGCGCGGTTATTTTCGTTATCGGCATTGCGTCCCTTGTGACATCGCTTATCTATAAATTTATCTTAACGCCGACTGATACGAAGTATTTGCAGACCATCGTATTTATCTTGGTCATTGCGGCGCTGGTGCAGTTTGTAGAAATGTTTTTGAAAAAATCTATGCCGTCTCTGTATCAGAGCCTTGGTGTTTACCTTCCGCTTATTACGACCAACTGTGCCGTTCTTGGCGTGGCTTTGACCAATGTGACAAAGGAGTACGGTATTTTGGAAAGCGTAGTGAACGGCCTGGCAACCGCGGCAGGGTTTTTTATCGCCATCTGCATCATGGCTGGAATTCGTGAAAAAATCGAATATAATGATATCCCCAAACCGTTCCAGGGTACGGCAATCGTACTGATTACCGCCTGTCTGATGTCAATTGCGTTTATGGGGTTCTCAGGAATGATTTAGGAGGAAAGAGAAGATGAGTGTACAGGCAATCATCATTGCCGCGGTAATCGTCGGCGGTGTAGGTATTTTTATTGGATTTTTCCTTGGGATTTCCGGAGAAAAATTCAAAGTAGAGGTAGATGAAAGGGAAGAGGCTATTTTAGGCGTGCTTCCGGGTAATAACTGCGGCGGCTGCGGATATGCGGGGTGCTCCGGACTTGCAGCGGCCATTGTAAAAGGAGAGGCTCCGGTCGGCGGATGTCCGGTTGGCGGGGATCCCGTGGCAGCAAAGGTTGGCGCAATTATGGGGGTGTCCGCAGGCGCGGGCACAAAGAAGGTTGCGTTTGTGAAATGTGCGGGGACATGTGAAAAGGCTGGCCGGGATTATGAGTATACGGGGGTTGAGGACTGCGGCGCAATGGCGTTTGTGCCGGGCGGCGGGCCAAAGACCTGTAATTACGGATGCCTTGGGTACGGAAGCTGCGTGAAGGCTTGCCCGTTTGATGCGGTTCATATCGTGGACGGGATTGCGCTTGTGGATAAAGACGCCTGTAAGGCGTGCGGGAAGTGCGTTGCGGCCTGCCCGAAGAATTTGATCGAGCTGGTGCCTTATGATGCGAAGCATCTGGTGCACTGCAATTCTAAAGATAAGGGCAAAGATGTGATGAAGGCTTGCTCGGTGGGATGCATCGGATGTAAGCTTTGTGAGAAGAATTGCCCGAGTGATGCGGTGCATGTAGCGGATAATGTAGCTTATATCGATCAGGAAAAATGTACTGGGTGCGGCGTTTGCGTGGAGAAGTGCCCAAAGAAGATTATAATGTAATAGTTTGGGAAGTATGGATAGAAGGGCTCCCGTGCATTGGATTTGTGCGGGGGCATTTTTATGCGCGGTTGGGCTGTCGTAGAGGGGAGGGGATATATAGTTGTAAAATATGAAAAAGATGTTATAATTTAAGACGTGATTTGTAAGCCCGTTTGTACTTAAGAGAGTGGATGGCAAAGGGGCCGTCAGGCAGAGGGCAGGGTCTGTGTTCAGTTGCTAAGGGGTGGGTAGACAGAGTAGGGGATGTATTGTAAGGAGATGAATGATATTGTATAAAATTGCGATTTGCGATGATGAGGATACGTTGATTCGTGAGTTACAGGATTATCTGGAGCGTTATTCAGATGAAATGGGACAAGAATTTTGTTATTTTTCTTATTATGATGGCAGTGAGTTACTGCGGGGGTACCGCCCGGATTTTGATCTGATTTTTTTGGATATTAAGATGGAACAGTTAAATGGTTTAAAAACTGCTGAAGAAATCCGCAGGATAGATCGTAGTGTAGGGCTTATTTTTCTGACTTCTATGAAGCAGTATGTTTTTAAAGGATATGAATACAATGCCATTAATTATCTGTTAAAACCAGTAAAATACAGTATCTTAAAAATGGAGCTTGACCGTTATTTTACTTATTATCATGGGAAGGACGAGCCGTATTTGAGTTTTTCTAATGACAGCGGAAAATATAAGGCACTGTATAAGGATTTGTCGTATGCTGAAACGGAGAAGCGTAATGTTATGCTGCATTTTCAAGGGCAGGAGCAGGTTATTTACAAAAATATGAAGGAGGTAGCCAGGCTGCTTTGTGCACAGCCTGGATTTGTACGCTGCCATCAGAGCTTTGTGGTTAACCTTTCGTTTGTAAAAGGCATGGAGGGGATGGATGTGGTTTTATCTACAGGGGAACGTATCCCGGTCAGTCAGCCAAGGCGCAAAGAATTTATGGCGCGGCTTGCGGATTATTGGGGGGATATGCTGTGATAATTTTGCTGCAGGTGTGTGCAGTCGCTTTGCAAGTGGCTTACCAGTTTGTGTTTTATTGGATTTTACATACATTTCTTCCATTGAGGAAGGGCAGGGGAAGGCGCATTGCTGCTTTTTTTGTTTCCCTTACGTTTACGGATATAATTATCTACCAAAATGATCTTACAAATATCCTGGTGGCTTTCTGTGCCCTTAGCATCTATCTTGCTGTGTTCCATCAGGGGAGGCTTGCAGAAAAGGCTTCGGCTGTTTTTATTTTCTATCCGATCATGGTATCTATGAATTTTTTAATGATGGATCTTGCCAGCCGCATTTTTTTTGCCGTTTCTGCCGGGATGGATCTAAGCTTTAAGCAGCCGCAAGCAGCCCTTTTGGTCGACAGGGGGATTTGTGTGGGGCAGAATATGGTGCATCTGTTGTTCTGGGGCGGTATTTGGCTGTTTTTGCGCAATCCGCTGCAGGATGTCCGCCAGAACCTTACAGATAAAATGTGGCTTATTGTGGATTCTGTGATTTTGGTATCTGGTATTGCGTGCTTTACTACGATTTATTTTGTCGAAGATGCGCCTTTCGTGGTTTATCCGGTATGCATTTCGTCTGTCTTTTCGTCGCTGGGCTGTGTCTGTCTGGTTTCAAATATGAGCCGTTTTATGCAGGATACATACCGTTTACAGGCGTTAAAGATGCAGCAGAAATATTATCAGGCCAAAAGCAAAGACGAGGAACGGATCCGGGCTATATACCATGATATGAAAAACCACCTGCTTGTATTGGGGCAATGCCACACTGAGGATGGCACGGGGCGGATGGCAGAACAGCTTTATTCTAAGATTTTGGGTTATGAGGATTATTTCCATACAGAAAATGAGTTTTTGGATGTAATTTTAAAAGACAAGGCAGAGCATGCCAGGGAAAAGCAGATTGATTTTTCGGCGGCTGTGGATTTTGGAGGGATTGATTTTATCGATCCTTTGGATATCAGCACATTGTTTGGGAATGGGCTTGACAATGCCATTGAGGCAAGTGAAAAGCTTCCAAAGGGACAGCGGGCTATTCTGCTTAAGGCTGGCAGGGTGAGGGATTTTGTTTCGATCCGGATTGAAAACTGCTTTGTACCGGAGGGCGGTGTGCCGGACGGTAGGACTACAAAGGGGGATCATTTTTTACATGGGTTTGGGATTTCTAATATGAAGAAAGCGGCTCACAGGTATGGGGGGCGGCTTTTGACAAAATGCGAGAATGGTACGTTTGTATTAAAGGTTTTGATTCCTGTACCGGCTGTTACGTCACAAAACTGTAACTTTCATTTGCTATAATAAAAGAAAAAGGCGGGAGGCCAGTTTAAGCGCAGTGGAGTATGATCTGCTTCTGCGGTTTCTGTTATGCTTTCTATATATAATAGCTGTTTTCAGGCCAGCCGGAAGCCTTGCTTGTATTATCACGAATTGACGCCGGAACAATACTTTTGAAAAAAGAGGATATGCCGCATCTTTTTGAACGGTTTTACAGGGGGAAAAATGCAGGCGAGGGTGGGATTGGCATTGGGCTGGTGCTGTCAAAAGAGATTATTGAACGCAAAAATGGAACGATACGGGCAAAAAACATACCAGATGGAGGAGCATTTTTTGAAATCAGGTTTTATACGATGAAAAAAATGGTTAACTGATAAACTCTCTAATAACCCTTATCATTGACAAATATATAATATGATGATATCTTGAACTTGATGAAGGGGGATAACAGAGCTGGCTTGGCTTTGATTGCAAGGGGTGTATTTTCTTTCAAAGCAGATGAAAGGGCAGCAGCGCTATGGTAGTAGATTGGGGCAATAAAAAGAGGGAGGAAGCAATGGTTAACAATTACTGCCTTTATAATACAGATTGCCTAAATGCAATGAAAAAGATGGAAGATGATTCCGTCGACCTGGTTTTGACGGATCCACCTTATAATCTGGGCTTATTTATGAAAAACAGGGCAACGAATTTGAAAGCAATGAGGGAGAATTTTTTCGGGGCTGCCGGATGGGATAATCTTGAATTTGAAGAGTGGGAAAACGATATGGATCAAATGTTTGGCGAGCTTTCCAGAGTCGTTAAAACCAAAGGCTCCGTTATTATGTTTATGTCTATTATCAAGGTTGAAACAATTATTAGGCTGGCCCAGAAACATGGATTTTATTATAAAACGACAGGAATATGGCATAAGAAGAATCCGATGCCCCGCAATATGAATTTACATTTCATAAATTCAACAGAAGCCTGGATATATTTTGTGTATAAGGCGCATACAGGTACATTTAATAACAATGGCAAGGCAATTCATGATTTTGTAGAAACATCGGTAACACCTTTAAGGGAAAAACGCTACGGTAAACATCCTACACAAAAGCCAATCCAGCTATTGGGGCATTTTGTGACGGTTTTATCGAATGAAAATGATGTGATCTTTGATCCATTTTCCGGAAGCGGGAGTTCTGGAGTGGCGGCATTGATACATAAAAGGAAATTTATAGGTTCGGAAATTAATGAAGAATACTACAAAAACTCGATAGAAAGGCTAGAGCGTGTTTGAAAATTTGGGACATGCTCTAGATAACGAAGGTAAAATGGATGAATTAAAAATAATAGACCTATTTGCGGGTGTAGGAGGTCTTTCTTTAGGGTTTGAGCAGGCGGGGTTTGAAATCTTAATTGCAAATGAATATGACCAATCTATAGCAGAAGCATATATTAAGAACCGGGCAAACTCAAATATGGTTGTGGAGGATATCACAAAACTTGCGATACCAGAAACCTTTGGAGCATATAAAGGCCAGGCAGGTTTGGTTATTGGAGGCCCGCCATGCCAGGGATACTCACAAAAAGGCCAGAGAAAGACTATCCATGATCCGAGGAATTTCCTTTTTAAATATTTTGTTGAAGTAGTAAAGGAGGTTGATCCTCAATATTTTGTTATGGAAAATGTACCAAATCTGCTTACAGCGCAAAAAGGCTATTTTAAGCAGGAGCTGGAAAAGCTGTTTTCAGAATTAGGATATACCATTAATGCACAGGTTTTATGTGCGGCAGATTATGGTGTGCCGCAAAACCGCCATCGGGCTTTTATCATAGGGAAACGTGGTACGTGCAAAGTAAAAATGCCCAAAATAATTGAAAAAAGGACAACCATATGGGAAGCAATCAGTGATTTGGCATATTTAAAATCTGGGGAAGGCACAGAAGCCGCGGATTACAAAAAAGCGCCGGAAACGGAATATCAACAGAGGATGAGGCTCGGCAGCGGTAAATTATATAATCATGTTGCAACGAACCATTCTGCAGTAGCATTGGAAAGATTAGCGATGATACCCCCAAAGGGAGGCAAAGAATTTTTGCCGCCAGAGCATATAACAAAATCTATCTATAGTGGTACGTGGGAACGGATGGATGAAGATGATATTTCAGTAACGATTACAACCCGGTTTGACACACCCTCCTCGGGTAAATTCACCCACCCATACCTAGATAGGGCGATAACAGTAAGGGAAGCCGCGAGAATACAGTCGTTTCCGGATTCTTTTCACTTTTTTGGGACAAAAACTTCTCAAATGAAGCAAGTTGGAAATGCTGTCCCGCCGCTGTTGGCAAAAGCGGTAGCGAAAGCGATTTTTGAGGATTGGCAAGGGGCTCCTTGCTATGTGTGAAAGAAAGTAGGGGCAAATATGCTTACATATCAGGTATATGATGCGGGGATTAATACGGGGACAAGTTATTTAACAAAAGAAGTGGCCTATTTTCTGGGAGGGATTTATGCTGCGGATGAGAAAGTAATAAGTAATGGGAAAACCTATTGGGCGGCTCCTGTAAGATATAACCCCACTTTTTCTGCCCAATCAGAAACGGCAGGGCATTTTGATTTTGTTACTGCAATATCTGCAAGGGTAAAGGGGTATACGGTAATGAAGGACAATATTAAGGGGACGCCTTTGGATTCAGGTAAAAACAGGCTTCCTGGGTTTAGCACTTTTTTTGAATCAACAGGGCTAGAGGATTTGCTGCCTGAAATACCAGGCCTTAAAAATGCGTTGTTCCTTTCTGAGCCAGAAGTGAAAAAAGCATTTATTATCGGTGTAATTGATGGAAGGGGGACGCCAGACGCAAGTGTTGATAAACAGGTGATAAGGTATTTGTCTTTGGATTGCCCTAATAATGATATTGGGAGATTCTTATCAGATGTGATGGCAGATTATGGATTAGATATTAATTACAACACTGCCAGGGACAGATTAGAGGGCGGTAATCCAAGGAAGCCACAGCTACGGATTAAGAATGTAGAATATTATCTGGAAAATACAGGTTATATTTCCCCGGCTAAATTGCGTAAACTTGCGGATGTTTACAGGGCGAAATATGGCAGGGCAATCATGATAAGAGACGATGCTTTTTTGCCAGGATTAAAATATATAGTGTGGAAGGATGAGTAATTATGGCAGAAAATATAATTTATTATGGCCCTCCGGGAACGGGGAAGACATACCTTCTGCAATCCATTATGAGCGGCTATATTGATTATAAAATTTATGATTCACAGTTGATAGAAGCATTTACATTGGAATCGGGCAGGTGGATTTTGATTACGCTTGTGCTGCTTCAAAACCATGGAAAAATGCAGACTATGGCTATTCAAAATAAAATTGATAGCCTAAGGCTGGGTGTTACAATTAATGTTGCAGCGGAATTGGATAAGCATAATATAGAGCAACCGCCAATTCCCGGTGTTGCAAGGGTGCAGCCGAGGGTGTTTTTTTCATTAAATCCGGGTGAATGGTATGTAGATTATGTTAGGGTTCAGCAGGCGAGATCCGATTTTAATAAGAAGTTTTTAAGTTCTGCCCAAGTTACCAAACGTTATAGCTTTGTCACATTCCATCAATCGTATTCCTATGAAAATTTTATTGAAGGAATTAGGCCAGAATATATTGCAGAGGCTAAAAGTATTGATTATTCCCCCAAGGACGGTGTATTTAAAGCTCTGTGCGATGAAGCGAGAAAGCATAAAGAAAAGGACTATGCAATCTTTATTGATGAAATAAACCGTGGCAATATCTCAGAAATATTTGGAGAACTGATAAGCCTGATTGAAGTGGATAAGCGGGAGGGGGAAACTGGGGCGCTGTCCGTAGTTTTACCCTATTCTAAAACATCATTCTGTGTCCCGTCGAACGTTAATGTCTATGGGACGATGAATACTGCTGACAGATCTATAGACCAGATAGATATTGCATTGCGCAGGCGTTTTAAATTCAAACCCATGCTGCCAAGCGCAAGCGTCATTGAGGAAGAATTGGATTTATGCGGAATCAATGCGCACAATATAGGAGGTATTGACGTAATACGACTGTTTAATACTATAAATGCCAGAATAGAAATGTTGCTCGATTCACAGCACCTTCTTGGACATGCGTTATTCATTAGATGCAAAACAGCAGAGGATCTTGCGGATATTATAAAAAATTCTGTAGTACCGCTACTAGAAGAATATTTTTTTGATGATGTGCAGAAAATTCAGTTTATCTTTAATGATCTGGATGAAAATGGAGAGCTGAGGGCTACCGCTATATATAGGCATAAAGATTTGGCTGCCGATGATTATTTTCTGTATACAGGGGATTATATGATTGATGATAAGAAACACTATTTTGTTTCGGATAACATAACAAAGGAATCTTTAGAGCAGGTCTATTTATGATGGAAACAATTGTATTAAAGGAATACGGCCAGCTTCATATAAAAGATAAAAGGGATGCAATCCACAATGTTATATCGAAAGAGGATGCGCTTGCCCTTCAAACAGTTATTATGGATGAGGAGCCTGTGTTTAAATGGGGCTATAAAAAGTTGACAGCACAACATTGGGTAGGGACAATATCTTTAAAAAACCTTACTATTGAGATACTGCCCAAATTGTATGGATATGTTTCTACGGATGATTTAAGGGCAGCCTTAATTAGAATGATAATAATTTCACATCAAAATCCGTCCGCCCGTGAGATACCAGGAATGGCCCGTATGAAAAAAGATTCCCTAATGGAAATGTTAATTGATACATATTTGAACTTGCTGGAAAAGTATGTCAGAGAAGGGCTGCAACATTCCTATAATAAAATTGAAAAAAATATGAACCGGGTCAAGGGAAGGATTCTGTTTGGAAAGCAATTTTCGAAAAATGCATTAGATCCAACGAAATTTTGGTGCATGTATTCTAAGTTCACAGAAGATAATGACATTAATAAATTCATGAAGCTGTGCCTGTGCCAAATGAATAAGATGAGCAGGGATGGACAAAATAGGCGCAGGATAAAGTATCTACTGCCTGTATTTGATGATATTCCTCTAATAAGCCAGGAAAAGGCTTTGGCTAAACCGATTATTTTTCATTCCACAAACCATCGTGCCGAGGAAGCATATAAGTATGGCCTGCTTTTTCTAAATAATATTTTCAGTACTATAAGTGCAGGCAATACGCCCATTTGCATGATGCTTTTCAATATGAATGATTTATATGAATTATTTGTATATCGAGTGTCAAGAATAGTTTTTGGCAATAAGGTTACTTACCAGATGCGGGGCAGCTATTTACTGGAGCGTGATTCGGATAGCAAAAAATATGTGCGGCTAAGGCCAGATATAACAATAAAAAACACGGACGGGAAACTTGACATTGTAGATACAAAGTGGAAGATCCCCAAAAATTTTGTAAAGGAATCAGATGCATATCAAATGAATGCGTATTCTTCAAGCATTCAGAAAGTCGACAGGGTATTTTTATTATACCCTTATGTTGAAAAACGCGATATTGTGGGTAATTATAGTTTTATTGATTTAAATGGAAGAAAACGTGCGCTCACAATTCGTACCGTGGATTTGATGCTGGTCTTAGACTGGAAAAAATTTGTAAAAGCATTTGAATCTATATTTGCCCGCGAACGTGTATGCTTATAAGCCGGAATGGCGGACATATGGCGGGAATGAAAGAATTGGCAGCAAATACAAAAAAAACATGGGTGAACAAAATAAAATGGAACATACTAAGAGAGATACCATGCGTATCTTTCTTTTTTATTGTTTTTTCGGAAAGGGGCATTATAACGATGATTTTTCATAAATTCCAAAAATACAGAAAAGGATTTTTCCTGACAGCTTTGTTTTGCCTTTTGTGTTTTTCTATAAACCTGCTATTCGATTCTATCCCAGATGAAATATATGTTGTAAAGGGGGAAGAAGAATCCGTTCATTTTTCTGTGCCTGTTACGGTGGAAAAAGAGGAGGTAAGCGTACCCGTCTTAAAAAGCCTGGCATCGAAAGCACAAGTTTGGAATTCGGAAGCACAAAGTGATAATTACCGGCTGTCTTGTAAGTTTTTGAATCTGATACCAGTTAAAGAGGTAAATGTCCATGTCATCGACAAAACCTATGTTATGCCTTCGGGCATGCCAGTTGGTATATATACTAAAACGAAAGGTGTTTTGATTATTGGGACAGGAAAAGTAGCTTCGGCGGATGGGCTAAATTATGAACCGGCAGATCAGATTGTGAAGGGCGGAGATTATATTACAAGTGTAAACGGCATGCAAATTTCTCTAAAGGAAGAATTAATAAGTTGTGTCAACAATTCTGGCGGAAAGCCACTGATACTTGGGATTTTGCGTGATGAAAAGCAGATTGAGGTGAAGGTGGAGCCAGTGAAGCTTTCGGACGGTACGTATAAGCTGGGGATTTGGGTGCGCGACGATATGGCTGGGGTAGGTACGTTAACGTATATAAAGGATAATCTGGAGTACGGGGCATTAGGGCATCCGGTCAGTGACGCTGATACCGGGTGTATGATACGCCTTGAAAAAGGCAATGTTTACCAGACAAATATTGTGGGGATTGTAAAGGGCAAAGATGGAGCGCCAGGAGAGCTGACTGGGGTGATTAATTACAAGAAAGAAAACTGCCTAGGGACGATTGCACAAAATACGAAAACGGGGATTTATGGAACATTAGACGCCGTACCGGAGGAGATGGAAGACGCTGTAGTAGAAGCGGGGCTAAAGCAGGATATCAGACGGGGGGAAGCGTATATCCTTTCTTCTCTGGACGGGGTGTTACGGCAGTTTAGGATTGAAATTGAGGATGTGGATTTTCATAGCAAGGAAGAAAATAAGGGGATTTTGTTCCATGTGACGGATGAGCTTCTTTTGTCAGAAACGGGCGGGATTGTGCAGGGCATGAGCGGAAGCCCGATCTTGCAGGATGGAAAAATTATCGGGGCGGTTACGCATGTGTTTATATCGGATGCGACGAAAGGGTATGGGGTGTTTATTGAGAAGATGCTTGAGCATTAGAGGTTGTGCAGACAGAGACAGAAAAGAACGCAACTGGAAATTTGAAAACAGTTGCGTTTTTTTTGTTCTGATTTAAAAGTGTTTTTAAAGTTTCCTGCATCATCCATAAAAATTTCTCGTCAGGCTTGGAAAAGACCTGATAGGTCAACGTAGCCGCAGCTCACTACGTCTTCCTTATTTGGCACAAATCTCCCACTAAGCGGGAATTCATCTGCCGAAAAATATTTTTCAAACATGCTCTAGCGATAGCCTTTATGGTACATGAATAATAATAAAGCTTTATTCAAAAATTGTTCTAAAAAAATAATTATTGAAGATTTCAGAAAGTCTATTCCATTTAGCAAGCCGAAGTTATATAATAAGGCCAGCGGCAAATCAAGAATAATTACATCAGCGATACAGACGACAGACTGACGCTGATCAAGTGTCTTGCAGAAAAACAGAAGGAGATCATCTCCCTGGTTGATATCCGAGTGGAACAGGTTCGGTGGGGCTCTGAGAAGGGAGTTGTACGGATAAAAACATGACGGAAAGACAAAAACTGATCGCTCAGAAATTAGCCATACAATCTGCCAAAAACAAGCTAAAGCAGCTATCTGGCGTCGTAGTATTAGAGGTTTATGGAGAAAACCAAAACCCGGCCCTGAACGAACTGACCGCAGCATATCGCTCTACATTTTCGGATAATCAGGAATCATACAGCAGGCTTCCCTATAAATCTTCCAAAGAAAAGATCTGTTCCTGGATGATTGACACTATGGAACGAAAAGAGAAGGGAGAGTATTATTATTACTGCGGTTTATGGAGTAAAATTAAACTATTTGATCTAGAGCGTGTCCCCAAAATCATTTCCGCCATCTGCATCCCCCACTTAGCGTGATATTTGTACCATCAGATTGAACATTAGTTTAATCTGCATAAATTCGGTCAACGTAGCCCGCTACGACTCCCTCATTTGGTACAAATCTCCCACTAAGTGTGGCATACATCTGTCGAAAAGCATTTTTCAAACACGCTCTAAAATGCGCTGTAGCCGCTTTGTGGCGGAGTGAAAAAATGTGTCATGCTTTTTACTTGCTGCTTGCGCAATCAAATTTAAGCCGCATTATGGAATGCGGTCTCGCTTGATGAATATGAGAAGCTGCCGGGTTTCTCAAAAGAGAATTTTATACAATATTACGAAGAACATGTCGTTTACGATACCCTGATTTAGAGAGGAGCTATTATCATGGATTTACAGGAGAGGGCATTTATGCTTGTCAGACACCTTCACGATCAAAATATTATAAAAATGGATGATCTGGATCAATTAAAAAACGAGACCTATGAGGAAATTGTTTTATTGCTCAGGCAAAAGCTTCAAGAGACCTATCCGCAGACAAAATTAAAGCGCATGATGAAAAGCGTTCATTTTGCAAATGGTTTCACGGATGAGCGCCTGAAACGGGTTGCGTTTATTCTCACGGATGAAATTGAGCAATATCTGACCTTAAATAAATTCCTTGACCACGATACCTCTGTTGAATTTTTTAATAATAAAATCACAGCTGCCGATTTTGTCATAAATGCAACTTCTCTGGTAGAAGTTACATTTGAAAGCTTATGTATTTGCAAAGGGCGGAAAATGTAAAAGGAGACAATTCGTATGTTAGAAAATAAATATCATTTTGAATTTCCCCAATTATATCAGACTTTACTGGAAGATAGAATGTATGACTGTATCGCGCCCCAATATTTATTTGATTATAAATTTTTCGGCACAGACAGGCAGAGGTGACTGGTATGGATTTTGCTTTAACATGAAAAACGATGCATCATTACCTATAGTATTGATGTCTCATGACAGTGATCATGTACTGGTTTTAGCAGATCATTTGGAAGACTTTATTTTTTATAAAATGCTTATGGATTCATTTTAAGTTGATAATGAATGCGATGACGAAACATTTAAAACAGAGCTGCAAACGGTTTTATCAAGACATAAGAAATATCTGAAAAAAGAATATGTTAAAGTTTTAGAATAGCTCTATGCCGGATCATTTGAGAAATTATCTGACTGTGATTTAGAAAAACTTTATATAAAGGAAACTGCTTTTACGAGATTTAATGAAGAATTATATTGTGGAATTTAGTTACATGAATGAAAAATATCCTGTTACTTGGTGATGAAACAGAATGACAAACCGGAATGTAAGCAATGTAAGGATTGTTCATGTGGTTATTTTTGTCCACATGACTGTGAAAGAAATATTGGTAAAAGTACGGATAGAGTACGAATAATTTGAATGACAATTATAAAAAATTGTTCAATATTTAGAGGAAAGGGGAGCAATTACAAACAAAGAAGGCCAATGTCTGCTGAATATGAAGAATTTTCGTACATTAAAAATCTTAAAGGAACTGGTCTAGACAGGAGTAGTGAGAAAAGAGGGTAGTACTTCATCCGGCCAGGAATTGAAATAATTTGTCAAAATTTGTTGTCCTTTCCTTGACACACTTATGAGCGGCAGCCCGATTTTACAAGATGGTAAAATTATCGGCGCCGTAACCCATGTGTTTGTGTCGGATGCGACGAAAGGATATGGAGTGTTTATTGAGAAGATGCTGGAAAATTAGAGATTGTGAAAACCAAGGGGGAAAGAGCTTAACGGGGAGTTTGCCCGCAATTGCGTTCTTTTCTGTTCTCTAGAGCGAACTATAGGGAGTGGTGGCAAAAGGTTTATCAGGCAGAGGGCAGGAATGATTTTTGTCTTTTGGGGTTTGTCAAGTAAAGTGTGTAAGCTTTATAAAATTTCCTTACCAGCAGTTTCCATACACACGAAAAGTTAGTCAGAAAGCTTTCCGCAAGGACAGATTCACTGGTCGTATTCTCCGAATACAGCCGGTCGCCGGAAGCGAAATACCCAACAGCGATAGAACAGCGCTGCGCTCACAGTGGCAAGCGACAGTGTTGGCGGGAATATGGAAATCGCTATGGTTTTGATGTCATCCATGCGGCATGGCCCATGCATCCACAAGCTGCTGTTATATTACCCGGTAACAGACGCCTATTTTGACACGCCCAGTTACCGTCAGTTTGCAACGGGCTATTATCTGTACCGGGAAGGGATGAAATGGTTCTGGCGGCAGTATACAGCATCTATGGAAGATAGGAATCAGATGACTGCATCCCCTCTCCGGGCGGATATAGATTGCCTGAGGTGTTTTCCGCCGCCGATGATTATAAACAGCCAGGCAGATGTTCTACGCAGCAAGGTGGAAGCCTTTGGCGAAAGGCTCCAGTGTGCAGGCGTGGAAGCGACCGCGTTGCGGGTGCAGGGTACGATTCATGATTTTGTAATGCTGAACGCTCTGGATCAGACGGGTGCCTGCCGTACTGCTATGGATGCGTCAACTGAGTGGGTGAAACGTCTGAATTGAAATCCACTGAGGCATTACAGCGATTTTTTGCACAGAATCCCTTGACAGGGCACTTTGGGTATGTTATTATTTATGTGGTTAGCAATAACTAACCTATCGTTTTAAGAGAACCGTCCCTATAGGCAGGGATGATAGTAAAATGCTGAAAAGCATTTTTCTTTAACACTAATAGTTAGTAATAATTAACTAAGAAAGGAGCATATGAATGAGCGTTGTAATCATAGGTGGGCATGAGAGGATGGAAAACCGGTACAAAGAAATCTGCAAAAAATACAGACATAAGACAAAAGTGTTTACGAAAATGCGGTCAGATTTAAGCCGCCAGATTGGTACACCGGATTTAGTGATTCTGTTCACGGCAACGGCATCCCATAAGATGGTGCGCTGCGCAATTACAGAATCAGAACGTAGCAATGCGGTTCTGGAGCGTTCACATAGCAGCAGCGCAAGTGCGCTCATACATATACTGGAGGCTTATTCATAATTTTTTGAACTGGGAAAAGAAAAGTATTTCAGAAGAAGCGGTTGTGCTTCATTGTTCACCGGCGATGGCAGGACCAAAAACGGGAAGCCTGTTTAGCTGCCCAGTAGAGAACAGTGAGATGCTGGCAGAGGGGATCTGCAGTTTGAATGGGCATCTTGTTCCTCGCGGCATGCAGAGCAGATTCTGGTAGTTGATTCTGGACGGATTGTTCAGAAAGGAACCTATACGGAACTGATTGGGCAGGCCTCTACCAGCGGTTTATCAACATCCGTGAGCAAGCGGAAAGGTGGAGCCTTGTTTAGATATATCTTTTATTATGGAGGCACCTTAGGAAATAAAGGAGAGATGTGCATAGAATTAAAAATCTGCTTCTTACAGCATATTTGGCTTTCAAAGTATGCGGCTCTCTATAACCGAATATTTGGCAGCCTGTTCAGGAAGCATAAATAATTAAAAGCCGATGTCCGGTCTGGGTGTTGGCTTTATGGACACCATTAGTTGGAAGTTAAAAATGGATCATAACGCAGTTGAATAAATTGGCCAACAGCTTTTATCCTATTGACAAAATCGTCAAGAAAGGCGTATAATAGAAAGGATTAGCGGGAACTAACATTAGTGGCCGCTTTTATAATCCTTGGAAGTTAGGAAAAACTAACTATTTGTGACAGATAAGAGATTTGAAAATGGCTTAAGACAAGAAGGAAAAGAAAACATATGATGCCACTTGTGATAATGAATATGGGAGAACGGTGTACAATTTATAAGATTGGCGGAAAAGAAGAAACAAAGAAGTTCCTGGAAAGCCTTGGGTTCGTAACAGGAGGGACAGTTACTGTTATATCAGAGGCAGGAGGAAACCTGATTGTGGATGTGAAGGGTACAAGGATTGCCATTGGCAGGGATATGGCTGCCAAAATAATGGTTCAGTAGAATTGCAGGGTGCTACGGGCGGGAAGGCGGTACGGATGATACGCGTGGATACAAAGATGCAGAAAGAACTGATCATCCAGAAGCTGAAGGAACAAAGCTGCCGGATTACAAAGCAAAGGCAGATGATCCTGGATGTGATTTTAAGTGAAGAATGCAGCAGCTGTAAAGAGATTTATTATGAGATAAAAAAGGCAGACGACAGGATAGGCATGGCTACTGTATACCGGATGGTAAGCCTTTTGGAAGAGATGGGGGCGATCTGCAGGGAAAATACATATAAAATAGTCTGCCGCATGGATCATGGCGGGGAAAATACATTTATCATTGAGCTGGATGACCATACGGTGATCGAGCTTTGTACTAGGGATTGTTTTAAAGTGGTATTAGAGGGGCTTATCGCATTTGGGTATGCGAATAGGCAATGCATTGTCAGCATCGCACTGGAACCGGGGTCTAAGATGGATGGCTGATGGATGCCTAATTGAGAAATTTTACCATTAAGATAAAACTGTTGGAAAGTCTGCGGGAGAGCAGGTATAATAAAACAATCAAGGAGGGCTGCCGGATGAAGAAACATAAATTTTGGGCATGGGCCGCAATCATATGTATGGCGATGTCGGTTTACACAGGTTATAAGCATAAGTAAGGGAAGGAGGAATGGGCTGTATGTTGGATATGTTAAAAAAGATTGACACGAAAAAAACAGGGATTTTTGCAGCCGGGGTTTTGTTCGGCACAGCAGGCATCCGGCTATTGTCCAGCGGGGATGCGAAAAAAGTGTATACATATTGCACGGCAGCGGCGCTTCGGGCAAAGGAATGTATTATGGATACTGTTTCACGCATCCAGGAAAATGCGGAGGACATCTATGCGGAGGCCGTGCAGATGAATGAGGAAAGGGCTGCCGGGGAGACAGAATTTGAAGATGGGGGCAGCTTGAAAGAGGAGCGTGGAAACGGGGAGGAGGAAGAGGTTTAAGTAAACCGTTTCCGGGAAAGGGAATATCAGGGCACCTGCAGGGAACTGCAGGTGTTTTCTGATAATGGAGGGCAAGATATGAGGTTTAAAATTGTACATGAAATAAAAGGACGGATCCGGATACATATGGACTTAAAGAGGATATCCTCCAGTATTATCTGCTGGAGCAGCCATGCATTTTGGCCGTGAAAGTATATGAAAGGAACCAGGATGCGGCCATATGCTATACCGGAAAAAAAGAGGAGGTCATTTCTATCCTGTAGAGGTTTTCGTTCCGGGAGGGTTTGGCGCCGGAGCATGTCTGGCGGAATTCCGGAAGGGAATTAAACCGAAAATACCAGGAAAAAATTATCCAGAAAGTGGCTATGCGCATGGGCGCTAAGCTGTTTTTGCCTGTACCGGTCAGGTATGTTTTCATAGCCTGCAGATCAATAAAATATATCTGGAAGGGGATCTGTGCGCTGGGGAAGGGGAAAATGGAAGTGTCCGTCCTGGACGGGACCGCGATTGCAGTATCCTTGCTGAGAGGGAATATCAGCACGGCGGGCTCTGTTATGTTCCTGTTGGGCATTGGAGAGGTATTGGAAGAGTGGACGCATAAAAGATCCGTGGATGACCTGGCAAGGAGCATGTCTCTGAATATTGGAAAAGTATGGATGATAGCGGATGGGAAAGAGGTGCTGGCGGATACGGATGAGGTAGGGCAGGGGGATTTTATTGTAGTACGGATGGGAGGAGTCATTCCCTTTGACGGCGTGGTAACGGGAGGAAGCGGGGAAGTCAACCAGGCAGCCCTGACAGGGGAAGCCCTGCCGGTTTCCAGGGAAACGGGCGGCTATGTGTATGCGGGGACCGTGCTGGAGGCAGGGGAACTTGTAATCCAGGTGGCGGAAACCTCCGGTTCCAATAAATATGAAAAAATAGTCCGGATGATTGAGGAGTCGGAACGGCTGAAATCCTCTGCGGAAAGCAGGGCGGCACATCTGGCAGACAGGCTGGTGCCCTATACACTTCTGGGCGCGTCTACTGTTTATCTGCTGACCCGGAACGCCCAAAAGGCCTTATCCGTATTGATGGTAGATTTTTCCTGCGCCCTGAAGCTGGCTATGCCGATAGCGGTATTATCGGCAATCCGGGAGGCAGGCACGCACAGGATTACCGTGAAGGGAGGGAAGTTTTTAGAGAGGGTTGCGGAAGCGGATACCATCATTCTGGATAAGACAGGGACCATCACCAGGGCGCACCCAACCGTGGCAGGAATCGTGCCGTTTCACCAGGAGGGCCAGGAAGAGCTGCTTGGGCTTGCAGCATGCCTGGAGGAGCACTTCCCGCATTCCATGGCAAGGGCAGTTGTGCGGGAGGCGCAGAAGCGGGGGATTGACCATGAAGAGAGGCATTCTAAGGTGGAATATATTGTGGCGCATGGGATTTCATCTATGGTTGACGGAAGCAGGGTGGTCATAGGGAGCTACCATTTTGTGTTTGAAGATGAAGGCTGCCAGATACCAGAAGGGATGGGGCAGAGGTTTGAAGGGCTCCCGGAAGAATATTCCCATCTTTACATGGCAGCAGACGGGAAGCTGGCCGCCGTCATCTGCATTGAACACCCGCTCCGTGATGAGGCTGCGGATGTGGTCGCTTCCTTAAAAAAGTCCTGTTTCCGGAAAATTGTGATGATGACAGGCGACAGCGAAAGGACAGCCCGCTACGACTCCCTCATTTGACACAAATCTCCCACTAAGTGTGGAATACATCTGCCGAAAAACATTTCAACTCGTAGGCAAAAGTCGGTTATTATCACGGAAACGCGTTGGGAGTTTTCGTGATAATAGGGGCTTCCATGATAGTGTAAGGAGTTTTCGTGTTTGTATATAGATATTCATTGCAATCAATGGCATCACATCTGATATTTTCTATTACATTTTTTCATAAAACAGATAAGGATTAAAAAAATGTTCCTGAAACAGAAGTTGAAGATAAAGGCGGACAGTGGCATAATAAAAACCATACTCCCAAAGAAAGGGGAATTTGTATGGATAAGATTCTGGTTGTTGAAGATAACGCGGAACTGTCTGATACCCTCTGCCGCAACCTGCAGGCGGAAGGGTTCACGCCATATGCTGCATTAAGTCTCGCACAGGCCCGGAAATATCTAGACAGCGGGATTGATTTATGCCTGCTGGATATAAACATGCCGGATGGTGACGGGTTGGCTTTCTGCCGCAGCTTAAGTGAAAATACAGCTATTCCCGTTATACTGCTGACCGTACGTGACGGGGCGCAGGACATGGTGCAGGGGTTGTCCATCGGGGCGGATGACTATGTGACGAAGCCTTTCCGTATGGATGTCCTTGTGTCAAGGATGCGGGCTCTGCTTCGCAGGGTGAGGAACCGCAGGCCAGAGGACGGGAGCCTCTACTGCGGGGATGTCTGTATCAATAAAAAGGCATCCAAAGTATATAAAAAAGACTGCCTGGTAGAGCTGACGCCGAATGAGTACCAGCTCCTCCTCCTGCTTCTGGAGCATAAAAACCAGACCATTACCCGTGGGCAAATTTTGGAAAAGCTGTGGGATGTGGACGGCAATTATGTCAATGACAATACGCTTACCACGCTGGTAAAGCGCCTGCGGCAGAAGGTGGAGGATCATCCGCAGATGCCGAAGATGCTCCTGACAGTCCGGGGATTTGGGTATAAGGCGGTGGACTATGAGGGATAAAAAGAAGGGGAGCATGATTTTAATATGCGGGATTGCGCTTTCCATCTGCCTGTGCGTTCTGGCAGGCAGTGTTATCCTGCATCTGTCAGAAACCTTTATCAGAAACGGTATCGCGGATATGGCAGGGGCTGTGGGGATTGAAGCCCCGGAGCAGATTGGCGATATCATGCATCTATACAAGTCTGGCGATGGCCTGAGGGTTACGGGGGAAGAAATCTTAGGGCAGTACGGTTATGAGAAGGAGGTGTATTCTTTTGTTCCGGTGTGGTTTGGGGTAGCGGCATATACCGTCCCTTTCTGTATCACACTGGTCATGTTGTTTTCTTTCGTACTTTGCTGGCGGCACAAGGCGAAGGAGACAGAAAAGCAGACAGCGGCTCTCTCCGGCTATCTGGACAGGATCATGGAAGGGCAGTATGGTATCCTGATGCAGTATGATACCGGTTCTGCGTTGGAGGACAGCATCTATAAAGCGGTGGTGCTTCTTCGGGAGGAACGGGAGCAGGCGCAGAGGGCAAAGATGAACCTTGCGGACAACATGGCCGATCTGTCCCACCAGCTAAAGACCCCGGCGGCATCCATAGGGCTTACCCTTTCGCTGCTGAAAAAGAAAATATGGGATGAGGAGACAAAAGAGGATATCGGGCGGATGGAGGGACAGGTCAGCCGCCTGCAGCATCTTGTCGGCACCATGCTCACCCTGTCAAGGCTGGATGCGGGCGTGCTGGAACTGGAAGAAAAAGCGTTTGACCTGGAGGAGATGCTGGTGGATGCAGTCCAGCCCTTTGTCCGGCAGATGGAAGAAAAGGGGATATGCTTTGGGATACAGGGCGCTGACGGGATTTCGCTTTCCGGAGATTTCAGATGGTGCAGCGAGGCGTTCGGCAATATCATCAAAAACTGCATGGAGCATACGCCGGAGCGGGGGAATATCAGCATCACCTGCCGCGGCAATCCTATCTATACGGAAATCGTTATTCAGGACAGCGGCGGGGGATTTGACGAAACAGACCTTCCCCATCTGTTTGAGCGGTTCTACCGTGGGGCTGGTTCTTCCAAAGACAGTGTGGGAATCGGGCTTGCCCTGTCAAAATCCATCATTGAGAAGGAAAACGGGACGGTCACGGCAGAAAAAACTAAAGCAGGGGGCGCAAGATTCTGTATTAAATTTTACCATTGTCACCGAATTAGCACATAAGGGTGGTAGTATGTAAGGAAGTTCCAAGTCCTGCGGAGGGCTTGTTACATACTTAAAACAAGAGAGGTGCTGTTTATGGATATTTTGAGGACTGAGGGCCTGACCCGGCAGTATGGGACGGGGCAGACAATGGTGACCGCTTTGGATCATGTAGACCTGCAGGTGGAAAGGGGGCAGTTCGTTGCCATTATCGGGGCATCCGGCTCCGGCAAGTCAACGCTGCTCCATCTGCTTGGAGGCGTTGACCGCCCTGACGGTGGAAAGATATTTGTGGAAGATGTGGACATAGCGACATTTGGGGAGGAACGGCTGGCGCAGTACCGCAGGCGAAAGGTAGGGCTTATTTATCAGTTTTATAACCTTATCCCCACGCTGAGTGTGAAGAAGAACATCATGCTGCCCATGCTTCTGGATAATAAGGAGCCGGGTAAGGAACGGTTTGATGATATTGTAAGGACATTAGGGCTGGGTGACAGGCTGGAACACCTGCCGGGGCAGCTTTCCGGGGGACAGCAGCAGAGGGCGGCAATCGGGCGCGCCCTGATCTACCAGCCTGCGATCCTGCTGGCGGACGAGCCGACAGGGAACCTTGACCGGAAGAATACGGAGGAGATCATCTCCCTGCTGAAACTGTCCAACCGCCAGTATAAACAGACCATCCTGCTGGTCACCCATGATGAGAATGTGGCACTGGAAGCAGACCGTATCATCAAGATAGAGGATGGGAAGATCATCTCGGATAAGGCGGTGCGGCCATGAACATCATACGGGAATACAGTTTGTATCAGGTGCGTAAAAACCGCCGCACCTCTGTTTCTATTATTGTAGCGGTTCTGATCGCTTCCACTTTTTTATGTACACTGTTGGTATTTGCGCAGAGCTTCTGGAACCAGATGGTACAGCAGGAAATTTATACCTCCGGGGATTGGGATGCAGAGCTTATGGATGTCCCGGCAGACAGGCTTGGCATGGTGAGAGATAATGCGGGAGTAAAAGCCATGTTTGTGAAAGGGGACAACCAGCCTGCTTTCCTGCCGGAAGGAACGGAGCTTCCGTATCTCCTGATACAGAACTGCGACAGCGGCTATTGGGGAGCCATGTATGAAAAGAATATGCTCCTGCGGGGGCGTATCCCGCAGGCTTCCGGTGAGGTCGTGGTCAGCAAGGATTTCTTTTTGCAGAACACGGCATATGGCATTGGTGACACACTTACCGTGAAAATGGGCAGCGGGAAAGAAAGCCGGCAAAAGGACGCGGCCAGCCTGATCATTGTTGGGGAACTGGATGTGTCTGTTTCCTCCGGCTATGAAGGATATCTTGCCTATGGCTTTATGGAGCCGGATGAACTTTCGCCCGACAGCGAGGTGGTGGTCTATCTCCAGATGGAACAGAGGGGGAAAGTATATAAAGCAGTCCCGCAGATTGCACAGGCAATAGGGCTTACGAAGGATGAATACGGGCACGACCCATGCCGCTACCATGCCGCGCTACTTGCATGGCACGGGGTATATGCGCCGGGAAGTTTTTTCAGGAGTGATGTGCCGAAGCTGTTCTTGGGGCTTATGCTTGCGGTAGGCGCATCAATGGTGGTATTTACCTATATCATAAGGGGCGCTTTCGGAATTTCGGCGAAACAGAAGATCCATCAGCTCGGCATCCTGAAATCAGTGGGTGCGGGACCGAAGCAGATAGGGAGGACAGTCATTTATGAGGCGTGTATCCTTTCGGTTATCCCTATCCTGTTTTCAATGCCTCTGGGATACCTGTTTTCCTTCGGTGTACTGTCAGCTTATTCCGGTATGATCAGTGAGGTGTTTGGGATCCAGATGGAGGTTTCCTTTTCCCCAGCAGCGGCGTTCATGGCGGCAGTGCTTTCCTTTATTACAGTCCTGTTTGCCGCACACGGGCCGGCGAAACAGATGTCAAAGGTTCTGCCCATAGAGGCAGTGCGCGGGGAACAATACAGCATTGCAATATGCGGACGCACATCGAAGAAAGCAAAGAGTCATCCTATATTGGCAAAACATTTCGGATTCCTTGGGGAGATTGCAGCAAACTCGGTAAATGCGGGCAGAAAACTTTACGACACCTGCATGGTGACGCTTTCCCTGTGTATGCTTCTTGCCTTTGGGTTCCTCGCAGTTTTTACAGCTTCCGATATCAGCAATGCGCAGGCGGAAAACATGAATTATTTTGACGTGAATATTACGCTGGGGACGGGGGAGCGGATAGACGGTGCGCTTCTTGCCAGGCTGAAAGCTGTGCCGGGGGTGCAGGAAACATCTATTTATGCAAGGGCGAACTGCGCTGTGTGGCTTTCCGGGAGTGGCCAGTCGGCAGAATTCCTGCAGGCAGGAGGTTTTGATGCTGCAGACAGCTATATCGTGCAGCGGGAAGCGCGTTACCGTGTGCCCTGTGTGCTGGTGGGGATGGAGAAGGATGCCTATGAAAGTGTTCTGAGGGAAGCAGGCGTGGGGGATTTGCCGGAATCTTCCGCCATTATTGTAAACAGCGTGGTAAAGAATCCCGGTGCAAGGGATTATGAGGCAATGCAGGAAACAATCCCTTATCTGAATTTTCAGCAGGGGCAGAGGGTGGAGCTGACAGAGAAATATTCGGATGATGTTCAGGGCGACTATGAATTTACGGTGGATATTGCGGCAGTAATCCCGTCAATGCCGGAGATTGGGCTTGACCTTTCGTTTTATACACTGCCTGTTATCGTGCCGATGGAAGAGTATTACTCCATCATCGGAAATTTCTGTGATGAGGTGGAGGTTTACAATTACAGGAACTATATAAATTATGCTGTGCCGGACGGAATGGATGAAGAAATCCAGGGCGAGGCGGAAAGGATATGCGGCGCTTATCTGGGCAGCAGTGATTTTATGACTTCCAGTAAGACGGAGCGTATGAGGAACCGCGGGAGGATGACAGGGGCAACAATGTTTGTCGTGTGCAGCCTTGCGGCGCTGTTTGGGGTTGTGGGCATTTCCTCTGTGCTTTCGGCAATCCTGAACAGCTTAGGCCAGAGACGGAAGGAATTTGCCATGCTCCGCTCGGTAGGCGTGGATGAAAAAGGAATCCGGCGGCTGCTTGGGATGGAAGGGTTTCTGCTGTCAGTCAGGCCGATAATGATTGGGCTTCCGTTACTCATTATTATATGTGCGGCACAGCGCTATATGATGGGAGTGTCCGTCATGGAATTCCTATACACATTCCCGGTATGGGCACTGATGGTGTATATTGTTCTGGTGTTGCTTGTGATTAACGGGATTTATATACTGGCGTCTAAGAAAATCAGGGATGATGTCATTGTAGAGGCAATCAAGGACGATACGGTATAGAAACCATTGCGGTAATAGGAAACAGCGGAAAGAGTGATATACGGATGTATGATGTGATTGTGATCGGGTCGGGACCTGCGGGATCCGCTGCCTGTGCCTTTGCCATTATGTATTGCCCCTTTCCACGCAAGGTTTCAAAAAGGAAACCTTATTTCAAAAAAGTGCGTACTTGATTTTAGATTTCCTTAATGCTAATGTCAATATACCAAAATTGTCAAGGAGGTTTTGAATTTGGTGATGGACGGCGGCAAGTGCATTTTGCAGGTGCAGGGCGTAAGGCCATTTTTCAGCGACAAATTTGACATTACTAAACATCCGCAATATAAATACCTGCTGGATTCTAGCAAGAAGAACGCTTTTGATATTGCAAAATATCTGAGCCGGAGATTGACCGTCCGACCGGACGACGTTTTTGAAAGCTGTGAACTCGAAGCACCGCCCGCGTCTGATGCGCCCGTCGATTGACTTATTCAACCGACGGGCTTTTTTAACTGGTGTAACTCATGGGTACTATGAACAACTAACACAGACATGGCGGCAATCCTCCTAAATGCCGCTGTTCTGTGTCCGGGGTGTCATTTCTAAGTAAATACAAAAAGAAGCGGCAGCATGAGAAGTATATTTAGATTTTAATTATAGTATCAGCAAGAGAAGCCATATCAGTATCATGCGTAATAATAATACAGGTTTTTTCTGCAAAAATAGTATGTATTGATTGCTTTACCAAATTACTTGTTTCTATATCCAAGTTTGATGTAGCTTCATCAAAAATCATTACGTCCGGGTTTTTTATAATCATTCTTGCAAGTGCAATTTTCTGTTTTTGTCCTCCCGACAGGTTTTTACCATTTTCACTTATCACTGCTTGAAGTCCGCCTGCAAATTCAGAAATATCCAATCCTGCTTTACTTAATGCTGATATAATTTCATATTCATCTAACTGTGGTGCAATAAATCTAATGTTGTCTAATAAAGTACCCGAAAAAAGAACAATATTTTGTGCTACAATCCCAACTCGATTTCTCAAATCTAATAAAGAGACATTTTTGACTTCAATATCGTTAATGCGAATAGAACCGGAATAATCTTTATAAAATCCTAAAAGCAATTTTGCAATCGTTGTTTTCCCACTTCCATTTTTCCCTAATAGTGCAACTTTTTCATTTCTGCTAATTGCCATATTAAAATTATCAATAACTGTTTTTTCACTATAACCAAACGAAACATCTGAAAATATAATATTTTCTATCTTTCCAACCTGCCTATTTCCACATATTTCATCTTCGGTTTTTAATTTTAGCAATTCGTTAATTCTTGTTAAAGCTGCAATACCGGGTTGTACCATAATACTAATACTTGCTAAAAGTTGCATAGGTGCAAAAATCAATAAAGCATATTGAGATACTGCCCAATAGTTTCCTAAAGACATTTTTCCTTTAATGATAAAAATACCGGAAAAAACAATAAGCAGAACGGAAGCAATATTTGTAATTCCTACTATACCCTCGGAAGCAATATTCATCATCTTACCGCGTTTAACGGATTTATCTGCAACTTGTTTAAGTTGACGGGATATTTCAGATGAGCGTTGATTTTCCATTTTTAATTCTTTAACTGCAAAAATACCGCCTATATTTTCTTGTACTTTTCCCGATGTTTGGGCTGTTGTTTCAAGCAAAGCCTTTGACGCTTTTTTTATCTTAATGCTTGAATAATTAGTAAAATAATATATAACAGGTAAAAACAGCAATAAAATCAAAGATAATTCCCACCGAATTGAACATACAAGAACCAATGCGCCAACAAACGAAACTATACTTGTTACAAATTTCAAAAATACAGGGGAGAAAAATACATTGAATGACTCAGTTTCTTTTATTCGTTCAAAAATATATCCCGTTTGTTGCTTATCAAAAAATTCCATAGGTAGCTTCAATATTTTAGTAAATAAGTCGTTTTTCAAATCGGCAATAAAATAGCTGCTTGTCTTTGTTAAATTTTGACTTATAAAATAATTGACCGCAAAACTGCAAATATATACAAATCCTAAGAATATACTGCAATATGTGATTGTTTCTATTGAAGTTTTAGCGACACCCTCATCTAAAATATAACTAACAAGATATGGTGGTAAAAGTGACAATACTGATGAAATAATCATCAAAAAAAATAGTGAAAGTATTTTTGCTTTTTTGAAATAAGAAAATAGAAAAGAATATTTTTTCATGTGGTAACCTCCTTGTTCAGTAGTGTTATTAACTGTGCAAAAATTAACGTATCTCTTATCAAATCAAATGGCTTAGCTGAAAATCCGGTTTTATATACTTGAAGAAGAACACTATCATCAATCGACTTTTTCCTAAGCAGTTTAACAAATTTTTCAACTGCCTGTTCTGCATTTTCTTTTTCCTTTAGCAGACAATATAAATGTGAAACATTCATATAGAGCATAAAATAAACACTATGGTCTAATTCCAATAGTCCGGCAAGAGTAATCTGATTTTTAGTAACAGCTAAAGCTCCTTGCAAATCATTTTCTTTTTGCAAATATGAAATTTTATTTCGTAGCTCATGTAATAACTGTACCCCTAAAGAAATTATTGCGGTTTCAATCTTATTTATGGCATGTTCATCAGTTCGTAATAATAAGCTGTTTGCCATATCGACAGCCGCAAAATTTTTCACTTCACTATCAGAAAAAGAAAATGGAAAATGTTTATACTGTCCTATCAGCATAAACAAATGCCCTAAAACAAAATGTTTTTGTGCCTGAACATTTTCAGACGCGCAATTTTGACAAAGAGCTATCATTTGATATACTACTTTTTCTCTTATCTCCACTTCTGGAGCCAATGCAATATATGGAATAACAGCAATTATTAAATCCAGTTTCAGCCTATCGCTTGTCGGAAACAGATAACATAATGCTTTTATTTTTTCCATTCCATTAAAATACTGTTTTTGTGCGAATAATTCCGTACATTCCTTTTTGAAATCGTTGTATTCTTTTTCTGTTAATTCATTTGAAAATCCAAATAAGCAATCTATTGAAACATTGAAGTATCGTGCAAGAATAGGAAAAAAACTTATATCGGGATACATTTGCTCATTTTCCCACTTTGAAATTGCTGCACATGACACTCCTAATATTTCACTTAATTGTTCTTGTGTAATACCTTTTGCTTTTCTCAACCCTTGCAATATTTTTCCTATTGCTAATTTTTGCATAAGTAATCCCTCCATATATATTGTACTCTAATTGTTTTACTCGTCCCATGTACTAGTAGTTAACTTGTGATATATATTTTTGTAATCTGTTGTTAATATAATGTGTTTTAGCAAAGTAATCAACACTTGAAGAATAAATATGGCAAAAAGACCAGTACCAAAATACGACTTCAAGGCTTTTGGGGCAGCGATTAAGGCAGTGCGGACAGGGCGCAAGGAGAGCCGTAAGAAAGTGAGAGACGAAATGTTTATCTCGCCCCGCTACCTTGCGAACATTGAGAACAAGAGGCAGCACCCAAGTTTATAGACTTTCCCTCCGACTCCAGCTGGCTGCGTACAGTTTCTTGATACTGGCCCAGTTGCTTCTTCTGTTTGCTCGATGTATTCTGGCAAGAGGTGAGGGCGCTCCGTTCATGCAGCAATTCGCAGATCACGCTTTGTGTGCAAGCGCCCGCGCAATCTGCGAATTGCTGCATGGCTGAACTGTTACGGCAAATGTTATTTTTTTGTGAATTCTCTTGAAAACTTGAGAAAAATAAGATAGAATAAGTCTGTTTTCAGACTGAAAGGAGGAAAAAATCTGTGTATACTGCAAAAGAAGTTCTTGTTACCTTCAATGCAACCATCAATGGATATGAGGAAATCTACCGGGGTGTCGCCAAGTCTTTTGGCTTATCTGATTGTGCATTTTGGATATTGTATTACATACGCCAGTCGGAAGAAAAAGTTACCCAAAAAGATATCTGCAGTTTTATATACCAGCCAAAGCAGACGGTCCATTCTGCCTTGAAAAAGATGGTGAAGGATGGATTGATTGAGGTTGGGGATTACAATGGTAAACGTCATAAGTATGTCACACTGACGGAAAAAGGCGAAGAGTTTTCCAGAAAAACGGTTGATCTGGTTCTTGCGGAAGAAATTGCAGCCTTTGAGGATATGGATGCCTCGGAAAGAGAACTTGCAATGAAATTACTTGCGAAATACTCGGACAGCCTGTCCCGGCGAATGAGTAAGTTCAGATAGGAGTTATTATGGAAAAGAATTTAACGCAGGGAAGTATTAAAAAACACTACTTTAGGTATCTTGGCGCAGCCTTTGGAGGTTCCATGATCTCCTGCATATACGGGCTGGTGGACGTTGCCGTAGTTGGTCAGTATCAGGGTCCGCAGGGTACGGCGGCATTGTCTATTGTAGCGCCGATTTGGACAATTTTGTACAGTTTGGGGATTTTGACCGGCAGCGGAGGTTCTATCAAATATTCATATTACAAGGCACAGGGGAAGAACGACAAGGCAAACGCTTACTTTACCTTGTCCTTGCTACTCACTTCGGCCATAGCCGTAATCTGCTGGATCGGACTTACAGTTTTTGATGATCAGCTGCTCCGTCTGTTTGGTGCGGATGATGTTCTTCTGCCATTGGCAAAGACATATCTTCGCCCGATTCAATTTGTGATTCCGGCATATCCGTTCACGCAAATGCTAGCCGCTTATCTGAGAAACGATAATGCGCCGGGGTTTGCAGCCTTTGCGACTTTGTGTGGTGGATGCTTCAATATTTTCGGAGATCTGTATTTTGTGTTTGGGCTTAACATGGGTATCTTTGGCGCAGGCCTTGCGACTGCTATTGGCGTAACGCTGACGATTGCGGTTATGGCCTCTCATTTTTTCAGCAGGAAAAATGCACTCAAGTTATCCCGGGTTCATGGTTATATTCATAAGGCAAAAGAGCTGGTGTTCAACGGCTGTTCTGTCTTTGTTTCAGAAATAGCGATGGGAATGATTGCGATGTTATTTAACCGTCAGATTATGAATTATTTTGGTTCAGATGCGCTGGCGGTATTTGGGGTCATTGTCCAGATTTCCGGTCTTGTCCAATGCTTTACTTATGCTGTGGGTCAGGCTGCACAGCCAATTGTCTCCGAAAACTACAGTGTGCATAATTGGGAGAGCATCAAAGAAACGCGGAAATATTCCCTGTGGACAGTTGCGGTCTTCGGTGTTTTATGGACAGCTGCAGTACTTTTGTTCCCGAATACTTTTGTGAAAATATTCATGTCCCCAACAGACAGCGTATTGCAGATTGCTCCCGGTATTATGCAGATCTATGGCCTTGCGTATCTGCTTTTGCCGCTGAACATTTTTGCAACCTATTATTTCCAGTCTGTGATGCAGCCGAAAACAGCATTGATCATTTCTATGGCACGGGGCATGGTTCTATGTGGTGTATTAGTGTTCGTGCTTCCAGCGCTGTTTGGCGCGAAACTTCTATGGTGGGTCATGCCGATTACAGAGCTGGCAGTTGCAATCTATACTATTTCGTGTATGATAAAAAATAACAGAAGTCTTGCATTGCAGTAAGGAACGGGGTAGAAATTTCAAGGGCGGTTTTTCTGTTACTGACATTGATAAGGATGCCAGTTACCGATTTTCCATTGAATGTGTTGCTGCTCGGATGGAAGAGGAGGAGGATGTTATCCAAGGAGCTGCTATTGCCACCATGCTTTCCAATGTGATTGCCATGACGTATTTTATCTTTCTTTTGTACAAAAACAGAGAACGGACTGTCATCAGATTTTCATATAAAGGGGGATTATCTATCAAAGCCCCAATATGCTTTCAGTCCTGTCTGTTCCATGCATGGCTTGAAAATTCAATCGTGCCAGATGTTGGATGGAGCATATCTGTTATCATCTTTAGGATTGTAGATTTTCCTGCCCCGTTCGGGGCAAGTATTTATAGACAACCACCGCAACACCGCATAAAACAAGGCTTTTAAGAAACACGAAGCCCTATAACCACATGGTAAACGCCTCTCGGACATTTCAAAATAGTTAGAGGAAGAAGAAACGCCGCTACGACAAATCCCAAAGAAATCCCCCCTAAATCAAAACCATTCACATTATAGTAAAACAAAAATGTTAAAGTTATAAAGAGCAGCATACTCAAAGGTCTTAAAAAATTCGCTTTTCGAATATTAATAGTCATATTCTTAATTTTATATCCTTTTTGCTGCATTTCAGAATG
>QXXL01000096.1 GCA_009911505.1 Lachnospiraceae bacterium | reverse complement strand
TTTCAATTCTTTTTCTGTTAATTTTCTTTTATCGTTATCCATAGATAATTCCTCCAAATTTTATACGCTTATTCCATTGCCCGCATTTGTTCAATCAGGGATTGCTTTTTCTGTCTGCGGATTGTCCATACAGACAAGATCAGCTCCATTCCGAACAATACCAGAATGAACAGGCCCATTTCCAAAACCGGGAATTGATAAAGCACTACATTTCCGGCAAATGCACCTATGCTCATTTTTCTGCAAGCAAAGATGGAAGCGGGAAGCCCAACGATCAGCGTCGCCAATGTTGCAAAGAGCGCATAGCACAATCCCTCGCAGATGTTCATTTTACACAGCTGTTTTTGTGTCAGGCCGATGGAGCGCAGAATACTGTTTTCCCGCTTTCGGGCTATCTGGTTAGAGAGTGTCGTATTGATAAGGTTGATAACGCCAAAGAGGAACACCATCCATGAAAGTACCTCCATACTGCCAAACGCAAGAGTATTTGACATTTTTTCATATTCAATCGCTGTATTGATTTCGTCTAAGGCAATATTACTATGGCTGGCTACAATATTTTTCAATTCAGACTCTACATGGTCCGCTTTTTTCGGATCGCTTACAATGCTCCATGAATAATTAAACGAGGTTATTTCTGGATGCAATTCATGGAATAATGCTTCCGGTGCATATTCAAGCGGACCGTCAAGGTGGAGTGCTCCATGTCCATTAGTTGGTATGCTGGCGTTGTCAAACACCCCAGATATCGTAACAGGAAGGGTTGATTTCCCGGAGATAAGTTCAACTGTTTCTCCTGCTCCTATATTATTATGGTTACTTGTATGCGAATCAATTATGATGCTGCGCGCATCCAGTGGCATAGTTCCATCTATTAATGTAGCTTCAACCGCAGAATAGTTTTGTTCAGTCAGTATATCACACATACCACCACCCTCAATTCCGTTGGCACGATAATTTACATGAAGGCTTTGCCTTTTTGCAATCACATCGGTTACACCATCAATAGACAAAATTTCCTGCTTTAGTTCTTCATTTAGTGGATTTCCCGCCGCCATAACTTCTTGTTCTGTCAACTCAGAAAGCAAATAAATTTTATAGTCACCGTCCGGGAAAACCTGTCTTGCAAGCACCTCTGGGGAGCGTAGCAAAACGAGGGAGGATACCACAAGCAGAATAATTCCACCTAAGCTTAATGACGCAATAATACTGATTGTCTTTTTTCGGTCACTCTTAAAATTCGTAATTCCCATTGAAACCGGATTGAGCTTGATGTTCTTTTTCCGGCTGCGGATGTTCTTTTGTACCGAGGTGAAACGGACGGCTTCAATCGGGGAAATCCCTACCGCAATTTTTACCGGTTTGCGGATGGAAACAGATACCATGATCCAACTGCTTATGAGCGTCAAAATAACCGTTGCCACATAGGAAACAGCATTAAAACCCTTGGAAAACAGAAGAAAACCGCCGCATACGCCCAGCACTGTACCTATCACAATCCCGATACTGCCGAGTTTGCGTCCCTCCCGTTTTACAATCCGCTTGATTTGTTTTGGCGTCGCACCAATCGTCCGAAGCTGTCCGTAGCTCTGGATTTTGTCATTGATGGAGATACGGAAGATACTCTGGATCACAATGTAGCCGCCAATTAGGGCAATGGCAGTCACGCCAGCCATCAGTGCAAAATCAAAGGATTTAGAAGCATAGACAAAATACTTGCTGTTCATTTTGGGCATAGGAAGCTGATATTCCTCCGCAATCTCCCTGCAATAAGAGGTCATCAGTTCTTCGCCCAACTGCTCGCTGTTTTTGAAATGGACATAGGCACGATACCCAGCCAGGTCAAACCCATTCCATTCTGTCAGGGCAGCTTTGGAAAGAATGATGGCACAGGCATTCGCTTCTTTTTCATTTATGCTGTCCATAATGCCGCTGACAATATAATCACCATGAAAGCTCTCTGTATCTAAGGTCACAGTGTCCCCAATCCTGGCATTGTTTCCATAGGTGGAAAGAAAGTATTCGCTTACGACAACTTCATTTGCTTTTTCAGGAACCCGGCCCTCTAACAACTCCATCTGTGCCTTGGTAATCTCCATCATTTGCGCATCACAATACACATAGGACGCATGATAGCCCTGTTCCGAAAGCTCCTCACCGAGCACATAGTAGCCGCCTACGCGCCCAAACTCCGGCAGTCCTTTCAGGGTCTCAATGTCGTTTTCCTCCACGCCCAGCCAGACCGCCTCATAAGTATCGACAACCTGATTGCGCTGCATTTGTATCAGAGAAGCAGACACAATTCCCGTAAAGCAGATCAGAAACGCCGCCAGCGCAACGGCGATCACCACCATCAGATTCCGGCGCTTCTCGCTTTGTAAACTTTTCTTTGCCAGCTTCTTTGTAATGGCGCTGGTATCATTCTCAAAAGGCCATGTCATAGCCTGCCACCTCCTTACTCCACAATTTTTCCGTCCTCAATGCGGACAATCCGATCTGCAAGGCGGGCTATATCGTCATTGTGGGTAATCATCACTACGGTTTGCCGGAACTCCGCACTGGTGCGCTTGATAAGCCCCAGCACCTCGGCACTGGTCCTGCTGTCAAGGTTGCCGGTCGGCTCGTCGGCCAGCACGATAGCCGGTTTGGTAATCAGGGCGCGGGCAATTGCCACACGCTGCTGCTGGCCTCCGGAAAGATTGTTCGGCATATTTTTCAGTTTATCTTCCAGCCCCAGCAGGTGAACAATCTCACCCAAAAACTTCTGATCCACCGTGTCCCCGTCCAACTCCACCGGCAGGACGATGTTCTCATACACATTCAGGATCGGAACAAGGTTATAGTTCTGGAAGATAAAGCCGATGTTGCGGCGGCGGAAGATGGTGAGCTGTTCGTCGTTCTTCTTTGCCAGTTCTTCGCCCCGGACAATCACGGTTCCGCTGGTGGGCGTGTCCAGCCCGCCCATCATGTGAAGCAAGGTAGACTTGCCGCTGCCGGAGGTTCCCACAACGGCCACAAATTCGCCGTCCTCCACGGAGAAGTTCACGCCGTCAAGGGCGCGGGTAATGTTCGGCTCTGCGCCGTAATGCTTTTTCAGGTCAATCGTCTGTAAAACGCTCATACTCAAAACTCCTTTCAAGGCTTTCTGCCTGTTGATAAGGCTATTGTAAAACCCAAATGTCCGCGAAATGTTACAGCGGCCAAAAAATTTCATTGAAAATCGGGGTGAAATGTTACAACGCTCGGACATTTCAAAATCAGTCTGCCATTTTGATCCGTTCTACCAATGAATTTCTGCATTGAATTTTTAGACAGATAGCAGAAATTATAATAGATGTTATTTTTAAGCAGACACCGTAAATCAGTAATGGAATAAAAGGAAAAGTATATTGAAAATAAGTTAATCCATTCGCAGACAATATCCGTACTAACAAATAACCCATTAAGGTTCCTGCCACAAGCGTAATAATCAAGCATGGAATAATCAGTAAGATGCTTTCATGCAGCAACATTTTCTTTATCTGCTTTTTTGTCATGCCGATAGACTCCAATATTCCAAATTCTTTTCTCCTTGTACTGATACGACTAATCAAGGTGTTTGTCAGATTAAAAATGCTAAACATAATGACAAAGGCAGATACCCCATAAACTTGTACGCTGGTATTATGAATCGTATTTGCTGAAGATGCTTTTACCTCTTGTAAGGTTTCCATTACCAAATCAGGGTGTTGGGACAGTATTTCATTTAACTTGCTTTCTACTGAGTTACCCACTTTTTCATATTCGGGTACGGACAAAGTTAAGGAAGCTGTTAAATCCATATCTCCCCACAACTTTTCTATGGTTTCTTTTGGAAGATAAAACCCCTCATTCATACTTTTTTCGGAAGTACCGGCAATCAAAACATCTATGCTGTGTTCAGTTCCATCGAACCATCGTAATGTCACTTTTTCTCCTATTGACGGGCAAGTATGATAGACTTCGTTCTGTAAGCTTGTCCCTAATATAACCATAGCGTCTTGTTTCACCAATGTTTCGTATGTCCAATCGACAGGAAGCGTTTTCAAAATTTCCTCCTGATTATCAGGCGTAATCGGAATAATGGGAATTTCTAATTGTTCATCGTGATACTCAATAATGGCTGCGGTTCTCTCCGTAGTATAAATCTCTTTGACTTCCGGGATTTGTTGCAATTCTTCCATGAGTTCCTGTGAAAAAGGCGTATCAACTTGATACTCCGAAATACCATACGGTTTGGGGTTGACTAATGTATTGTGGTTAATCGTAATATAATATTCTCCATCTTCCAAATTCCCCATCCGCGCAAAGGAATCTGGATTCCATGATGATATAAAAGTGGCTCCAACCATAAATAAAATCCCACCGATTGCAAGCGAGGCAATCGTCAGATTGTGTTTTTTTCGATCCTGCTTTTCGCTCAATACGGCTAAAGAATACGGTGAAAGGCGAATATGATTTTTCCTGTTCCGTACTTTATTTTCTTTTTGTTCTGGAGCGTTTCCAACATATTTTGTTGCTTCAATAGGAGAAATATTTGAAGCTATTTGTGCGGGCTTGTATACGGAAATTTGTACGATGATAATGCCTAATATTATTGCGAAAATACTTGTGGCTATGGCATGGATAATCGTTATTCCATTCGGCTCTAACAAATATGCAAATATGATACCTGCTGTAATACCGGCAGGTATTCCGAACAGGCAGAAACGATACCCCTCTTTACGAATCATCCACTTAATTTGTTTTTCTGTCATGCCAATAGTTTTGAGCTGTCCAATTTGCGACACTTGATTTGATACCGAAAGGTAGAACACACTGTATATGACAATTCCGCTTGAAAAAACAATAAAAAGAGTGGCTAAAAGAACACCTCCCATTCCTGATCTACTAATAAGTGAGGAGCAGAACTTGCTATTAAAATAAAGTTGATTCCTACTTATGTCTTGGTATGAAGCCAGACGATATACTGTATTCTCAAAATCAACAAGTCCCATTTCCGTGGCGCCATTTACACGAATCAAAGCACTATATGGAATATCAGATAATAACACGCCCTGTTCTGCATACGCTGGGGAAACATAAAAGTAAAATGTTCCTGTTTCCACATTATCAGTAAAACCAGTAATGATGAAATCCTCTGTTTTACTCCCCGCCGTTGGTAAAGTGATAGTATCTCCTATATTTAGCTGATACCCCAGCTCTAATTGAACATTTTTATCAATTACAATTTCATTGTACTGTTCTGGACAGGTTCCACTGACTAATTCATAGGATTTTATAATTCCAAAACCAGTCGGCATATAAACCGCTTCAAATTTGATCCCATCCATCAGAAAACTATCACTATGCTTATAGGGTACAATATCTTCAAGATCAGGTTCTTTTTTCAGAACTTCTATCTGTTCTGCTGTAAGCCCCCCGATGGTAGCTTGCTGCATTTGATTCAAAATCTTTTGTTCACTAATTTTGCTGCCTTGTTGGAATAAGGAGATTCCCACAATCAAACTAATTGCCAGTGCAATCGTCAAAATATTAAAAAGGCAAAAAATACGATTTGAAGATACATTGCGTTTTGCTAATTTCTTTACAATGGAGCTTGTATCGTTCTCAAAAGGCCATGTCATAGTTATCACCTCCATATTTGATAAAGCTATTGTAAAACCCAAATGTCCGCGAAATGTTACAGCAGCCAAAAAATTTCATTGAAAATCGGGGTGAAATGTTACAGAGCTCGGACATTTCAAAAAAATTTGCGGCGGACAGCCGGGAATGGCCGTCCGCCGCGTTCTATTTTGTGGGCAGCATAATGGAAAATTCCGAACCCTTTCCCGGCTCCGAAACCACTTTGATCTCCACATACATTTCCCACAGCACCACCGACACTGTGATTTTCCCGCCTGCCGGGGTGTACTTCACCGCATTGTCCAGCAGGTTAAAAAGGGCTTCGGATGTCCATTTGCTGTCATGGGAAACGGCCAAATCCTCCGGGCAGTCCACAGACACGGCGATTTCCTTTTTCTCTGCTGCATACACAATCCCACTCATAGCCTGCGCCACGGTATCAAAGAGACGGCGGTTCTCCTGCATGATCTGATAGAGCCTTGCCACCCGGCCAAACAGCCGCTTTACAGAGAGGTTCTTAAACTTCATTTCGCCTCGCCTCCCGTCCACTGATAGCCCATGCCGTAAACGGTCTTGATGTAGGGTGCGCCGCCGTCAGATTCGATCTTGCTGCGAATCCAGCTGATGGAGGTTGTCAGGGTGTGTTCATCCATAAACTTCTCGTCTATATCCCACAGCTTTTCCAGAAGCTGCCCACGGGTCAGCACTTGCCGGGGATTTTTGCGGAACAGGTTCAGCATTTTGTATTCCATCGGGGATAGGGGGTGCTACCAACAAGCACAGCGAGGCACTGTAAGGGGCCGGAGCGTGGATAGCGATATTCATAAAGAATATCGTTATCCATTGCTTGCCAGTGCTGATTTATGATACGATGTTTAAGGATAAATAAATACTGGATTTTAGTTAAGAGAGAATAATGTACTATGAAAAAGGGAAAAGGCAAAGCGGCTAAGAAAGCAATGAAATTTGCAGACCGGAAAGCAAAAGCGGAAAAGTGGGTGGCAGAATTTGATGGCACACCTTATGGCGGGGATATTATAAAAGCATATAGGAAGAAATTTGCTGTAGGCCGTATGAAAGCTGTTGCAGAGTTGCAGATGTTAAGAGTATCTTTAACAAAAGAGCAGATTGATAGAGAAAAGGCGGCAGTAAAAGCCTATCAGGATATACAGAGAGCTAAAAAGGCAAAAAGGAAGAAGATTCGTGAACAGAAAAGAATACAGAAGGATAATCCGATATTCCATGAGGATCAGGATGATATTTTCTATTATATAGCGGGTTATACCTCTGGTGGTGCGCCTTATGGAGTCACATGGGAAGAAATGGGCTTCAAGCCTGATATAGGGGAGCCTGATGATCAAGGAGAGAGCGAATCGGATGAGAATATATGTTGATGCAGATGCCTGTCCGGTAATCCCGATTGTGGAATAGGTGGCGGAATAATCATTTGAAAGGCCCAAGAAAAGGACAGAGGAAGATGATGTGAGATTTCAAAGGTCTTTTGAGAAATTGGTTAAGACTATTAATAAAATTAAAGATAGCATTGTTAAAAATAAATAGAATGTATGAAGTAATGGGCTGTTGACATTTGGTTATCTGATTTACAGGATTGGAGGATAGTGCTGCTTTATATGTGAAGGTATGTACCAGGCGGGGCGGAAGCTGTTATCTGATATGTGGCTGTAAAGGGCTGGGGGAAAAATCTGTACATCGGGATAAAGTGAATGATATTTAGCGGAGCTTATATTACAGTTAAATTATTTGAATGACGAAACGGAGGAAAATGTTTTGAAGAAGACAGTGATCACTTTTATAGAATGTATATGTTTTTTCTTGGGGTGGGCAATATTGTCAGCAGTGTTGCCGTTGTCCAATTCGGATAATCCTGCTGTATGGAGATTATGGGCAGAAATCACACCGCTGCTGTCGATTATAGCTTTTACATTCAATTTTTGGATAATTGAAAAGAAAACTATAAAATTACATCTTTTTAATAATCCGATAAAAGGAGTTTTGATAGGAATTATAACGGGAATTTTGTGGTTAGGATTTCCTGTTGTTATTATGAAGTTGATGAAAGCTATAGATTTTAGCGGAAAGAATGATATTCCTTTATTTTTTGTGTGGATATTGGCAGCTTTCCTGAATGTTATCATGCAGGAGCTGCTTGTAAGGGGGTGGCTTTATCAAGTGTTGAAACAAAAATATAATATTGCCATTTCCCCATAGTAACCACTGCGTTGTTTACATTATTGCATGGAGGCGCACTTGAGGCGGGCGTGGTTCCGGTAGTAAATGTTCTTACAATGAGTCTGCTTATGACGGTTATCCTGGAATATAGCGGTTCTCTTATAGCGCCAACAATCATGCACTTTATATGGAACGGAATAGGTGCGTTAGTATTAGGCGGTGTGTCGCTGGCAGATGATTATCCGCATTTGCTGAATATGACCTTTTCAGGAAGTAATCTTTTATCTGGTGGGGAATGTAAAATAGAAGGAAGTATTGTTGTTTTGGTAGTTAATGTTATACTGCTTGCAGTGTTTATCAGATTACAGAGAAAAAATAGGAATGACATAGCAGACCATGTATAATAAAAAGGGTATTGTAGCCACACCACAATACCAATCCCTTAAACATAAATCAGCAAAGGAGGCAGTAGCCAATGCTTTAGATCGCAGTCTGCGAGGACGAACAGGCGGACAGGGATGACTTCACAGGCATCCTGAAAACGCTTTTAGACAAATACACAGAAGAATACCGTATCACAAACTTTACTTCCGGTGGGGAGCTGCTGCAGTCGGGCGGCAGCTTCCACCTGGTCTTTATGGATATCATGATGGAGGGCAGGAACGGGCTAGAAACAGGGCAGGAGCTGTTACAACCGAAACCATTCCACAAAGATCATATATACCACCAATTACGGGCAATACTGCATGGATGCGGTGAACACCGTACATGCCTTTGCTTTTCTGGAAAAGCCAGTGTCGGCGGAAGCACTGGAGGAACAGTTGCAGGCATTCCTGCGGCAGTACCAAAAGGAGGAGGTAAGGCTGCAATCATTACGTCCGTAATCCTCGTATGTGTAACACAGGGAAATATTGGAACTTATACATTAATCGGTAATATTCCGTTTTATGTAGTGCTATTTGTTCTTGCAGTTTTGTCGGTCTATTTATCAATTCATAATATCGAAACAAAAGATGTAATGTAAAATTGTCGATTTGGAGGAAAAACATAAAAAATCTGTACATCGGAACAAATGCATAAGGGTTTACATACAGATCTCCGATAATAAAAGTGACAATGCGGTATATGTGCAGAAACGGAAAATGGATTTCAAATATTTTATCAGGGAGGGTTAAGGCAATGTCTAAAATTACAGATTACAGTTTTTTATTTCAGAGTATGTTCGGAACAAAGGGTATGAAAGGTACAAGCGCCATAGGCAGTTTTCAGTTATCACAGTTAAACAGCGGTTCGGTACAGGCGCAGTTAAGGGCGGCGGGGATTGACACGAACAGCGCCTAGTATAAGGCTGCAATAAAAGAAATGATGCAGAATGGAAACGGCGCAATGTACACGAATATCCAGTGCATTGGACGGTATTACAAGAGAAAGTGTAGAAAGCCAGCTTGCAAAAAGCGGTAACAAACTTTTGAAAAAGTTGTTTGCTTCAGGAAGTTCATTATATTTACAGATATAAAGTACATATTTGGAGGGCGTACTACGTTTCATATAAATTTGCGATTGCAGCACGCTTTTCAATATGTGAGAGATAACAGGAGTGTAAAGGTTGTTTATTGGGGAGGTGGATTTCATGAACGTATCAGTAAGTGGCTCTGTTAGCAGCATAAAGGATGCTACCATTGCAACAACCAGGAAGGGAGAGCCGAACTGGTCTTATATCCCGTCAGCAGGGAAATCTGACAAATCGAAGGCGGAGTTTACCAGTGAAATCAAGGAACTGGCAAAAAAGGCAGCTCTGTCAACAAATAAAACAGAATCAGAATATATTTCCATGCAGGTTCTCCAGTTAAGGGCAGAATATTTATCTGATGTTGCACCGGACAGGAAGATGTTATATCAACAGGCTAAAAATGCTATGAAAAATCAAAATAATAACCCTAAATGTAGAGGGATTGGAGAATTGACATTATTGGATTTTTTGGAGGCGGCTGATGGCAGGGGAAGCAGTTTTGCTGAAAAAAGGTATGCATTGACAGGTGGCGGCACGTTGACTTGTCCGATTTTAACAACGGGCGGTTATGGTGCTGTTATTGAATGTCAGGGTGTTAAAGCCCTGTCTAACACAGGCAATGGGTGGGGTTATGAAATGACACCAGCAGAACTTGCCAAAAAGAATGAATTTTATTCTATCTATTGGACGGAGTATCGTTCTGTTAAGAACAATGTAGGGGCAGAACTGCCAGACTATCTGGAGGAGAAGCCCTCTTTTGATATGAAAGCATAAATATGCAGCCATATTGGGATATGAGCAAGAAATGAAGCAATGGTTGCATATCACCAATAAGGTGTAGAGAGTGCCTTGTATTAAAACGGCTGGCAGTAACGGAGTGACGAATGAAGTAACAGAATATCTTGCATTGGTTGGTTGTACGTCTAACTCTTCAAATGGCTCGGAGGTTGAAAAACCTTATGCTGTAGCACCCACAAATAAGCGGTGTCCGTAAATCATGTGAAATATTTGTAACTGCATTTTTCAACTCCAAATCGCCTTGCTGAGATCGGCGCCGTTCCATACGGAGTTTGCGAAGCTGTCCGTTGACAGTATTCGGCAAACGACATACATTCTTATCGCTGCTGGAAATATCAATCAAAACATTCGTATCGGTTACGAGCCTATCGACAAACGGCAATTTCAATTTCCTTTACTGACTTTTGTAAAATATGCATTTTTACTAATAAAGAAATGATAATTGCAATCAAAATGCCGATAGATACCCATAACCATATTTCCATAACATACTCCTTAATTTAAATCTTTTTTCTTAAAACAAAGTAAGCCTATACCTGTGGTTAATAAAATAATGATAAACGAATAGAGAGGTAACAACGGCAGATTTGTAGCTTCCAATAACATACATTGAATTACCTGTCCGCCGGGAATAAAATCGTAAACAAACTGAACTATTTTCCGTTCTCCCTCATTCAAATAATGCGGATTTGGTATTTCTTTATATTCTTGTCCGTTTTCACTCATAACCACACTCATATTCATTTCAGGTTCATTTAACATTTTATTTAATTGTCCTCCCACAAATAGGAGCAAAAAGGCTAAAAGAATACATATAACAGCAGTTATCGCCTTGCTATGATTTAACATCGAAATCAAAGTATAAATAGACGAAAATGCAATAGCAAGCAGAAATGCTGTCAATATAAATAATATAACTATTTTTGTAGTCATAATAAAAAAGCCTAGCAGAGGAATACCTATACAAAGATAAGGAACAAAGAATGCGATACACATAATAAGGCTCACAACCACACAAGTAACAAAATTTGCCAAATAAATTGAGTTTCGATTTTGCCCAACGATTACTTTGTTTCGGATAGTACCATCACTGTATTCTGTACCAATAAATAAGCTGCAAAATACCGCCATTATAATGCCAATAAACAAGACACATCCCAAAAATGCATTATCTATCGGATTGATTGTGCCTGTCTGTTTCATATCCATGTATCGCATGACAGGGAAAAATATGCCTGCTGAAAACATAAAAACTAAGCCAATCCAAAAAACTTTGTCCTTTTTCAACCGCATAAAATTTGCGGATAACACTTTAGTGTATCCGAAATACCGGAGATTTCAAGCGCACAGGCAGCCGCAGCCAGGATACGGAAAGAAAATTTTGAGCTGGCATAAAGGAAAAGCACTTTAAGGAGATCAACAGCAGAATGGATACCCCGTTTGCGCTGCAGAATTCCGGACCGGTATGCCATTTCATCCATATGATCGGGAAGGTGTGGAAGGATTTTCCTGTTCCAGTTATGGAAAGCCTCTTGAATGTTTACATCATATTTGGTAGAATCTTTTTGTGAATTCATGACAACCCTCTTTTCAGTAAATGTTTGTCGCAAAACTATTTTACATGAAAAAGAGAGTTTGTCATGAATTTTTTATATGCTATACTTCCTGTATCAATGCTGTTACGCTCTGTCATTTATGTTTTTGGCTTAAGTTCGCGCCCATGGGGTAGCCGCCCCTATATCGGACGAATGGATAAATAGCATTTGGCGTTTTGGCGTGATGGAGGGAAAAGAATTTACGCTATCGGCGTTAGACTATTTCCCATTTTTTACGATATAAAAAGTGAGAGCCGGAGGAGGTGGATTTTATAAAAATTGCAATCTGTGATTGTGAAAAGAATATAAGGGCTTACTTAGCCTCTCTGGTCAGGAAGCAGGGGGTGGAGTGTGAAATTGCAGAGTATGTATCTGCGGACGAATACTTGCTGGATCAAACGGAGCATGACCTGCTGTTCTTAGATATAGAGCTTGCTGGAGACGGCTCCGGTATGGACGGGATGGAACTGGCAAGACGGATAAGGGGCATGGAGCTGGAACGTCAGCCGGTAATTATTTTTGTTACGGGATATGAAAAATATGTCTATGACGCTTTTGATGTATGGGCATTCCAATATCTCCTGAAACCTATTGATGAACAGAGATTTGCCGAGGTTTTTGGCCGGGCGGCGCAGATCATATTTGAGGCGGAACAGAAAAAGAAAATGCTGGTCATCCAGTATGGGAGTGAAAACAGGGCTGTACCGATCCAAGACATTAATTATATTGAGAGCCGCAACCATAAGGTGGTGCTGTACCTCAAAGATGGGGAGCTGGAATATTACGAGAAGATTGGCAGGCTGGAGGAAGAACTGCAGGGGCTGGACAATGAAAATATGATATACCGTAATGTCGCAGCAGGGTATTCCGCATTCATGATACATAGGATCATACTGCTTTCTGTCATGCTGCTGTTCTTAAGTAAAAAACTGGAAAAGGGGCCGCCGGAACTGCATACAAAAGAACTATGTTATTTATGCCTGACACCTGTTGTGGGCGTTATGTTTGGGAATATCATTTTCCGCCTGCTCTTTACCGTTAAGGAAAATGTGTTTTTCTCGCTTTATGACCAGTACCCTGCATTTATCGGGCTGGTGCCGCTGATAGCAGCCCTGTTTTATGCAGGCATGGTGGTCACGGTGGCATCATGGCGGGAAATGGTAGGGCTGCAGGAGGAGAAAAAGAAGTATTTCGTGGAACAGCAGCAGCTTGCGGCCATAAGGGAACGGATAGGGGAAGTGGAGCAGTTCTATGACGGGATACGCCGGATGAAGCATGAGATGAAAAACCATCTCACAAATATAAAAGGACTGGCGGGGAGCGGCAGTTATGAGGAAATGGAACAGTATATTGCCCGGATGGACGAAAGCATGGATGTGTTTGAGATGTCCGTTAAGACAGGGAATGCTGTTACGGATGTAATCGTGAATGACAAGCAGAAAGCCGCAGAAAAACGGGGCATACGGTTTAGGTCTGATTTCGTGTATCCGGCATCAGACAGGTATAATGCGTATGACATTGCGATCATTGTAAATAACCTGCTGCAGAATGCGCTGGAAGCCTGTGGGAGACGTCGGGAGAAAAGTATATCTCCCTTTCCGGCAGCAGGAAAAACAGATTTTTCCTCATATCTGTAAAAAATTCCTTTGAGGGGGAGGTGGTATTTGATAAAAGCACAAATCTTCCGGTTTCCACGAAAGCGCCGGAAAGTTTAGGAGGCCCGGCTCCGCTGCATGGCATAGGCTTATCGAATGTCAGGCGCGAGGCTGCGAAATACCTGGGAAATGTGGACATTAAAGTTAAGAAAAATGAGTTCAGTGTAACAGTGCTGTTACAGGAAAGGAACAACTATGAATAACACGATCAATGTAAACTACATGACAAGGACGTACAGCAATTTTTTGAAAAACAATGAGGCAAAGGGCGGCAAGGCTGAAAACCCGTCTTTTTGTGACAGGGTGGCGGAAAAAAGCACAACTGCAACAGAAACGGGAAAGGCCGGAACTGTTTCAACAAAGGATATGACGATGGATGAGTATAAGCAGTATATCCATGAAAAGATTTCACAGATTCCCATGCACCCGACCCGTATGTCGGAGAATATTTCCATCCATATTTCAGAAGCAGGGTTTGAGGCGATGAAGAATGACCCGGAGTATGAGACGTGGGTGTTGAATGACCTGCGGACAGGATGGGCGCAGCCGGACAGATGGGCAGGCGTCTGCGGAGGGGCTTATTCCACCATCTATTACGGGGCAACAAAAGAGGAGTGCCACGCAGAGATGTGGAGTGCAGGCTACCAGAATGGAAGTGGGAAAAGCCTGTTTGACGGCAAGGCAAAAGACAGTTTTTGGGAGCGCAGGACAGAGCAGAAAAAACGGACGGAGACGCAGATAAAAAAGGAGCAGGAAAAGAAACGTGTGCAGGAAGAAGCCAATGCGAAGGCGGCGATGGAAAAAAGCGATGCACACAGGCGGCTGATGTCACAGTGGGCAAAAGAGGCCGTATATTCTAATTCCGTTCTGGCAAAACCGGGGGCTGCGGCAACAGCAAATGCCGCTTATGAAGCAAATTTCGTCATGGCGGATAATGGCTTAATCTGATATGAGGCTGTCTAGACTTATTAGGAAGATATGGATGCAGCATATGAGGCGGCGGACATTTTGAAGTAAGGAAGATCATGCCCGGACTTACCATAAGGAGGGCATGGGCGGTCCTGAATGACAGAGGGGCCGCCGCAGATAAGAGGAATGAAACTTTTTTGAGGGTCGGTTCGTATTATCAACAGATGGCTAAGTTACATCAATTTATGACGGAGGATATGAAAAATGCGTGTGTTCAGAATATCGGCATTACTCATTACGGCAATGATGATTCCCGCAATCAGCGGATGCACCACACAGGGAAGCCCTGCCCCGGATGCCGTGCATCAGATTGAGGATGACGGCTCGGCGGTCTATGATGATGACCCGATAGCGGTGGAGCCTCAGCTTGACGAAGATGAACTGAACGGAGTTTCGGATGAAACCAACGTGCAGGAGGAGATCATTTCAGCGAAACCGCATAAAGGGAGTGCGGATTGAAGAAACATACTCTCTGGACAGCAATGCCCGGTGAATAAACATTATGGGCATGGTGGCTATGATTGACAGGGGAGGCGCAAGTAAGATTTTTAAGGAGTACGATATTATGGCAATGGAGATTACAAACAATTACAACAATGTGGAACAGGCTAATGCAGAAAAAGAAATGCAGGCAAAGGCATCAAGAAAGGAAACGGAGAAGAAAAGCACATATGGGAGCAGGAGGGAATATTCAGAATATCTGAATAATAAATATGCCTGTCTGACACCGACAAAGGACAGTTCCGTGTCAATCAATTCCAGTCTGCTTTCAAAGGCGGCATCCAATCCCAAAACGGCTGAATGGCTGGAGAATACGCTTTCCCAAATGCCGGACTGTATCAATAAGATATGTGAAAATTCTGCTAAAAATGGGGCGAGGCTGGTCAGTCTGGAAATCAGCATAGACAGCGAGGACTGTATTACGACAAAGTGCGTAGGTGTTTTTGAGGCTGACCCCGGCACGGAGGAATCCAAGAAAATGGTTGAGAAGGCGATAGCCAGAAACAAAGAGCGTAAAGAGGAATGGGAAAAGCTGCTTGAAAAGAATAAGGAAAAGAAGGCCGAGCAGGAAAAGCTGGAAGAAAAGAAAGACGGCAGGCAGTATGATATTACTGTAATGGGAACAGATATGGGAAAAGTTACAGAGAATTTGATAAGTAAAATTGGTATGGGTAACAGTGCCATGTCTACAGCACCGACAGTAACAGGTTTCGATTTAAAGGCGTAAATATTATTTTTTCCGACAGAGGCGCAAAAACCACGCGCCTTTGTCGAGAGTAACTGCTCGGACTTTATAAGGGAGCGGATGCGGCTCTGAGCGACTGAGGGGCTGCAATAAAAAAAATGGAGGACATTTGGAGATGAGCGTTAATGGAATAGGGACAGCGGGATATCCGCTGACAGGATATACGGCAAGGAAAACGGGAAGAAGTGCGGAGCCCGGAACGGTGGGATTCATGGAAACGGTGGAAGAAAAGGCGGCGCAGGGGAAAGCAGGTGACCAGGACGAGAAAGCCTTTGAGATGGTCGGACGGGGTGCCCCGCAGGAAGTGAAGGATGCGTGGATGGATGCGGCGAAAGAAGTAAATGCGAATGGCATGGGAATCCGTGGCAACGGAATGATGAGCCACATATCGCAGATGATGGTGCAGCGGCTTAATAAACAGCTTAAGGGTGAAACAGAGAATTTTGACATCCTTGGAAGCACAGTGGAATCTGCAATCCAGGCAACGAAAAAGGCGCTGTACGATTTGGAGCATCCCGTAGTATATACGCCCAGGAGCATAGAGGTACAGCAGGCCCGTATCAAAGAAGGGGAATTTTACAGGGCGTTTTTGGAGAAGCTGGAACAGTTATAGGACGTAAATCACCCATAGGTTACAGCTTGACAAGATAGGGCAAGCATCTTTGATTTTCCGGCGGATCGGGGAATAATTAAAACAGCTTTTGGGGGAGGTATAACATGAAACAGGGCATTATTTTATGGATGGCGGCTTCGGCAGTAGTTATGCTGGCGTTTCCGTGGCTTGCGGTTACTTTCGTAAAAGACGATGCAGGAATGGCAGTATGTTTTCTTTTGTTTTTTGCAGTCAATCCATTATATTCCGTGATAATCGGAGCATTTGCGGGAAAAGACATCCGGCATTTATGGAGCCTTCCGGTTATTTCGGCTGCGCTGTTCCTTATAGGTACATGGATATTCTTTGACATGGGGGAAACGGCATTTATCCTGTATGCGGCAGTTTATCTTGCATTGGGGATAGCAGCCATGCTGATTTCCATGCTTATCAAAAAGAAAATGCAGAAGTAACCTGACGAGGCAAGGCAGGTATTCCCAGCTTTCCATTGTATTGGGGAATCTTATAATAAAGTTTTTCAATGAGGTTAGTGTTGATGAAAAAAGCAGCGTTGATTTTTGGTATTATTTTTTTAGTTTTGACATTTGTAGGCGGTGGATATGTTCTTATAAACCATGGGCAAGTAAATGCCGGATATGCGGTTGTGCCGGGAATTTGGACTATGATATGTTTTGGTTTTTACCAGAGAGGGAAACGTGACTAATTCCAGTTTGCCAGGCATGGCTTAAGATCCTCCAAAAAGGAATGGAAGCTGTCGGATTCTCTCCGGGAGAAGACAACATGTAGATCATGCAAATGACCCTGGATATAAGGGAATCAGACATTTGATAACAAAAGGAAGTATTTTTAATTTTCATTCAGCCGGCGTGCTTCTTCT
>QXXL01000095.1 GCA_009911505.1 Lachnospiraceae bacterium | reverse complement strand
TTTTAGTATTTGTGCAAAATCCACGGCATTCCGTGTTTCTGTGACAACCGTTTCACGCCTGCCGGCAAGCGGTTCTGCAATCATGAATACATTCGCAACCCCATTCCGGACATATACGGAATCGACTTTTTCAGTGGGTCCCCGGCCCACAGGGGATGCGTTCCTCCTTTATAAGCTGTTTACTTGTTTCGTCAATACAGACCACCGGGCGGAGGGGATCATATGGACGTTG
>QXXL01000520.1 GCA_009911505.1 Lachnospiraceae bacterium | reverse complement strand
CTTTACGGGCTTCTGGCATTTTGATAAAATTTATTATGGCAGTCCAGAGAACTTACACACATAATCTGACACTCTCTCTGCGCCCGCCGCAGCCTTGCTTCGGTCTTTTCAATCTCCTGATTCAGTTTTTCCAGCTTCTCATTCATGGGCAGCGTCCTCCTTCGGGAGCAGGATATACATATGGCTGACCTCTCCGATGCCCTGACGGACACGCATTATCATCCCGGCCTGTTCCAGCTCGTTCAGGGAACGCTTGCAGGTCTGGGGGCTTCGGGAGAGTGCCGCCGCTATCTCCATGATGGGGAAACGGATAAACAGAATCCCGTTGCAGTCCTCGGTTCCCCTTGTCAGGATTTTATCCAGCAGGCGGGCATACATGACCTTTGCCGTATTGCTGACCGGCAGGCGGAGTGTCGCTCTTGGGAGCGGCATACAGGGAGGCAGGGGTGTTCCGGTTATCATAAATTCATAATTCATTGGGTGGTGTCCTCCTTTTGGCTCGTTTGGATAGATAGCGTGGGCAGTCGATAATGACAGCCCGGAAACTCTGCTTACATCCATGCTGGCATTTCCGGCAAAGTCCGTTGTAGCTTCTGCGCCCCCGGTCGTTCAGGAAGAAAGCAAGCTCTTTCTTCAACTTTTTTGACATTCTCGGCATAGTGCCTCCTTCATAAAAAACCGCCCGATTTAGCAGTAACAGCCGGAATGGGCGGGTAGTGGTTTTTTGTGTATCGTTTCGGGGCGGTTTTCAGGGGAAATATAGACGTAGAGCCGCCCCAAAATCCCCCTTGGTATTACGGGCAGGGCAGACTATGCCCTGTGAAATTGTTGTGTTTCGGTATCGTTTCGGTGTTCATTTTTGCCGGTTCTTTCTGCTGTCGTTCCTGCCCCCGTCTTTGGCGGCGT
>QXXL01000519.1 GCA_009911505.1 Lachnospiraceae bacterium | reverse complement strand
TTCTTTTGGCAGGCCAAGCTGCCTGTATTCCATGTAACTGGAATAATGATAAGTACACATTATAAAATATGAGCAATCGGATTTCAAATAAAGCTCTTTTGCTTCATCTGTTGTCATTTTAGTGTCCTTGTATTTTTCTCTTATGTAGTTTTATAGTATTTTGGATTTTCATTTTATCTTTCATTAAAATGAACACCCAAGCAAGATTTTTGAATGGATTATTTTCTAAAAATAATACTTTCCATAATCCATGCTGCAAGTTCGTCAAAAAACATAAATAACACCTCCTCTATTTATACAAATTTCATGTATAAACAGAGTAGTCCCTAATTCATTTTCAAACCAGCATAGCTCCTCATATGGTTATATAACACTTTTAACGGATTTTATTTATTTCTCCTTTTTTTAATAAAATAAATCTAAAAAAGTGTAAAGCCCAAATCACGCTTCACACTTTCACTTGACATAAATTCTCCCTAATTATTCTATGTCTTTTAAACAACGCTTACGTTTTC
>QXXL01000518.1 GCA_009911505.1 Lachnospiraceae bacterium | reverse complement strand
CCTCCTGCTCAATTCCGGATCCTCTGTTTCGCCAATGTTTAAGTATTTCAATACCTGATCCATCAGCAAAATAGCAATCCCTTTCTGCCCTATATCATATGCCCAGTAAATCAATCCGCTCCTGACTTTCAAAAACCTTTTTCCTAATACCGTTTCTGCAACAAGAATGCGTTGATTAATAGCCAATGGCTGTGCAATTTGGTTGAATGCATCCCA
>QXXL01000517.1 GCA_009911505.1 Lachnospiraceae bacterium | reverse complement strand
GGACTGCATTAAAAAACGTAACGATACCGGACAGCGTAACCTGTATAGAAGGCAATGCGTTTTTTCGATGTTCATTAGAAAGCATCATAATTCCAAGCAGCGTTACAAACATAGGGATAAATGCATTTGCTGAGAACGATAAGCTTACTATTTGTTGTTTTAGAAATTCATTCGCGCATGAGTATGCTGCCAATGGGAATTTTAAATACCGTCTTTTAGATGGGGATGACAGCAGTGACATTTTGGTAACCTCCATCAAACTGACCCCCGATTTTGTGGATTTAATGCCGGGGCAGACTTACACGCTAAACCCAGCCATATCCCCAGCTAATGCAACGGATAAATCCATCACCTATGTTTCCAGCAATGAAAGCGTTGCCGCCATATCCACAAACGGCGTCATAACCGCCAAGAAAGCAGGTCTGGCACGGATTACCGCCACAGCCAACGACCGGAACAGGGCGAAAGCCTTTTTTACCGTTTCCGTCCTTCCCGTCAAAGTAACCGGGATATCCCTGAACGTAAACAGAAAGACAATCGGGGTAAATAAGAAGTTTTCCATCAAGCCAGCCATAACGCCAGCCAATGCCGCCAATAAGAAAGTCTTTTATGTGTCAGGCAATAACCAGATTGCAGCCGTGGACAGTAACGGCGTTGTAACAGGCAGACGGGCAGGGAAAGCCGTCATATACATAAAAGCCACGGATGGGAGCGAAACCACGGCCCAATGTACCGTCACGGTCAAGCCACCCGCCCCAAAAGGCGTGAAAGCGAAAAAGGCTTCCCCTTCCAGCGTTAAAATATCGTGGAAAAAAGTAAGCAATGCGGATGGGTATGAAATCGCCCGCTCTAAAAAGAAGAAATCCGGCTACAGGAAAGCTGCCACTGTAAAAGGCGGCAGCAAGACATCTTATAAAAATAAGAAGCTGAAAAAGAAAACCGCCTATTATTTTAAAGTAAGGGC
>QXXL01000516.1 GCA_009911505.1 Lachnospiraceae bacterium | reverse complement strand
TGATAACGTCCGTAGAGGAGTTCCTCTTTCATCCGCGCCCACATGCTCTCGCATCGTGCATTGTCATGGCATCGTCCTCCCGCACTGTTCATGCTTTGAAGAATTCCGTATTTATGGACAGCTTCACGATAGGTTCCGCTGGTGTACTGTGCCCCGCGGTCTGAATGGATCACGGCTTCCCGGAGTGCCGGATAGGAGCGGACAGCGTTCTCAAGCGTCTGTCTGCACAGGGCCGCTTTCATATTCGTGTCCATTGCCAGCCCCAGGACTGCGGCGTCAAAACAGTCAAATATGGCGGACACGTAGAGTTTCCCGTCCTTTGCTTTGATTTCGGTTATGTCCGTTATGCATTTTTTTAATGGTTCTTCGGACGTAAAGTCCCGTTTCAGCAGGTCATCGGATTTGCGCGCCTCACGGCCAGCTTTTGTGATCCCGTTTGGCCTGCGCTTCGGGCGGTGGCTGAGCCCGGTTTCCTCCATGACGCGGTAAACCGTCCGCTCTCCGGGTATGTGGATGCCTTCCGGCTGTTTCAACAAAAGCGCCTGATACATGCGGATTCTCCCATAAGTGTCATTGCATTCATCTTCGGCCGCAATTTCCCGCATGGCGTCGGCCAGATCCTGATATTTCCACGGACGGCCTTTGTTTGCAAGATATTTATAAAATCCCTGCCGCGTCACATTTAACATCCGGCAGTAGAAAGAAATCTTTCCTTTGATAACGCCGCCCTCAGTTTTTAAGGCAATAAACATCATTCTCTGCCCCTTGCAGACTTCCGACGGCTGGCGGCGAAAAAAGCGCTTGCTTCCTCAAGGAAATCGTTTTCTTCCTTTAAACGGCGGATTTCTTTTTCCTGTTCCATGACTTGTCTGCGCAGGAGTGTAAGCTCTTCCGCCAGGTTCATGGCCGTCTGAGGGGTATGTGAACCGGAGCCGACATCCAGCCGCCCCTCCCTTGCAGCTTTCATCCATGCATACAAGGT
>QXXL01000515.1 GCA_009911505.1 Lachnospiraceae bacterium | reverse complement strand
ACGCTGAATGACAGAGCTTTTTATAAGGCAGAACGGATTGAGGATATTGTTTCAGAGAGCATCGAATACGAGCAGCTACATAGGGCGGTTTCCAAACTTCCCGAAGTGCAGCGGCGCAGGCTGAAGCTTTATTTTTTCGGGGAGCTGACCTATGAGCAGATTGCGAAGCTGGAGGGCTGCAAATATCAAGCTGTCCAGTGTTCCATAAAAGCGGCATTAAAGGCGATAAAAAAATTTATGAAATAATTGCCTTGTGTTGTGGCAGTTGAGTGAGCAAACAGGTGAAGGGGCTTAAAAACCCTTTCACCTGTTTTCCGTTATGGCAAAAACGGGACGGCTCTTTGAAAACCGAATACCCATTCACCAAATACATTCTCTTTGTGGCTGTAATAAGTGTAAGCGTGTGCAGCGATACGCCATGACCCGCCGAAAGGCAGTAAGCGAAAATTATCGACTGAAAATATCGGGCAGCTCCCGATTCCGCCATGACCCACAAAGAGGAT
>QXXL01000514.1 GCA_009911505.1 Lachnospiraceae bacterium | reverse complement strand
CGTCCAGCCACAGTCCGAGCGGTAACCAATCCGCCGCAGGCAATGGGGGCGGCTCTGTCAGACCGACAGTTGGGGTGTAACTCCCGTGGCGTCAGTTTGCTGCTGACCGTTTGGTGACTTCCCTTTGCGTTATCACGCATCAGCATTTTCGGGGTGTCGGGGACAAATAGAAAATGCCTTTTATCATAATGCCAGATGCAGGGCGGTCTATCGGAACAGGGCTTGTTTTATGTGCTTCCGACTTTAAATACTTCCTTGTGTCTGGCTGTTACATAGGCAGGGTATTTCTGCCTAAATTCAGATAGGAGGTTCTAAAGAATATGGAAAGGACAATTAGGCGTGGTGACATCTACTACGCAGAGCTTAATCCCGTTGTCGGTTCGGAGCAGGGCGGCATACGACCCGTACTTATCATTTCTAA
>QXXL01000513.1 GCA_009911505.1 Lachnospiraceae bacterium | reverse complement strand
GAAGCAACCAAATGTGGTTGCAAGGAGGCACATCCCGGCGACTCGGTAGATTTAGGTTTTGCCGCCCAGAATACCCGCCGGGGACGGGTGGGGAGTAAAATTGCGCACACGCTTGACACTGGCAGCTCGCAGGGTGTCGTCACACCATCTCTGAGAATCCGCCGTCTTACACCACGGGAATGCTTCCGGCTACAGGGATTCTCGGAAACACAGATTGATAAACTGCTCGCTGTCGATTCCGACACCCAGGCCTACAAACAAGCTGGAAACGCTGTAACAGTAAATGTGGTACACGCCCTCGGCCTCCGCCTCAAAGCCGCACATGAGGCGGCTGTGGCGGCGACAAGGGCAGAAAAGGAGGCGGCATGATAGAGGCAAAAACCAAACAGACAATCCTGATGCTGCGCCAGCAGGGGGAGTCGTTTACGGAGATTGCGAAACTATTATCACTTTCTCCTAACACGGTAAAATCCATCTGCCATCGCAGTAACATACATACTTTGCCTGCAGAAGAGACAGATTCGCATGTATGTAAAAATTGCGGACGGCCGCTTTTACAGATCCCGGGTAAAAAGCAGAAAACTTTCTGTTCTACGGAATGCCGTACTGCATGGTGGAACAAAACCCGAAGCCGCAAGCCATACCGCTTAACCTGCTACTGCTGCGGCAAGGAGTTTATCAGCTTTGGTAACCGCAGAAAAAAGTATTGCGGCCGGGAGAGTTACCGCCTCAGCCGCTATGGGGAGGGGTTGCCGTAATGGACAAAGCGCAGTTTGAGCAGATAAAACAACGCGGCGCGATGCTTGCCATCGCCAGCTGCCTTTATAAGCGCGGGCTGGTTACTAACGCGGAATACCGTAAGCTGACGGCGGAAATACAGAAAAAATACCGCCCGGCAGACAATTCCCAAGAAAAAGCCGGCTCTGTGCCAAGAGAGAATAATACAGGAAGCATTCTGGGGAAGGAGGATTTTAGAGAAAAGTAACACCAAAACCAAGTAAACATTGCGGCATGATGCGCATCCAAATTTGGGGCGCATCATGGATGCCCCCAATGCGTATACAGCCGCAGAAAAGGAGGG
>QXXL01000512.1 GCA_009911505.1 Lachnospiraceae bacterium | reverse complement strand
CACTCTGTAAAAGGAAAACTGTTCCGCTTCCGCACCGTAATAGTAATCGAATTTCAAACCGCCATCCATTCTGCCCGCCCTCCTTCCTATTGTCTTTTCTTCCATTCATCCAATAGCTGAATGATGATGCCCTCTATTTCCTCACTGCTGCAGTCCTCCGCAAAATATTCGCTGATTTTATCCGCTTTCAGTGTCACTTTCCGTTCCTTCGGCTTTTCCTCCGTCAGTATCAGGCGCACCATTGCAAGGGTAAGCTCCCCGGTCTTGCCATATTCCTTGATTTTTGCCGACTGCACCATGCTGACGTTACAGCCCTTTTCCTCAATAGTAACCTGTACCCACTGCTGCGCTTCTTCCGTCAGAAAGGAAATATCCACGCCCTGTGAGAAGCCGAGCTTTTTATTATCCACCATAACAAGGAGTTCATCGGACAGGCGGGAGAGCCAGATATACCGCTGAACCTTTTTGGCGTTCTCCCCGGCA
>QXXL01000511.1 GCA_009911505.1 Lachnospiraceae bacterium | reverse complement strand
ATAATTGTAGCTTCATCATCGGTGTAATTGCGGACAATCACAGGCATTTCCGTCTTTCCGGCAAGCTCCGAGCCACGCCTGCGGCGGTGTCCGGCTATGATTTCATAGCCGCCGCCTGCCCTCGGTCTTGCAATCCCTGGCACAAGCACCCCATACTGCCGGATACTCTCTGTTGTTTCCTCCATCTTCTCGTCATCTTCCACCCGGAACGGGTGGTCTTTGAACGTATAAAGCTCTGCCAGCGGCGCATTGATAATCTGTTCAACGCCGCTTTCCTGTGCGGCACTCCCGCCGAATAAATCATCAAATTTTTCCAGCGTAATCTTTGCTGCGCTCCCCGATTTTGCGTTA
>QXXL01000510.1 GCA_009911505.1 Lachnospiraceae bacterium | reverse complement strand
TCGTATCTACAATTATCAAAGTTCTAATGGAGCCTATTTTTTTGACTCCAGTTTTTCATAGGCTACTTTACACTACCGTAATTCTGCAAGATAATCCTGAATAGCCTTTGCCAGAAGGTGCAGGTCAACATCCTGTTCTGTTGTGTTTCCGGCAGAAACGCAGTCCTCCAATTCAGATATAGACAGCGCATATTCTGATGCCTGCCTTTTCGCACTGTTCCTTTTTCGGAAAACATCGATTGATATCTGCCTCGTAATCTTACAAAGGTATGTTAAAAGAACACTTGGCCTGTGCGGGGGCATGGATTTCCATGCACTTAAATAAGTGTCATTTACGCTCTCTTTGCTGTCCTCCCAATCAGCGAGAATGTTATACGATAATTTCATCAGGTAACGCCCATATTTCTGGTCTGTGTGCTGGATTGCCGCCTCATTGCGTTTCCAGTATAATTCAACAATTCTGTCATCCTGCATGGTCTCCCTCACCTCCCTGGCTGTTATGCCCTTCATTGTATATCCCGTAAAAATTCAGATTTGGTTGCAGAGAAAAATACTTTTTTTATTTTAGCTCAAAAAAATATAAAAAGCACCGTCATTTTTAGAAATAGTGGAAGTGGATCAGAAATACCCAAAAGAAAAAAGAGCTCTCGAACAACCCTTTTCCTCCCACCATCATTTTTCAATTTTTCTCTATATACTATCACGCAAAACCCCATATTATCACGGAAACTTCATACAAACACGGAAACTCCATGCAGTTTCCGTGTTTGTATCATATCCCCCGTTTATCGACAGCATTTTCCGTCAAACTAATACACCTTTCAGCCAAAACCGCCAATATCCTACACCCTTTTACCTTTCCGTTTTATACTATCACGGAAACCCCCGACTTTTGCGTGAAAGTATACTTTTGCCTGATAGTACAATTTTTTCCCCTATCGCCATCCTATCAGCGGCATCAAAAAACACGAAAAAGCGGGGCCCACCACCCGCCGTGATGAACCCCACCAAGCCTTAAAACCCTTGACTTTAGAACGAGGTGTTTTCTTAAAATCCAGTAGAAATCTTTAAGGGCTGAAACGCGCTCCATTACT
>QXXL01000094.1 GCA_009911505.1 Lachnospiraceae bacterium | reverse complement strand
AGTCTGCGAAATCCCTGGGGAGCCGTTTCATACGATACTGTGAAAATACTTTCATGACCAGATCACTCTAAAGCCCCAAATAGTCAAGCGGATACTTCGGATATTATCAGAAAATATCCGTCTCCCGTGATTCCGGCAGGGACATTGCGACAGCATACGCCACCGTTGCCGTTACCGCATTTCCAGCCTGCTTGTAAAGCTGGGCGTCCGAATTGACCGCCGCCGCTTTTTCATACAGCTCATCGGGAAAACCCTGCAGCCGGAAGCACTCCCTCGGCGTAAGCCGCCGGATTCGTCCTCCCTTCAGCAGTGTCCCTTTCTTCCCTGAACCTTCCCGGCTATCTGCCTTTTCACAGATATACACGCCGTGCCTGTCCTGAGAAGTCAGGGTAAACATCGGCTCCCCGTCCTCCTTCATCCGCCTTCCGTTCTGCCGTTTCTCCATCCGTTCCGGTGTAAGCACCGGATGCACTTCCAGCACAGCGGAATTCATGGCTGTATGGTTGACCATCCCGGCAGTATACCTTGCGGTATCCGTAACCTTCGGCGCTGTATTGGACTGGTCGATAAAATAAAGCCCGGTCTTCGCCCCGATACCCCCGGCGTTCCCGACAAGTGTTGCCGAAATGCCCTCCGTGCTGTAAATGCGGTACCCCTGCATCCCGTCTACAAGTTTGACAAGAGCTGCTGCGTTTTCTCCGGTGAGAGGTAATATTTCCCGTCCACCTCTGCTTCTAAGATTTGCGATAATGAACACGCGCTCTCTGTTCTGCGGCACCCCAAAATTTTTGGAATTAAGCACCGCCCACCGACAGTCATACCCTGCTTGGTCCATTTCAGAGAGAACGGAGGCAAAATCGAATCCTGCATTAATCGATAATAGGTTCTTAACGTTTTCAACGAGAAGGTATGTGGGTTTAGCACTTTCTTCTTTGCCTTTGAGGAGGTCAATAATGTTGTAATATATTCCACTTCTTTTTCCGACCAGTCCCCTCTGTTTTCCCGCAACGGAGATGTCTTGGCAGGGGAATCCGAAACACCAGACATCCGCATCGGGGATATCTCCGCTTTTAAGTTTTGTGACATCATCCGCTTTCCATTCTCCTTCCGTGTCATACATGGCTTCATAGGAAGCCCTCGCAAATTTATCATATTCACAGTAACCGATGCATTTATGCCCGGCCCGCTCAAGGCCGAGCCGGAAGCCGCCGATTCCCGAACACAAATCAAGGAAGGTCATCTGCCGCATGGCTGGTACCTCCCCTAATAAAATCCCCGTATGAAATTTTCTCCCCATCTCTGATGAGGAATACATCCCCCGCCGATCCTTTCTGCTCGATATAGCGGTTGACGATAACGTCCACAAATTTCTCATCCAGCTCTATGCCATAGCAGATGCGGCCGGTCTGCTCACAGGCAATCAGCGTGGAGCCGGAGCCGAGGAACGGATCAAGCACGATGCAGTTGCTCATGCAGGAATTCTGGATCGGATATGACATCAACGCCACAGGCTTCATGGTCGGATGGTCTTTGCTTGCCTTCGGGCGGTCATATTCCCAAATCGTAGTCTGCTTCCGGTCTGAGTACCATTGGTGTTTCCCGCCTTTCTTCCATCCGAAGAGGCAAGGCTCGTGCTGCCATTGGTATGGGCTCCGTCCAAGCACCAGTGCGTTTTTCTTCCAGATACAGCACCCGGACAGATAGAATCCTGCATCCTTAAACGCTTTGCGGAAGTTCAGCCCTTCCGTGTCGGCATGGAATACATAAATGGAAGCATCCTGCTCCATCGACTGTTCCATGTTGACAAAAGCCGCAAAAAGGAACTGGTAGAAATCCGCATCCGCCATATTGTCATTTTTGATCTTCCCGGCGGCTTCCTCCACATTTACATTGTAAGGCGGATCGGTCAGGACAAGGTTGGCTTTCCGTCCATCCATCAGCACATCGTAGGTTTCCGGCAGGATGGAATCTCCGCATACGACACGGTGCTTCCCCAACAGCCACACATCCCCGGATTTTGCCATGACTGGCTTCTTCAGTTCCGCCTCCATATCGAAGTCATCTTCCCTGACTTTCTTGTCATGGACGGAATTAAAAAGCTGCTCGATCTCCGGCGGTTCAAAACCTGTAACCGCTACATCAAAGTCCGAATTTTCCAGATCTTTGATAAGGTCTGCCAGCAGTTCCTTATTCCATTCGCCCGTGATTTTATTCAGCGCGACATTCAGCGCTTTCTCCTTCGTCTTGTCGATATCGACAACGATACATTCCACCTCGTCATACCCAAGATCAGAAAGCACCGTTGCCCGTTGGTGTCCGCCGATAATGGTCATGTCTGCGTTGATGATGATCGGCTCGACATAGCCGAATTCCTGAATGGACTTCTTTATCTTTTCATATTCCTTATCGCCGGGTTTCAGCTTTTTCCTCGGATTGTACGCTGCCGGGATAAGGTCGGCAATCTTAAAACATTGGAATTTCATTTTCGTCCTCCTTCAAAAACCTGTACTGGATGTAGCACGCCCGGCTGCAGTACTTCCTGTTCTTATTCCCGTAGGAAATGAATGTTTTTCCGCAATGCTGGCAGATCAGCTCATAGGAAGCTGATTCGCTTTTGTTCATTGCCTCCGGGTGCGCCTTCCACCATTCTCTCCTGCATTTTTCTGAGCAGAAGCGTCTCGGCCTTCCGGTCTTCGGCTGCGTAATCGCATTCCCGCAGAAATGGCATACCTCTTTTCCGTTCTCCATGAGTTTCCTGTTTTTGGAAACCACTGCGCCATATCCGGCGAGGTTATGTTTTTTGCAATAATTCCTTACAATATCACGGGACAGTCCGATGGCTGCACCAATCGCCTTATAGCCGCTGCCCTTCATCCGCATTTCCTGTATCTGCCTTGCCTGTGCATCCGTCATCCGTTGCCCACTTCCTTTCCTGCACAATAAAAAGCCAAAAAACAGCTTTTTTACACTGCTTTTTGACCTTTAAAATCCACATTTTCCTTATAATATGGCAAAAGAAAGACTCCCTTTTGTCATGTAATAAAACCATTTTGCGAAAATATTTGACCGCCTTTCCTATCCCCCCTGTTTAATTCTGCGAAAATTCACGCAGAGGGGGCCATCGGTCTTCCGTAGGCCGCCCTGTAGAGATTTCAAATCCCCCACCCCCGTCAGAAATGATACACGGGATTAGCGTCCTCGTTCCACGTTTTCTTATCATGGCACGGCTTGCAGAGGCTCTGCCAGTTCCCCTCATCCCAAAAGAGAATCGGATTGCCGCGGTGCGGCGTGATATGGTCCACGATGGTTGCCGTAACAGCCCTGCCGTTCTTCATGCACTCCACGCACAGCGGATGTTCTTTTAAATACCTCGCCCTCGCCTTCTGCCACTTCTTATTGTAACCGCGCTTCCCCGCGCTCTCCCGCTCCCCACGGTGCAAGGCTTCATGCTCCTCACAGTAATTCCCGTCCGTCAGCTTCGGACAGCCGGGATGCTTACACGGTTTCTTTGGTTTTCTCGGCATTCCGCCACCTCCCTTCTATGTATCGCGGCAGCGTGAAAGGATTGGAAAGCCGCTGCCGCAGGCAAAAAAATAGGAGCATCTCTGCTCCCATCCATTTTTGCCAGCTTAATCGTACCACGGAATCCCATGCAAAACAACTAACTCTTAACTAACCTTTGACTAACCATTCCTCCGCTAAAGGGGGACACGAAATTTCAAATCCGTGTTATAATGACAGTATCCTACCAGAAAGGAACTATTAACTCATGGCCAGACAATTTAAACATTTATCGCTCGAACAGCGTATCCAAATACAGAACATGAAAGAGAACGGACATACTGTAATAGAAATCGCCAATGCTCTCGGTGTACATCGTGCTACTATCTATAATGAATTGAAGCGCGGAACAGTCAACAGCCAATATGATCCATATTATTCACAGGAAGCAAGCGAAAGTAATCTTGGAAAGGGCGGTCCCGAAAATAAGCTCTCCAACGAAACACTCGCCGAATACATTGCTTCACTTATTTTAAACGACCACCTAAGTCCGGAAAAAATTGTTAATCTCCTAAAAGATAACAGCCGGGGATTTTCAGATATACCTCAGACACCGAATACCATATATAATGCAATTGACAAAGGGCTGATACCGGGAGTGACACGTGAATCTCTGCAGGCTTCCTGCTCCAAGCTGTTCAGCGGAGGGCAGATTACCATTCCGAAATGGGTATTAGAAAAACTGAATTTAAAGGATGGGGATATCCTCAACCTTACTGTTACCGATGACGGAAAAATCATATATCAGAAAAAGGACAGCCATCCCTGACTGCCCCTAATTGTATTCTTCATAAACCCCGATCTGTATCTGAAGCGCCACGGTAATCGCATCCATAAGGACGGCATCCGTAATCTTCCCTATCTTCTCCCCCAGCTTGGCCTTATCCAGTGTTTCCACCTGTTCCGCCAGCGCCATACTCGGCTTATCCAGCCCCACGCTCTTACTAAGCGGTATCTGCACGTGGGTAGGAAGGTACTTCTTTTTCCATACCCTTGCCGACAGCGGGACTACCGTCACCACCGGGGAATTCCGGTTATTCCTGTTATTGCTTACGATGACAGCAGGACGGATGCCGCTCTGCTTATGGGAATTGCCATGATCTCCAAAATCTACAAAAAATATGTCTCCGCGCATACACATAACTGCCGCCCTCCTATCCTAAGACATAGGCTTCCACCTGTTTATCCCTGAATCCATACATCTTTTCCAGTTCCACCGCCGCTTTCTTTTTATACTTTGCAATCATGGCAGTGCTGACATGGTACTTTGCCGCTATGTTCTCCCATGTCAGTTCCCCTTCCACTAAATCCATGACCACGCCCGGAAGCTGCCCGGAAAGCACCGACACGCTTCTTTCAAAAAAATCAATCTCTTCCGAAAGGTACAGGTAACGGTTGAAAAGATACTGGTACCACCCGTCATTCTCCCGTTCCATGATTTTCCTGTAATTGACCGCAATACCCGCCGTCTTATCGGAAAGCGTGCTGGTCTGCACCCGTTCACCCTCGTGGTGGGAATACAGCATGGACTCGATCATCTCGTTTTCGCTGATCCCCTCAAACCTCTGGAGCTGGAACCCGGTCACGGACAGCTCCCTCTTCAGGCTCCTATATTCCTTCATCATCGTTTCCGCCGTCATCCGCCGCACCTCCAATCCTTGCCCTGACCGCATGTATCATTGCTTCCTGCGTATTATCCTTTTTCTCCAATGCCCGGAGGATATCCTCGTCCACTGTCCCCTCCGTGACCAGATGCTGAAGGACTACAGTCTGTTTCTGCCCCTGCCTGTAGAGCCTTGCGTTTAACTGCTGGTACAGTTCTAGCGACCATATCTGTGAAAACCACACGATACAGCTCCCGCCCTCCTGCAGATTCAATCCATGACCTGCCGATGCCGGATGGATCAGTGCAACAGGTATCTTTCCGGCGTTCCAGTCCTCAATGTCCTTTTTCGTATCGATACTCCGAACTGGAAAACGCTTGGAAATCCTCTCCCTGTCATGCTTATACCAATAAGCCACGAGAAGCGGCCTGCCGTTGGCGGCTTCGATCAGATCTTCCAGAGCATCCAGCTTCCTGTCATGGATGGTCTGCGCGTTTCCGGATTCGTCATACACCGCACCGTTTGCCATCTGCTGCAGTTTATTGCTTAAGGAAGCGGCATTGACCGCATCAATATCTTTCCCCTCACCGAACTGAAGAACCATGTCCTGCTCCATTTTGTCATAGAGGGCTTTTTCCTTCTCCGACATTCTGACCTCTACCCGTCTGCTGACCAGCTCCGGCATTTTCAGATGGTCCGCCGCTTTCATGGAAATGCTGATATCGGAAATCAGTTCATAGATTTTTTCCTCCGCGCCTTCCCTCGGCTTATAGGAATAAATGATCTCCCTGTTCCTCTTATCCGGCACGAAGAAACGGTCACGGTATCCGCCGATATACCTTCCAAGCCTCTGCCCCATATCAAGAATTCCGATTTCCGCCCACAGATCCATCGGATTCCCCGGTGTCCCTGTCAGTCCCACCGCCCGCTTTGCCATCGGCCTTACTTTCTTCAGTGCCTTAAACCTCTGCGACTTCGGGGATTTGAAACTGGACAGTTCATCAATCACGACCATGTCAAACGAAAATAATGACTGCTCCACAAGCCATGCCACATTGTCCCTCCCGATGATGTAAATATCCGCTTTCCGTTCAAGAGCCTCCCGTCTCTGCTCCGCAGTCCCCATCGCTATGGAAAATTCAAGCCCCGCCAGATGCTCCCATTTTGTGATCTCCGCCGGCCAAGTGTTCTCCGCCACACGCTTCGGGGCGATGATCAGAATCCTGCTGACCTCAAAATAATCAAACAGCAGAAGCCACAGGGCGGTCAGTGTGATCACTGTCTTGCCAAGCCCCATATCCAGTATCAGGCAGCTTACCGGATGCTCCAGTATAAAGTCTGTGGCATACTGCTGGTACTCATGCGCCTTGTATTTCATCCAAAATCCCTCCAATCCGTTCTGTGCCGTCCAGCACATAAACCAAAAAGCCTAATTTCCTAAGCTGCCCCATCCTTTTTTCCTGCAGCGCCCGCGGCACTTTCCCCGGAGCCTTCAGTTCCACAAATGCCATCTTCCCGCCCGGCAGGAGGACGATGCGGTCCGGCACCCCATTCATGCCCGGCGATACGAATTTCAGCGCCATGCCCCCGCGCTTCTTTGCTTCCTGCCTCAGACGGCTCTCAATCACTCTTTCTAACATGGCTTTTACCTCCTTTGCCGATTGCGGTTGCCCAATGCGTTTTATCCTTTACGCGCATATACGCCTGCGCTTGCCTTTTTTATCTTTATTTTTTTATCTCAACTTAGTTTTATGGGAAATTGGGAAACCGAAACCCAAAAGCCCTTATTCTGCAAGGTGCCAGCACGGTTTCCCACTAGCGTTGCCCATTCCTATTTGGGAAACTGCAGGCAACCTCTCACACGGTTTCCGAAGTTGCCCTTACAAATGTTTTCTGCACTCCGTATAAAGGAACCTTCGTCTTCCCCGTGCTATTGGCGTCATATTTTTTCCATCCGCCGATCTTATTGATGATGCCCTCGATTTCATAAGAATCCGTTTTCCGGAGGTTCTGCCGTTCCTTGCCGAAGCACTCCACCCATATCTCCATGCAGCATACGCGCTCCCGCCTGAGAGTCCCCGTGATCCCCTCGGTTTCAAATTCCCCGCCGCCTAAGAATGCCCTCCTCTGGTAGACATCCATCGCATTCCAGTTATCCGGCAAGAGGCGTTCAAGGTAATCCGCCACGATGCCCTCCCGGTCATCGGACTCCATTGCTTCCTGCTGCATTTTATAGGCTTCCTCTGCTTCCCGTCCTTTTAAGAACAGCTCCTCGCCTTCTTTGTACAGATGGATTGCTTCCGCCCACACCTGATCCACGCAGTCCAGCTCCCACGGATGGAACTTCCCCGTCCCCGGAACATGAACCGGCCAGAACCTCCTGTTTCCCGTCACATCTCGCAGGAACCCGCCCTCCGAGTTCGTGCTGCCGACAATGACGCATTTCCTCGGATGGGATTCCACGTTCACGCCGTATGCCTGACGGAACTTATCATCCTGCCTTGTGACAAAGGACTTCACGACCTCCACCTCGGTCTTGCGGATGCCGCTCATCTCGGAAATCTCCAGTATCCAGTTGCCGAGCAGCTTCTCAGCGGCGGTTTTATCCCTCATGTCAGAAATGGAGAGGGAATCGGAAAACCACTGCTTCCCCAATAGTGAGAAAAACGTGGATTTCCCCATGCCCTGCGGACCGTTCAGCACAAGGATGGAATCAAACTTAATCCCCGGCTCATAAATACGGGCTACCGCTGCGACAAGCGTCTTGCGGATGACCGCCCTCGTATACGGCGTATCCGCCGCGCCGAAATAATCAATGAGTAAAGTATCGATACGCTCCATGCCGTCCCACTCCAACGTAGAAAAATATTCTTTGATGGGATGGTACAGTCTGTCGGAAGACACCACCGCAAGCAGGGCATCCTTGAATTTCGCCGGGGACCAGATCCCGTATACCCTCTCGAAGTACACCTTCGCATTGGCAAGGTCAGAATCGTTCCATCCCGGCTTGACCTGCTTCCACGGCAAATCTCCAATGACGTCAATGGTATCCTTAAATTCGTTGTAGACCACATTTTGGAAATTCTTATCATTGCGGATGATCAACGCGATATTCTGCAGGCTGTCCTTGATATTCCCCCGGCGGTCAATCACAAGGCGACCCTGCCAGTCCTCTTCTGTTTCAGAGAATTCTGCCGCCGCCAGCTCCTGCCTTTCCCTTACCAGTGTCGCTTTTACCTGTTCATCCTGCGCGGCGAATTCCTGCATTGCCTTAAAAGAAGGCAGTTTTCCAATTTCCGTCCCTTCTGCGGCACGGGCATCTTTCTCACCGAATTTATGGAGCCTGACCACATCAAACGCATTCATCAGCTTTCCGCAGCAGGGATCGGTAGCATGGTGGCTGTATGCAAACAGCCCGTCATAAATGACCACGCCCGCCGCCGAATCCGCCGGGATATAATCGTATCTCCCATGAATGGCGCTTGACGGGCGGTACACATCCGGCAGGAATTTTTCAATCGCATCCGTAATGCTGTAGGTACGGTTGAACGCCCCGATCAGCCCTTCCTTGGAAAGCGGATCAGCCTGCTGCTTTATGTCCTTCCGCACCACCGCACTCTGCCTATGGCTTACTGGCCATGAGGACACATCATGCCAGTCCCTGTATCTTGCCAGCACCTCATCCGGCTCTACGATCCTGCCGCCCAATTCCCGGAACACGTATTCCCCATCGCTTGAGGTACTCGGCCAGTACATCAGTCTGGAAGGCTCATAGGTGGAATCATCGAATAATTCAATCCCGATGTCGTCCGCCAGCATCCTGCTCACCGCGCCGTACTCATCAGGCGTAACTTCCCTTGCAAGGAAAATGATGAGACGGAGCCTTGGCTTCTCCGGGGTATGCTTATGGGTGGAATAGGCAATCATCTTCATGTCAAAAAACATCTCAATCTCATCAAGGATGCCTTCCGTCCCGTAATCCATATCCAGCGTGACGGCAGACCGGGAAATGACGCAGTCCTTCTTTCTCCTGCCGCCTTTCAGCTTCCCTAACACGAAACCTCCCACGTCCTTGACATTATCCTGCTCCCCCTTCGGCATCTTCCGGTACTGCTCCATCGTCTCTGCGGTATAAACAGTCTGCGACAGCCGCTTGGCAAACTCCTCATACGTCATTTCCTGCCCGTTGAATTTCTTTTCCATCCTTGAGTTTCCGACTGATACGAACATTCTTCGCCGCCTCCTTCTTCTTTTTCTTCTCTGTACGGGTTACCCTGCCGACAGCGGTATTGGCTGTCGGGTCCGGATACCCCTCCCGGTTTTTCCCTGACAAAACAGACACCCCCTAATCCTTTTTATAAAACGGGCTTTCAAATCCCGCCGCCTTAAGCGGAAGCCCCTCGCACCATGACGGGCAGACCGACATGATCCCATTTACTTCCTCCACGCTGGAAACCCCCTCCGGCACTTCCAGAACCACTTCATCATGGACATGGCAGACAATGGGAAGCCCCGCTTTTTCCAACCGGAGCATTGCCTCCGCCAACAGGTCCCTCGCCATCGCCTGAACGATGTTCTCACAAAATTTCGCACCGTAGGATTCCACCCGGCTCCATTTTTTGTTCATTCCCACGCCCTCATAGCAGACGCTTTCCGAGCCGAAGCGGTTGACCGTCATCCGGGGGCGCACATAGGAAAGCACCCTTCTGGACGGGAGCCGGATCATCAGCATCCCTGACTGGTAAAACACATGCACCTTTCCTACTGCAGATGCCTTATGCTCCTTAACCGCCGCCTTGACCGCGCCGTCAATCTCATACCAGAAATTCACGATATGCGGGTTGGCGCTCCGCCAAGACTGCACCAGCCCTTTCAGTTCCGATTCCTCCACGAAATTCAAAGCCCCCATGCTGATGAGCGCCCCTTCTGCGCCTCCGTACTGGCAGGCAAGCGATGCCACCTTCCCCCTCGCCCGGTAAGGGCTTCCTTTCGTGATATCTTCTATAGGGATATGGAACATCTTTGCCGCCGTCTGCTCATAGATTTTTCCGGCTCCCCGGAATTCTTCCATGACCCATCCCTCCCCGGCAAGGTAGCCCATTACCCTCGCTTCGATGGCAGAGAAATCACTGACAATGAAGCGGCACCCCTCTTTTGCCACAAATGCGGTACGGATCAGTTCCGACAGCACCTCCGGCGTGGAATTGTATAATAATTCGATGAGGTCATACCGCCCTTCCTTCACAAGGGAGCGCGCAAGCTCCAGATCCTCCATATGGTTCTGCGGGAGGTTGTGGATCTGCACGAGCCGGCCCGCCCATCTCCCTGTCCGGTTTGCCCCGTAGAACTGCAGAAGCCCGTGTACCCTTCCATCCGGGCAGACGGAGCGTTCCATCGCCTCATATTTCTTAACGGAAGTCTTGGACATGGCAAGGCGCAGCTTCATCATCTCCGACACCTCGCCCTCATTTTTTTCCACCAGTTCCTCCACTGCTGCTTTGGCAAGGGAACCAGCCTCGACTCCTTTCTCCTGAAGCCACGCCTTAAGCTGCGGTACGCTGTTGGGATTTTCAAGCCCCGACAGTTCATACGCCCTCTTGGAAGCCGCTCCCTTATATAGAAGGTCACAGGCCACCGCATGGGCAATCAGCTCCCGGTCTACCAAAATGCCCCGGTCATTGATGCGCTGGTCCATGCAGTAAAGCTCCTGCTCCTTATCGGGGATCGGGAACTTCTGCAGCTTTTTCCTGATCTGCATCTCCACCGCCACATCCCGGATGCAGTAGGTTTTGAACAGCCCCCACTTCTCCGGCGCATGGGCCGGCAAGTTCCTTGTCCTGCCGCCGTTGCTCTTGGTTGGTTTGCAAGGGATACAGAAATAGCGGATCAGTTCCTTCCCCTCCGTCATTTTCTTTTTATCCAGCTTCAGTGCTTCCCCCACGCCCTCCAGCGATAATGGCAGGGAAAGCATGGAAGCCTGAACAGCGGTGCAGCGCCAGCTCTCCGGCTGCAGGTCCAGATGGAAAAAACGGTTGATGCAGGTCCGCTCAAAGGCAGCGTTGAACGCCGTCTTGATGACCGCATCATTTTTCAGGCACTCCATAACCTCCTCCGGCATCTCTTCCCCGGAAGCAAGGTCAACCACCGCAATCTCCCCGTCATCGATGCTGTATGCAAACAGCAGGATTTCAAACTGCGGGGACGATGCATAACGGTGTACCCCACAGTCCGGCAGGGAAACATCCGAATAGGTCTCAATGTCAATTGCCATCAGTTCAGCCATGCATACGACCTCCCCGATTTAATTTTGCTGACCATCTTCCTTGAAATCCCCATTTTCTCGGCAATTTCATACGGGTGGATGCCGCCAGCAAGCATCCTTTTGATCTGAAGCACCTCATCATATTTCAGTTCCAGCACCTTCATCGGGAGCCGCCGTACAGAACCGCCCCGGCACTTCACATAGCGCGGCATACAGCGGATTCTTCCTTGGTCACTGATCTGGTATCTTCCTTCCATTCCTTCTATGTCTTTCCACCGTTCCAATCCCAAAACCTCCTTTATGTATAGGGCGGCGTTCCTGCCACCCGTCCCGTTTCCTTTAGGAGAGGAAATCATCCTCGCCGTCATCCACCGCTTCAAACTCATCCTTCGCATTGGCTCTGGAACCCAGCGGCTCCCCGTCCCTTAATTTCTGGACATTGCCAAGCCCGGCTGCAATGCCCTTGTTGCCGTTGGAATTATAGGCATAAAAGGTAATGGAAACCCTGCCGTAGCACCCGCTGTACACCTCGCTCTGGTCAAGGATCGGCTGCACCTGTCTGTCCACGATCTGCGGCGCCTGTTTGGAATTGGCATTCAGGAACATGCTTCCCGCATACGCCTCGTCCTCCGGCCTGTCCACATCGCCGTCCCTCAAAGGCATTTTCAAGTTGGCAGGAATCTTGCCGCCCCATTTCCCTTTGCCTTCTTCCTTTGCAATTTCAACCGCCTTCCTGATCTTGGCAATCGTATCCTTATCCTTTTTGTCGATGATGCAGGATACCGAATACTTCGGCTCGCTGCCGTTGACGGAATCCGGTTCCCACAAATGCGCGTAGGAAAGCCTGCATGGAACAATTACTTTGGTTCTGTTTTCTGTACTCATCACTTAGTCCTCCTTAAAATCCGCTTCTGCGGTTGATACATTGACTGCTTCCCGTTTATCTGATTCCGGCACCAGCGTGACCTTGCCCTCCGGCTTATACACGAAAGCTCCGAGGATTTCAGCAAACTTCTTTTTCCCCATCAGCTTCTCCATTTCCGTGATGCCGATCAGCGAAGATTTGAAGATATCCGTATACCCGGCTGCCTTTGCCGCATTCGCCGCGTTCTCCTCATCCGTATACCTGCGGTTGCTCCGCCCAAGCACCAGCTTGAACCCCGGCCATTTCTTATGGTTGACAACCGCTTCATTCTGGGCATAGGTGTAAATTTCCTCCGCCCACTTTTTCAAAGCGTCCGCTTTGGTAAGCACCTCTGCGATCTCTTCCTCCGACAGAAGAGGGGCTTCCCGAAACTCCATCTGCGCCAGTCTCAGATACTCATTCGCCCTCTCCCGGCAGGTAAACCTCGCCTTGCAGAACCGGCAGTGGTCCCCGGCAGCGTATTCGCCTTCCCCGGCAAGGGCCTTTTTCGCCCCGGTTTCAAATACCTCACTTCCCCATTTCAAAAGCGCTTCTGCGGAAATCTCCCATGTGGAGAGGTGCTGCAGCCTCGGCTGCACGATGGTCAGCTCCACCGTGTCGATATCATACAGGCAGGACAGCATATCGAGAACTCCGAGCCCATAAATCATGAGCTGCACATTCTCTTCCGCTTCCACCATGACGCCCTTGCCGAGTTTCAGATCGATAATATGGATTTTCCGGGAATCCACCACCACAAGGTCTGCTGTTCCGAAGCACCCTTCCACACGACCGCTCAAATCTACCTTCAATTCCACGCCAACATACGGATCGGGGCATTCCTTCCTTGCCGTCTCAATCTGTTCAATGCCATAGGCAGCGTAATCCTCTACTGCTTCCATCAGTTCATCCGAATAATAATCAGAGACAGGCCGCTTGGTTCTTTTCTTCAGATGTTTTTTGATAAGGTATTCCGCCATCTCATGTCCGGCAGTCCCCTCCGCCGCATACGGGGACTGCTCATCCGCAAACTGCTCTTCCAGCTTAAGGGACGGCGGGCAGCTTAAATACCGCCTGCCGGACGATGGGGAAAACCTTGCATGCGCGCCCATCAGAGCGCCTGCGCTTTCTGGTACAGCGCGCCGAGTTTCTCATCCGGCACATCCGACAGCTTGCTGTATCCAAACTCGGTAATGAGGTTCTTGACCTCTGACGTTTTCCCGGCTCTGGACTTTTCCGTCAGGAAGGTGCGGACGGTTTTTCTGTCAATCTGCGGCTCATCTTTTGCGGCCTCTTTGGGAGATACCGTTCCCGCAGCTTCCTTCTTTTCAGGCACTTTCCCTGTTCCCTCCGGCAAGCTCCTGCCTTCCGAAATCATCTGCCGAATTCCGGCGGCAATCATCTCATATCCTTCCGCCATCTTCATTAATGCCTCATTCATAAATCTTCTCCTCCTTTATTCCAGTCTCAGCCCCTGAACCGCCATACGGTATTCCGGCGTGGCACGTTCATCAATCGGTAGCGTCCTGACATTTACTGCATTAAATCTGTCATCATAAAGCCGGACAGGTTTCTTTTTCTTTCTGGCATGGTCAAGCTCAAACTTCATGCCTTCCGTGATGTCGAATCCGAACACATACACCTCATCGCAGGAATCCATCAGTTCCAAGCCCATCTCAATACCTGTCATTCTCTCGTTGGGATTATTCTCATCGAGGAATGTTGGAAAATAGAGATGCGGGATTACAGGGATTCTCCCTGTCCCAATGACAATCTTCCCGTAGAATTTTGCCTTTTTCATGTTCTCCTCGATGTTTCCCCGATATGGGGAGCAGATAAAAACTTTTCTCATAATAAAATCATCCTTTCACATTCGGCTCTCATGGCCGTGGGGTACTCGTCAATATTTCCTACAAAGCAAAGTCTCTGAGGATGCTGTCCATCACTGCCTTGTCCTCATCGGTTAGCTGTTCCGACAACCGCTTAAGCAATTCCTGCTGGTTCGGCTTCAAGTATTTGCGCCCGATGTAATATCCATCAGCCACTTTCACTCCTCCGCCGTATCTGCCACGGATGGTTTCAATCGGGTGAGCGAGGGTAAGCTCTTCGATGTCATATTTAATGGTCCGGACCGAAACATCAAATTCATGCGCCAAGTTCGCAATGGTGTCCTGCCTTCTTTTACACAGGACATTTAAGATCGCCTCACGGCGCTCGCTTGGTGTCATGTTTTTCGCCATCCCCGCACACCTCCTTCCTCGTTTTCCTTGCCTTGTGAACACAGGATATTGGTTAAAGGTGCAGGCTTTTTGCACCTTTAAAAACTTTTTTCAAATTTCTTTAGGGAAGAAAAATACTCCCCATCGACTTCATTCCTTTATTCTCTTTTCGCACTTCAGATAAACCGTAAAAAATCACACCGCAATCTCCGCGCAATAGGTAATATCCTTTTCACAATGAAAAAAGGGAACTGCCTGTCCAACGTAAACAGGCAATTCCCTAAAAATGGCTGAACTTAAGAAAGCCACTAGAATCTCTGATTTTTTACAGCATTCTACTAACATACCTGTTCGTAGACCACTGTAATATCAGCACATCCTAGTGGCTGTTTCTACAAGCTAGTCCCATTATTCTGTTTTCATTATCATCCACTATCCAACACAGGCATTTGCTGTTGCCTTTCCTATGTGAACAGGGATATCCTCTTTTGTAATCTTGCATTTATGAAGCACCACCACATCTTCCCTGACTTCTGATTCTGTCTTACAGACAAAACAGTTCTTATTCCACGGGCAATTCTTTGTGCATCTATGTACCACGCCATCTGCCATGTGTCCCACCTCCGATCAAAATACGACAGATTTCTCTCTTCCATTATTATTCTATGTTCCAAAACAGTTTTTATTTCACTGTTTTGGAATATTTTTCAATTTTTTTCATAGAATATTTCTGAAACCTTTAATAGCGATATCACTTCTTTCTTCCCGGTTTTGTCTGTGCCAAAGCACTTCCAGCAACGGATTTAGAATTTTTTCCGTAACGCCCATCTCTCAAAATTCTACTCGCTTTTGAAGCAACTACTTTTGAAGTCTGTTTACTGTTCTTAGTCATTTTTTACCTCTCTTTCTATTTCTTCTCTCATTACCATTACAGTTTTTTGCCATGAAAAATACTCAAAATGCTCCCCAAAAAAACCTTCAAAACAATAATTCATGTGTTTCGCACAAAAAATTTACATTCGTGAAGTTTTTCTTCTAGTAATGAGATTTGAAATCTGATATAATTTAATATAGTGTTTCTCTGAACACTATCAGAATTCCAAGATAAAATTTACTTTGGAATCTTTCCTATGCGCTTCACTGTAATAATTATAAAACAGTAAAGAATTTCCTTAAGGAAGAATCCGGAAACATTCGGAAAGAGTGGGAATTTAAATGGAGGTGGCAGTTAATGCTCTTTAGCGAATTTGCAGATATTATGTATAAGCATTGTGGTGGAAGCAAAAAACCGCATGAGTATTTGCTGTTTCTTTTCGATACAATCATGAGGGAGCCAGAAAGCGATGAGGAACGTAAAAAACATGAGGATGACAAATACAACCCTTTTGCCAGCCTGAAGCCTGATACTTTGGACAGGCTCTTTCACGGAACCAACCATATGAATCAGAAAAAAACACACACTGTACGAACTTTAGCCAACACCGATAAATTTGCCGCATATGTTGATTCCCTGAGTTGGGATGCGCAAAGTGCTATTGAAACAGAATTTAAACAGAGGATTCTCAACTTCAATCAAGATGATGCTCTCGGTTATGCTTGTGCAGATCTTTTTCTGCAGATTATGGATGACATCTACGAAGGGAATGAAACTCCAAGTCCAATGTTATGCATACCAAATATAACTGCTACCAGTAAACTTCCAAATATCCCCGCCACTTCCGTCTATTATGACGATAACGATGGGAAAATACATATTGGCAAAATCGAGATTGCCATTCCAAAAGAACTCGAACCGCCGACAGATATTGCGCCAGAAGAAGAAATTTATGTCAAGGAACTGTTAGCTGCTTATGCAGATGCTGAACAGGTCGATGCTTTTTCACAGACCGATCTGAATTTCCTTCCCCCAAAATATAAACGAAATTTTTCTGATCAACGCATTAATTACTACAGCGCTGTGCGTATTGATCGTTTTGTAAGAGAATCAATTGCAGAAGGGGATGCAGAAATACAAAAGTGGAAAAAGGGAACATTAGATTATATCAAAGATACTCTATGGGATGATTACGCTGATGCATACAAAAGGTTAATTGCCGTCATGAAAAAAGTTGTAGACAGCGATACAACTTCCGTTGTTAGTTCATTCAAAAATCTTATAGGGTCAAAGGAAAAGAAAGGCGCTTGTCATCTGCTAGTAAATGACGGTGAAATAAATTGGGTAGAAAAAGATGAGTAAAGTATTTAATACAATATTCGAGGTTTCAATGCGTCTTCTGCTTATGCTCTCTATTGATGAAAGTTCCAGCAGAACCATTGATAATCTTACCCTCGCAGATTTTATTACCAACTACTCCAAAGAATTTGGCATTGCCGACAACAATTTGCATGGCGATAATGAATTCAGTTTTTCAGAAATTGCCTTACGGCGTATTTCTGCACAAGAAGCAATTAAAACGCTTGTTTTGGATGGATTGGTTATTGTATATCAAAGTGAGAATGGATTCAAATATTCCATCTCTCCTAAAGGTATCACTTTCTGCAAAACTCTGACGTCTGTTTATGCACAGGAATACCGAACATTTGCAGAAAAAACGAATACCTTTATGGAATCAAAAACTGAAGCGAAACTTTTAGCTATGATTAGCGAAAGAGCTGCAACAGCTTTGAGAAAGGAGTAGAACGTATGGCTTTTTATATTTCTAAGGTAACTGCGATCGGCAGCGGAAAAACTCCTGCATCGGTTGAATTCAACAGCGGTCTGAATATCATATGTGGAGTATCTGACTCAGGAAAAACCTGTGTCCTAAAATGCATTCAATTTGCAATGGGTATACTAAAAATTCCTTTTGATAAAGCCAAAACAGGATATGATAGTGTGTATATGGAAGTCGTTACTCCAACCGGAAAAATAATCTTTTCAAGAAGTCTTGGCAAAAATATCGTAAACGTAGTTTCTGAAGTTAACGGGATTGATGGCGGCGATTACGATATCACATATAAGCCACAAGGCAACAATAGACCAATACTAAACGAATTATGGCTAAAACTGATTGGAATTGATGAACTCCCAATGATTATCAAGAACCAGCATTTTGAGCGCCAAAGACTCCAGTGGAACACTCTTACCGATCTATTTTGGTTGAAAGAACAAGAAATAGAAAATCCGAAATCGGTACTGCTACCAGATACAGTAACTCAGCATCCATATTTCTTCTCTTGCCTGCTTTATCTGCTTACCGGAAACAACTATGCCGAAATGGAGCAACAAGAAAAAGAGGAAATCAGTGCTGCAAAAAGGAATGCTGTGCAGCAGTTCGTTAATGCCCAAATTGCGCAAATGTCCGCCAAGCGTGAAAATCTGCAAAATCTGTTATCTGACTTTGGCAATTTGGATGTGGAAGCAGAAATGCAAAAGCTCATTGACCACCTGTCCGAAACAGAAGATGCCATTGCTACTGCCACAGAGGAAAGCAAAGATTTGCTGAGTACATTACTTTCCTTTAAAGAACAGGAAGCCGAACTGGCAATGACATATAACCAGTTCCAATCTTTAAAAAGCCAGTACACCGCTGACATAAAACGCTTAACATTTATTGCTGACAGTGAAGTACATATGCATTCTATTGCTGAAAACACTTCATGTCCATTCTGCAATGGAAAAATACAACCACGCAGACGACAATCCTATATTGCAACGGCAAAGGCGGAACTCGCTCGTATCATTTCACAACTTCAGGGACTGACTGAAAGTGAAAATGATATTAGCTGTAAATTAAATATTACCCGCGAAAAAATACAGACACTCGAAACTCGTATAAAAGAAATTGATACATTAGTTGATTCTGAACTTATCCCCCATGCTGAAGGATTGCGAACCGCTATCACTCAATACCGTGCATATATTGAGATAAAGCATGAAGTGGAAATCCTCCATACCATCTCAACTGAATGGAACACCGAGTTGCAGAAGCAAACTATAGATGATCCTACAGATAAACCAAAGTTCAAACCCAAAGACCAGTTACCGGAAGATTTTAATACAAGCATCGATGAAATTTCCTATGCAATATTAGAATCCTGTCAATATGAAGGACTGAACACAGCGCACTTTAACATTGGAACATTCGATTTGGAGGTCAATGGTCTAAAAAAAGAAGTCAGCCACGGTAAAGGATATTGGGCCTTTATTAATACCGTACTCGGTCTGTCATTCCGGCAGTATCTGCATGAATCTGCAATATACAAGCCAGACTTATTTGTCGTGGACACGCCTCTGCTTGGATTGGATCAGGGTGTAGAAAATAGTGCGCCTAGCAGCATGAGAACTGCTCTTTTCCAGTATTTCATAAATCATCAATCCGAAGGGCAAATTATCGTTGTTGAGAACACTAAAGACCTGCCTGATTTAGATTATGAAAAAAGTGGAGCTTCTGTTATAGAATTTACGCAAGACAAATATAACAGCCGTTTTTCAGAAAGCCGTTACGGATTTTTATATGATGTTTTTAGCGAAAAGGATTCTTGTGAGGAGGAACAATATGCGAAAAATCAGTTATAACAAGTTATGGAAATTGCTGATTGACAAAAATATGAATAAAAATGATTTGAAAGCCGCCGCCAACATTAGCTCCGCATCCGTTGCAAAACTCGGAAAATGCGGAAATATTACAACCGATGTCCTTTTGCGAATTTGCGATGCATTGGACTGTGATCTTGAGGATATTATGGAAACGATTCATGAATAGGAGGATTGCCCGTGCCAAACACGATTACTTTGGATTATGATACCGAATCAATACAATATCTTTGTAAAAAAGATAAACGATTAGCAAAAGTAATCTCTGCCATAGGACCAATTACATACCAGATCCATTCTGATTCTTATAGTTTCTTAATCCATGAAATAATTGAGCAAATGTTATCTGTCAAAGCTGGTGCGAAAATATATGGACGCTTAGAAGAATTATGTGATGGTAAAATTTGTGTGTCCGCAGTAAAACAATTGTCAGATGAACAAATCAGAGGAATTGGAACAGCCAGTTCGAAAGTGAAATATATCCGCGGATTAACAGACGCTGTAGAATCTGGATATCTTGACTTTAAAAAACTTGAAACCATGAATGATGATGAAATAATAAGCAAATTAACATCTCTGCATGGTATTGGAACATGGACTGCGAAAATGTATTTAATTTTTGCCCTAAATCGGCAAGACGTATTGCCTTACGAAGATGTTGCTTTTTTGCAAGGATATGAATGGCTGTATAAAACAAAAGACCGTTCAAAAGCAGCGGTCGAGAAAAAATGTAAAAAATGGAGGCCATATTCATCTATTGCAGCAAGATATTTATACCGAGCCTTAGATTCCGGGCTAACAAAAAATGAATTTCATTTATACAAATAGGAGGTATCCATTATGGGATTAAAAGAAGAAGCTGCTAAGGTACTTAATGTGGCATACCAAGTTGCACTCTATGCTCCGAATTCGGTCTGCGACCATCAGGAATTTATCGATTATGTTATCGATAATACCCACTTAACTTACAAATACATATTATTCACAGCAATTTTATCAAAAGCAACTGACGAAAGTATCAATCCATTATGTTTGCAGAAACAATCTACACTTTCTGGAGCATATGATGCAAGAACCGTCTGCCATAAAGTTATTGTTCCTTTTGAAATGGAGGTCTTAGACAAGGCACTTGGCGGATCAAACGAACCCTTTTTAAATAAACCAGCACGTTTTCCCGAATTGGATAAAAATAATGCTGTTCGCCGAGGAAATGATCAAGCTATCCTAAATGCTTTATGTGACAATCTACCCATGATATGCAGTTCCACCGATGCATATCAATGTCTGGTGTATTTGCTGTGCAAATTGATAAAAATTAGAGATCAAAAACAGCAGCTAACCACATTTACAATTGATGATTCTACCAACACGCCAGCCAAACTATGGCAATATATTAACGAAGCATTAAAGCGCAGTTATGAAGGCGAAGTTCTTACACTGATGATTGCCGGAATATACCACTTACGGTATATATACAACCCTGATATTGTAGTAGAAGTACATCCTGTAAATCAAAGTGGTGCTTCCGGGCGGGAGGTCAGTGATTTAGATATTTATCTGAAAGAAAAACTTATATCATCTAACGAGTTAAAAGACAAAGGATACTCTGAACCAGATGTCAGGCATGCCGCCGATAAAGTTATGTCTGCTGGGGATCAGGAATGCTCTTTATTGAAGGCCCGCGTGGAGAGAAAAACGGTGATTTTGTGCCAGCTATTCAAAATGAATATATGTCCCGCAACTTCATGCTTCGTGTTTTATCGTATCAATTTTTTGTTTCCAGTATGTTACCTTCCCTAGAAGTTATAGACTGTGAAGAATTCGTCAGATTTATTTTAGATACGGCACGAGAAACTAAATTTAAAGAAGAGGTCATTCACTATCTTGATGAACTTGCGCAAAAAATTTTTGGCTTAACGAGAGATTAATAAAATGCCATCAGGACAAATATCTGTGCTGATGGCATTTCTCATAATAAAAGATATACTGCTGTATAATTCCGGCATTTTCATTAAACAAATGAAAGGGAGAGATACCTCTGCATTCGTTCTCAATGGCTCTTGATATCCATACATCGACAGGCACACATGAAATCCTCCCATAAGCAAATAGACTTACACAATTTGCTACCTTTTTGCCCACGCCATGAACTTGCTGTAATGACTCAAGAATATATTCATCGTCTTTCTCAGCCAAGCATTGCAAATCAAGAACTCCTGACAAAACTTTTTGAATCGCATCAAATACATATGCGGTTCTATATCCCAGCTTACATTTTTCTAAATCTTCTTGTGTTACACTTTTTAATTCGTGTGGAGTTGGGAAAGTTCTAAGCACCTCTAAATCCGTTTGTATACAATGCCCATATTGTGTTGCGAGTGCTTCAACTGCTGTGGCTATCGCAGGTATACTTTTTCTCTGTGAAATAATAAAAGTTACAAGCATTTCCCACGGTTCTTGCCGAAGAATACGAAGACCTCGGCCAAATTGCATCGCTTCATCAACAAAGAGATGTTTATTATACTCCTTGTCAAATATATCACGGTAGCAACGGTCAAAATCAAAATATCTCCTCCACACATGATTCCATTCATCCATATCACTTGAAACTGAAAAAAGCTGATTACCCATATTTTTTATGTAAATACACGAATCTCCTGTTACAAAACGATATGTGCCATCGTCGAATTGCCTGACACGGAAACACTGCCCACTTAGGGCAATTTTTTGCAAATCAAAATCATCTTCTATTTCAATCAGCATAATTGCCCTCCGTTCAAGCCAGTGCCATCTCCGTATCTAAATAAGCAATTACTGCTCTCGCAACAGCTTCCGCCATTTTACATGGAACTGCATTTCCAATCTGCGTATATATCTTCCCTTTATTACCACAGAAAATATAATCATCCGGGAAGGTCTGTATTTTTGCAGCTTCCTTTATCGTTATCCTCCGAAGTCTGCTTGGAGCATCTTTAAATTCCGGAATGATAGAACCATCAAGCAATCCTTTATGATAATCAACCACCCAATCGCTCTCAGCTTCACCATAAAGATACTCTTCATCTACAAATGGTGTCTTGTTTCCTCCCATTGAGGCTGGTAATGTATTCGAATATCCATCAATATTGATTGGTCTTCCCTGTCCATTAAAATACATGCCAGCATACGGCGATTTTCTCATAATGGGATGTGTTGCAAATGTAATTTTGGCTGTACAGGTATCTGGATTCTGTTCTGTTCCTGCGCGTCCTAATGGAAACAGTAAATCCTTGATAATAGGAGCTTCATTTTTTTGCTGCTCAATCAGCTCCCTCATGTGATGTTCAAAAAATGGATCTAAGTTTTCTTTCATTCCTATAAAAAATACGCGCTCTCTTTTCTGAGAAACACCATACTCCGTTGCATTCAAAATAAACGGAACACAAAGATACCCAAGCTGCCTTGCTCGTTCCAGATAATTTTTTCTAATGGATTCCCATTTTCCCAAAACTCCTAATGCTTTTACATTTTCCATTACAAAGGCTTTGGGCTGCACTCTTTCAACCACATCGAGAAATGTCATAATCAATTTACTGCGTTCATCATCTGGGTCCATCTTTCCTGCTACAGAAAATCCCTGACACGGAGGACCACCAAATACAATCTCTACTCCTCTAAATCCATCTAATTTATCCATAATATTGTTAATGTCATCATTAATCATCATTCCATTTGGATGGTTCGCTTTATATGTTTCAGCAGCTTCTTTCACTAACTCATTTGCAAATACCACCTGAACCCCTGCACTTTCAAAGCCAACATCCATACCGCCAGCACCGGAAAACAGGGAAACCGCTTTAATCACATTCCTCATCATGCTATTTCCTCCATGTCTACTTATTTTCCTCATGAATTTTTAGAATTATGGATTTTTCTTCTCTGTCTAAATAAACATCAAATTTTGTTTCTCCTTTTTCCACATTTAAATTGGACAAAATAGATTTCGGCATTCTAACCCGCATATCTTGTTGGAGAACATAAGTATCCAGATAAATACATGAATCAGTCATTGTAATCACTCCTCACTTTTAGACTGATTATACCCTATTTTCAGTCTAAAATCAACCCCCGTCAGAACATTTGTTCTCTGCTTGTCTTTGTATCAAACAGAATCACAAATATCCGACTTACGAGCAGCCGCAAATCGGATATCTGCAGGCAAAGCATAGTCAATGACCTCTGTGCCTCTCTTTTCTCTTCTGCTGTTTCAAATTAAACAGACGTTGTTGTTCCGTTTCTCTCTGCTCTTTACTGATTTGTTTACGCTCGGTCTTCCTTTCCTCGCGCTGCATCTGCAGAGCCTGCTGCGATTTTGTTCCAATACCAGAATTCTGCAATTGTTTTCTAGCATTACGCTGTCTGCGCTTTGGATTATCCGCCGTTTGCTTTACTACATTTTCAATAGGTGAACTAAAACTCAACTCGTAGTAGTGTTTGAGAATGAATTCCCAAACTTCGTAATCTTTCGGTTCTGCACCAAATGTAACCTTGCAGACTGACAATTTTCCATAGGATATTCTCTCAAAAGCTCCTACCCAAAAAGGATTTTCAAAATATACTGTCAGTTTCCCATACATCCTATCCATAACGTTCCCTCCTTAAGATGTGTTATGGACAAAGAACGGACAACCCGGAGGGGCAGGTTACTTACCCTGCCATAGCAGACAGGACGGCCGGGCTACCTACCGGCTCTAGTACATCTTCCATGATGTGCGTTGCGTTTTTATCTTCGTCTTTAATCTATATGAAGCACCTTATGATGCAACATATTTCTATGTTTCTATTATCAAAATCATCACTTTTTCTTTGGAACTGGAAGTTCCTCATACATTGCCACCAATAAATCTCGTAAGAATTCGCTATTATCGACATCGTCCACGAGAAACATCTCTTTTGCTCCTTCATACGGAAATTCCATCCTTGCATCCGGCATCATAGCCAACGCAGATTTTGTAGGCTTTACAAGAAACTGATTATCATAAATTCCACCAACCACCTTGCCTCGATAATAAATGATGTATTCTCCCATCATAGCCCGATAGGATACCTCTGTCAATTTCGCAAACTGCCCCAATATGGAATTCAAGTACTCTTTGCTTGATGCCATCTGACAACCACCTTATCTCTCACATAATATTGCAATTCCTCTTTTTCAAGAAATGCTCTGCCCACAGTAATTATAGATATTTCCTAAATGCCTTTTTCATTTTGACCATGACATCTATCAGCCAATCAAACTGCGCATTCCACTGATTCTTATCATCCAAAACCGCATCTTTTTCAATAACGATGCGGCTTGCTTTACGTTCTGGCAATTCCCTCCAGTCAAAGGTCAATCCTGCATCTGATTCAATAGCCTCTTTATTCTGAAACAAAGAACGGAACAACTCTTTGTCCTCGCTAATATACAGTTCTACATCCAGTTCATTACGTTTTAGAATCTGCGATACGGCAATGTGACAAGCCGAAGAACCTATGCTGAAATTCATCCAATGTTTCATCGATGTTTTCCGGCGGTTAAAGTTTTTAGCAAACTGCACGTTCTGGAATGCATAATCTTGAAACGCCGCCCAATAATCATAACGCTGCTGCTGTGTTCCGTTTGCAGATTCGTTCTTCTTTACTTCTTTTGTCCAATCATTCGGTTTCTCAATTACTTCAAACTTCACAGCCGGCTCAGAAGTCCCGATGCGGTACAATTTTATCTCACAAAGGAAAAAACCTATTTTTTCATCGGTATGATTGTTCAGCCACTCTATCGCTGCCTTATGTTCCTCACGAGCATGCTTTACAACCCAGATAATCACATCCGCCGCCTTGCCAGAAGCATAAGTAATCAGTTTGCCCAGATGATCGTGATTTGTATCCTCCAGTTGATTCTCTATAATAATTTTCCGATCTGTTCCCGTTTCAGATGCAAAAATATCTACATTGAAATCACCTACGGAAGACTCCGTCTCGTCTACCGTAATATCCAGTCCTATTGCGTCCGCAAGAAGCGCAATATTATCATCCTGCGCAAGCCACGGAGTAAAGTCCAAAGCCTCATGCGGCCATACTGTTCTCAAATCTTTTATTTCTTCAAGTCTGCTCAAATTTACCATTCGTTCATTCCTCCTCGCATTCAGCAACTGCAATAATCACTTTTGCGAAAACATATCCTTTCGCCAAAATGTATATCTCTTTTTCCCAAATCTTATCCCTCCAAGTAAATCAATTCCCTCATACCCACTCTGAGGGAATAAAACACACATCCATTTTCGTCCCGAATCGACGAACCCCTTTGATTTGTCGAGCTTGTTTCATCAAAAGAGGGCTTGTTTCAACATTCCCCTAATCTTTTGTTTTATACTGCATAGCAAAACTAAGCCATACACATATAGGGTGGGGTAAGAAATTCCTTTCATTACCAATAATAATCCTGTTCTGCCATCATTTCAGCTCTATACTCAGCTTCCATTTCTGCCTTCATCTCATTTATATAACTAAATTCACTGTCGATTCCATCAAGGATATTATTTAAAGCCTCAAAAAAGTCTCCTACATGCATGAAATCAAATCGTTTATTTTGAGGAAAATATACCTGCATTGTATTTGCCATTGGATATCTAAATTTATTTGCATCACTATCCAATTTATGTACTTGAATACAATAATCCTCTATAACCTCAATATATTCCGGTTCATCTGTACCTTTACTGTATTCAAGTACATATGGCTTAAGTTTTTTCCACATCCCCTCGATACTGTGCTTTTTATCTAACATCAATTTACATTTAATTTGAAAATCTTCACCTGTTTCTTCAAACCAAATAGTTTTCAAACTAAGTTCAACGCAATTTCTATATAAATAACACATTGGGAGAAAAAGATGATTTTTACAGTTGCTGTTTCCTAAGTCGGTTTCATTTTTCATATACCATTTCAAGTAATTCGCAGTTTCCAAATATGCTTTCGTATACGGATAAAAATCCTGTCGTCTATATTGATAACCAACAACAGATTGTGCGTAATAATATCCTCCCGTTTCTATAAAAACTGGTTCTAATTCTTTCCACTCAACTGCAGCATCCGTTTTCTTCAAATACCATTTTTTTATTATTTCATATGCCGCTTCAAATTTGTTTGCAAATTTCACTAAATCAATATGTGTTTGCTCTGTAAAAATTCGCTTGATAGCAAATTTTCCATCCAATCCCCATTCATCTAATTCCCATACTATATGGAACGGATAACGAAATGAATCCGATTCCCTATCCGTTTGAGACAAGTCCTCAAAATACTTTCTTAACCATTCCACTTCTTCATCAGGTCTTACTGAATCACTTTCATTTGCAATCACATGCAATATGTCATATAAATTATGGCGAGTATTTTTTACAAATTGCTTCCTTTCCTCTTTGTCTTGAATGTACTGAAAACCAATCGCCTTTAATCCAACTTCAATACAATGTCGATACAAAAAAGCAATTGCAAAAAAATATGTATCCAGTTTACCAATATCTGGATGTTCTGCATATAATATAAACTCTGTAATTATATGTGCTGCCTCAAAGAAATCTTCTGCGTATTGAAAAAGTGTTTCTGATAAATCTGTAGGAGCAACAACTTTTACAAGGTATTTTGAATGTTTGTCAAAATCACATATTTTCTTTCCCTTTTCTGGACTAATTGTTGAAATCAAAATATATGGCGGTTCCATTACTTTCTCCTCTATTACCATAAAATAGCTTTATAATCCCTAATATTAAATTTCTCAATTGCAATTGCTAAACATATTTAAGTATTTTCCTATACAACTCCCAAAGCCTTGGTCCGCAAAAACCACCCAACGCACTCAACCCATGATGCTCATGAACATCTCTGTCCTCCACCGCAAATAGCCTATGGAAATCATCTCCCTCGCCTACATAGACTGATTTGTCATAATTTAGAAAAGTAGACCTGTCACTAAATTGATCACCAGTGATATCTACGATAATATGCTTGTCTACCATCAGCCACGCATGGGATTGTCCGTTTCCATCTGGTTTGCCCCAATATGTTCCACAGACATAATCTGTTTTGACACCATTATCCAATAAATACTGTGCCAACAAATCACTCGTATCTCCACAACAAGCACGTGGAAATCTGCGATATATACTGTCGCAATCAAACTCTCCTGCTTCCAAAGCCAAATTGATTGCTTCCCGAAATTGGATTGCAAATTGTTCAATATCCTTCATAATACGCTCCTATAACAAAAACCAACTTTTGCCAAAAGATATCCATTTTGCCAAAATGTATATCGACAATTCCGAAAATCTTACCCCCTAGGTAAACCAATTCCCTCATACCCATTCTGCGGAAACTGAAACACACAACCATTTTCGTCCCAAATCGGCGGAATCCTTTGATTTACGGGGCTTTTCTCGTCAGCAGACAGACTGTTTCAACATGAACACCAGATGCAAACATATCCACATACAAACAAGAAATATCGTCAATTTCTTTACTATATGAACACCGTTTGAACAAACTTTTTCCTACAAAATCATAGATATTGTCAATTTAAAATCTTTCGAATGCAAAATTTAAAATATTACATACTTTGCACAATAACTTCTGTTTCTTTCAATCTTAGCTTTTCCTTTTATGATATTATCTTTAGGTACTATTTTATTTCTAACTTATCCATCACATTAGAACTACTGACGACTTGTCAAAAAATCTTTATTGTTTTAATGTATTTATCAATTATGCTCCTTTTTCCAATCCTCAAAATATAAAGTTCCTAAATCTTCCTCTTCTAATTTATGAAGCGTAAGGGCATTGTTAATTACTTCATCCGAAAGATTATATATGTCATAATCTCTAAATTCTTTTATGTAACTCAAAATATTTTTCTTAAATAATTTTAACCCTTTTTTTCTCATAATTTTCACATCATGAGTAAAATCAGCCTCATACGCCACAATCTTTGTTGGAATTACCATTATACGCAATACATCTATATTCCCATATTCATTTGAAAACCATGCACAATGGTTGTTCATCTGTCCAACTTCATATTTTTGTATTGATTTCCTGTTTTCGCTTACCTCGCTTTTACACTCCCACATCATAAACATATTATTTTTTAAGCACCACAAATTATCTGGTCCTTTTCTTATCAGCTTATCTGGTCTATGACTCTCAAAGCCTAATAATTTACCCATATCTTCGACACTTTTTTCGAATTTCTCTGCCTTCATACCAAAGCTCATATTCTCCAACAGATTGTTGACCTCAAGTAATACATCCTCATAAGAGCCAAATTTTTTGAACCATTTCTTAATTGCTTGTATTCTATTCGAATTAACATTACCAATTTTATTGTAAATTATCCCATCTTTAGGTTTCATAACTTGTGGATTACAAGCAAACGCCTTCTGTTGAAACTTCACTGATTCTAATTTGCTTACTGCATATTTATAGCGTCCCATAAGCTGCCAATACCATCCTCTATCATTAGAATCAAATGAAATATCATTCAATAAGTTCTCAATAATCTTTACAGCATCATCATACTTTTCTTTTGCATATAATTTTTCTGCCTTTTTTTCTGCGGTAATTATCTTATACATATCCAATTCTTGCGGGGGTTCCGAAATTTTATCCATTTCACTTTTATAATATTCTTTCCATCCTTCATCTCTTTTTAAACACTGATTAATCAAATCCACCAAGTCATCAATTTTACATTTTTGTCCTTCTTCTTTTGACCATTCCGCAAGCTGTAACCCTATCTCAACTTGTTTTTGTGATTGTTCAGAAAATAACTTTCTTGTCACGGAATTTCTCATAAATTTTGCAATATCTGCTCCTATAATTAGAATACAAGAATAATCTTTTTCCCCTCTAACACTTCTTCCTATCCCCTGTTCAATTTTTTGAGCAATTTTCTTTTGAACCAATTTATTATTAGTTCTACATTGTTCTTCATATGCATCACTCATATTGGTAAAAAATGGCAATGAATCTAAAATTAGAATTCGACAGGCTGCATCAGGTAAATCAATACCGTCATATCTATTTGTTAGAACTAATACCTTTCCAAATGTTCCTTTTTTTAAACGTGATATTTCCGAAAAAATATTTTCAGTTGTTGCCAATATACAATTATATTCTTTATAATCATTTTGTTTTTTCCATGTTGGAACAATAGATACAACACCAAATTTATATTTTAATTTACTAAAATATTCAATCATCCTTTCTCTTGTAAATTCTTCATTAAGCAAAGATGGCAAAAGTATCATTTTCTCTCCAGACCATTTTTGTTCAGTAGATATTAAAGGATTTTTTACTGCTTTTAAATCAAATTCCAATGTTTTAATAAAAAACACATCATCCTGTGTTGTAGCAGACATTAATATCCTATTTGATGCCTTTGAAAATGTTCCAAATGCATCTACAGATACGTCAATTGGCATGATTTCAATTTCATGGCTTCCTATAAAAGCTTGACACTTATCAATGCAATCACGAATAAGTGACCAAGAAAAAGTCAAAAATTTTTCGGAAGAATAGTTAGATAATAATTTCAAGACCTCTGTTTTTTTCTCTATCCAAACCCAATATGGTATTGGTAAAACACTCTCAAAATCATTCTCCTTAATAATATCTATTACTGTACCTTCTCCTTGCTCATTTAAATCTTCTTCAAAAAGACTAAACAAATTATCATACAATTCCTTATTCTGTTTTCTATTTATAGTTATCATAAATGATTCTCTAATTGCATCCACACAAGCATGTGCATCGTCTAAGATAATACATCCCACTTTTTCAAAATGATTACCAATACCAAAAATAGTTTTTCCATTGAAAAGTTTCTGTGCATGTGTCACTAAAATCATCTTTCCGTCATAAAATTCACCTGGAATCACATTATCAGAACCAATAGTACCAACAACAATCCCAAATTTAACAGCCTCCATGCACACCTGCTCCACTAAGTATTTATTGGGGCATACATAAACACAGGGACCTTCACCCATATTAAGCTTCGATTGCAATATCAATAAGCCGATAAGTGTTTTTCCTTCTCCAGTATGTAGCTTTATTATTAAATCTTTATCTCCTTTCCTTTCTTCGTACCATTTTTCTAATATTTGTATTTGTGTATTTCTTAATGGACCAGCTACACTTGTCCTATCTAAATTATCATAAATATCAATAGGATTTTCTTTTTTAGAAGTCTTTTCTTTTGCCATTTTTTTCTTAAAGTCTATCATTTTTATCTCCCTTCCATATTTACCTATAAAATTATCCGAATATTACCTATAGTAAGCTTCTATGCCATCTTGTGTCTTTAAATATTTTATCATATTTTGTTAGCTTTTTCCACGGAAAATCCAATCTTTCATATCATCGTGACAGGGCAATTATCTCATTCATTTTCAGAAGTAGTAAATTAGTAGTAAATTGCTTGGGGAAATCCTAAAAACACAAGAAATATCAGTAATCAAGACATGAAAATTTGTGTACTGCCGTGGCAGACGAATAATATTTTTATCATATCTTTAAAACCTCCGTAAATGCTTGATTTTGCTGTATTTTCAAGGGTTTCCAAACCTTTGCAATATTTTTATGATAGTATATTTATTCCCAATTTGGGCTATAACTTGGAATAACTTTGCATATCTTTCCCTTTATTTGGGCTAAATTTGGGGCTAATTTTAAATTTTTAGCCCACTATGCATTGTAGACTTTTTTCATCTCTTCCAAGGCATCATCAAATTGTAAATGGGTATATGTATTAAGAGTTACGCCAATATCACTATGCCCCATGATATACTGAAGTGTTTTCGGATTCATGCCTGACTTTGCCATATTAGAACAGAATGTATGCCTGCACACATGAGGGGTTATACAAGGCATCTGTACTTTATAAATACTATTATATTTCTCCCTGATATGCTGGAAATACTTCTCCCAATGTAAAGCTACCATCGGCATATCATTTTTGTCCAAACACAAGAATCCCACATAACCATCAATCATAGGTTCTACCTTTGGGTTCTTCCTGTTTTCAATGAGCCTCCTAAAACATGCTTCCACATCTTCATTCATGGGAACGTACCTCTCCCCTTTTTCTGTTTTTGGGGTTTCAATTACATATTCCATATTCCGTTTCCTTTGTAACTGATGGTCTACTTTAATTCTATGCTTGTCAAACTCTATATTATTTTTTGTCAAACCACAAAATTCAGATATCCGTAACCCTGTCTTAAATAAAATATAAATTCCATCATAATATTTACAAAAGTGCCTGTCCTCTTTAATAAATCTTAAAAATTCCCTTTCCTGCTTCCTCGTAATAGCTTCCCTAGTAACACTATCATTCACAATTACTGTTGCTAACTGGAACTCAAACGGATTCTTATGGATTAAATCATCATCTACTGCCATCTGAAAAGCTGGCCTTACCACACCCCTGATACTGTGAATACTACTATATCCCCTACCATCATCTTGCAGCTTAATCAGCCATTCCCTAGCATCTGATAACTTTACCTTATCAATCTGCTTTTTCCCAAAAGCTTCCTTTGCAATAATATTTATAACAAAATTATAGTTAGCCTGCGTGTTATGCTTAACACCTCTCTTTTGATTAACGTATTTTTGCACCAACTCTAACACTGTCATCTTCCCAACATTGGGAATAATATCATTGTCCAACCCTTTTTGAATGTTTTTTTCCTTTTCCCTTAAAGACATATCCTTATGCTTGCCTTTTGGATATGGATCAGATTCTGTCAATCTCCAACTATAAACAGATTTTCTATTTCCAAAAGCATCATAATACTTGTATCTATATCTCCCTTCTTTATCCTGACTCTCACCCGTTGATAATCTACGTCCTTTGCTGTCTCGTCTAACTTCTGACAAATTGGTTCTCTCCTTTCGTATAGAGAGCCTCGGTATGATAAAATATCATATCATACTCAAGGCTTAAATTCCATCATGAATCATTTATAATTAAAAAACAGCCACTAAATAGCCGTTAATTTTTCGTCAACAAATTTTTCAAATAACTGCCTTTTAATACGTGGTCTTGTTCCATTCCATAAGATGAATTTATCATTTTCATGTTCTTCAACAATCTTTCTAATCTTTTTATCGCTAAATCCAAAATATTCAGCAGCTTCTTGGACTGATAATGTATACTTATTCCACCATGGAATTTGTAATTTTTCTTCCTGTGCTGTTTTTGTCATATCTATAAAAATCATCCCCTATTCAACAATTACAATATTTTTCAAATATAATAAAGGCACCGTAAGAACCAGCCTACAGTGCCGTAACATATCATCCATATTCAGTTTTTAGCTATACCAATTCTTTTCATTACATTATACATTTATTTTCAAATGTGCAGCAGGACACGGAATTTTTACCGCATCCTACGCAAGCATTATCTACTGGCTTCTTGCAAAATCATTTTCACTTATTCTATTTACCGGATATGATTTCTTTTTTATCCATTATCTGATCCAATGCTTCCCGGTACTCTTTTTCAATCTGGTTAAATTCTTCCACTCGTTCAATATATACCTCTTTTACCTCGCTTAATTCTTCAATCAATTTGCGGTATTCCTTCTTATACCGCTCCAACTCCCCAAGTGATTCCCTAAGCCTCTGATTATCCCGTTTTAACTTCTTATTTTCCCGTAACAATATATTGACGGTTTCTTTTTCTGCATCCCTGTTAAACATTGTATTCCCTCCATAAAATTGCATTAAAATAGGGCGGTTGTTTGCCGCCCGTTAGGTTTTTCCTATCTATTTTTATTTAATATTCCTTTTTAATCGCACAGCAATTCTTTCAAAACAGACCTGAATATCTCAATGCAATGATCCCTTGCTGTCTTATATGCTGCAAAATCTGAAGCTAAAAATTGTTTATTGACATCATCTGTGTGTCCATGTGATTCTTCTATAATTTCTTCACAATATTTATAATTCCCCAAAAATCATCAAAGAAATTTTCACTAATATCTTCATATGGCTTATTGACTGCTTCTTCAATCATTTCACTTGTAATGTTTTTCATATTCTGTCGTCCTTTCTATGAGGTATCTCCGTTACTATTCATTATCCAATAACGGAGATACTATTTAATTACTTATCTTATATTCTTATATGCAAGCCTTCCTGCACCTGCCAATCGGTCAACTGTAAAGCTTTTGATACATCTTCTTACTTTTTCACTGCTTTGTATTGTCTTTACAAAACTATTCTCATCTATTACATTTGGCAATTCAAACGTATAATGCACATCACCAAAAGTAGCTTTTGTACCTGTATCCCTCTGCACTGGATGCAATGCCTGTAACTCCTGTATATAATTCGGCACTTTCACATAATTAGACATATCAAATGCCTGTGTCATATCTGGCATTTTCTCCGTGAACTTCTGGAACAAATCTGTCTGCACAGGCGTTAAAACCGCTTCCCCGCTTTGTACGGATACAAGGCCTGTGTCTCCATTGTCATGTACCTGTTTTTCGATGTCATCTACAGACACCAAGCCGCCTTTCTTAAATCCAGGGAATTTGATGTATTTCAGCTTCTGATAAAGCTTCCCTGATTTCGATGCGCCATCATATTCCACACCTAATTTCTTTGACAGGCCTTTCATTTCATCTGAAGACAGCACCTTGCCCGTCCCGTTGTATGACTTCGCTTTGTTGTCATAAATTTTCTGGTTTACATCCGAGTATTCCCCTTTTTTCTTCTTTGCCCTGCTTGCATGTCTGGAGATGTATTCTTTTGCATTGTCCCGGTGGCTGGCATTGTTTAATTCAAGTGTATGCGCATCATTGCCCGTATTAGCTTCTGTACGGCTTTGTACGGGTGTATTAGACGCAGGCGTACTAATATCAGCCCTTTGCAATCCAGCCGGCATTGTGGGGCTTGTGCCGCTTCCCTTTGTTTCGTCTGCAGTAATATCCGAAACATTTTTATCTACGCCATCTTTGATCCCGCCTGCCCCGTTAAACAGGTTTTTGAATTGATTTAGGTATCCATTTTCCCCTGCAATGCTGCTGAGGTAATCCGAAATCAGGGCTGTATTTTTATTTGCGGTGTCAAGGCCTTCCTGTACAAGGCCCATGAAGTCATCCATTTTCTTTTGTATTGCTTCATTGTATTCACCATACAACTTATCAAGCATGTCCTCCTGGTCAGAAATGTACTTGTCGTATTCCGTTTCTTTCAGGCCATCTTTCTTTTCATTGAGTTCAGCCTGCAATTTCTGCAGCTTTGCCATTGCTTCCTGGGACGTGTCGCCGGAATATGCCGCAATCTGCATCTGGATAGTGTTGATATCCTTTGTCTTCTTCTGGATATCCCTTTGGTAGTCATGCAGATCTTTTTCTGCTTTTAAAGCGTCTTTCTTTGCGTCTATCAGGTCTTGGAGCATGTCTAACTCTGCCTGGTATTTCTCCTTCATTAAATCGGAAATATTGGATTCCAGGCTGTAGGTTTCTTTGATGTCGCCCTGCCATTTGTCGTAAGTTTCTTTTAGCTTTTCTTCCAAATCATCAATTGAATTGAACGTAACGCCTAACAAATCACTGTGCAGCGACTTGGAATCAAACATACGCTGCAATTCCTGAACCTCTGCCTTATCCTTCTCTGCACGGTTTTTGGAAGCATAATAGCCTGCAGATAATGAACCAAGCTTTGCAATGCCTGCTTCTGTTAAGTTCCCCGTTTCGTCATCTGCATTTTTCTCATGGGCAAATAATCCCTGTAAGAATTCCTGCTCCGTAATAATACGCCCAATAGATTCCGATATATCATTAAACAAGTCAAAATGCAGCTGGTTGATTGCGTTGTTCAGGTTGTAGGTTTCCTTTACACAGTCAGAAATAGCAGAGGATACATTGTTTATTTCTTCTAATGCATCGTACCATTCGTCCGTGCCCTGTTTGATATTCTTAAGGCTTTCTTCCAGAGCGGTTTTTTCTGCCTTGTATTGTGCAAGCTCCTGGTCATTGATGGCTTTCTGGGATTCATAATAGGCCTTATGTACCTTTTCCCCTTTAGTTTCGATTTCGGAAATCCGGTTGTCCAATGCATCCATTTGGAAGCCAAGCATCTGTACCTGCTTATTATAGTCGTCTGCTATATTGTCAAACTTGATTTTGCTTGCTTCTACAAGCCATGCATTATATTCTTCCTGAGCCGTTGCAAGTTCATAGGTTGCCTGTTTATTAGCTTTTAATGCTTCATTGTATTTTACAGCCGCATTGTATGCTTTTGAACCTTCTTTGAAATAGGAGAGATTGACTTCCTTGCCATTTTTTACAGCCTGTTTTATCTTCTTCTTTTCCTTAGCGGATACGTCGGAGCTGTTAAAGGTGCTGGATTTGGTGAGGTTCTTTCCTGCTGCTTTTAAATTCTTCTGAGATTCCTTTTCTGCTTTCCTATTTGCATCAATGGTTTTCTTTTCTTGCTTTGTTTGCTTGTCAACTAATTTATTCTTCGCTTTTGAACCGATGGCATTGTCAAGCTTTTTATCCAGAAGATCAATTGCATCTTTGAATTTTTCAATTTTAGTTGCTGCTTTGTCAAGCGGGAGGTTGTATAGTTCCTCCGCTGTTTCCATAAATGATTCTGTGGATTCGGTTGCTTTATTATACCATTCCTGATACTTCTGTATCTTATCCGCTAAAGCTTCGTCCTGGATTGTTTCAATGTCAATTGTGCCATTCTTTACTTTGTCACGGTATTTCTTATCCAAGCCTACAGCGTTTGCTTCCTTCATGTATCTGTTATAAGCTTTGCCATAGGTGGACAATTCTTTCTTGATTGCGTTTGTGGCTTTCTTATAATACTTTGTGATGAATCCGCTTGTAACTGCCGATTCTGCCTGCTTGATCCATTTGTCGAATTTACGTTTGAAATATTCAATCCGTTTTTCAATCCAGTCAAATACTTCTTCGGATACTTCTTTTGCTTGTTCAGCAGTTTCTTTTGCGGCTTCTTCTGTGGCTTTCTTAACAGTATTTGAATTGCTGCTATTTTGATATGATTTCCCTGTTGCAGGGTTTGTCCCACCTACGATACCTCCAACATAAGAAGAACCTTTCATATTGGCGTTGCCACCAAACAGCATCTTGCCAAAAGAAGAGATTTTCCCAAACTTCTGTAATGCTTTTGTTTGTAAGTGGTTTAAGATAATCTGTCCCTTTTTGATTTTACGGAACTGTGCGCCACCGCCTACAACCTCATAAGTGCCTTTCTCCGGATCAATGATGGTTTCGTTTCCTAATTCATTGATCAACGCTGTTTCTGTTTTGGGTGCACCGATTGTACCGCTTGAGAATGAATGTCCAATCTGTGCGTTCCCCAATGCTTTTACTTTTCCTGTATTTGGTTTTGCAGCGGACGCATTTGTGGCTGGCACTGCACCCGTGGAAACGCCAAAGGCAGAAACGGATTTATTATTTACTGCATCCATTTGTGCGGCAAGATTCTGCACTTTGCTATTTAGGTTATCCACTGCTGTACCTGCGGAATTAAACTGTGTCATTAAACCGCCAAGGTTCAGCGTATTTAAGGCTTCCATATCCGTATGGAGCGTATTTACTTTTCCATCTGTTGTTTCAGCGGCTTCTCCAATCTTGTCTATGCCGTCGGCCGCACTGGCATCCTCTGCCTGTAAAGCCATATTCTTTGCCTGATCCAGTGAAATAAGGCTTCCTTCTGCATCCGCAAACTTAAATTGCCCATTGATGTTTTCGAGGAATGTGTTGATATCATCTGCCGCCATACCCAGCGATTCATGCAGTGAATCAATCAGACCTGATACATTGATGCTGTTTCCACTGATTTCAATCATATCCAGCTCTTTCAGCTTATCAATGACTGCCTGGATAGATTCTGCATCCTCTACGCCAAAATCAAGCATCTGTATGCTGTCCATGCCCTTGATATCCTGCATGATATGATAAATTTCATATCCGTTATAGCCGATATCTGCAAGTATTTTCTCAACACCCTGCATGGAAAGGATGGACTGTTCCCCGTTTTTCGCGGCTATGGAAATGCCGTTTAAGGTTTTCTCCACTTCCTCCAAGTCATAAGAATGGAAGTTCCCAAACATCCCAAGCGCATTTGTGCAAGCGGCTACTTCCTCAGCAGTCATCCCCAATGCTTCGCCGATTTTCTCAAATTCATCTGGCTTCAAATCGAAATCATAAGATCCATCCGACAGCTTTCTTAATGAGGAATCCATACCATCCAGGATATCTTGCTTTGCATACAGCTTATCTAAAAATTCAAGCCCGTTTGTTGCATTTTCCCCGAATACGCTTTTCAGGTTATTCATAGCAGAATATAACTCTTCAATGCTCATGGTATAGGAATCTTCGCCTAAAAAGTATTCCATGGAAGAGCGGAAATGCCTGCCGTAATCGCCATCCTCAAACATCTGCATTGCATTTTTATAGGCTTCCTGATAGTTTTCAAACTCTGTATCATAGTCGTCCTGTTCTAATGCTTTATCATATGTGGATTTGGATGCTGCTACATTTTGCAGGCTTTCATCCATTCCGTGTAATACTTTATCTAATGCAAGCGCATCTTCTGTAATAGAAGAGAAACCGTCTGCTCCATTGGACATCTTATTGAAGCACGTAGCTGCAAACTGTGCGGACATACCGGATTCATTTAGGAGGGATGCGAGTTCTGAATTTTCACTTGCAAGGGATTGGATGTCTTTTTCTGTAATCCCAGCTTCTTTTGCAAGTTTGGCAAGGTCTTTCTTTGCATCTTCAAACGTGGAAGAATCCCATAAGTTTTGAAATTTGTCTTTGAAAGATAATGCAATATCTTCTGTCCCTTCTGAAACCTGTGTCTGCACATATCCAAGCCTGACTAAAGTATCAATTAATTCGTCTACACCCAAACCATATGATTCAGCAGATTCTTTTAACTTATCAAAGGAATTATTTGTCCCTACAGCTTCATTAAATGCACGTAAATCTATATCGTCAAGCCCTTTTAAATCTTCTGCAAGTTTCTTTAAAGAATCATCATTCCCTAACTGTTCATTAAAATCAAGGAGCTTTGTGTCTGCCTGGTCAAATACATCCTCAATTAATGCGCCGTATTTTTCCCATTCTTCACCGGATAATTCTTCTTTGATTCCCTGTAATGACTGCCGTGCTTCTTCAACATTTTTATCGCTGTAAATATCGTTACTCTTTAATACAGCTTCATTATATGTTTCTACCGCCTGTAAAGCTTCATTGTATTTCTTAGATTTGCCATCATCCGATGCAATTTCTGCCGATAACGCCTGTTTGAAAATATCACTGTATTTGTCAATGGTTTCTTTTGCCTTGTTTAATTCGCCGGAAGAAATATCAAACAAACCATCAAATAAATGTGCATCCCCAAGCTCATTCGCTTTCTGGCGGAGGTCATTTTCAAATGCGTTGATGGTTTCATAGGCGGATTGTGCATCTGTATTCAAATGGACGGAGAACTGCTCATAACTTCCACCGCCTGTTTCATCAAGCAATGTTACGCCTTTATCTTTGTACTTCTCTGCAATTTCTTTTAATGCCTTCCCCCTGTCGGTTGAAGCATATTCGGAGTAGCTTAAGAGGTAATGTCGTTCCTCTTCCATCTGGCGCATTGCCGTTTTGATACCTGCTGTGTTTTCATTCAGGAAAGTGTTTGCGGCTTCTTTGTTGTATTCCTGGATTGCTGCTGTTTGATCTTTGTAGGCTTCTGTTACAAGATTTATTTTTCCGTATTCATCGCCATATTTTTCATTGAGTTCTGTCTGAAGGTCAAGAAGCTGTTTTTTAACGTTGTATGTTTCTTCTTCGTTGCCTTTTGCGGCTGTGAGTGCTTCTTGAAGCTCTTTGTATCTGATTGCATAGTCTTTGATACTACCAGCACTCTCTGAATAAGCCTGTGATGCATCTTTCGTAGACTGGATTAGTTCTTCATTCTTTTGTTTAAAATATGAAGACACCATTGTAAAACCAGTTACAGCCACTGTTAGACCTGTAATAATAAACCCAATTGGATTAGAAAGAAATGCAACCCATAAAGAATCCAATGCACCTTTTAATGAAAATGTAGATACTGTAGCCGTATTTTCTGCATTAGCAAATCCAAGTGTTGCAAGAGTTTGTTCGCGTTCTGCTTCTGCTACACCCATACCAGTCAAAATTTGTAATCTTTGTTCTTTTTCTAATCCTTCTGTAGATAATATAAGTCTTAACTGTTGATCTGATAAACCTTTACAAGCCATTCCAATATTTCTTAAGTTATCTACATCTCTACCATTTCTAAACAAAGCCATAGCCGCTGTAAGCTGTGCCGTGCTTTTTGCTGCGCTGACAATACCAGTAGCCATAGATACAAACATTTTGGAAATTCCCATTGTCACGAATCCAGCAAATGTACCTTTTAGAATCCCAAACTTATCAATAAATTCCACAAGCCCCGTTGTAGCCCCAACAATCCCACTTAATAAGCCTTCCGACATAGTATTCATTGACAATGATTCTATTGCTGCTGTTAATTGATTCGTTTTCGCTTCAATAGAATCCTCATACACACCGTAACGCTCCAAGGCACTTCCGGCTGAATTAGCAGCAGTTTCCGAATATTTTAATGCGTTGGAATAGTTGTTCATCAAGGCACTGAAACGCTCTCTCTGCATTGTGCCGGCAATTGCGACACTAATTGCATTTTGTTCCACCTGTGTAAAACTTTTCCAGCGACCGCCGATATCGTCAAGCACATCATCAAAATCCCTGTATGTATCCTCCGTATCACGCAACTGAATACCTAATTTTTTCAATACTTTTTCTGTGTCGGATAAAGATTCTCCCGTTTCGTCATCCACAAATTTTCCAATTTTTATATTGTTCATGCGGCTATACATGGATTTAAAAGCATTACCGATTACAGACATAGATTCCTGGGTTACTTCACCTGCTGTAGCCATATATCCAATTAGGCGATCCATAGAAGTCCCTGAATTATTGGCGATATTCGCGCAACGGCTTAACGCCTCAGCCAATCCTCCAGCTGACACAGCGGCTTCCAAATCTACGCTTGTCAATTTATCTATCACTTTTATAGAATCATCTGCTGCAATCTGATAGCCTTTCAAACTGGAAATCAAATAACTTGCAGCGTCGGAACTTTCAATCATGCCAACTTTAGACAATACCTGCGAACTTTTGATTAACTCATTGGTAGATGATACACTCTCACCCATACGCAAAAATTCATTTGCCGCTTCTGATACGGATTTTGTAGTGCTTCTTAATTGTTTTGCCATGTTATTATAAGACTGCATCATAGCATCTATACCAGAATCAGATGCGCCGGATACCATCTGGATATTCGTCTTAATTTTATCCAGTTCTTTAAGCCCTGCTATCGCTTCATATACTGCTTGCGTTACTTTTTGTACGCTCATACGCACGAGATTTACACCTACCGCCCCATTTAAAAAGCGGTCAAATAAAGATTTCGTTTCTTTCTGTGTTGCTTTTAAACTGGATGTTACCTGCGAATTATCAACGATAGGTTGTATGGTAGTCTTCGTTTTTTGCTGTCCGAGTTTCTTTATCTTTTTCATTGCCTGAGATGTATCGGCATCTACTTTTATTTTTGGCTTTATTGATTTAAGGCTTGAATTCAACTCTTTCTTTGTTGCAGTTTTATCCAGTGTGCCTTGAATTTTTATCTTTAGTTTTGGTTCAATACTTTCAATATCCGACTTAATATTTAGAAGCGATTTTGCTTTATCTAACATCGCCTGCAATTTAATTATAAAACTGTTATTTTCCAAATGTAATTTTACTCCTTTTCTGCATTAAAAAAGACACTCCAAAGAAGGAATGCCTTTCATTTTTTAATAGTCAATATTAAATTTTATTCTTAAAACCTATAACCACAATCTTTACATTCAAATGTCTTGCTATTATATGGAAGTGCAAATGTCCCTATCGTTGCTGCTGCTAAGAATTTGGAACTTGTTTTTATTTTCTTTAACATTGCTGAATTACAAACTGGACAGCGTGGAAGTGGTGGCGCATAGTGTGCTTTTTGTTTATACATGATTTTTCTTGGTTTATGTTCTTTTCCACAATATTTACATTTAACCGTAACTCCCTCTTTTAGTATAACATATTTTTTATCTACAACTTTATCAACCTTATCAAATACTAAATGATTTGATCCTTTACACTTCATGCAATAAGCACATACTCCATTATATTCTGGCTTTTCATATGATGTAGCTATCTCATCAAAATACATCACATCATCACCTGAATTTTCTATTTGAGTCGCATTATCTTCCACATCCACTTCATCATCAAAACTTTTCCCACATACCGGACACTTTTCAAAATCCTTTGCAACTTCAAATTTAAACTCAGTGCCACATGATTCGCATACAATCTTCCTACCCATAATTACACCTCCCAGTATCCATTTTCTTCCTTATATTATCTACAATTATACCACCTTCCCATAACCGTTGCAATCAATATCCGCTATCTTTTCATTACTTACTTCTCCACAATCCATCCAAAACAACTTTAAAATTACCCTTTACATCCAATTACTATTATGGTATGATTTTTAATAGTTATTATATCATATTGATTTTTTACCCACTTTCAGCAAAAAACACGATTTTTTACGTTATTTTTGCTGAAAAATGCTATTTTTACTCATTTTTTTAATTTTTTTGCTTATTTTTTGATTTTTCAAGCTTTAAAATAATCCAATAATTCTTGATACCTATCCTGTGCTGACAAGCAGGTATCTGTCAGATACCCTTTTTCTGATCCAAATTCTTTCAATCCACGGTAATAATAGAGCTTATGCATTTCATCAATGATAAACGGCGTTATATTATGTTTCAGGCACTCTTTGAACATGATAAGCCGCCCTACCCTCCCATTCCCGTCTTGGAATGGATGGATCTTCTCAAAGCAGTAATGGAATTCCACTATATCCTCAAAACCAATGGATTCCTTCTGGCGGTAATTAAACAACAGCTTTTCCATTTCTTTTTTTACCTGCTTCGGCGGCGTTGTCTTAGACTCCCCAACCATATTTGGCCGTTGTTTATATTCCCCGACATTGAACCATTCCAGGCGGCTGTCCGATGTATTTGCTTTTAACAATGCATGGAAATGCTTTACCATATCCTCTGACAGAATATCCATAGCATGATCTAGCATATAGTCAAAACACTGGAAATGGTTTACTGTTTCTATAATATCATCTATATTCACAGGTTCTTTATCTAATCCAACCGTATTTGTCTCATAGATATATCTTGTCTGCTCTTCTGTCAGCCTGCTTCCTTCCATATGGTTTGAATTATAGGCAAGTTTTATCTGCGTCTGGTGATATATGCCGCCTTTCAATTTCATCCTTTTTTCTTCCTGCATGATATATAACAGCGTGCTTTTATCAATCCCTTGCTCCATCCCCATGATCTCCCCTGGCTGGCAAGAAAGGAAATTGCATATATCTTCGATTACCTTCATGGAAACAGGCTCATTTTTTGATAACTTTGCAAGCGTAGCCGTAGAAAATTTCAGATTCTTCCGCAATTCTGTTTTTGAAATTTCCTTTTCCTTTAGCTTTTCAAATAATTTGTCATAAGAAATATTCATATATGATATATCCCTCCTCTTTATAGGGATATAATAGCATATATATTTCTATTTGTAAATATAATTTAAAATATATTTATTTTCATAAATTTTATTGATTTTTTGATATTCAGTTTTTAGCTATTATAGATTTTCTGATTTGATTAATTATTTGTCAGATATGCTTCTAATTTTACAAATAGATGTGGGTAAAGATCAATTTTACCGTTTTTAAAACTGCTCAGAGTGTTCTTGTTCATTCCAATTGTTTTACAAATATAAGTTGCTTTCTCTCTCTCTAAACGCTTCCGTAACATTTCCCTTAATTCTACCTGTGTCAAACTATCCCTTCTTTCTTGAAATATTTACTTATTAATATTTTATTACTCAAAAAAAATCATACTTCCATCTGGCAGAGGGTGTGGATTCTCCTTGCCCTCAGAAGACCTATGCATAACACATAGGATTTTGTTTGTTTGAATGATTTTTGCGTATACCTTAGTGGAGTCAGCATACGGATTGTTTCTACAGGCTATGACACCTGTAGAAACCAGTAAATAGATTGGATGAATTTATTTGGAACTGTAAAACAATTTACAGATATTTGCGTTTGGCACCAACAGTTTTATACCATAACCTTTCCACAGTGCTATAGCCTGATGGTGCCTGATATTCAAAACAATGTCTCCACAATGTTTTTATAATGAACGCTTTTTATGGCGTTATTACCTTAATAAAATTCATGGCTTACAAATTCTTTGATTTTCTGAATCCTTTCATTATCATAATCAACTCTTTTATAAAACCAGTCTGATAAATATTGTGGGGAAATCCCCAAATATGTAGATAATGACTTCTTCTTCAAATTATATTTATCCATGTAGGCAACTACTTGATTTCTTAATTCATCTTGCAAAACCCTTCCTCCAATTCATATGTATTTATGCAGCACCGCTACTCCCTTCTCTTAGTATTGTTAATACATAATTAGCACAATCTCTCTTGCAATGCCTTTATTTTCAATGTTTTTAGCGTTTAAGCGCAATTGTTTTTAACGGAAATTGTAACCTTTTTCCTGATTTTATCTTTTGCAATACCTGCTAATTTTCTGTAATGAATGTCACTTACCAATATTTCATTAACATCTTTATTTATCTGTATTTCTTTCAACAATAAGTGGTTATATTTATCAACCGATATATCCAACAGCCCTACTTCTTCCAATATTTTTATATCTTTATCAAAATATCTCCTGTCCGTGTCCGCAAGTTTGCATATTGCAGATTTTGTAATACGGTTATTTTTATTATGAATAATACTAATTGTATTTGTATCACATTTCCGGCATATATAAGTTAATACTAACATTAACCTCCTACAATCCATACACCGTTCTGTTTTTGTAGAGATCGACTTTTTTATCCATTTAATATCTTCCTTATATAAAGTAACTTCTCTGTCTATATTTTTCTCATTCTCAAATTCCCATATATGGAAATTCTTCTCTCTATACTCTTTTAAATCTTCCAAATGTTTTTTTGCTTTTTCACCTCTTTTTACCAGCTTACCCATATCCGAATTGCCAATATGGGAAAAATCGCACTTAGAACGTTCAATAAGTTGTCCACCAAAACAGCCCCACAAAACCGTTTTATCTTTATATTTCTCCATAAATTTCTTATCCGAATAATAAATTGTAATAAGTATATCAAGCAATTCAGATTCATCATAGACTATAGCAAGCAATTCAGCCTTTGCATATTCATACAATAAATCAAAATTCCTGTTATATTCTCGCCCACTATTATCTGTATCTTTTGTATTACAGTATTTCGTATTATTAATCTCATAAAACCATTCCTGCATTTCTATTAGTTTATCTCTGATTTTATTATACTTATGGCTTGTAATATCTGGCACAGACAAAACTAAGTTCTCCCAATGGAATTCTTCTTCAATATTAATATCCATATCAATATTGCCAATCTGTTCTTCCATATAATGACATATCTGGTTCATAGTACAGTCCGTATTGTCAAATAATTCGGTTTCAAGATCACTGACAATCAATGCACCAATTGCCTTTAATTCCTTTTCCTGGCTTCTCTTTTTCCTGCCAGAGCTGAGGAATTTCATAAAATACGGCTTCTTATGGCCTTTTAATAATTTTAAAATTTCCTTCGGGATATTGGCTTCCTGCCCGTGTTTTGCAAAATCTATCGTAATTGAGCCTACAATGCTCATTACCTTTATATAGTCCTGTACCGATTTTGACTGTCCCAAAGACCATAATATAGAAATTGGGTTTATCACATTCCCAATATTGTTTTTATATCCTTTATAATCGCACTCTATGATTACATCCATATCACTTACAACAACTTTCTCTTTTTTCTTTTCACCTATATATGGATATTCTATTATTTCATGGTATATGGTATTGGAAAACTGTTTCATTGCAGCTTCACAGATCACAGGGTTATTCACCGTCAGCACATGATCCCCGTCAAAATCCGCGCTGTTTGCCTTTAAAGCAATCGTATTCCCAAATACTGCAATGATAATCCCTGTTTTCTGGTATGCAAACCACCTTTCCATTTCTCCGCTTGTAATAACCTGTACAGGAGAATGTTCCATTGCGATATGCGGCGACCTTATGATATCCACCCATGGAGTGCCTACTAAATGATGATTCCAGTAATTAGAATAAATCTGGTTATATTTTAAAAGCCCTGTGACCGGAAGTCCAAATATATGCTGCATCAGTGCAAACAGATCCGGCGTTAATGTCTGGTAATTGCCTTTTACTGTTATTTTCCCCACATAGGAACGCTCCTTTGCAGATTTTAAATCCTGCTTCACTTTTTTCTTTATAAATTCATCATTAAATAATGAATGGTTATAATACATTGCATGATAATAAGACGGAAATCTTGACCATTCTATATCATCGTCTTTATCTTTTTCACTGCATATTCCTCTGTATTTTAAAAATCCTTCCACACTTTTACATGCAGCAACATAACAATTTACTGTTGGATTGCATAATCTTTTTATGCCATTCCCCGAAAAAGATAATGTCTGCAATGGCTGGTATGCCATCACTGTCGTATCCTCTAATTCAGAAAATGCAATGTCATACTCTGATATATTGAACGTCCGTTTATAGCCATGCACTTCCTTGTCAAATTCTTTGCGCCATTCTTCTACGGAAGAATACAAATCATGGAATTTGAACTGGCTTTTTGTAAGAATACAGTCAATTTTATCCGCAAACAAATCCCATTCTTTCCCATAAATGTCAATTATTTTGCTTACCTTATATTCTTTTGCAAACGCTTCCACTGGCATAGTGTATAGTTTCCCTTTTAAGCATGGGATGCACCGGAACTGGAATGAGGCGGGAATATAATCTAAATTCAGTTCTTTGCTCCATTCTTCAGCCTTCTTTGCTGTTACAATCCCTGCGCCGTCAAATAGGTTTGTTGGAATCCGTTTTACTTTATCATGTAATACACTGAATTTACGGTGTATATTCCCATCTTCGTCCCATATGTCTATTTCTCTGACTATATCCACTTTTGCCTTCATCCGTAATTCTTTATCATCAACAACAACGATATTCGGCATAGATGATACCGGAATACTATCTGTGGAAGCAAGCCCAATATAAGAATTCCATTTTGACATAAACTTATATTCTGTATCCCTGTCAAGACCGCATAACAGGATATCCATTGCTTTATCCCAAATATTTTTTGCAACAAGCATAGCTTTCTGTGTCCTGCTATGGCTGGAAGAAACAATAATCCGTTTGTATTTTTTCCCGTTATATGTAATAGTCCCGCCAAATTTTTCCATCTGATCTTTATATTTTGTGTATGACCGACCTACTTTCAGGGACAACATATTTCCAATGTAATCCCTACTTATCCTGCTTTGCTTCGTCTTTCTTTTTGAAACTTCATTTTCTTCTGAAAGATGACGAATAATGCGGATCAATTCTGACTCAGCCGTAAGAATCATGTGTTTTCTTTTATCATGGTTTATTTTACGTGTCACTGCTTTATCGTATTTTTTCTTATCCTCTTCGCTTAAGTCATCCCTGTTGATGATATTTCCGTCTTTATCAATGATATCTGGGATAAATTCATACACATTATTTTCGTCTAATTCAGACATTTTTAGCCTGTTGATATACACTAGCGGTGCCTTCTTCGGCTTTTTATCTTCAATTATATTTTTGTTTTTATTCAATAAATCATCCTCCACTTTTCCACTTTAAATATCATCCAAACATTTGCCAAACCAAGCCGGAACCATGGATACCGAAAGTTGCGGAAGGCTATATGGCTCCGACGGCTTGTACAATATATAAAATCAACTCGCTTCACTGTCTTCCAAGTACTTTTTCACTTCTTCATCTGTTGCATAATAGAACATGAAGCGTCCTTTATATGGAGTGGTAACTTTACCACTTAAACGATTTCTTATTGCCGCCATTCCGCTACCCGTAGTCTTTATAATTCCAAAATCATAAAGTAATGCTTCACTTACCTTTGTTAATGATGGATATATATAATTTCTTTGATTTCTATCTATCATTTTTATATATTTTTTGTTAAATGAAAAAAGTTGCCTTATAATCAATAATTCTTCAACTGATAACTCTCCTTTTTCTATACGCCTTTTTAACGTATCATTATGCCAATCATATAAATTCACACCTTTATATAATTTGTGTTTTTTATCTATTTTTACATTTTCAACAACCGCTTTTTTTACCAAATCCATATTCCGCTCAAATAAGAAATCAAACTTATTTTGAGTTACATCAATACCTATTTTTTCTAAATATTTAATTTGATCCAAAGATAACTTCTTATTTTTATAATCTGTTTTAATATTTGATAAAGCACTTCCTATCTTATATCCATTTTCCAGAATATCATTTTGTTTTATATCTACATTTCCATACTCTTCTCTAAAAATTGAAACATTTTCACAAAAGATATCAAAACGACTTTGTGTCTCTTTAAAAAAATCTTTTAAATTTTTATCTATGATTTCTAATTTCCAACAAGGATATAAATTTTCTTCCCTTTTCTTTTTTCGTTGTCTACTTACAAAATATGCTAACCGTGATTCATTTTTATCATTGGAATCTATTTGTGGATAATAACCATTTTTCAGAATAAAATCCTTCACTCCTATAACTTGCTTTTTAAATCTATATTTGGGCACATCCCAAATAAATTCTTTTTCATCAAGCAGTATTTTTCTTTTTTCATTTAATATTTTCTCATCTAAATATTTTCTCTGTCGTTCACACCATATTTTCAATTTCCTATACTCTTCGGTTTTAGGTACATCCCCATGACCATTTTCTTCATAAAATTTGCAATATTCCTGAAACATTACATCCCAGCTTCTTCCTTGTAACCGTTCCTCAATTGCCTTGAATCCACTCACCACATCCATAAAATAATCCATCACAATGAATTCATCTACATCAAAACCAACCTCATATTCCTTACCATCTTTTTCACATTCTTCTTTCCGTTTTTCAATCTCTCCCTTTAGTTCATTTGGGAAATTGTCAACAACATCAGAAATAAACTGGCTATTAGCAACCAGATCAAATATCAACGGAATAGTCTTCTTACCACAAGAGAATGCTCTTCCAATCATCTGAAAATATAAATTAGGACTGATTGTTTCTCTGAGCATGATTACACCGTCAATATCTCCATGAATTCCCTCCGCAAGCATATTGACGCTTAGGCATACCTTGACTATTCCATTTTCTTTGTCTTCCTTAAATGCCTGAAATTCCTTGTCTTTATCAACATTCTTACTATGTACCTCATACATCCGCACACTAAATCCTGCATCAGTAAACCACTTTTCAATAACTGGTTTCATTACTCCTAAATGTTTAGTATCTTTCAAGAAAACAACAAACTTTTCATTACCATTCATAATATATTTTTTGAATATATCAACCACACCATTCGCTTTGTCCAAATTCGCTTTTAAAACTTTCAGCTCCTTTAGCAACTCTTTCTTTTCTTCCTCACTATTGCAGCTTTTCTCGATCTTCTTATTTAAACTCTCTGCATCTTTCTGAAAAGAATAGACACCACAAACGTACCTTGCCATAGGAAGAATTCCATCCAAAATCGCCTGAGACAAACTCATATCACATGCCAGATTGCCATTAAATAATTCATTAACAACATTTCTGCATCTATCCAGATACCTGATAGGAGTTGCACTCAATCCTAATACCTTCGCATTTGGATACATTTCTAACAAAACTCTGATACCTTTGCTCCACTCTTTTGCCAATGCCCTATGCATCTCGTCAAGAAAAATATAATCAGGTTGCAATTCTTCCATGACTTGTTGCTTCATATTTGGCATATTGCAATAGATATTGCAATCCATTCTTTTCAATTTCTCTTCGTCCAGTTTTGATTTAAACTGATCGTTGATTTTATGACTTGTAGACAAAACAAAAAACCTGCTATCTGGATTATCTTCAATCAGTTTTGATATCAAAAGACTTTTTCCCGATCCGGTTGGTTGGACAACCGCAATTCGTTGAATTCCTTCATTATACATACGACAAATATTTTCATATGTTTTTTGGTTATGCTCATGTAAATCAACCATACTTTTCATCCTCCTACGCATCATCCAATCTTTTATATGTTCATAATTACATATTCTATTTTTAATCCATCCTTACAACTGCTATTTATACAACAGCGATATTTTCACCTCTGTAAACGGCTGATTATACAATCTAAGCTTCAAACCATCCCAACCATCGGCACCCCTCATGAGCCAAATATCATTTATATTTTCATCATATAAAGTAAATGAAATCTGATCGGAATCTTCATCATCTCCATTAAATAAAATCAATTTCCGTGTACCATTCACAATATCCATATCTTCCAAACAGATATGCTCATATGTTCTTTTCAAATCCATGCTGCTATCAGAAATGAAAACAAATGCTTTTTTCGCCTTATTCACTCTTTTTTCCAGCTCATTCAAATCCAGTTCCTTCAAATAGTCATCATATGAGCCATATAGCATATGACAAGCCTGTGCTTCTCCACCCTTTTCCTGAAAAAGAAAAATGCTGATAATCGCACCTGATTTCATATATATTTTGTAGCAAACTGATTTATCCGACGACTTGTCCTCAATAGAAGATATTTCTTCTTTATTTAGATGAATATTTATGTCATTCTGATTGATCTGTTGAAACATTACAACATTTTCTGTCTCTGTTACTTCATTGAATAGAATATGTGCTGATACTGAGCCGCCATATCCAGCCATGCCATAATGATATCCGTTTGCCTTGTCCACAAGTTCCGTAATTGTAATACTACTCATATTTCAAATCCTCCATTCATATTTTTTGATTCCAAGCTTTTATTCTGTTTTTTAATGTTTTCCGCTTATGGTGGAATGTTTCTTCTTTTCAATTTTCCTATCATCCTCCAATCATATTTTCACTCACAACATATACTTCTCTTTTCAAATCGTATGAACATAGCATTTTTTCGTCATCCCATCACCACTCCTTCCAAAAATCACTCAATTCATCCAAATTTAGCGTACAAAAACCACATCTAAAGCAATTTTCATCATAAACTGCTTCAAACTATATTTTCTTTACAATATTTACTTCTCTTTTTATTTGGGATTTATTTCAAATCTGTGTGTATGTTTTCATGCTACTTTCGCAAAGAGCATTTGTTCTGATTTGCGATTACATCGAATGTATATTCTATTGTTAAATAAAAAAATACCAGCCACCGTTTATTGATGACTGGTATCATTATTCTAGTATATTTGTTATTGCTCGCATATTATCTAAAGATGCTTTTTCTGGCTCACCTATTTTTTCATAAGCAACAGCCCTGTTAGAATAATATTTTGATTTAGGAGAAATTTCAATCGCTTTTGTAAAATCTCCTATAGCTTTTTCGTAATTTTCAAGTTTAAAATATGCCATTCCTCGATTATAATAACATACCCCTATATCTCTAATACCTTTATCTTCTAAATTTATTGCTTTATCATACAATTCTATTGCTTCTTCATATTCACCTAAATCATATAATTCTAATCCTTCATTATTGTATTTTTCAGATATTTCTTGCCAGTCTTTATCTAACAATGATACCACTGTAACGCCTGAAATAGTACAAAATGTTGTTATAATAGTAATAATAAAAGCACACCTTTTTACAATACTTTTTCTATCTCCCGATTTAGTCTTATTTCCATCTCTATTGCTATTATCGAAGTTTATAATTTTTGCCATTTGATTCTCCTTAACTCTATATGAAAAATCATACCACCCAAATCCCGAACATTCAATTTTCAATATGCCACTATATTTGTCTATTTTTCTACATAATTCGACAAAACGATTTTTAAAGAAGATCTAAATCCATAGACATCAAATTATAAATACTTTTTTCAAATATAAAAAAGACCAGCCATCATTATTTATCCTGATGACTGGAAAACTTTATATTAATGATTCTAATCCCATTACCCACTCATACAGAATTTTCATAGAATCTACAATTTCCTGGATCAAATCATATGTATCTGATTCACTAATATATTCTTTCTCAATTCTCTTATGATTTTCATTATAAGTAAATCCTTCTGGAAGCTGTAGAAAGGAGTATTCTTCTTTAAAAGCAATATAGCAGTATTTTGCATTATCTTTATCAAATGCTTTATATCTACCATCTTCATATCTGATATCCTGTAAATCAAAAAATATAAGGCAATCAAGATCATCTCTATTGTCCGCACGAAATTCATTGATATTAGCAAATGCATGACCACTACAGCAAAAAGTCGTTTCATACCCCTTTTTATTTAACATTGATATTATCAATGCAATATTTTCATCTACTTCAAAGTAATCATCATTTTTGCCGTCTTCACAATCATTCAAGATATCAAAACTCTCCCTATGAATTAATGACATTACTCTTCCTCCCCTAATCATTTAATTGCAAATATCATACCATACCAACCACCAATATTCAATTCTCAATGTACAAATTCCGCTCAAATAAGCCTCTAAAATCAATCGTCCAACAATTCCTAACCCACTCTATAAAACGCCGTATTTGCTCCTAAAATCCTTTACACAATAAAGAATCAGAACAAAATATGCTCCAAATCTACATGTTGAATAAAAGAGCAATTTCATTGATATAATTATCTGTACAAATGTTTATCCAATTTAAGCAACAGTTTTATGCTTTTAAATCTATTATAAAATTTTATATTTTTCAGATTTTTAACGTTTTATTTTACTATTATCAAAAAATTTATTTTATATCATGGAAATTAATTTATAGTTAAACATTTTTTATTAAACCTATCTTCGTTTTTGATTTTAAATTAATTATTTTTGTCAAAAGCAATATTATATAAAAAAATATATAAGTATCATAAATTAATATTAAAATATTTTATAAGCTATCATTTACATTTCCATTCAAAGATGCTAAAATAAATTTGTCAATATCATCCTCCTTTCTAACTTAAAAAATTTTTTTATGTTGAAAAAACGAGTTACATTTATAATAAATAGCTAAATAATTTAAAAAAAGGAGAAGATGATATATGAAAATATTTATTTTTTTAGCTATAATTATTGTTGTGATTTGTTTCTTTACATATTTTTCATTACAAAAAATTTCAAAAGTTAATGGAAAATTGAAATACAAAGGATCTTTGAAAATATGTAAACTTTTTGAATATAATTTTGAAATAGAACACGATAATAACAACTAATCAATTTTTTTCATATAAATCATGATGATATTGACTTTATCTAATGTATTATATTTGGATATTGATTAGATTTTTATTATAGCATCATTTACCAGTCTAAAGGCGCTTTTTTATTATTATCAATCCTTCTTATGCTTCTCTTTCCAATCTTCAAAATCAATAATCTCCGCATTACCACCAGAATTAATCAATTTCACTTTGTAATGCTCAAATTCACCAATATCCCATACTTCACTTTCTGGCACGTCATCCATTGTCAAATCTGTTTTTACTGCTTCTACCGTCATATAAAAGAAAGAAATTTTTGTTATTTCATATATTTTGCTTGCTTTGTTTACTGATATGTATTTCATTTTTGTACCGTTAATTATTTGTATCCTCCTTCAAATTGTTTTCATCGTTTTGTTTAAACCAACTGCTCCTAAATCAAAATGGCAGAGATAAGGCATCCCTCATAATTCTCTTTATCCATCCACAGACAGGCCACTATATTATTGTTACATCATAAATCTTTGCACTGGAACCTCTTTAAAATATTTATCCGGATCTTCGCCAGAATTAATCAGTTCTTCCCTTGCTTCCTCAATTATCTTCTGCATTTCATCATCACTCATATTAAAGGCCCGCGCCATATCTGAAGATGTACAGACAAATTCCTCACCTGTTATTTCAGAAATCTTTCTGCATATGTCATAATAAATAAATTCATACGTCAACCCACCTTCTAAGCCAATATCAATAACATTATTCACCATCTCTTCCGTAATTCCATATTTGCCATAATTGACCATAATATTTTGTACAACAATTTCCCTGTCCATTATTCCCCTCCTGTATCCCAAACACTTTTTGTCCATCAAAATCAGTTATATATACATCCTCTTCACATGCTACAATCCCATCCACATATACAGTATTTGACGAATCTGTTTTAACCATTTTTACCAGCAATTCAATATTTAGCTCAAAATCAACCGTGTCACTGTGATAACCGAAAACTTCATGCTCATAATCTTCTAACGATTCGACTTCTAAATTCTCAATACACCACGCAAGATTCTCCATAATGCTATATTTACGGAAATCCCTGTCAATATCTGCATTGGTAAGATTTATAATCTGTTCCCCGTCCTCTGGATGGTCATCATAATTGAAATATGGAACTAATATATCCCCTTTTTCATCAATGCCGATATTTCCCCATTCATGATAATCATAGGAACTAAATTCAATAAATACTCCTACTCCCACAATATAAGAAATCAGCTTCATACGCCCATTACTGGTAATCTGTGTCATAACCTGCACATCAAGCCCACATTGCCTGAGTTTATCAATATCCAGCTTTGTTTTATCATATAAAGCATTTACTTCCTCTTTATAATATGTATTGCTTTTCCTGTGTTCCTGGATTTCTTTCAAACATTTCTGCTCTTCTTCTGGAAGGTCATATTTTAAAATATATTCCTCAATAGACATACAGCCATGTTTTTTAGCCATTAAGTCAAAATATCCCTTGCCAAATGCTAATTTAAGAGGATACATACTTGTTACCATTTCTATTTTGCTTCTAAGTGTATCTACCTTTGTAATGTCGATATGTTTCTGCTTTAATAAAGCCTTATCGTCCTTTACAAGCAAACTGTTATAATCTATTTCAGGAATACATTCTCCTATTCCTTTGATCTTGGTTATAATGTCATTGTGTGCGTCTATAAACGACTGCTTTGTTGGATAGTTCAATGCTTTTGACACATCAGATAATGTAAGATAGATTTTATTTTCATAGAATATCTTTGTTTTAAATTTGATCTCTTTCTTATTTGCCATTTATGCTATCTCCTTGATTCTGTAACACAAAAATAAATACGGATTCTATCTATGATTGCTAATGTGCAAATGGAATAAATTATTCCCTCTTATGCTCCAATACAATAATCCTATCTATCGTTGTTTCATCTATTCTTGTGCTTGCGGATGCATCACTGATCCTTATTTGTTTCCCATTTGGCAATTCATCTATGGAAATATACTTCTTACTGCCATTAGGATAGCAATAATTGCAGTAATTATCTGGATGTAATGGGATTGTATAATGCCAATGTCCAGATTCACGATATTTGCAGCACTCGCCAAGATATTTGCCTTTGCTTTCTTTCCCGTTATTCCGTATGACTTTTATATCATCGCCTAGAAACAGATTAGAAGCATTACCAAATTCATCATAAATATGTATCATCTTCCCACTTTCCATACATCTTATAAGGTGGCTGTCTGTCCTATTTGCAATGCATCTTTTAATTGCTTCACTCATTGTATTTCCATGTGACATTTTGTAACTTGCTACATGCGTATTATCCAATGTACCGAAACAACATCCCCAATCAGTAGTAAATTTCATCAGTGTAAAATGTCCGTCATATTCCTTATTTGCTATGTCAATTAACCTTTGTAATTTTGTCATTATCCCTTTATCTCCTTTACCAAAAAAATATAAACCCGTAAGCAATCTTCAGATTGCGAAACGGAGGCATGAGCTGCGCTTTTTGCAAGCGATTGCCTAACTGTCAGTGAACTATAGCTTTCCTATCATCATTAAAGGCCATCAAAGGTATAATTAACAAACGCATCATTTCTTTGCTGCCGATATTCACAATTCTCAATATCACCTGTACAGTCTCCTACCTCTTTGATATATGGGCAATCCCCATTTGTACAACGAGTATTCCCAGTTATAACAATAAAATCATCTCCATGTTGAATAAATCTTTGCTCCATTAATTCCATTTCTCCTTCTCAATACCAGTTATTATGTATTTTCTACATTACATCCTTCTTCTTTTGCATGTTCCAATGCTTTTTCATATGAATCAAATAGTTGGTTTCCTTCACGGAATAATTGTCCTCTAACTTTTTCCTTATAAGGTGAAGCATAATAATAAATAGATGTGAAATTTCTATCTATGCTAATAGCAATTTTTACAATATAATATTCTCTAACATCCAATAGTTTTCTTTGTTCCGTAATTCTAGGATGATAGACTTTTTGATGCAATTTGAATTTCATAGGTATACTTATATTGCCATCTGAGTTAATTAGTTTTTCTGTATCTATTGGTCTATCTATTTTCATAATATCTTCCTTATCCATCTTCTTTTTCTCCTATCCATAAAATATCCAAGTGAGCAATCGCCAGATTGCGAACTAATCAGTCACCGCCGCTTTTGCGGTGGCTGCCTACTGTCAGGGACTACACCAACTCATAATCATTCTTGTCTATCAAACCAATCACACTCAGCACTTCTTTCTGAGTTGCTTTATCTTTACATCCCTTAGTCATCTGAATAATCATTTTCATAGAATATATAGGCAATAATATAGAACGCAATTTTTCCCTGTATCCCATCCATTCAAGACGTGTTGCATGGTATCCTCCATAGTCCTTATAATCATGACACCATTTCTTTTCAAGATAAGCATTCTTACTTATTACTGGTTCACAAGCTGCCAAACATGATATCAATAATGAATCTGTCAATTTCTTATTCTTTAAATTCTCTTTATCTTGTTTTGTCATAAATAATCAGTCTCCTTTTATGTTGTCTCCGACGGTAGACACAGCCTAAATTCCTCAAAGTCCAGCATAGCTGTCCTTTTCTGAATTTAGTCCTTGATTATTATTGGAGCATCCTGTCACATTGTTTCGCCGCAAAGACGGCGGCTTCACAATATGCCAGTCTGTCCAATAATGATATCTGTTTGTAAGCAGATATTTTTCTTTGGGGGAGAATCCACAAATATGATATATAATACATCTGTGTGAATCTTACCCCACTTTTATATCCGTTATTATCTTGGGGTAAAATCCACAATTATCTATATAAATACATTTTGGTGAATCCTACCCCAAATTAGGGTGGCTCCGTTTCCTCCCTTTTCTTTAAAATCCAATATGTTTTATCTCTGTTTGGATTATTTAACCCATTATCCAGCTTCCTTCTTTTATCAACCAGTATATTCCCATCAGCATCTTTGCTATAAAATCTGCAATCATACAGTTCTTTATAGTTATCTTCCAATGCTCCATTAAAAGTATTGATACCTGTATACCGTAATTTGACACCGATTGTTTCAAATTCTTCTTTGATATAATTTCTATCATTCTGATATAGCCGTTTCCCTTCAAGTGATTTTAAGAACTCCAAGAATAAATCCATCTGTTTGACATTGACAATAATAGATTCACTCTTATCCACCAGTTCTTCAGCTAACATCAGTTCAAGATATTGTATATGTCCAATCTCTTTCATCAGTGAAAAAGTATTATAATCCTGACTGTATTTTCTATATTTACACTCATTGATTTTTACTTGTCCGACTATTTTATTTTCCTTGAAGAACGAATAAAATATCTTATTCTTCTGTAATCTCCAACGCTTTTTACCATTTCCATATTCTTCATAGAATTTCTGGTAATCTTCCTTATACAATTTCACTGGATCAAGCTGCCATTTAGTTTGATTGATAAATCCTTGTATTCCCTTTTTCTGATATTCTCTTATGTAAAAAGTACAAGTATCATCTTTTCCTTCTAAATGCCTCTTACGTCCTAATGACTGAATCATTGTATCTATATCAATAATTTCTGTGAAAATATGTTTTATACGTTCATCTTTCAGATCAACACCGTTATCCAAAACAGACGTAGTAAACAATATTTTTTTCTCAAATGTAGTAAGTTCATCTGAATAATATTTGATGCAGTTATCAGGCTTGTTTTCGTTCCATCCGCATAATTCTCTCAGCTTTGCATCTTTGGTAGATTTAGAGCAATAATAATGTGCCTTGTCCTTATAAACCTTGCTCATATCAATTATTCTGGAACCCACATTACAGAATACAACAATTTTACTGTCCTTTTCATTTTCCAAAATATCATCAATTATGCTTATAAGTTCCTCGCCTTGATAGTAATACACCTTATCTACATATGAATAATCTTTGTCCAGTCTGTAATAGTTCTTCTTTTTGACTTTATTTGTATCAAGCAAATATCTGAAATATGTCTTTGCTGTAGCACTTACAAATAGAATCACAGACTGCTTTTGTTTCATGATATAATTATATGAAACATCTGTATAATCATTAAATGTTGCGTCCGTTGTAAAATAATGACATTCATCAGCAACAATATAGTCATAGTTATTAAGTTTTTTGTTCTCTTGGATGCTCTGTTGAAGAAACTGATATGTAGTTACATAGATAACATTTCTTAATCCAGACCGTTTTACATCATCATATATCTGGTTTCGCAACTTCCTACGATTGCAAAGATAAAGGATTTTCTTTCTTTGTAGCTTTGCATAATTTCCTAAAACATGGACACAAAAGTAACTTTTTCCACAACCAGTACCACAATCCAAAATTACAAATTCATTGTTCCAATTTTTATAATCGTTTCCTATTAGTTCCGATACCCATAGTTTCTTTTTGCTGCGTTTGGTCAATAAATGCTACACCTCCCTTTGGGAGAGATATTTAGTAATCATATTTCTTACAGATTTATTGTCCTCAAACAGAAATATCTTAAATTGCGGATTCTTCTCTGAATCAACTACTTTTTGTATCTTGAATCCGTTATTGCATAAATAATTTGCCAATGCTAATGATCTCACTGTACACATATTAGTTCTTTCGCTCGTAATAAATCATTCCTCCAATCTGTCTTTAGTGGTGAATACCTTGTCAAAACTTTTCCCGCTCACTACTACCTACTTCTATATTTATTTCCTGTCTACTCTCCCACCAACAACAATAATCAATAAATCAGGACTATTACCTTCAAAAGAAACCCTGTAACTTTTACCATTCCTATATGAATATATTCCAAATATGAAACTCTCTGATAAATTGACATATAATTGTGAATCTGCGTTTGACACTCCCCAAATGCCGATCCTATGTCCATCGGATTCCTTTTGTATCAGTATATTTACATTTGTAGCGGAAATATAGATATTCCCATTTACATCTAGACATTTGTTCTCTGTAAACGGATGGATATGTACCCTTTTGCCGTTAATCTCTTCTGTAAATTCTTTTATTGACAGTTCCTTTAATTTTTCTATAGGCACTTCCATAAGTTCAAATATGTTTTTATTCGTGAAATCATCTTTTGCCATCGGCTCATTCCTCCTCCTCAATTTTCAGCAACATTTCATCTATATCTTCTTCATTTACACCATCACTTTTACGAAAATATGCCGTAATAATGACATCAACAGATCCATCCCGGCGACAACATTCGATTTCATAATCTTTTGTTTTAATATTTTTCTCATAGTACCATCCGATACACTGTGAAAATATAGCTTCACAAAGAAAATCAAACGATTCTAAAAAATTGTCATTTGGAATTGTTTCTGTTTCTTGTGTAGTTTTGTTGTAAATCTCTGCTTTTGTAATATGTAACAGGTTATTTGTAATCACCTGTTGTAATTTCTGTGTTGTAGTTCTTCTCATGACTTTATACACTCCTTTTTTGATTTTTATTGGCAGACCATAATAAAGTAATCATGACCTGCCTATACAATTCTTCTCAGCATGACGTAACGAAACTTAACTTGTCACAACTCGGCTCAACATAACCCAACTCAACGCAAAATACTTAGCTCAGAATATATTACTTAATGCAACATGCTTTATATGCAAGGCGGCTTGTTAGTGCTATACAACCTAAATGAATATTGCAGCTCTATTACCTGGAAATCTGATTCTGTGATAAATGCTCCTGATGCTTTTCTTAATTGGTCTAAACTTAAATTTGTCATACTGCTTGTCCTCCATATTTTAAATATTTTTTATTGTGGAGAACTGACCTTTCGCCAGTTCCCGGTTCAAAGTTATTTGATGTGACAGGAGCATACCCTATCATTCGTTCCATCTATATGATTACTTCTCCAAACGGAAAAGAAATCTTACGATATTAGAGTGTATAATACGTTGCACTGATCACAATATCCGACATACACATGTTGCCTTCCATCTGCAAATAAAAATCAGTATCATTTTCCTTGAACACAAGATCCACTGCATCAAAATCAATCGTAAATTTCATGTTTGCTACTGGTTTTTCTATAATGATTTCTCCACAAAGTTCTTCATTTTCCTGGTAAACTGACACATCACAGCCACAAATTGACAAGTAAATGTTTCCTGATCCCTGACTTTTTACATCAAATTTCATCCCTTTTGAGCTTAATTGTTCCAATTCCAGTTTAAATTCTTCCATTGATAAATGTCTCATTACTGGTTCCCTCCGTTTTTCTTTTATATTTTTATTGTTTTTCTTCAGACAGCTAATTTTCACCGTCCACTATATATTTCTCCATTGGGTTTACTAAGAAATCAAAAAAATTGACATTTCAAATGTAGAAGTAACAGGTTTATACTTTTTTCAATTTGGCGTTCATTTGATACACCCTTACCATTTTCAATAATAAGGATTGATATATATTTCTCTATTATTTATTCTAGCTTTCCATATAATTAATTTTTCACTAATTAAAAAAACACTATATATAGACTTTTCAATCTACATATAGTGTTTCATCTATTTACTATGTAATACCTATTTTTATTTTTGAAGCACTTGACAAATTTATTAAACTATGGTAGTGAAAATCAGACATAGCAAGCTATACATCCTATACTTCCTGACATACTATGACTAATCATCTCCCTAAATTCCTCATCAGATACATTTATATCAACATCTCCACATTCAACATCCAATAAGAATTGCTCTATCCATTCGTCAAAGCACTCCCCTTTCCCTATAAAAGCATCATATATTTCTGACTCTATATCGCTTTTATAATAATTCATAATAATATCAAACCTTTTATTTCCCACCATAGTTTTTAATTTGTCCAACAGTTCCATCTCTACATTATAATCCTTATAATAATCTGCTATTCTTTCCTCATTGATTTCATATTTTTTATGTTCAAAAAAATCATTTATCAGATCTTTAATAAAACTATTTGCAGTTTGACCAGTTCTGTCAAGATATTCCTTCAATCTTATGTAATCTTTCATATCAGATAATACATACTTTACAGAAACCATCTTCGTTTTCTTATCATATTTTTTTTGATAATCCTTTTGTGTTAATGTTGTTTGATTTTTATTTTCTTCCATCTGTATCCCTCCAAGCTTAACCTATGTAATACCTATTATAACTAATTACTTTACTAATTTCAAATGCAATATTTGGTAGGAACTACAGATTATTAGCTAAACACATTATATTATTGAATATCAAGAGTCTGCCATGAAATCACGTTTTCAAGACGTATAAAAACGCTCTGTATGGCGTTATTAAAATCCAATCCTGTAAGATTATGCATTAACAAAATAATAATCGCATATAGAGCGTTATTCTATTATTTAATTTTGAATTTGAATAGGTTATGTTGTATCTGATGCAAAAGTTTTCGTGATCTCACCCGTATCTAATAATTCTTTCATTGAATCTGTGAGATTACGTTCTATGCGTAATGCTCTTTGAAGATTACGCTTAGACATATTAAGTTCTTTTGCTATTTCATCGAGAGTAGAAGTGCCATTTTGACATGTCTTCTTTCTACCATTTCCCATTTCTCCATGTTTATATCCTTTTAACTCAACATAAGTAGCCAACGCTTTTCTATCCTTAACAGGATCATTCTTTCGCCGACCAAAGTTATTTGATATCAAAGCACGAAGATTTGAATTTTATGATTGCAAGAACTGTATCTTTTGTAACAATTCCTGTATCAACTAAATCTTCCAATTCTGGTATCATACTTGCCATTCTCATATAATTATTCATAGTTTGTTGCGTTATACCATATGATTCTGCCAATTCAGTTTGATTTTTAGGAGTATGTTTTTCAGAGCTACACAAAACTTTTGTGAAGCTATATTGATTAGTTCCTTGTATGAAACCATACCAATTGTTTAAAAATTCAAAACATCTTCCAAGTTTCACGGGATTAGTATTACCCAAAACCCTTTGACGAAGATTCGATTCCAATAAATCTAAAAGGATTTCATCAATAGCTACTTTTCACCGTGCAATTTTGCACAATGAATAAATCCTTCCAATTCTGTACAAACTCTATCCTATATACAAATATGGAGCGATTGAAATGATAATAACACTGAATCAGGTTTTAGAAGATAAAGGGATTTCACAAAATCAACTTGCAAAAGATACTGGAATTTCTGTTGAAACAATCAGGAATTTTAAAAATAATAAGACTACCCGGATCAGTTTTGATGTGTTGGAGAAGGTATGCAATTATTTGCATTGTAAGATTGAAGATGTAATCTGTTTGGAAAAGGATGGGTAATTTTTAATTATAAGAATGCAGATTTATTATTTTATTGTCTAAATTTGCCAGATATAGTAATATATTATCAGTCAGTGCAGACAGTATGGGGATAGTTCCTCGGTTGCCCTTTTCGGAAACGGAAAGGGGGTTATTATGGATACGTTAGAAATATTAACGATGCTCTTGGTGGTATTTTCCATCTTGACATACATAGATAATCGCAACAACCGTAAGTAGGCAGAAAAAGCTATCCTCTACTCACAATAAAGGATAGCTTCTGTCATGTAACTGTTTATTTGTTCTTGACAAGTTTCCGTCTAGGGTAATGGGGACGTACCAATATCTCCGTTACCTTCTGCATTGATTATAAACTATACGCTTGAGTTTTTCAAGTGGCAGTTTAGAAAATGGGGATGCTGAGGGTTTGGCATCCTCGTTTTTTGGTATATTTTTTGTAACACCAGAAACATGGTATATCTTTTTGCTATATAATTATAATATTTTTCATTCACACACCCTTACGTTTTCGATATTCTTCTATTTCTTTTCGCTCTTGCTCATAATCAATATCCGTCAATCTACAAAGCTCTGCATCTGAAATATGATGCTCATCAAGAAAAATATCCATCCTATATTTCCAATGATTATAACGTATTTTTCTTAATTCCGGATCTTGTATCCTATTAATTTCTTTACTATTTAATGTTTTCTTAAATTGCTCTTCAATAGTTAAATATCCATTCTCCATATACAAATACCTTCCTTTTATATATCAATGTAACAAGCGACATTATATTACCTTATTTAATAAAGCACGTATCACACCATAATCATGCATTTGTATTCGATAATTATACTTATTTTCAGAAATAAACTTTTTTGCATCTGGACTAAAGACGGATGTTGTGGCAAGTATACCCCCATTAACTCTATCTGCATCTATCGTCCCAGCTAAACTTCTAATTATTCCAACGCCAATAGGTCTTTTTATTGAATACTTTTTACATTCTACATAATAAATAAAATCTCCCAATATCTCTGGCTTTCTAATGATTATATCTTTACCACCATCCCTAGTTGATTGTGTACGTTCAACTTTATATCCTAACTTACTGTATATTTCTGCCATAACAATTTCAAACTCTGTACCACTTAATTGATAAAATGCTTCTGGATTTTCTGATAAATATTTTAAAAGACTTTCATTGATGGGTGACAAAGTAATAATAGCAGATTCCTTTTGATTATTCTTTTCCTCTTGATCTGAACTGAAAATTTCTGATATAATTTCTGCATTTATCTTTTCATCCTCAACATTTCCTTTGTCAGATTCACTATAAGGAATATATAATATATTATAATTTCCTAATCCTGAGATGATTGTCTTTATAGAATCACTAAAATTTTTCACTCCTCCATTAATACTTGCTTTCATTATAACTTTACATAATCTTTTCGTCATATATTGCAATTCATTCATCTGGATAGTATACGAATCATTTAGTATAGTTGATAGCTTTTCACTTATTATTTTAGTAGTAACATTCAAATCCTCTATGACGTATTTCATATGTTTAGGATCATAAAGTGGCATAATAGCTTCTTGTAAATGCTTCAATTCTGATTGAACCTTCAGAAAGTTCATGGAGCGAGATAATTCTTCTGAATTATTTACATTTATACTGCTTTGAACTCGGATTGCTGCATCATAATTCATATTTACCTCCAAAAAAGCAAACATCTGTTTTCATATAAATGTAAGTGTATCATAATTTTCTTTAGTATGCAACTATATATTGTAAAAATAGTCTATTTAACACTAAATATTGTATATAAATATTTTTAATTTGTTAATTCTTTAACAATATACTTTGACTATCAAACTAATTTCCAAATCTTCACCGAACACAAAAATTCCACTCTCCCATCCATTCAAACATCCCACATCCCCTTACAAATCCAACAATTTCAATCACTACTCCACAAAATCCCACTCCCACAATTCTACCACCCCAAACCTTCCAGAATCCCTTATAAACCAAAACAAAGTTCGAATTTGTTAGCAATCTAACAATATTCCATCCTGCTGCACTCCCCTTTCACCAACCATCTAATCATAAAATATCCCACAAAACTAAGCATTTCCAACACTTTTCCAGGCAATTAACCATCCGCTCCCGAACTGCTTCCAACACTATCAAAATAAGACTCATATTTTTCGCTACACCAGCTCCACATTATTCATTTATTAATTATATTTCCTATATGTTTAGTATGAAATAAAATAATTTCCAATTTTCTAAGAGATTTTTACCGAACACATAACCGAATTATATCATATCATTTCACTAGGATTTATAAGAACAAAAAAAGCCATAACCTTCCAGCTATGGCCAATTTACAACTGCTACGCGACTTGAACATTCCATCCTCATATGGTACAATACCATTGTATAATTGAAAAAGAAGCAGGATGCGATTTCTGATGATTGCCCTCTAGTTCTACGAAAGAGGGTGATGCCATATGACAATGACGCTTTCCGAAGTGCTCACGCTTTTGCTTGTGATTTTTGCGGCATTGAACTACATAGACGGTCATAAAAAGAAATAGCATCCCGCCCTGAGAAAGTTGGATGCTATTTCAAAATAAATAAGCTCACTGAGGGCAAATCGGATATCACATCCGGTTCACTTCCTGATTTGATTATACACTAGAGCTGCTTGTTTTTCAAGTGGCTCTTTTTAAATTTTCTATACATCAAACTACCACCTGTGCATACTCACATCAATCTCTTTCCATTGCATATTCTTTCAGATGGTGTTTGTCTATCTGTTGCCATTAGCTGAATCCTCCTGACTATTCCTTATTTTTTCAAGATAATTGCATACAACACACCTCACTGTACCATCATGCAGCAATTCACCTGCAACCTTTTCCATATCGTAATCTTTTTCGCTGTCCAGTCTTAACAGTTCCTTTTCTTCCGCCATCTTCCTTAATTTCCATGCTGTTTCCCACCGCAGCGATCCCACCAGGACATTTACGCCATGCCATGCGACTTTTAACAAATCCGCCGTATGCCACAATATCTTTTCCTGCTCCGTCATATGCAGCAATCTTGTTTTTGTGTCAAATATTCCATTGTTCCAATCACACACGGCCTTTTCAACCGTTTCTTCTTTTGTCATTGGGCGAAACCTTTTTCCATTAATGGAATATGCAAATTCTGTGTCATAACGTTCTGTAGACGCTCCACATTCCATACACCCCACATAGTAATTATGTATCTTCTTGAATGATTCCACCGTTTTAATATAACCTTTTGCAATCCCTCCACAATAAGGACATAGTTTTAAATCAACCTTCATGCCGATTCCTCCGCCTTTACAAGTAATATTTCTTTTCACAAACAACCATCTATTTACACAACCACGCCTATTTCCTTCAACAACTCCGCACAATCCCTAAATCCTTGTTCATATGCAAACCTGCTATAGACCTCATTCTGTGTCAAGTAAGCACATATTAGCCTGTTTACTGCCCTTGTTTCCTCAACGTTTAAATCCATGATTTCCAACTCTTTTGCCATCCTGTCTATCTCTTCTACCGTAAATTCATACTCCGGATTCTTTAAGACAATACTGTCCAGCCTTTCATGCGCCAGAGCATCCACCAGTAAATCAAAAACAGTTCTTTCCATATACATGTACCTCCTTCGTTTATTCCTATATATAGTATCTTTCTCCGTTTTGTTCCGTTCGCTTTCTTATTATAAGGAGTTACTTTTTCCGAAAAGTTCATAACAAATTGATATGGCTCTGCAATGCATTTTCAACTTCTCTCCGCTGTAATCCAATATAACGCTGTGTAGTGGCTACTGATGAATGTTGCAGTAATACCCTTACCAGTTCTATATTGTAATCATTATTTGCATAGATACTTGTTGCAAAATATTTCCGGAAGCTATGGGTAGAAATATTTTCATATCCCAAATATTCACACGCTAACTGCAAATGGTTCTGTACCGTCCGTTCCGATATAGCAAATAATTTAGCAGAAGGGTTAATATTATTTTCCAAAACATAATCCTGCATATAACTATATATTTCAATCGGAACTGTAAATTCACGCTTCTTTTTCGTTTTCTGTTCCATAATATCAAGCCGATACCTATTCCCGTCATGGATAACTGCCGATAATCTCAATTGCAGTACATCAGATATCCGCAATCCCAAATTTGCCTCTAATACTAATGCTGTCGCAATCCTGTTATTCGGTTTTACCACATGGCCATCTGTACAGATAAACCCATTCCGTATTATTTTTATGATTTGCCTGTATTGTTCTTCAGATAATGCCGTTGTCTTCTTATTCACTCCATCACCCCCTGAAATTGCGTATTTTACATTGGATTTATTGCGTATCTGAACAGGCTTTTTGGAACCCTTTATGGCAAATACCATAAATAAAGGAAACTTCGTATTCCCTAACAGAATACGCAATAGGATTTTTCAATGCTTATCTTCTTTCATGTCATTTATCCATCACAAACCGTATCAATCATTTGATTCAACAACTGATCACCGCTTAGAATATAAAATTGCCTATCATCAACAACTAATGGTTCAACCCTATCGCATGTATTAAGAATCATTCTCTGGCAGATATTGATTCCCATAGTTAGGCCAATATGAAACTCGTCTCTTTTTAACAAATCATCCAACATTATCAAAGTTATTATCCTCCAATTATTTTTTATTACAATATTTACTTCTTCTTTTATTGTGTATTTTCACGCATGATAAAAGGCACTAACGGATTGTTCCGCTAATGCCTGATTAGTTGGTTATAAAACCTATCCAATTATTTTTAATGTCATCCCATCTGAGCATAATTCAATGTAGAAATGCTATTAATTTCTTCCATAATCTGCATTTTCGTATTTCTTATGTCAATATCATCTTGCATATCAAGAAAATATTTATCTGATACACCAAAAAATTTCCCAAGCCTTAATGATGTATCTGCTGTTATCTTCCGTCTATCGTGCAAAATATCCTGAATCCTTGATACGGGAACATGAATTTCCTGTGCTAATTTATACGCCGACAATCCAAACGGTATCATAAATTCTTCAGACAATATCTCACTCATTTTTGGAGTTTCAATATAATTTTCCATAGCAGCCTCCTTCCTAATGGTAATCCACTATTTCCACATCATAAAAATTATTTCCATCATATTTAAAACATATTCTATATTGATCATTGATTCTAATGCTATACTGCCCTTCCCGATCACCATCTAATTTTTCAAGGTGATTTGCTGGCGGCACCCTCAAATCCTCCAAATTCTGCGCATTATCAATCATAATCAACTTCCGCAATGCTATCCTTTGTATTGATTGCGGTAGTTTCTTTGAAAACTTCTGATTATATATTTTTTCTGTTTCCCTGTCTGCAAATGCTTTTATCATGGTTCTATTATACCCGAATTGCGTGTATATGTCAATTTGAATTTTACACTGTCTAATTATGGACAAGAAACGATTTTCTAAAATTCCATTATGTATAAGATTTTTTATAGCCATGAAAAATTTCCATTTAAGCAAAAACAAGCATAGGCGGATTTTTTATTTTCCATCCATGCTTGCTTTCTTTTTTTGCAGACTTGAAACTGCAAATGCCTGACTTAACAGAACAAATCATAGTTCATCATAAAATGCTTAACTGAACCGAACATAGCGTAGCGTAGCTGAACGCATCATAACGCAGCACAGCTTAAAATGCTTAACTCACTTTTCCAGTTCCATAAACATCCGGGCTTCTGATTTTTGGCTTACTAAACATCGCCCTCGCCACCTTCCCATTAATATATTGCCTGCGCATACCTATTGTTATATGTATTATTTCTATTTTTGCGCTTTCCTGTTATCCACTGAAAATACTCATTCAAACTAAATGGATATGACCGACTAAGCAGAGAAACAATCTCACCGTCTTTTCTTGCTGTTATCGCCGCGATCACGACGTTATTTTTCGTTGTCAAATTTCCCCTAACGATACCTTCCAAAGCCGCTTTCAAGCCGTCAAACCGTGCTTCGATACAATGCTTCTCGTTTCCATTTTGAGCATTTATGAAATAAACAAGACGATATGTAAACTTGTCTTCCAGCATATTATAAATCGCGCAATGACGGTTTATATCCTGTAAAATACTTGAAATTGTAAACATAACCATACCCCTTTCCACTAAGCCAGCCCAAACAGGCAAGCCGCCTTATGTAACAATCCCCGCGAATTTTCCCGACGCCGCATCTCCCTATTCTTCCTTCTTTTCATCCTGTCCATATAGTCAAGCTGCGCATCGATCTGCATATATTCTTCCATCTGTAATGGTGTAAGCGCATCATATGGCGTTTTAAGTGTCCGGTCAATCACCTGCATATCATCCGATAAATTAACAATCCTAAACTCAAATACATTCTGTCCCATAATTTCCCATCCTTTCCAATTTTCCCCTGCAGGGAAGACTGCTTGCCTATACAGCCCTCCCCGATTTTCCACAAACCCCATTTCCTACGCAGCATCCGCTAACAGCATGAACTTTTCCAAATCCTGCAACATGCAGCGGTAATTCTCTTTCTGATCTCTGATATAATCATCATTCCGTTTGCAAAAGTCTAGAATCCAATCATCCAGATCAATATCATACTCGAACGAATATGCTATTACCGCAATCATAGAAGGTTTGTTCTCCGCTTCCATCAGTTCCGTGCTGTGGATGGATTTTTTCATCAGCGCATTTAAAACTTCCTCATACTGCACAATATCTTCCTTTGTCACATATGAAACAACATGCTCCCTTACAAATTTTAATATGGCTTCCCGTTCCAGCTCAGAATCCGGTTTTGGGATACCCAGATACCCACGCATGAGCGTTTCCAGCAAATCCAGTTTTTCCATGATTACAGTTTTGTCTTTTGTCGAACGCTCCTTGCCAATCTCGCTAAAAATTTTTCCGTTGACTTCCTTATTACGGAGTCCATCTTTAAAGGCATGAAGGAAATCCGCAAATTTTCCATCATCAAGCCCTAACCCCGTGAACTTATAGAATAAGCTAAACAGCAAGAACGAATCACGGCTTGTAAACAGGCTATACATATCATCTGTAACAATATTTTCCAGACGTTCAATACAATTTTCCAAAACGTCAAACTCTTCTTGTGAAGCATTGTCATTCAAATATGCCCCGATCTGTCCTGATTTTTTCCAACTATCCAAATGGAACATACACATAACGGATTCCATAACAACACGCTCGACGGTTCCGTTTTTCCGCTCGGCCTTTGTATAAGGGGCTTCAATGAAAAACTTCCGCTTTAAAATCTCCCGGATACGCCGTGCATAATTATCTACAAAGGTAAATGCCTTTTGCGATACATTCATGGATTTATGGTTGTTATACCGTCTCACCAATTTAGAAATTTCCTTCATGCCGTATCCCTCATGGATGACCGTTTCAATCTGGTATTCATCAAATCGGTTCTGTAATTCCTCCGGCAGTTTATCATATGTTTTCCGCGCCAGGTCAAATGCCCTGTCCTCCCATACCACGTCCCCATTGCCGTCGTATTTTAGATTCCCTTCCGTATCCCTTGCCTTTGCACGGTAGGAAATAACTGGCTCCTCAATGCTTGACGTAATCCTGTAATTGCTGTAGCGGAACATCATAAGGGCTGTTGACCGCTGAAGGCCGTCTATGATCCAGATTTGGGAATTGGGCTCCTGCCCTAATATAATTGGCGGTATGTATTCACCATTCAAAACGCTGGCAATCAGTTCATTGGTCATGGAATTATTCCACTGGTTAGATAACCTCTGGACATCCTGATCGCTGCGGATATCCTGCTCCTTCATCCGTTTCAGGTACATGTCCAATGTATACGTTTGTTTTCTCGGTTTTCCCATAATATCAATCCTCCATCATTAAAATAATATTCTGATTTTTTCATAAGAACGGATGCCGTCTACAGCGTCCGAATACTCCTTTTGCGTCATATGTAACAATCTCTGTATCTCACATGCCTGGTAACAGTACGAAAGCAACCTCAAAACTTCCTTCTGGCGTTTGGAAAGCAGTTCCAGATACTTTTCCAGCTTATATGCCATTGTATCCGCTTTTTCAAAGATTTCTGCTTCCATGTCGTAGCTGTCTGCAATCAGTTCCGCAAGGGTACATCCATCTTCATCCCCTATAGGCGCATCCAATGATACCGCTATCCTGTCCGCTTTCCGTTTCTCCCGGTTGCGCCTTGTGATTTCTGACTTGATTTTATTCACTAAGCACACATACAAAAACCCATCAAACGGCTGTGTGCAGTCGTACCTCCCTATTGCGTCAACGAACACCTCATTCGCAAGGGAATAAAAGTCGTCCCTGTCTTTATTGGACAGACCGCCGAATTTCGCAAGTATCCGGTCAACTGTCCTGTGGAGCTTCCTTGCATTGTTGGCGTAATATGTATTCAATATCTGGTCATGCATTGCTTTTTACCTCCAAAAATAATTAGTTGATTTGTTGCCACCTGGCCGCCTGAGACGACGGCCAACGCTTAGGGCTTAAGAGCCTGTTTAGAGCCGCCCTAACGGCTTTTATTGGTTAAATCCTGTTTTCATGGAAACTAAAATAACCGTTTCCCAAAATGATATTGTCCATTAATTCAATGCCGATCATTCTTCCCGATTCTTTTACACGCCTGTATGTTTCCATGTCTTCTTTTGACGGCGTTGTGTCCTGTGACGGATGGTTATGCGCCAGAATAATCCCCGTTGCGCCGCACAACAATGCTTTTATAAAGATATCTCGCGGATTGCAGATAGAGCAATTCACCGTCCCATGTGATACTTCAAACACACCTAAAATCCTGCATTTCGTATTTAATGCCACCATGTACAAATGCTCCTCTGCCTGCTTATTCAGTCGGAAAATTGTGTTTAGCATAGCGGCTATTGCATTAGCACTTGTTACGCTTTCAAGCGGATAGTTGTATCCATTCTCTTTTACAAGGACGTTATGTAAGTTTTCATTTAATTCCGTGCGGTATTTTGTAATTCTCATTGACTGCATCCCCTTTCTTTTGACTACCTCCCACCGTTTCCAGTGGGAACGCTCACAGCTTAAAGCCCTGTTTATAGTGGCCGTGACCACTTTTGTTTAGCTGATCCTGAGTACCGGATAAACGCTAACTTTGCTTACTTTCTTATAATCCTCTTTACTAAGAAGCTTTTTCACTTCCGTCTTGTCAACACTTTCACGTTCCTGTACGGATAACGTTGCTTTGAATATTGTCCCAGTAAACTTGCGGATTGGGTTTCCCTTCTTGTCAACAGCTTCACAAGCTTCTGTTTCATTTAAAAACTCGATTGCCTTTGCGTTCAGTGCGGAAATATTATCTTCCGCCTGCTCTTTGATCCGTTTCCATTCCTTGATCTGCTCCATTGTTTCATTCATTTCTTTGATTGTCATACACATAACTATCTCTCCTTTTCTTTTTGAATTGATTTCTTTATAGTGTGATTTATTTTTGTTTAATAACAATATACACTTTTTTGTGTGATATATCAATAACTTTTTACACTTTTTTGTGTGATATATTTTTAAAATTTGACTTTTCCTATCCCTTCGTGTATAATCAAATAAAAAACTATAGAAATGAGGTTTTAGAAAATGACTGAAAACATAAAAATCGTTATGTTAAAACGTAAGATAAATATAAAAGAATTAGCTGCCCGTTTAGGAACTACCGGAAACAATATGACCAATAAATTTAAACGTGATAATTTTTCTGAAAATGAATTAAATGAAATTGCTCATGCTTTAAACTGTAAACTGGACATTGCCTTGATAGACAACGAAACCGGACAGCGTATAGTGTAATAGTATTGACTTATCAATGTACAAATTAAAAAGGTGTAAAGCCTTAATAATTCAATAGACTTTACACCTTGGTTTGTGTGATATATGATTGTTACTTATTCTTTGATCTTGTCAATGTCTGTCATGTTCACGCCTGACACCTGTAAGATTGCTTTTAAAGAAAGATATTCATCTTTTAATTCTGCATATGTTTTTGTAGCATTTTCTTCTTTTGCTAAAATCATATACTTTTGGATTTTTTTGAAATCATCAATAGCAGCTTTTGTAACTTCTAAACCAGTTGGCATATAATCACCCACTTTCTTTGTTGTGATTGTGCTTTGTATTGCTACAATGTAAGTATATCACAACTCAGGTATAAAGTCTATTCAATTATCAAGGTGCTTGTTTGGGTTGTGTTGCTATCCCGACTACCCTTGTTTTGGGTAGTTTCGTCTTAATTTTCAAAGACTCTTCAGGGGATTTATTCAGCTAATTCATAGAATACATAAGTACAATCGTTAACGTATATCATCATGTTTAATATGTTTTCGTTGTCGCTGTATTCGTTATTACATCCCTGTCTTGCTTTTTCTACGTTGGTATGTTCATAGATGTCTTTTGTTATTTTGAAAAGCTGATTAGTTGAGATATTATCTTTTTGGCACATTTTGAACATCTTATTGTAATCTGCTGTGTTGCCCGCTGTGTACCAATTATTGTTGATGCACATGTTTCTAAGTTTGTCAGTGTCAATTCTTTTGATCTCTTTAATTTTCATGTTGTTACCTGCCTTTCATTTTGGTTGATTTTATTTGTTTCATATTTCTGCAAATTAAAAAGGTGCAAAGCCTTAATAATTCAATAAAGACTTTACACCTTTGGTTTATGGTTGCTTATTTAGTTGTTATCACTATTTAATGGCGGTTTCTGATAAAGTTTTCGCTCAATACATTTCTTTTCAAAAGCAATCTGAGATTTAAGCTTTTCATGCCCACCATCTTGATCTGCCATTTCTAAACGCTCTAATAAATCTAGGACATTTAAAAGATTAATATTTAACTCTTTTTCACCTGGCATATTATCACCTCTCTTTTAAAGTGCCGTTTATCTGGTAGTTTCATTATACCAATAAGCGGATTCGGTGTAAAGCCTTTATTCAATTATCAAGGTGCATCCCGATGACCGTGTTGGGATTTCGTCATAAGTTTTGTGCTTTGTTTGATTTGTTGAGATTATTGTACCAAAAAGTAACCCCTTATTCAATAGTAATTGTATACAAAAGTAACGGCAATTATTTGTGAGATTGTACCATAAAGTAACTCTAATAAAACAAAAAAAGACTGCACATTTTTCAATGTAACAGTCTTGATAAAAAACAACTTCTTCAATTATTTGATATTTCATCTGGTATATATTCCATAATATCACCTGGTTGACAATCTAATAAACGACATAAATCTAAAATAGTTGAAACATTTACATTTCTATTATTTTTTAAAGCATCTACTACTTTGGGATTTATCCCATTTTGTCTTAACCAATATTTTTTAAGTCCTCTTTTTTCCATAATATCAAACAATTTTTTATAAGAAACTGACATATAAATCACCATCCTTTTTATGTTACTATATTATACAATATATTCTACAAAAAATCAATCATGTTACTATATGGTACAATATGTACAAATATATACAGTTACTTTTGTATACATTTTATATTGCATTATATGTTACTTTTTGGTACAATAACCATAACAAATCAAACAAAAGCACATTGACAATTCAATAGACTTTACACTCTGGATATGATATACTTCTACATAATAGATCAGAGCAACCACAAGAAGGAGCGTGATAAAATGACGGACAACGAATTGCTGTTAGCAATTGGCGATCTTATGGACAGAAAATTAAAATCCGAACTACAGGCAGAATTACAGCCAATTAAAGACAATATGCAAGAATTAATGAATCGTATGACAAAAATCGAATTGCATCTCGAGAATGTCACAGATAAAAACATTCAATTTATAGCTGAAAATTATGCGCCAGCGTCAAAAAGGTATATGCAAGAATCAGCGAAAATTGAATCAATGCAAGCCGACATTGAGGTTATGAAAAGCGTAATCAGGGAACACAGCGAAAAGCTACAGAAGTTAGCATAACCATAATCACACAACTACATAACCATATCACATACCAGAGTGTAAAGCGTATTGAATTGTCAATGGCTTTACACTTTTTTATTTAGGAGGTTATGGCTATGATGTATTTTAAAAATGTAGAATCATTACAGGAACTACGGAAGCAGTACAAAGAATTATTAAAGATTCATCACCCGGACAACGGCGGCAATGTAGCACAGATGCAGGAGATCAATGTGGAGTACGACAAACTATTTAAACTGCTAAAGAACAAACACGACAGCACAGCAACGAACAATGACAAGACAAACTACGACAACATGAAATACGACTTCACGGAAGATGCCCTGTTGCGTGAGATGCTTAATAAAATAATCGGGTTTAGCGGAATCACGATCGAGGTGTGCGGCTCATGGATTTGGGCATTTGATTCATTCAAATACCGCAAAGAATTAAAAGAAATGGGATTCAAATATGCTTCTAAAAAGAAAGCCTGGTACTGGCACTCTGAATCATTTCGCAAGAAAAGCCACAAAGTGTTAAGCATGGACGATATACGGAACTACTACGGCAGTACAGAAGTACAGACAGGACATAGGGTATTACTTCAACAGGCATAAGTACAGGCGTAAAAAAATGGGTGTAACCAAACAGAACGGCTACACCCTGATATATAAATTAAGTAGATTTACAAGTAATTATAACGAATAACATTAAATGAAAAGGAAGGTAATTATGATGAAAAGAATAATCAAAACTATCGGAACTATTACAACTATAGGAATTATGCTTGTATGTGCTTACCTGTTGGGTACTACAAATTCGGAAACGGTTACGGAAATTAAGGCGATTGAAAAGACTGTTGAAGTCGTGCCAGATGGATACATAAATACTAATTCAGAAGAGTTTCAAGAGAATTACGTTGATATGCGTAAAGTTGTGTATTGGGAAGCTGTGGACGGATTGCAATTGTATTATGAAGATGGATCTGGTTACTATTGGGAATAAGAGGGGGGATTATTAAGATGCTGACTTTAAAATATGATCGGATAGACTTTTTCAATAAACGGATTTACACAGAAGACAGTAAGACAAATTATAACCGGGATGACCTAAAAAGGGCATTTCTCTATTTTGGGAAAACAAATAATGCCACGGTTCAGATTGAAGAAACAGTTATTTTTTGGGGCTGCCTGACAGAATATGAAAATAGGATTGCTACTGTTAGAAAGTTTGATGGGATAAATTATACGGAGACGAAGGCAAGTTTTGATAAAGTAAAAAAGGAATGCTACTCGGGGATTTAATAACGAAACATGATATTTAAAAGGCTATGGGCTTAGACGGCTCATAGCTTTTCTTTTGTCGTAATCATTACGTGTATAAGGCGTTTATTTGGTCAAATTCGACGCTTTCTGTCGTTGGTGGTAGAATCTAGGGCTTGATGTAAAATCGCCTGTATGGGGCAAATATCGCGTCGCAGGACATGTTGTAAATGGTTCTAAGGGGATGCTTGCAGGTTATTTCTGCTGTGATAGCGATTGTATTTTGTGTGGTGAGGACAGCAGGGTAAAGGGTGTCCGGATGGGTTTACATTTTATTTTTCGGACTTTAGTGTGGGAAAGTGCCCTTCTGTTCTTCCAATACGTCACCTTTAAAATTCACCTCGATGAACTATGGGCGGGGGGTATGTTTCAATTACCAGAAATAAAGTCCTATATATAAGATATACTCTATATAAAATATTCAGCAAAAAATAGGGACTCGCCAATTTTAGCGAATTCTATCATCATATCTTACACCTACTCTAAAATGTGCAAAATATCAAATCTCTTTTTTAGCCTAAACTCTCATTTTTACTTACAACACAGTTCTTCTTTATATAGTTCCTCTGAGCATTGTCAAGTTTTGCTCTAATTAATCTTACGTCCCTTAGACATATACCTTCTATATTCGCTCCAATTAAATTTACCCCTGTTAAATTCACATTTATTAAAGTCGCATTTGATAAATCTGCATTTCGCATATCCACTTTTGTAAAATTAACATTTTTTAAAATTGATTTTTGTAAATTAACTTCCATAAGATTTGCATTTATGTGTATACCATTCAACTTTATCCCTTTCAAATTTGCCCTTGTTAAATTTGCTCCTCCCAAGATTGCTCCTTGTAAATCTGCATTACTTAAATCTGCATTACTTAAATCTGCATTACTTAGATTTGCTCCTTTTAAATCTGCATCATTTAATTTTGCATCACTTAAATCTGCATTACTTAGATTTGCATATTGTAAATTTGTCTTCAAAAAACGAGCACATGATAAATTTGCGTTTGATAAATTACATCCTTCTAAGTCACAATTTATAATTTTCATCATGGCAAGTTTAACATTCTCCAATTGAAAAAATCTTAATGATACAGAATTTAAGCCGAAAAATTCCATTCCTAAATATTCGTTTAAATAATTAAAACACAATTCATCCAAAAAAAGTTTTACCATTTCATAGTTACCATTATCTTCTAAAATTATACTCTTTCGAAATTCTATTTCATTAAAAGCTTTCTTGGCCAGAAAATATTCTAAAATACTTTTATGAGCAAATTTATAAAAACCCATAGCATTACGATTAAGCAAAGACCTCGATTTTGCTTCAATAAATTCTAATTGTATATTATAGTCCTTACATAACTCCTCAATTTTTTCTTGTTCTATATATACTGTATTTTCGAAATACATATATTCAGCTACTTTTTCAGAAAAATCATATAACTGTTTTTGTCTAAATTCATCTGAATATTCTCTTTTTATCCATTTAGAAACTAATTCCTCATAAATTTCATGTGTATATTCGTATTTCCTTTCTTTATTCTCAATTAAATCATCAATATACGATAATAACATAGGCCTTACCATTAACTTAGGACAATGGTAAATTATATTTTTTGAACGCTTAATTTTGTCTTTTTGAAAAAATCTATTATATTTTTTTTTAAATATTTCTCAATTTCCTTTTCATTAAATGGTGAGATATATATTTTTTCAAAAAGAACTTCCTTCATTGATGTATTTACTATAAATTCGCTTACATTTTTAGGCTCATCTTTTTCACTCGAAAAAAACTGTGTTCTACATGTTATAATAACTGTATGAAATTTAATAGTTACACTTGTCAATTTCTCTATAAAGTTATTGCAATCTTTCATAGCATCTTTATTTTCATCCAAACCATCTAATAACAATATTGTATTTTTCTGATCTCTAATTTTGTCAATATCACTAAATATAGTCTTCGAAAACAACGGAATATATTGAATATCATGAGTTCTAAATCTCTTTTTTACATAACAATCATATAGTTTGTATAAAAATGTAGATTTTCCCATACCAGAATCAGCTAATATTATATAGAATCTATTTCTATTCTTTTCAAAATTTTTTTCCATTAAAAAAGATACTAACTTTTGAGAAAAATAAGGTCTATTTTCAATCATCTCTTCAGCATTACATGGATCAATATCCTGACCTCTTGTAGCGACATAATATTTTAGTGCTTTTTTTAAATCAGAATTGGTAATATATCCAGATTTATCGTTTGTTTTTTTACTCATTAAACCAATAATAAATTTTACCTTCTTTATTGTCAAACCAACAACAGTAATAATTGATACTATAACTGTAAATAATGCAGCCAAAACTGTTAATATATTATTATTATCTAATATTTTCAACCATGTGTCACTTAGCATTTCTAAAACAAAATTCTCTTTAATTAAAATATATACCATATAGTATTTCCCCCCAGAGACTGTCCGAAAACTCAGAAGTCGTTTTAAAATTCCCCACTTTTGAATCAAAATTAGCCATATTTGTATCTTTCCAATGCTATTTTGACCTCATATTTGGTAATCTTCCTTCACTTTTGTCCATTTTACATTTTGTATTTTTAGTTTTCGGACAGTCTCCCCAAAAGACAGTATATTAGATTTATTTCACACATAAGAATTAAATATTATATATAATAATATCTATAATATACAAACATTGTCGAATATTGTCTAAAAAAACAGAAAATTCAATTTGAAACAATAAACCAAACATCCATATAACTTTTTCTCAATAATCTTTTTCAAATTTACAAGAAAATAGGCATACCAGATTCTCACATCCAGTATGCCTATAAATCACTAACCAATCATCATTCCCTATCTTCCACATACGGCTTCACTTCAAACCGCACCAGCGCATCATACACCTTCTTTGGGATATAATTCTTATACTTTACCGCCATTACCATAATATCCGCTTTCTTGACAATCTTATATTCTTCAAATGCTTCTTCTGGCGTACCCCACTCTTCAAGTTTTGCAGGCTCATCGTGCCCAAATGGCTTAATTTCCCCATAATACATATTGGTTTCCTCATTATACCGTACTCCAAGAGGAAGATTTGCAGCAGTCGTATAATCAGGATTATTATGCTTTTTACAGTTTGTCAGCATTGCATTTATCGTCAATGGAACAATGCAACAGTTCTCCGGTGAATATTCTTTGCTCCCATTGCCAAATAAATCCTTATCCACCACCATTATTTCATCTTTTACTGGATAATAATTTTCTAAATACCAGTCAATAAATAACTCCGGATTTTCAAGCCATTCTTTACATATGGTTGCCCCATCATAACAATCATGGTAATTTGTATACTTATCCCTCTTGTAACACCTATTGTATATGCCCTGATAAACTGCATATGCCTTACTTCTAGCTTTGTTTGGATATTCATAATATTCCTGGTTTATTTCAATATCATCAACGGTTTTCCTGCCATATGTTAAATCATCATAATCTTTATTCGATACATAGACCAGATTCTTATAATAATAATTTGACTTGTCACCATCCAGAAACCATATCTTTGTATAATGATTCGGATTTTTCAAAAATATCTTCCCCATCAGATTCTTTGTATAATGGTCTTCTACATTTACGCTTCCATCAATATCAAAGAAATTTATCGTATAATGACTCGCTGCGCTATGCACATAATATTTAAAGGGATTCCGCAAATTATTTACCACCCTTCCATAGTTAGAAATCCAGTAATTATATGTACCTTCAATCTGTACAAAGGTTTCAAATACATTAATCAGTTTCACATTGATAGGATTGTCATTTTCTGTTATATCCTCGGCAAACTGAACATTATTATTTTCATCAAGTACTTTCATTTTTGTAGACATTTTAGGCTTCAACTGCCTGTTTTTTCACACCGCTTGCATATTTTGCTGTATATTTTTGTTTTATTCTTATTAACGGACGATACTTCAAAATGACATAGTGGCAGTATTTTTTCACACTCATTACAATACCTGTATTTTGATGTATCTAACCCTGTTAAATTTTTTCTGTCCATTTTATTAAAACTTCCTTTCGATATGATATTAGACAGCATTCGTTTCAATGTGAACGCTAAAAAGAGCATCCTGAAATGGACACCCTGATATAAGACATTATTCAGTTGTATGTTCCAGCCACAATTGGCAGCATATCAATTCTGCGAAATCGTGATATAGCCAGCCACACCCAATTCTGGGAACGCTGATTTTCCTCCACTTGTGGGGGAAATAGAATTATTTTCTAAACCGATTATATCGGCTTAGGATTCGTTCAAATTAAAAATCGCTTGCGAATTTGATTCGTCCACCATGGACTAATTCATATTAATTTGCGGTTGTACCACTTTGGGGCAACTTTTTCTCGATTCTGCGAAAAACTCATCCCCTAACAGGCGTTGGGTTTAAACCCATTTAATTATATGTGGCCTGGCTTAATCCCTTATAAATCAAGGGTTTTAAACATTTTTTATCATAAAAATGGCCCAGTATGATTAAACCCTTCGTAACTCATACTACAATTATTACAATTTGCTATTTTTCATAAGCAAACCTTTTAAAATGTTCGCTTATCAGATTTTCTAAAGTGCATATCAAGAATTTCCGGATGTCAATATTTTTGACATCTGAATTTTAAACAATCATCTGATAGTAAAATATTTACCATCAGTCAACACAAAATTAGGTTTGCTACAGTGGAGCAGGAATTTTCCGACTACTTATGGGCGAATAGATGAAATCTACCAAATTGCTTTTAGCGCAAGATAATTCAAAACCTGATAACAACCGTACCTACAGGTACACACCAGTTTCTCCTGGGGAACCACCATCCCGCGAGTCTACGGTATGTCGCATAATACTACCCACCTAAATATTTCATACTGGCAACAGAGTTGTGTCACAGTGTCACAACCATTTCCAATTTGGAAAGTGTTGTACATGATGTACAACCATTGCCAGAAATGGTTACGTTGTCCACAGCGGACAACACTTTCCATATTTACGGAATCTGTTTGAATCGAAACAGTTCATTATATTCACTCCACACTTTTGTGGAGTCACATTCCCAAAATTGGAAGACGCTCACTCTCCTAATATGGGAGGTTGGTCAAACCAAAATCTGGAACGACACTGGATTTTCTAAAGAGACAATTTGTCCCTTTTGTATTTCTAAAATTGCATCTAACGGCTTTTGGATCTGACTGCCTCTAAGGGTGTAAACATTATTTACATCCTTTTATTTATTCACAATGAGAGTAACTAACAGTGACCCCCGCATAAATGGACAGATATGTCCAATCAAGCAATACCGTATTCTTCAAAAGATTCGCTTCTACTGCGTACCCTCTAAATGATGGATACCGTTACCTTGAAACAGAGCACCCGAAAATTATAGGGTATCTACACCATAGCCACCCTTTAAAATATGTAACGTTTTGTTACCGACTGGAAATATGTGTCCACGATGGACACAATACAGATTCATTTCTAAAGGTATGTCGTGTTTTACGACCCACCAATAAATAAGTGTAAAATCGCACTTATCTTGAATATGCGGTGGCGTTTTGACACCCCATTTTGGCTCCGTCAATTTTGTCAAAGCCGTACTTTTTGGTACATGTTAAGCATCGTCAAATTTGACGCACCTTTCATATTTTTAAGAGGGGTACAGAACATACCCCACCTGCATAGTCTCACAAGCAACATTCCTAACGCAAAGCATATATTTTCAAAATACAGCCTATATGACAATCTTATCATCCTCAAAGTCTATAAACTCCAAATCATTCCCAGTAACGCAAAATATCCCATGTTCAATTTTACAACCATGAGATTCATTATCTGCTATATCAGAATTATTCGGAGGTATCACTTTGCAAAGTTCATTATGACCTATGCAAACTGTATTTGCCAGGTCTGATTGAACCTCGCAATCTGCATTTTCCAAGGGTAGGTTCATTTGAACCTCACCCTCTATAGGAATATCCAATATTTCTTCAATGGAGAAATCAATAGGCTCTCCCCAATTATCATCATCTTTCAAGAAATCAAACTGCTCAAAGATACTTTCATCCTTAATCTGAGATTCCAGATTTTCAACCCATCTTCTATCGCTGTCTGTCATATATTCCTGTGCGTGTTTTGCATCAATTTCCTCTTGCAAAGTTTTGTTCTTATTGACAATATATTTCCGTACTTTTCTAATCGTTTCTTCATCGTATGTATCACCATATCCATCACAGATACGATTATAAATCTGTGCCAAGCGTCTATTATTGTCTGCCTGCTCTTTATTCTTTTGGGTACGCACAATAATGTGCTGTGAACCATACCAGTTCTCATAATTTGACGCATATTCCTCACAAGCATCTTTATCAGCATATCTACTGTAACAGTTTTTAATCTGTCTTAATTTATCTCCAACGCGCTCTTTATCATTGCTCTTGTAAACATAAATCATCTTCATTTCAGATAAAATATCATTATATCTGATACAAGTCCTTGATGAAATATCCGCTTGCAATGCAATATATTCCATAGACATAGCCCCAATCTTTCCCTGCAATTTCTTCATGCTTTTAGACCAGTTAAAAGTGCTTACAATTGCAACAAAATATTTCAACATAGAAATTTTCTTCTTCATGACCTCTTCACAAGCCAGAATTTTATATATTTCTTCTGAAAATATTGTTACAAACTGCTCCTTCTCTGTATCAAGATACAAATTTGAAAAATCAAGAAGATACTCATTTGATGTTTTTGTGCTGAAATTTTGTAATACTCTAATTACATTGGCAAGCTGCAATTCATAGATTCCTCTCTGCAAGGAATCAAGAAAAACTTTCTCATATTTCTCTTGCGAACCTATAAGGGCATATGCCATTCTATTTACAGATATACAATCCACTACTGACGTTTTATTATATAATGGAATACTTTGATCCATTATTGCTCTTAATGCTATGTATGTTAATACACCATCTTGTGTCAATTTACATCCAGTAACTAAATCTTTCTTCAAAAACAGTTTATCCACTTTTTGTGCTCCTTTTTTTGTGTATTTTTTATTAAATTTTCTAGGGTGACAACTACCCCTAAAAAATGACTATAGTTGTCTAAAACATGGTGACAACAGGACAGATAGAATGACCATAGTTGGCACACTTATAAGTAAGAGATAATTAAATAAGTAAGAGAAATAGATAATGTTACTCGTTTGACAACGAGTTACCCTCTCACAATCGCTTGTTGTTATACTCTTTTATTTTATCTTCTATATGGTTTTCATTTCTAAAAACAAATACACTTCTTTTGCTCTCTTTGTCTGTCCTATCTGGTTTAATATCTACAATAGTGAATCCATCCTTTAATAAACTCCTTGCTAATTTTGCTGTAAAAATTACGATCGTGTTTTTCTTTTCTTTACCATTAATCATTTAAATAATCCTCCACAAATAAAATATTCTTAACCTAAGTTTCACTTCCGACAAATAGATGCCCTTTTTTCTATTTTTTTCGAGGACAAAAGGGCAATCATTTGCCGATTTCGATACTGCTACTAAAGGAGATCCATTTACTACAAGAGATCCATTTGTACCCCTAACGGGGGTGACACTCTGGTTTTCTGCCTGTAGTTATTTTCTCCTTGTATACATTTCTGTTTTAAATTTATTTCTATATCGCTTACTCTTTTAAATCATGCTTGCAATGTCTCTTCCACATATCTGCTCCTTCCCATGTAGTTACTGATTCAATTCCATTAAATATAAATCTACTTTTTATTTTCACTTCAATGTGATCTCCCATTTTGGGATGGCACATAATTACATTTCTGCATGTAAATAACATTTCTGCTGTGAATATATTTCACTTCTAAATCATCCACTCATATATTCTCTTTTTGATTTACTGGCAGAGGATGTTAAAAGTTTTAACACCCATTATTTTTTTGCTTCTAGTTCTAAAAGGTATGGAGAACTTCACCACCCCTTATATATTTCTCAATCTGATTGTAGAAAACCTAACAAAAATTCCATATTTGCATTTTCTAACTTGTTCAGCCTATAAATCAAAATGTTGACTTTTGCATTGTAATTAGGACTGAACTTTTCATTCAGCCCTTTCTGTAACTACCATGTTAAATATTCAGTTTTTTATATTGGGTTTGCTGTGCAGATACACACAATGGATTTGTTTATAGAAATTTAATAAATTGATTCAAGAAATCTCTTTATTTTTTCTAAGTAGCCACCAAATAATCAACTGCTTTCTTTATCCTCGACATTTCATCATTATACTTTCTGTATGCTACATTCTTTGCTTCCTCTAAAGAATCATATGTATCAGGCTGTAATTTTCTAAGACTTCCTTTGCCAAAGGAATATAAAATATATTTATTTTCTTTTGGTTCATGATTGATTTTAAATTCCATGCTAATTATTCCGCATAAATTTATCTTGCAATTACTACAAACAACCGTTCCATCTGACACAATATCTTTCCATGCTAATTTTTTAAACTGCATATGTAGCCTCCTTTAAATTCATTCTTTTTATACCGTACAGCAGGTATTATTCTTTTTCTTTTACCGGACACCACTCAGGGTTTCTTTCCTGTAATTATATATCTTCATACATTCACATTCAGCGCAATTTTGCGCTCTATTCATATATTCTTTTACTCTGCATTACCAGATCGAATCTATCATGTATTCTGGTTCTGGCACTTTTATTTCAATAACTTTTCCTTTTTTATCTGTCAATGATATATTAGTATTCAGTTGTATCAAATCCGTGTTAGTGTTCTTGACAATGGTATAATGCCAAGTGAAAAGGTTTAGATTTTCCAGTGTATAACAAGCTCGGTGCTGGTAGCTTCAATTTTGGAAATCAGCGTATCCACAACGCGCCGTTTGTCCTCAAAACTAACCTCGTCCCAATTTTGGAGATAGCCCGTTATACTATCAATTTGAGAACTTGAAACAGAATTAGCGGTGAGGTCGGCCACCAGCTTTAACTGCTTTTGCCGTTCTGCGTCCAATTCTTCAATGCGGTTATTTGCGTACTGTAACAAGAGAGGGTTTGCTCCGGTCAGCGTGTCAATCAGCTTTTCAATCTCGCTTTCGATTTTGGCGAGTTTGGCGCGGGCGGCGGTCAGCTTTGGATTGTAGCCCTCCACCTTGTTGCCCGTCAGCGTCTGAAATTCCCGCATCTTCTTAACCATTTCATTATAGACCGATTTTTCCAGCTCGTGCCGGGTCAGTGTTCCGGGGCCCGTACAGCTTTTGTTTTCAATCCGCTGTTTGCATCTCATGTACGTTACCCCGTTTGGCGCGTTCAGACTTACTAACGCATATCCACAACAGCCACACTTGATTTTCCCGGCCAGCCATGTATTGTGACATTTCCGGCCATTCTGAAACGTGGTGTTTTGGGATAGCTTGTGCTGGACGTTCAGCCAGAGCGCCGAGGGGATACGGCCCTTGTGGGGAGCGATAACAAGAATATTCTCCTCCCCCTCCCGGCCCTGGTATAAGTAACAGCTATAATCGCCCGTGAACAATTCCGGGGGACTTTCGATTTTCGCGCCCTGGGCCTTGAAGTGTTCGTAAATATCCATATCGGCCTGGACGTAAACCGGGTTCCGCAGGAGCTGTGCCAAAAATCCCCGTTTCAGCGTTTTCCCGTACACTTGAATTTCATTCTCGGTGAAATACCGGGTAATATCGCCGTAGGAGGTTTCGGGCTCCGCATACATTTCGTACATCAATTCGGCGTATTCCATCTCGGCGGTTTCAATCAGCCGTTTTGTTTTGATACCGTCCATCACGATGGGCTCCGTGTCAAAACCATATGGAGCGCGGCCCCGCATATAGTAGCCCTTGGCACACCGGGAATAAAAGGCGTCCGTCACGCGCATCTGGATGCTTTCCCGTTCCAGTTGGGCAAACACGATGCAGATATTGAGCATCGCCCGGCCCATCGGGGTTGACGTATCAAATTTTTCGGTGCAGGAAACAAACTCCACATTGTACTGCTTGAACAGCTCCATCAGCTTTGCGAAGTCCACGATGGAGCGGCTGATCCTGTCCAGACGGTAGACAATCACCCGCCGGATAAGCCCGGTTTGAATGTCTTTCAAAAGCCGCTGGAAATCGGGCCGTTCAATGTTTTTGCCGGAGTACCCTTTGTCCTTGTATTCTTTCGCCTCACCACCTTTTAGCTCGTAACGGCAAAATTCAAATTGACTTTCAATGCTGATGCTGTCCTTTTTGTCAATCGACTGCCGCCCATAAATCGCATCTATTCTATTATCCATAATTAGCTCCCTTCCGTTAAACGGGAGCCAACCTACAATTATATTATACCTCGGGCGGCCCCATATCACAAGGATGTCGATGGGTTACGCGCGCTGTCCGGCGTACTTGCTGAACACGTCAAACAGCTTTTGCTCTACCTCACGCTTGCGCTGTTCCCGTTCCTTTGGGGGGAGAATGGGGGTGAGATTTTTGATGGTGATTGTCCGCTCTCCCATAACAGCAGTTTTAATTTCACTACGATATTTTGTCTGTGCGTACATGAACTCCCTCCCATTTCATAAAATTTTTGATAGAGTAAAAGGGCGGCACTATAAAAAGCGCCGCCCTTCACTTTGGGACAATTTCCGAGCTGTTGACAAACCTCCTAATTTCGTAAATGTCACAAGATATCATGATAAAACTCTAACAAAGATAGCAGAAAT
>QXXL01000509.1 GCA_009911505.1 Lachnospiraceae bacterium | reverse complement strand
TTTTTAGTACCATATAAGTGTAAGAGATAAAGCATTTCATCAGTGCTTTACCTTCTGCACTTATTTTTTTATGATAAGGGAGTAATTGGTCTGGCGAGGCGCTTTTTGGATTAACCACATCCGTCATAAAAACCGTCAACCACCCCTTATTATAAGCAGTCGTTTAAGCAGGTTGAAACCCGTAAGGTGCTTTCGTGTAACGAACTAAAATGAGTGGTAATAAGTGTGGATGGGACAATTACAGATTTATTTTGGAGGTTACAGATGATAAGTGTAGGAATTGATGTGTCAAAAGAAAAAAGTACCATATGTATCTTGAAACCGTATGGTGAGATCGTGAGCAGGCCTTTTGAAGTCTGTCATACAGAGAAAGAATTATCCGAACTGGCTTCTATGCTGCTGCGTTTGAATGATGATGTTCGTGTAGTTATGGAAGCCACCGGGATCTACCAT
>QXXL01000508.1 GCA_009911505.1 Lachnospiraceae bacterium | reverse complement strand
TAAGGCGTGTGAAAACAGATAAGCAGGATGCCATTACAATCTCTAACTATGGGATTGACCATTGGTACAGGCTGAAGAACTATGAGGCAGAAGAAAGCGTCTATGCGGAGCTGAAGCTTTTGGGAAGGCAGTACCGTCACTATATGCGGATGCGTGTGGAAAGCGTGTTGGAACTGACTCATCTTCTGGACTATACGATGCCTGGGATCAAAACGCTGCTGAAAGGCTGGAATGAAACAAATGGGAAAGATAAGCTGGGGGATTTTGCGGAAGAATACTGGCATTATGACAATATCACGAAGAAACCGGAGGAACAGTTTATAGAGAGCTATCTGAAATGGGCAAAAGAGAAGGGATAC
>QXXL01000507.1 GCA_009911505.1 Lachnospiraceae bacterium | reverse complement strand
TGAAAATTCCGCCCATGAATTTAATAGAGGAGGAGCTTGCCAGGGAGGAAGCCAGATACAGTTTCCGCAAAACGCTTTGGAACATAACAGCAGTGCTTATTGTTGTTGCGGCAGTTGCGGCACTGATGGCGACCCGGCTTTTTGTGCTGATCCGGATTAATGGGGGCAGCATGAGCCCTACGCTTGTGGACGGCGAAATCGTATTCCTCCACCAGACGAAGGATATTGAACCCGGGGACATCGTAGGCTTTTACTATGGGGGAAGGATCCTTTTAAAACGCGCAGTGGCAGGCGCGGGCGATGAAGTGGAGATAGACAGGGAAGGCAATGTATATGTCAACGGCAATATGCTCAAGGAGCCATACCTGCAAGGCAAGAGCTTAGGGAAATGCGAGCTGGATTTCCCCTATGTGGTGCCGGAGGGGATGACATTTGTGCTCGGGGACAACAGGGCCATATCCATAGACAGCCGGAATAAAAAAATCGGGTGCGTGGAAAAGGGGCAGTTTGTCGGAAAGGTAGTATTCAGGGCGTGGCCTTTGGGCCGCGCAGGGATTATGCGCTAGGAAGGTGGTAAGATGCAGAAACTTTTAAGGGAGTATTTAGATGAGTTGAACAAGCGGCAGAAGAAGGGCCGGAAAGTGGCGGTTGCCGTGATCCTTATGGCTGTCATTGTGGTTGGGAGCGTTATTGGCGTGCTGACCCAGTACGGGGTGGCTATGACGGGGACGCCCAAATGCGGCATGGAGGAACATGCACACAGCAAGGGCTGCTATACAAAAGAGGCGGCCTGCGGGCTGGAAGAGGGCGAAGGCCACACCCATATAGAAAGCTGCAGGCCCCCGGCAGGGTTAGCCTGCGGCCAGGAAGAAGCCGCCGGGCATACCCACACAGAAGCCTGCCGCCCACAGGCGGAGCTGTCCTGCGGCCAGCAGGAGGCGCAGGTACAGGAAGATGCCCAGGGGCAGGAAGCCGCCCAGGGGCATACGCATACAGAAGGCTGCTACTCTGTATCGGAAGGGTTTGCCTGCGGCCAGGAAGAAACAGAAGGCCATACGCATACAAAAGCCTGCTATACCATACCGGAAGGATATGTATGCGGCTTAGAAGAATCAGAAGGCCATAC
>QXXL01000506.1 GCA_009911505.1 Lachnospiraceae bacterium | reverse complement strand
CCGTTTTATAGCTTGAGAGCCACCTCGGATTTTAACACTTTAGAGCCACCACAAACACAAGATATAGTAATGGAGCCATGAGCATGAGCTCACAGCTCCAACTTTTTTTAACAGGTCTTACAAGTGTCTATTTCTCAATCTCGGCCTTAAGATTAGCAAGCTTTTTGGACTCGTATATCTTCCTGAGATTCGTTTCGCTGCTCGGAATCTCATATGCGTTATGAACAATCCTGTCCATTATGGAATCAGCCTGTGTTCCGCCTCCCAGCCTGTCATGCCATTCTGCCACAGGAAATTGTCCGACAAAGATGGTAGAATTGTTTCCGCTTCTCTGCTCAAACAATTCATAGAGCATCTTTGCATCCCTCTCGTTAAGCTTGTAGTTCAGCCACTCGTCGATTATGAGGATGTTGTAGTTACCCAATCTCTTCCTGTACCGGGTCAACTCTTTAAGGCCATCCCTCCTGTCCTCAAAATTGCGCATTAAATCAGGCATTCGGATGTAGAAAACCCTGTAAGTTTTTTTGCATGCCTCAATTCCCAACGCACATGAAAGATAAGTTTTGCCAGCACCGGTCGGACCTGTGATTATAAGGTTTGTTGCCGTAGCCACAAATCCCATTGCGGCAAGATTGATTATCGTGTTCTTCTTGACTTGTCTTGCGTCAAAATCCAGAGACTCAATGCTTGCCATTGGATACTTGAATGAGGCGGCCTTTATCAGCCTGTTAATAAGCTTGTTTTCTCTTTCGCAAATCAATTCCTCAAGCAGTTGTTCCAATCTTGCATCAAAGCTCAAATCTGCCAATGCGATATCGCCTTCCTGGTTTTCCACCAGCCTGGCTAAATCACCCAGCTCGTGTTTTGTAAGGTTTTTCTTTAACTCGAATTTCATAATGGTATTTCCTCCTATCTGTAGTAATCGGCACCTCTTACGATGCCAGTTGTTTTATTTGTTTCTTTGAATTTTTCAAGCTCTTTTTGATTATTTAGATTCTCGGCAGCCTTGTATACCGTTTTGTAAAAAGGCATATGATACTGCTTTAAGCTTTTTTTACAAGCGGCTTCTAAGATGTCCGGCGTAAAGGTGTCAGCAATTGCGAGGATGGCCACGACCGTCTGCGTGGGCTGCCCCTTTACTTTTGTC
>QXXL01000505.1 GCA_009911505.1 Lachnospiraceae bacterium | reverse complement strand
GCCCTTGACGGGAAACGCCGGGGGAAGCTCCGCAGACAGGAAATCGAAATCTATTATTCTTTTGTCGGCAAGGTAGAGTTGCCCGACTAAAGCCCGACCCGTCCGGCAGTCAACCGGACAGGGAACGGCAAAATTTTTTACACTTCTTTTACTTCTTTATCTCACATGAGCAAATGCCAATGGTATCAAACGATAAATTAAAAGGGAGCCAGTATAGCTCCCTTCTCTTATATTATTCCATCTCCCTGAACGTGCCAGCCATTCCTCCCACAAGGCTCCACTGGCGTTGCATATAGGATTTCAGATTTTCTGTACTTTGCCGATATGCCTTACAAGCCATTTGTGGATTATGTCCTGCGGATTGGAAACTGGTTTATTATCAAAGCAATCACAATGCCAATCGTAGTATCCAAAATCCGTGCAAGGCCAAAAGACAAAGGGCTTACATCATTTCCATGTGTCACAGTAATGCACAGAAAAACAACACACATGAGAAACGTCCCTTTTTCACGTTTTATCAAAACAGAAAAATTGATGATGGGAATAAGAAGCATCGATAAAAGCAGGGTTCGCAACACTTCATATGGGATGCACCAGACATTCCTCTCAAACAGCAGGACGAGCATACCCCATATCCCGCCGATAACCGTAGCCACCTCCCTGTTGAACGCTTCACGGAAACTATCCTCAGAGGTGCGCTGGACGCACAACATGGCAGCAATAGCGGCATAGAATGCTGTGTCCGATTTCCTAATTATGCCTGTCAGCAAACATATGCTTGCTCCGAAACTTATTTTTTTCTTTGATAGCTTAATCCGTTCATTTCCATTCCAGCGGTGATGCTGCATTCCCGACAAAAGGAGAGGGATTAGGAATGTGGTAGGGAAAGGAAGGGAAGGGGTATTTTGTATATCTGTATTTCTTTTCTCTTTATTTAGTAAATCAGTATTTAGTATATCTTTATTTAATTGCATTGGATTTTCCGGTGTCGGGTTTTCCAATATCGGGCAAATTCGCTTGTGATTCTCTTGGAAAGCTGCCATAGCTTCAGAGCGTCTTTTGCTTGGGGGATGTTACGCAATAGAACGCCATTTTGCCGGGGTTAGGTATAAATCCCTGTCCCCGGCAAAAGTGCGCCCGCAAAGCCGCATATAGCA
>QXXL01000504.1 GCA_009911505.1 Lachnospiraceae bacterium | reverse complement strand
TCAAATGGATCTGCCTGACAAAGTCGGTGGCTTCATTGGCATCAACAAGCTCATGCATGGAACCCAGGATGCCTTTGATTTCTTCGTCATATTTACGGATGAAACCAATATAAAGGCGGATGCGTTTGATGTTGCTGTCAATGATGTAACCGAATTCATTTGCTTCATTTGCAGCCTGGATAATGGCATTATACTTGTTTAAAGCATATGTAAGTCCAAAGCGGGCAGTAGATTTAATGGCATCAATAATCTCTTGCCGGTCTGCTTCAATAAATGCAGCCGGGGAGGTATACGTCTCCAACAGTGTAAGTGATGTATTAACCGTAACCTTTGAAAAAATGCCAGGGTATTGGGGAAATGCCATGCGCAGTTCGCCTTGGAGTTTGTTCACATAAGCACTGCGGTTATCCATTAAATCGTAGTATTCACGGCAGAGATTCCGGCAATTAAGGGCAAGGTCGGATGGCATGAGGGAAACTTTTAAATCAGGTTTCAAACCAACTAATGCAGCCTTTTTTGAATCAAAACGGTCATTATGCACTTTCCGTATGTTGATATTTGTGCTATTCTTAGTGATGATAGGATTGATAACAGACACGTTAAAACCCTTATCACGAAGATAGCAGAAGAGTGGGTAATGATAGATTCCCGTGGATTCAAGGAAAATGCGACTTTCCAAAGAATACAGCCCTTCTGCTTCTTTTATTTTAGAAACAGCGGCTGTAAGGGAATCCATGCTGTTATGTAGGATTTTATAAGGCTTTCCTACAAACTGCTGGTTCGGGAGTGCGATAGACATCCAGGAGAAGTCAGCACCGACGTCAATACCAACAGAGATGAATAGTTCATCAACATTAAAAATAACTTTGTTAGACATGAGCGAAAGCTCCTTTCTGATAGGAATCCATTTCCAATCTGGCAGGTACACAACCTAGCGTGTGATGCGGGTATAGCCTCCCGGCTCCCAACCAGCTAAAACATAAAACCCTGTCGAATGGACGAATTGACTTCACTGTAGGTATCAGCTGAACAATCAGCTTCCCAAGGAGGTGGACATTCTTTGTCCTATCCTAAGAGATAATACCTTATGTTTTATCTGGTGTCTATCAGGAGCCGTCAGACATGATAATTAATATGGACAACATCTGATGAAGGAAGAAC
>QXXL01000503.1 GCA_009911505.1 Lachnospiraceae bacterium | reverse complement strand
GCAGCATAGGGCAGATCGGATACGTCCCTTTTGCGCCGAGCCATACGGCGGGTGCGCCATGACACTATCCCGGCGGGATTTTCTTTTCCCCGCCGGGACAGCCGAGCGACCAACACCGCGCCGGGGAGCAAGTTTAGCAGCTTGCGGGCGACGACAGCGCAGAATATATAATGATACTCCCTTACCGCCACAGTCCGAGCGTTA
>QXXL01000502.1 GCA_009911505.1 Lachnospiraceae bacterium | reverse complement strand
TAGGGCTGCATGAGAACCATGCAGGGGTGAAACTCCCGTGAGGTTACGCTATTAACCGTCCGATCACAGCCCCTTTTCACTATTAACCTTTTACCCATTTTTGAAAGGGGGATTTATAGAATGAACAATGCTGATGTGCCTATTTGGGAAAAGTACACGCTTACGATTGAGGAAGCGTCAAAATATTTCCGCATTGGAGAAAACAAGCTGCGGAAACTTGCAGAGGAAAATCCCACGGCGGGCTGGGTG
>QXXL01000501.1 GCA_009911505.1 Lachnospiraceae bacterium | reverse complement strand
TAGGGCTGCATGAGAACCATGCAGGGGTGAAACTCCCGTGAGGTTACGCTATTAACCGTCCGATCACAGCCCCTTTTTTCACCATTAACCATTTACCCATTTTTGAAAGGGGGATTTATAGAATGAGCAATGCTGATGTGCCTATTTGGGAAAAGTACACGCTTACCATTGAAGAAGCGTCAAAATATTTCCGCATTGGGGAAAACAAGCTGCGGAAATTTGCAGAGGAAAACCCTACGGCGGGCTGGGTA
>QXXL01000500.1 GCA_009911505.1 Lachnospiraceae bacterium | reverse complement strand
GAACGGCAACCGTATTCAGATCAAGAGGAAACAGTTTGAAAAAATCATTGACACACTGGACGCAATTTAGCGAAAAATATAGTGAAAAGGAGCCTTGAATATGCTATAATAGATGTAGGCATATCAAGGTGAATATTCTAACGCTTCGGAGCCACCGTTTTATAGCTTGAGAGCCACCTCGGATTTTAACACTTTAGAGCCACCA
>QXXL01000499.1 GCA_009911505.1 Lachnospiraceae bacterium | reverse complement strand
ATTATCTACAACAGCGAGGACAAACAGGCAATCTTCGAGAACCACCACGAGCAGATAATCGACAAGGACACATGGGAACGTGTGCAGGAGCTACGCAAGCAGCGCAAACGCCCTAACCGCTATGATGAAGTGGGCTTGTTTTCTGGCATACTGTTTTGTGCGGATTGCGGCAGCGTCATGTACCAGCAGAGATATCAGACGGATAAGCGGAAACAGGACTGTTACATATGCGGCAGCTACAAGAAGCGCACGGCAGACTGTACGGCACACTTTATCCGCACCGACCTTTTGACCGAGGGAGTGACCGAGAACCTACGGAAAGTCACCAGCTACGCCGCCAAGCAT
>QXXL01000498.1 GCA_009911505.1 Lachnospiraceae bacterium | reverse complement strand
CTGTTGACCGAGCAGACCGAGGACGGGAGCAAACGCCGGAACGCCGCCAAGAAGAAAGAGCTGGAAGCGGCAGAAAAGCGGATTGCGGAACTCTCCGCCATTTTCAAGCGGCTGTATGAGGACAGCGTGACCGGGCGCATATCGGACGAGCGTTTCACGGAACTGTCGGCAGACTACGAAGCCGAGCAAAAGGAACTGAAAGAGAAAGCCGCCGCTTTGCAGAGCGAACTTTCTAAAACGCT
>QXXL01000093.1 GCA_009911505.1 Lachnospiraceae bacterium | reverse complement strand
TATAGATTATTTGGTGACACTGCATCAGCAGTTCTCCAAGAATAACTATAAGGAGATTTATAGTGAAATCAAATATGAGTGAAACCAGATAAGGAGAAAACTAAAAATTGTGTTTAAGACAACAGACACCATAATGTGGAGTGAATATCTTATTTGGAGGAAATAGAAAATGGCAAAATCATTATTTGAGGAACTGGGCGGCAGATACGAAAGGCAAGGGGATTACTTAACTTAAAGATAGTATATACATACAGCCTGCTGACACATTGCTTGCAGATGCCCCGCAGAAACCAAACCATACAGAAAAGGAGTTTTTGCATATGAAGTCAATATTTGAACAGTTAGGCGGCACATATCACGAAGAAAATGGGTATCTTATTCCAGATTTAATATTACCCAACGAAGAAGAACAGCCGATAGGCACATGGGGACAGCGGCATCAGGATTATCTGAAACAGTACCACAAGGTTACATACACCAATCTTCTCACAAGTGGCAGACTGAACTCCTATCTAGCCGTCATTGACAGGCAGGCGCAGGAACGCTTTGAAAGGCTTATAGAGAGCATGAAACAGGCACAGGACATAACGGAACGGCTAAAGGAAGAAAATGCCATAGAGTGGACAGGCAAAATAAATAATATAAGGGCTTGTGCGAGGGAAATTGTGAACGGAGAAATTATTTTTATATAATCAGAATTGGCGGCAGGGAATATAATTCTTTGCCGCCTTTCAAATGGAGTAACTATATTATGAAATTAGCTTGTGAAATATATTGCTGATTCTTATCCAGCAAATGTTTTAGGGTTTTCAGTCCTGTTTCCAATTGTTGTAAGGAATCAGGGGAACAGGTTGCAATTCTTATAGCTGTGGATTCAGCTTTGCCAACGGTAAAACGGTCAGAACAGAAGATATGAATGCCATTGTCTGTTGCCTGCATTTCCAACTGATAACCGTTATAATGGGCAGGCAGGGGCAGCCATTGGAAGAAGCTGTATTCATTCGGGCAGATGCTGTCTGGAAAGTATTTTTTATATATCCTGTTCCGTTCTTTTGCCTGTCTTTTTTTCTGCCCTATGATTCTGCCTGCATTGCCGCTTGCAATTAATTCGCTTATAATTTCTGCGTTAAGCAGCGGTATTTTCAAATTTACATTATTAGCCGTTTCAAGAAAGGTTTGTCTTAAGCAATCAGGGATAACCATATATGCGCATCTTAAGCCTGCTGAAAGTGATTTTGACAGGCTGTGCAGGTAAATGGTATTATCTGGTATCAATGTCTGAATCGGTTCTCCTGTATCATTTGCAATAAATCCATAAGCGTCATCTTCCATTAAAATTAGATGGTATTGCTGTATGAGGCTGGCAATTTTCCTTTTTCGTTCCATTGACATGACAGTTCCTGTCGGATTATTGCAGGACGGCATTAGGAAGATTCCTTTTATATCCATTATCCTGCACTGCTTTTCCACTAGGTCTGGTATCATTCCATCCTCATCTGCGGCTACTGATATCAACTGGACATTTAACTGTCTGGCTAAGCCGATAAAATTGGAATAAGTGTAAGAATCAGTTAGGATTTTATCTCCAGAGTGGAAAAGAGCCAAAAATACAATCGTCAGGGCATTTTGAGTTCCTGCCGTCAGCATGATGTTTTCAGGCTCTGTTTCTATATGGAAAGATTTCAGCCATTTTATGGCGGTCTGTTTGTGCTTGTAAGATTCCGATATGCTGTCAAATTCAAAAAGATACTGGGAAGTATTGCGTTGTATGGTTTTTTGCGCAATATCAGCGACAATCTTATTATACTGGTAAAAAGGTCTGATTATGCCCAGCTCTACGCACCCGTTATTTGCCTTATGTAAAAAAGGGATGGCGGCATTTGGGGATACAAATGTGCCTTGCCCTATATTGGCATAGATTAGCCCCTTATTTTCACAAATCTTGAATGCACGGGTTATTGTGCTTAGGTTCAAATCAAGAAAGTCTGCTAATTCCCTTTGGGGCGGCAGTTTTGTATTTCCAGCCAGTTTGCCGCTTTGGATATCCTGTTCCAAAAGTTCCGCAATAGATATATAAATTGGTGATTTTAATTTTTCTTTATCGGGTATCCATGGCATTGGGTAATTTTCAAAAGAATTAACTGGCAAGCTTTTTCCCTCCCTGCTCAAAATTGTCTTACATACAATATTAGCATTGAAAACATACAAAGTCAAGAATATAATCTATATTGTATGTATTGTGTGCAAACAATACCATGCAACAAAAAGGAATAAATTTTATTTTAGTAGGAAAGAGGTTACGAAATGAAGGATTTAACGAGAGAACATGAGTTAAAGACAATATTTTTATTTTCACTGCCAATTTTGGTCGGCAATCTATTCCAGCAACTATATAATCTTGCGGATACGGTTATTGTAGGTAATTTTTTGGGGAAAGAATGTCTGGCGGCGGTAGGGTTCAGTTTTCAGATACACTATCTGCTGATTGCCCTTTCTATGGGCATTTCAATGGGGGCAAGCATATTGGTTTCACGTTATTTTGGCAGTAAGGACATGGAATCTGCGAAAAAAGTTATGGATACGGGATTTGCTTTCTGCTTTTGCCTCAGTTTGATAATTGCTGCTTTGGGCATATGTTTTTCCTATCAGATTCTGCTTGTCTTCCGAGTGCCGTCCGCTTTGCTTGAAGCGGCTGACATATATCTTAAAATTATGTTTATCGGCGTTATCCCCACGTTTGCATATAACGCGCTTACAAATATTCTTCGCGGGATGGGGGATTCAAAAACACCTACATATATTCTGATAGTGGCAGCGCTTCTGAATATTGTGCTTGATATATTGTTCATTAAGGCATTCGGAATGGGTGTGGCAGGGGCGGCATTTGCGACTGTGTTATCGCAGCTTTTGTCATTTATCGTTTGTATGGTATATATGAAAATACATTATCGCAGCTTGTTTATTAATGTATTGTATTTACAGTTTGACAAGGCAGAATTAAAAAAGAGCTTGAAGATAGGTACGCCCGCCATGATACAGCAAGTATTTGTGAGTGTGGGATTTATGTCATTGCAGTTTCTGATTAATGGGTTTGGCACGGATTGCATGGCGGCATATACTGCCGCATCTAAGGTAGATGCTTTTGCAGAAATGCCCGCCTTGAACTTAGGGCAGGCTATGACTAATTTTACTGCCCAGAATTTAGGGGCAAAAAGGAAAGACAGGGTATTGAAAGGCGGGAAATACGCATTGGTTATGGGGATTGCAGTATCAGCGTGTATTTCTGTTGTCATTGTATTGTTTCCGTCTGTATTTATATCAATATTCAATAGGGATACGTCTGTTTTAGATATTGGCAACAGCTATCTGAAGATTGTGCCTGCTTTTTATATTATCTTTGCAGCCATGCAGGTATTAAACGGATTGCTTTTGGGGTATGGAAAATCATTTGTGCCGATGATTGCTTCCATATGTTCCCTGTGCTGTCTTCAAGTGCCTGTCGCTATTATTTTGTCTGGCACAAAGCTTGGTTATAATGGAATTTGGATAGCCGCTCCAATCGGCTGGTTTGGAGGGCTATTAATCCGCGCAATTTATTTTTATCATGTCAGCAAAAAAGAAAAACAATAAAAATATACATAAAGAATTTTACCAAACTTGAATCAATGGATAAAAAATTAATGTGGCAATTTAAGCAACAGCTATCTGCAAAAAAACAAATTTGTGTTGAGGATAAAAAGAAGATGGATAGCTATTGCTTATTGCCTGCATTTCATTCATAGCATGGATGTTCACCATATAAAAAAACGGCGTGTGGTGGGCGGTATTGCTATGCCCTAAAAAACTTAACAGACACTCTCCAGACCTGTTTTTGAAGTTTGGAGGGTTTTTTATGTTCTTTTTTCGGGCGGTAATCTATCTGCTCATGCAACACAGAATTTATCCGTACATAGCATATCGGGGAATAGCAGGAAGCCAGTTAAAAAAATCCCTGCCCATGCAACGCTACTTCTTGCCATGCAACCAGAAGTATAATCTCCACTTAACAGAATATGTATCTCCTATAACCGTAGAGGTCACCGAGCCTTTGCGGTTTTTCTTTTGTCGTTTTTTATCGGAATGTGCCGCAGGGCTGTTTCTGCTGTTGGCTGCCGTTCGCCTCCTATCCAATCTGGTTTTTAGCATTTTCAAAAATTTCAGATTGGAGGAAAAAAGAATGGCATACAACAACGGACGGGAGAACAGGAAATGGCTTATCTGGAAAGAAGCCGAGGAAAAAATATTACGGGAGCATGGAGTTGATGAAACCACCATTGAACAAATCCGCACAGACGACAGGGCAGACTTCAATTCCAACAGGCGGTTTTACCATTGGACAAGCGACTTTGGCGAATACCTTGAGGGAATGGCAGACAGGGAGCGGAATGCCGAGGTAAAGACCGTTGCTGATTTACTGGATGAGATTGAGGACGAAACTCTGTATCGGGCATTGCTTACGGTGGACAGGCGTACCCTGCAAATCATCCTGCTGAAAATGCAGGGCTATTCCACAAAGGAAATTGCACCGCTTGTTGGATTGACAACAGGGGCTATTTATGCACGATTAGACCATCTGCGGAAAAAGTTGCGGAAGATTTTATAACCAACTAATAAAGACAGCTTTTTGACGGGCTATTGGGTGGGGGATAAAATTCCCCCGCCAAATTATAAAATTGATGTATAAAATTCCTGTCCACAGGGAATACTAAAAAGTTTGCCCAAAATCTTGACATGGGTACAGCCGCTATGATATTCTGAAATACCCGTGAGGGAATTGGAAGATTGAAAATGAAATAGCACATAGATGGAAGAACGGAATGTCAGCCAATGGACAAGGCTGACCGCTGCCGAATTTATGCTGCCCTTTTCGGCTGGTGTATGGCAGCATGGTTTTGAATTTCAAAGCCGTTACATAGCATTGCGAATCCGAGCAGGAGAAAACACTCCTGTCATTCGTGGTGCGGTGTGGCGGCTTTTTCATTTATCCAAAAGTCAAGAGAAATCAAATCCAGAACGGAGGTGCAGGGACATAGGATTTTCTTTTCGGAGGGTAAGACAGGCGTTAAGAATACCGCTGCACAGGAAAAATGCTCTGTGGCATTGTCCACAGAGATAGCGAGCATCGGATTGTGTCAGCCACAATCCCAATCCATGCCGCTTGCAGGCATGGACTAACTCAGGGGACAGCCCCTGAATACCCCGAAGAAAGGAATTTAAGACTGGAGGATTAAGGAAAATGAGCAAAGAAAAATCAGAAAAGGGCGTGCGGAATGTCCCGATTACCGTCCGATTGAACGAGGGAGAACATGAAAAATTAAAGCAGTGCGCCGCCGCTTGCGGTCTGTCCGCTGCCGAATTTATGCGCCAGTTATGCAAGGGAAACGCCCCGCAGCCGAAGCCAAAAACCGAGTTTTGGGAACTGTTAAACAAGCTCTATGAAGTGCATGACGCTTTCAAAAAGTGTGTCCCATACTATCCAACCGCCACTGAAATCTGTAAGGAGATTGAGGATTTTATCTTAGAACTGCAACAGAAAACAACTCTCCCACAACGGTTCAGCATAGAAGAATTGACAGAACAGGGGGCGGTCTGATATGGCGGTAACGAGCCTATGGCATGTCAAAGGGAGCATAAAAGACGTGATTGACTATATAGAAAATCCAGAAAAGACCGTGCCGAATGAAGATATGCAGGACTTCTTTGACGTGTTCTCCTATGTGAAAAATCCGTCAAAAACAAATGAGGGCGAGTATGTTTCCGCTATCAACTGTTTGAAAGAAACCGCATTACAGCAGATGATTTTGACAAAGAAGCAGTACCAAAAGACAGGCGGATATATCGCATGGCACGGCTACCAGAGCTTCAAGCCAGACGAGGTAACGCCCGAACAGTGCCACGAAATCGGATTAAAACTGGCAAGGGAAATGTGGGGCGATAAATACCAGATAATCGTTGCCACCCACCTTGACAAAGGACATCTCCATAATCATTTCTGTTTTAACTCCGTTTCTTATCTGGATGGGAGCAAATATAATTACTCAAAATCCGAACAGAAACGGCTAAGGGAGGTGTCCGACCGCTTATGCCGAGAGTACAGTTTATCGGTGATTGAAAACCCCAAGAAAGCCCCTGCAAGACCGCTGTATCTGGACGAAAAAAGCGGAAAGCCGACACGGTACAACGTCTATCGGGAGGATTTAAGGGAAGCAATCAACGGGAGCAGGGATTTACAGCACATGATGAAATACCTTACCGATAAAGGATATGAGATTGATTTTTCGGGCAGCCATTGGAAAATGAAGCTGCCGCAGTACAGGCATTTCACAAGGTTAGACACGCTTGACGAACGGCTGACTCCCGATTTCATACGGTCATGTTTAGGCGGGGCTTCCCGATATGGAAACTACAAAGCAAGGATTTCCTACTCCCCGCATATGCCAGAGCAGTATAAAAACGCATGGAAACCGCATCAGAAAACCACAGGGATTTTAGCGTTGTATTACCACTGGTGCTATCAGCTGGGGATATTCCCCAAAGGCACAGACTACAAGCCGGCAAGCCCGCTGATGAAAGAGGAGCTTCGGAAACTGGACGAGATTACCGCACAGGTAAGGTATATGTCAAAGCATAACATCTCTACCCTTTCTGACTTACACGCCGACAGGGAGAAAAACCAGACCGAAATGAATAAACTGATTGACTACCGCCAGCACTTGCGGAATAAAGTACGCCGTGCCACACCAGCCGAAAAAGAAACACTCCGAGCCGAAAAGCAGGGCGTGACGGAGCAGATAACAGAGCTTAGGAAACGGCTGAAATATGCAGACGGGATTGAAAAACGCTCTGCCCATATCGACAACTGCTTAGACCAAATCCACGATACGATTGAAAACCAGCGGTTAAACCAACAGAAACAGCCAGTTAAAACAGACCGCAGGAGGGAGGAATCATTACGGTAAAACAGCTATTTGACAGAATAATTAAGTCAGGAATCCAGCCAAAAGAGAAAGGAATCCCAACAGGGTATTTCATAGAAAAGGATGGGCAGACTTCTTTTGTCTGCGGCAAAAACATTGTCCATCTTACAGAGCATTTCAGCGGGAAAAAACAGACCGTGGAAACGCTTGCGGAGAATGTCATGCGGTACGAGATGAAAAAACCATAAGAAGAATATTGTTGCAATGATGGAAAAACGGACTGCCCCATGCTATAATAGATTCATGCAAGCAGTGTATTGTGGCGGGCTGTTTCCAAAGACAGGAGGTTAAAACAAGTGAAACAGCAGCAATACAATACAGCGTTATATATGCGTTTAAGCCGTGATGACGAGCTGGAAGGGGAAAGCGCAAGCATTTCCACGCAGAAACAAATACTCAGGGATTACGCAAATGAACAGGGATTTTTAGTCGTTAACGAGTATGTGGAAATATAAACCGCTTATTTGATACAAAGGGAATGAACAGAATATTGGGAAAACCGCTGAAAACTAGGGATTCCGGCACGTTAGGTGTTGCTGGAATTCCTTGTTTGCTTTTGGGGCTGTGCCAGGGCAGCACGGGAGCGGCGGTTACGGACGGCCACGGTGGTCACAAATCTGACCCCTCTGTGGCTGTTTTGACCCCTGCGGCTGTGAATGTGACCCCTGTGGTCACAGTTTTGACCCCTCCCCTTGTCCGCTTTGACCCCTCTGAACATTACCGAAGAAGCGGCTCAGATATGCTTGAAAAAAAGCAGATGCTTTAGTATAATGGAACCATGGCAGAGACGGGAATCTGATAGGATGTCTGCCATTCATGAGAAAGGCGGTAGATGCCATTGAAAGCAGATACGATCACAAAGGATTATGTTAAAGATGCAGGCGTGTTTGCCGATATTTTTAATTACTATATTTACGGCGGGCGGCAGGTAATCCTGCCGGAGCAGCTTACAGAGCGTGACTCCACTAAAATCGCGCTGCCATACGGTGCGGACGGTGCAGTGGTTCCCGTCCAGAAATTCCGTGATGTGCAGAAGTTGTATGCGGCAATGACGGATGGGAAGATGGAATATGTCCTATACGGCGCGGAGAATCAGGCTGAAATTCATTATGCTATGCCCGTTAAGAACAATCTCTATGATGCGCTGGAATACGCAGGGCAGGTGGAAGAGGCGGCAAAGTCGCACCGAAAAGAAATGAAGCGGAAAAAAGAGGAGGGGGAAGCGTTTGCTGAAGAAGGCGGGAAAACACCAAGCGCAGGTGAATTCTTAAGTGGTTTCTGGGTGGAGGACAGACTGATACCTTCCATCACGGTGACTGTATTTTTCGGCTCGGAAGAGTGGGATGGGCCGTTAAGTCTCTTTGAGATGATGGATGTGTCAGATCCAGATGTGCTTGCCTGCATGGATAATTACCATGTGCGGCTGATCGCACCGGCGCAGATGGCGGATGAGGAGATTATGAAATTCCAGTCCAGCATGCGGGAGGTCATGCTGTTCATCAAGTATTCGAAGGATAAGGAAAACTTAAGCAGGGTACTGGCGGCCAATGAGAGGCGTTTCCGAGAAGTGGAGCGTAGGGCGGCAGATGTGATTGAAGCAATTACAAATTCAGGCATAAAATATGATGAAGAAGACGAGGTGGTTAATGTGTGCCAGGCGATTCAGGAAATGAGGAAAGAATCTGAACGGGATGGAGAACGAAGAGGTGAGTTGAAAAAGGCTCAGGAAGCAGCTAGAAATTTTTATAATCTTGGAGTTGATGTTGAAAAAATTGCTCAAGGTGTAGGGTACGCTGTAGAAACCGTAAAGCAGTGGCTTGGGCTTTCGAGTGATAATTAGTGTTGGCTTAATGTAGAAATGGAATGATATAATGATATAAGGTAAAAAAGGAAAAGCTTAGTACTTCCATAGTTGGAAGTAATGAGCTTTTCTTTTTTGAAATCATCTAAATTTAAAAATACATTGTGAATTATGATAGTTCATCTACCATTTTTACATTTGGTAGATATTTTTCACTTGTCTTCATAGATTTTATCTTTCTTTAGGTGATAGAAATCGTTTTTTATCAATGAACGACCCTGCAGCAAGCTGCGGGGAATTAGACACTAAGAGATTAAAAATGCAAACCATAAAATATTTTTGTGACATATTGACAAATAATTTGACAATATGTAAAATGAAAATTGTATTAGGAAGGTGTTTCATAGACTACTTGATACTACCAGAAAGAAATGTGTTTATAGGAGACTGTAGTGGAACAAATAGGAAAGCGAATCTCGTACATGGATTATTGGCATTTTGATAAAGAAACGAAGGAGTCCTTAATTCGTAGGTTGACTGTCGAGCTTCCTGCTTTACGAGGTGCTGTAGGTGCTTCTCAGGATGAAATTGCTAATGTTATTGGCGTTTCGAGGCAAACGTACAATTCAATTGAATTACAGAAGAGACCTATGTCTTGGAGTCTTTATATGGCATTGATTCTGTTTTTTGATTATAACCCAAGCTCGCACGATACAATCCGACAGTTGGATGCTTTTCCATACCAGCTTGACGAATGTTGGCTGTCGGGAAAGATGGGGCAGATTGGAGAAAGTATATGAATTCAGGACTAATAAGACAAGATGTGGATGCCTTCCAATTAGCAGTGAGGAAGCTGAGTGGAGAAATAGGAAAGGCATCCTCGCTTTGGTCAGATGCTAAATTTTCTGAATTATCTGCTGTGATAAGTGTAATCGCCAACATATCAAGGGATGTTATTGTGACAGGGGATAAATGCTGTTCATCAATCGATAAGTTTGCGAAAATATCTGAAGAACATTATTAAGGGGGGAAGGCTAATGGTTTCGGTATCTCAGGAAGCCCTTAATTTGGTAAAATCAGCTTTGGTAAACTTTAATGCGGATATAACTGGAATGTCTCAGCGTTCCAATAATAAAGCAGAAGACATTATGAGTGAATGTCAAGGGCAAGTGCATCAAACAGCTGGAATTATTGCGGAACTTGAAAGAAAAATAGAGCAACTGACAAATCAAATAGAGTATTTAGAAAGCGAAATCGTTCGAGATATAAATGAGGTTAATAAAATTGCTGATCAAATACCTCAATTACAGCGGAACATTCAACGATTAGAGGGACATATAGTAGGGCTGCGGTCGCAAATCTCATCTCTTAGAGCTCAATTAGCAGATTGTGACGATGATGATGTGCGACAACAGATACAATCGCAAATTGACTCTCTGGAAAATCAAGTGTATCGGACTGAAAGTAATAAGGCTGACTTGGAGGGAGAGATTCGGAATGCTGAAAGCAGAAGGGCAAATTTGCAAGGAAGAATAAGCGAGAATAAGGCGCAGAAGGGACAGGCTGAATCAGACCTTTCTATACAGAAGAATAGGTGTAATAAGTTTAAAAATAAATTTGAAAGGCAGAAAAGTGCATATAAAAGGATTGAGTCAGATTTAAAAGCATATATGGATGCCGTAAAAAAATTTGAATCAACCTCAAACGGCGTAACACAACAAAATGCATCTGCTATTGATGCGTGTATTGCAAGTATTGATAGTTATATGTCAGTAAATATTTAGTATGTTGTAGGAAAATCTTAACAAATAGAGAGAGCAAGGAGGATTAAAGGATGGCAAGTGGTGTATCTGTAGAAAGTGCTGCAATTCAAGGAGGCATTGGATGCTGCAAGACATCTATCCATGAACTGGAAGATGCGTCAAGAAGTTTACAGCGCAGTTATCAACAAGCCGGATCTGGTGGATGGAAAGACCAGAAGTATGCGGCATTAGGTGGGATAGTTGAGGAATGTTGTAGTGCCTTAACAAAACCGATTGGAGAACTTCAAGAATGCATGAAAAAACTTGAAGAATTGCTTAAGGCAGTTAACGAGTATGAATCTACTAGCTTGTGATAGGAGGTGCGTATATGGCAGTGAAAGCTTCCCCTGAAACTATACGGGAAATGAAAAAGGATATATCTAATACAATTAAGGATATTGAACGCATTAGTAGTGGAATCAGACAAGGAATGTCAGCTACTTCTAACTGGGATGATGCACAGGCAGCACAATTTAATATGCTTATGCAACAAATAGCGAGGTTGACGGCAACACCAATTGATACATTGAATGCATCATTGCCAAAGCTGGAGAAACTTGCCCAGTCTTTGGATCAATATAATAGAGTGAAATTCTAGGAGGATAAAATAATGGCAAAATGTCCCAAGTGTGGAAATCAGTTGCCGGATGATGCAGCTTTTTGCGGTGTCTGCGGAAGTCCGATAGCAAACAATGCGAATGGAGGAAAAGGTGGTGAAATCCCTACATTTACCCCGCCCAATCAAGGTGCACCAATCTTTACACCTCCAAAGAATGCGGCACCAACTTTTCAGCCCCCAAGAGGTGGTGGTCAACATAGTGGTCCCGTGTGCTATCACCATCCAACAGAATCGGCTGCGGCAAGATGTGCAAGATGTGGAAAGTACATATGTAAGGATTGTGCTGAGGCATATGGTGTTTCGGCAGGGGAATATGCGGGAAAATGTCTCTGCTATGATTGTTGCCAGGAAATTGTGGCACAGAATGTTGAGGAACTTACACGGAATAAAAATAAGATTAAAGGCCAGTTTATTCTGCAAATTATTGGTATGGTTATAGGTTTTATTTTTGGTATGTCCATGGGAGTGGAGTCAGGCGATATTGGCTCTGGGTTTGTCGCAGGCTTAATTTGTGCTTGTATTGGCGGCGTGTTCTTAAGTGCTATGAAAGCGTTCTTCTCTCTCACTTGGGATGTCATTAAAATCGCCTTTTCGGGTAATTTTGGGTGGCTTACGGTTCTTTCAATAATATGGAATATTATTGTAATTGTATTTAAATGTATTTGGATTACTGTTTCAAACACAATCCAATATATTATTTATCTGAAAAAGACATCTGGATTTATTGAGGAAGACAGTGCATGTTTACAACAAATGCGCGATTATATGGAATACACGCTTGTGCGGAATCAAAACAAAGGTGTTGATCTTGAAACACTAATGAATGAAGGAAGTGAGCTTTATAACAATTCATATGCTCAAGCAGTTAGAAACAATGGTGAGGCGGCTGCAGATGCGGCTCTTAGACAGGCTACTACAAGAATTGCTGAAAATGGCGAAATCATCAGAGATTTCCCGAATGCAGCAGCGGCTTAAGCTAGTTTTATTATGATAAATAGGAGGTCATTGGACATGGATAATAACAATAATGATGCAATTGCAGCGCGTCGTAGAGCACTGGCTGAAGCACTTAGAACAGGCGAACCTGTTGTGGTTACTCCTACCGGAGAGGTGGAGATGAAGCAAGACGCCCAGGAAAGCGGAATGTCTGGAATTCAGGTTCCTGATGGCAAATTGGCAAGGGAGGACTGAATATATGGCTTTTTATTGGTATCAAAGTGATCCTGATTTGTATCAGGCTGAAGTGGCGGCTATGAGAAAGTTCTTTCCCTCTTTTCAGATTAATCAGTTGCAGGATGGATCAGGGCGACTTTACTGGAGAGGTTGTGTACAGCCAACGGGTGAAGGTGGAATGGTTTGGGATCTTATGTTAATTTATAAGAATGATCATCCTCATGCCACGGAGGGGGAATATGGTGGGTCAATACAGATATTGCCCATTAAGCCAAGATTAAAAGATATCGCCATAAGGATGATGCCTCTTTTGGAGGAGACTTATGGTGGATATGATAATGCTGCGAGACGTGGATTTGGATTGGGCTTGCCGCATATATACCGTCAAAACTTCGGTAGAAATGAAGAGTATTTTATTTGTACTGCGGATCCCAAATATTTTAAGGCGGGTCAAAACAGATCAACATCAGCAGCATCGGCTCTTAGTTGGGCATGCAAATGGATTATGCTTTGTGAGATGTGGATGAATGGAGAGATCAGTGATGATGTCGCTTTAGAGGGAAATTATTGATTCTTCTTGATGCCCAGCCTTATATTTTGGGCTGGGCATCTTTTTTGAAGGAACTGGAGGTGTGTCTATGAAAGTTGTTTTCTCTGATAGGGCTTATGCTGCTGTATTGGCTGAAACAACAGAAAAAATAAAAACAGAAACAGGAGGATTGTTTCTGGGTGCGGTTGAAAGAGATACATGGTATATCGTTGAAACGATTGATCCAGGACCGAAATCTATTTTTGAGGTGGCATATTTTGAGTATGACCAGCAATATACGCAACATTTGATAAACAAGGTGGCTAATTTGTATGATGAAAAACTAAATCTTATCGGTTTGTGGCACAGGCATCCAGGATCTTTTGATGTATTTTCTGGGACTGATGATGGAACAAATACAAAGTATGCAAAGATGAGACCTGAAGGAGCTATCTCAGCACTGGTTAATATTGACCCCAAATTTAGATTGACTGTTTACCATGTTGGGCAATCATGTCGATACAAAAAGATCCAGTATGATGTTGGTAATGACTTAATCCCTGTGCAATACCTTAAATTGAAGACTCCCCAACGGTATGAAGACATGATGCAGGAGATGTTGCGTCCACATAGGAATGAATTGCAACCATCAGTTAGCCTTAACTCATTTATGAAGACATTAAAGCCATTATTTGAAGATCGACTGTACATAAAAAAGATAGAGAAGCCAAGTCATACCGATGAGGAAATACGGGAAAAGGTCGTTGATGCTGTACTTTCAGATATCATGTTTATGTCAGATGAGATTGGAATAAAGATGGCCGTTATCCAACAGAACAGCTATGTTGCGTTTGTCCAAGATACTGTGGACGGTGTAATGAAGGTGTTCTTTGCGTATTCTGAGGCAGATAATAAGTTCTTTTTCCAATACGAAGGTGAAAACTACATATATGAAGAAGGGCTTCTGGAAGAACTTTATCATATGGCAGAAGAGAAAAGCGGTATCGGAAACCAACCACTGTATACGAGTTTTCAGGGACAGTTTGAACATGAAAGTCGAAAAATAATTAATGGTGTGTTTCGTTTAATAAAATCTGACAGGAATGGTGACTGATTATGGAAAATTTCTTTAACGATGAAATTGAAAAAGTTGTTTTTATCTCTGAGGAACAACTTTGCAATCTATCGGTTAAAAAGTTATATGGGAGATATTGGGAGGATACCTTTATATATAATATATTTCCTGCTTCTCTGTGTGACAAAGGAGATCTTCTTTGCGATGTTCTTAAAGAAGGGAGCGAACCATCAAAGGAGGGATTTTGTGCAATAAGAACGGATGGCAAGCTGTCATTCTACTTTGATGGGAAAAAATTGAAAATAGAGTCGTATGGGTTGTATCAGAGTATTTTTTCGCGAAATAAAGGAATTCTTGAGACGGACAAGATGACAAGGAAAAGAGCTGTTATTTTGGGGTGCGGATCTGTTGGAAGTTTGGTTGCAATGGAACTTGCCAGAGCCGGTGTTGGACATTTTCTTCTCGCTGACCCTGACATTGTAGAATACCATAATATCTGCAGACATCAATGCGGAATTGAAGATGTTGGCGATTTAAAAATCAATGCACTTGAGCGGAAATTAAAAAATATAAATCCACATGTTGAGATTTCCAAGTTTGAAGGAATTGTTCAAAATCTTCCCAAAGCGCAATTAGATGAGTTTTGTACTGAGGGAGATACTGTATTTGTTGGTTGTGCTGACAATCGAGCAGCTGATGTGTATGCAAACAAAATAAGTATCTACTACGGAGCCTATTTTATTTCAATAGGATTCTGGGAAAGAGCCTATGCTGGAGAAATCTTCTACCATATTCCAGGAAAAGGAATGCCCTGCTATGAGTGTGCATTAGGAGATGGAGGAAATATTTCGGCTAGAGCACAGGCAAATCATCATGTCTATTCTAATCAGGAAGATACAGAAGGATTGAAATTTGAGCCTGGTATATCAGTGGATATTAACTTTATTACTACTATCGGTATTAAAATTATTATTGATATGCTTAACAGTAATAGTGATGGTTATATTCCACGAGTCACTAATGACTTAAAACAGTATACAGTAATCTGCAATACAAGTAATACTGAAATAGGTGGAGAAATGGTCGAGATTTTCAGTTATCCTTTGCAGATAACCACTTCACTTGTTGTAGGTTTTGGAAAGAAGCAGTGCAAGGAATCTTGTTCTTGTAAGTACGAACTGGAAGAAAAATAGAAGCGAGGAAGGGATTGTATGCAGGCAATATCACAAAACGAAGTTATAGCACTGGTAACAGACATCAACTCATTTGCGGATAGGGCGGAGAACCTGATAAAGTCTACGCAAAATTCATACCAGTCTGAAAAAGAAAGAATGATACATAGTCATAGTGCAAAAATTTCTAACCTTGACAGTAGCTACAAGGCTAATTGTGATGCCGTGCGAAGAAAATCTCAAGGAACTATTCGGGATGCAAAGAAAATCCTTGCAAGTACTGAGCAGTTAGACGCACAGCTGTCAAAGGTTGATAAATACTATGTGAAGACTAAGAAGAAAAAAGAGGCCTTGCTTGCAGATAAAACAAGTGAGGCATATTCTGATGCGACTGATTATTTCAACACGCTTGCTAAGATTCAGGATAGTTATAATGTTCTATTTAAAAAATATTCAGAAGATATTCTTCCGGGTCTGATTAATGGCCTGAACTATCTTTTTTCTAGCCAGAGGAAGAAAGATTATGAAGAATTGATTGTGCTGAGAAACACGGTTGCTTCTTTTGTTGCTGAAATTGAAAAGGAATTGCCACCTATAACGGAGGAGAGTCTTTTGGCAATGAAGGAGAACTATTTTACCAGACGAAATTCTTTGGTGGCACAACATAAAACTGAAGAAGCAGGTCTGGAGGCACGTTATAATAATGCATTGGATGGTGTCGCAGGGAAAATATATGCCGATTTGGACGCAATCCTGCCGGATGAATTTGTACTGTATCTCCATGATTTAATTGCAAGTTACGTGAATGCTATATTTAAGGTAAATGGTAGTTCTTTCATTCAGGATGATGTCTTAAATATGTGTTTTATTGACTATCCGGTTGATTTCTTTATAGAATCAAAAATTGTCGCATCTGTCATAAAGGAAAAATGTGCAAAATTATTGACTGACGGAAATGCCATAAGGCTTCCTATTGCTATGTCAACGGTTAATGCTCCTGTATGGCTGATAAAAAATGATGGGAGTAATGTGACTGCTGTTCAGGAATTTACGCACTCAGTGATGTTTGGAGTGCTGTCATCTTTGCCAGTTTCAAAGCTTATATATTCTGTTATCGATCCTGAAAACAGAGGAAATAGTGTTTTTCCGTTCTTTGATGCGAAGAAAAAACTACCTGAGCTGTTTGGAGAAAAGATATACATTTCTAGGGAGGATGTTTCTGCTAAGATTTCAAGACTTAATGATAAGATTGAGAGTATTCTTCAAGGTCGTCTCGGGAATCAGTATAATACTATTTATGAATATGCAAAAGAAAACACTGATTACTCAGTAGAATCAGAAATGCTTCTGTTTTATGACTTTCCGAAAGGATTTGATGAAAGAACGCTTGCTGATTTGCGAAACATCTTAAGAAATGGAAGTCGTTGTGGTATATTCTCACTTATCTCGTGTTCTTCAAATATTGAGGGTGTGCGTTCAAATGAGTATGAGCAGAATATCAGTGCCATTCAGGAACTATCATCTGTCATCGTTCAAAATGATAAAAATTTCCTACTAAGGGGATTGCCGTTATCATATTTTTCGATGCCGGATAAAGTTGAGTTTGCAAAGTACTTCAGCAAATATATGCTCATTTTTGAAGGGATTAAAAATAGAGGAATTGCTTTCTCTCCTCTTATCAAGAAGCTTGTTGAGATCAAGGATTCTGTTGATTTGGATGCTCATATCACCTTTATTTGTGATATGATGAAGAACTATGAAAGGGATTACGCTCATGTTCCGAATATGAAAGCGGAATTTCCTTCAATTGTAACTTTAGGAAATGTTTTATATCCAGCTGATATTTTTTCAGATAGTATAGGGTATCAGAAAATATTAGATAAATTTGGAACTGGGGACAGTGGTGACTATGTTCCCGGATATGTTGAATTGCCATTAACCTTTGACTTAAAGAATAGTTTCAATTTGTTCCTGAATTCTCCTGAAGCCAGCAGTGATGAAATGGTTTCTTTTACTCATCATGTAATTTGGAGTTTTCTGTCCTTCATGCCTGTGACAAAGGTAAATATATGTGTATTTGATGCAGAACAGCGTGGGAATAGTATCATTCCATTTTTGGATTTTCGCAAGCGCTCTCCAGAAACATTTGATCAGAAAATCTATACAAGTGCAGAAGCTATGCTTGAGCGTCTCCAGAAGATTAATGCTCAGATTGACGAATTCATTCAGGAAAAACTTGGAAACAAATATAAAGACATCTTGGATTATAACCTTAATACGCCTAATAGGGCAGAGCCAGTGACATTACTGATTCTGTACGATTTTCCGAGCGGCATGGACGGTCGTAGTCTTGATATACTATCAAATATACTTAAAAACGGAAATAAATGCGGCGTATTTACGATAATGTGCTTTAATCCTAATATAACCTTTTCTCGCTATGAGAGCATTGATGAGAGGCTCGAAAATCTTCAGAGGTTTTGCGCTATGGTAGAATTTAAGGATTGTCATTATCGATTGCTGCCATATAACTTGCAGATAAATCTTCCCAATGTTTTGAAAGGTGATGCCGCTGACGATTTTATTAAGGAGTATGTGGAAAAAAGTGAACAAATAAAGAAACAGGGATTATCATTCAGGGATATCGTTTCGAAGGATTTTTTCTCAATGGATTCCTCAAAATCCATGCATATTCCTGTGGGTATTGGTGATGGAGACTCCATTGTTGACATTATCATAGGGGAAGGCTCTTCGCATCACGGGCTGATAGCAGGTGCAACTGGATCAGGTAAATCCACTCTTTTGCATACACTTATTATGAGCAGCATGCTTCATTATAGTCCTGAACAGTTGAACCTATATTTGATGGATTTTAAGAGTGGGACGGAATTTAAAGTTTATGAGTCTGTTAAGCTTCCTCACATTAAATTACTGGCTTTGGATGCTATGCAGGAGTTTGGAGAAAGTATTTTGGAGAAATTGGCTGGTCGTTCTGATGGTGATGAAAAAAGTGAGATAGATAAAAGAGGAGAATTATTTAAGTCAGTTGGCCAAACAAGTTTGTCTGGTTATATACAAGCTACGGGAAAACCTTTACCACGCATTTTGGTCATAATGGACGAGTTTCAAGTGTTGTTTAATGATTCTTTAAATAGGAAAGTTGCCATGAACTGTGCAGAATTAGCAAAGAGGATTGTGACCGAAGGACGTTCTTTTGGCATTCATCTTCTGATGGCAACTCAGTCTACTAAGGTCATTTCTGATTTGACACTATCCAGGGGAACTATTGAACAAATGCGTATTCGAATCGGTTTGAAGTGTGGTGAAGACGATGCAAGGTACTTGTTCTCTGATCAGAATGACACAAAGGCTCTTTCCATGATGAAGGGACCGATAGGAACCGCCGTAATGAATCTTGATTATACCGAGCAGGCAAACATTGGTTTTCGGGCTGCTTATTGCGATGATGAGACTCAAAAGGAGTACCTTGAGAAAATAGCGGCGGCCTTCTCTGATAGAGCATATACTCTTCAGACATTTGAAGGAAGCAGAACTGTTCAGCTGCTTGATTATTATCGGGATAGTCGTGTTGGATTTACAACTGAAAGTCCTGTAAATGTTCACATGGGTAGCCTGATAAAAGTTGCTCCACCATTTGCAATTTGCATTGATAAAAAGAAAAAACATAACCTTCTCATATGTGGTTCAAATGAGAGGATGGCAAGCACAATTTCAGGGAATTATATGATATCTGTATTGATGAATAAAAACTCTATGGTTTATTGTATAGACGGAGATTATCTTGTGGGCGATGAATCCTCAATGCCATTTTATAATGCGCTCACTTGCTTTGGCGAAAGGTTTAAGGTTGCGTATGATAGGGCAGATATCATTCACTTTATTAATGATGCATATAGTAAGTATCAAACATGGAAGAAACAAAACAGCAATGAAGTTGTGTTTGTTATAATCAAGAACTTGCAATTTTTGGATATAGTCAAGTCTATGCTCAAAGGAGAGAGCATTGATGAATCTGAATTTATAGATAATGACCCGGTTCAAAATATTGAAACAAATCCCGCGGATCCATTTGCTGCAATTAACAATATGTTTGCAAACAAAGGCAATGATGACAATTTAGGCGTTGGTGAGAAACTCATAAAAATGGTTGAAGACGGATCGGGATTTGGGATATACTTTGTGATAACATCCCTTGAATATCAGACGGTACGTGAAACCATGTATTACGGAGAAAATGTGCTTAGTAGGTTCCCTGAAAGGATTATCTTCTCTCTTGGTGCAAATGATGCGGATAATTTGATTGAGAATGTTTCGGTTGCCGGCTTGCGGGAGAATACAGTGTACTTTACTGATGGAGTTAAGAATACATTCCAAATGAAACCGTATATTACTCCTATACCTTCAGAACTGAAGAAATTTATTGATGAAGTAGTTTAATTTCTTCGAGGAGGTGAGATGTTTGAGTGAAGTACATGCTGATTTAACTGAGCTTTTACAGTTTGCTCAGAATATAAAGATAGCCGTAAATAGCGTTATGGCAACAAAAAATTCTATCATGCAAAAATATCAACAACTTGGAGCGGGATGGAATGATAAGAAATATAAAGAACTTGGCGATATTGTTCAAGAGTGTAATAAAGCGCTAAACAATGTATTAAAGACATTACAACAAAGTGAGAAATATGTTTCTGCGCTGGCAAAGAGCTTACAGGAATATGAAAATGTTAATATTGCTGGGGAAGCAGAATCAGATAATTCCTTTATTCAGAGATTACGGAATGGTGTATTATCTTTGGCAGGGAATGAACGTTACCAGTATTGTCTTGGTGTGTTGACAAAAGGGAATATACCATCAGATTACATGGAGGTTATAGGAATTCGCTATGATAATGCTGAACCAAACGCAAGAAGGGTATTTGATAGTTTTGCAGATAAATTGATGATACAAAATGCGGATTATCCGGAGAATCAGACGGCACACTACTCTCCTATGGGTTATCCCGGTCATTCAAGAGGAGTATACTATAATGCAGAGGCTGATATGATTAATCTAAGGGGAGCAGGAACAACGTATTTTCATGAATTAGGCCATATGATTGATCATGCTTCCACAGGTTATCAGGAAAATATGTCTAATACTGTCGAGTTTGGAAGGGCTCTTATTGAGGATGGTCAGAATGTTTTATCAACTTTTAATAATATGACGTCGGAAAGAAGGTCAAACTTTCTTAATGTAATAAGACAGGATTCAGCACATTCATTTTCTGATTTAATTGATGCGACAACTAATGGGCTGCTACATGGAAGCTATGGACATTCAAGAGGATATTGGCAAAGAAGGGGAAACCTTCAAGCTGAGGCGTTCGCACATTTTTTTGAGGCCTCTATGGGTGGTGGTTGGAAACTGGAATTGTTGTCAAATATGTTTCCTACGGCTTTTGCGATTTTTTCAGAAATGTTAGAATCTATTCAGCCAGAAGGCAGAGAAAGAGTATTGGAAAGGTAGGTATGAATATGGGACTTGAAGATTTTATGAATTCATTGGCCGATAAGCCCGTTAACGAGATTGACAAAGAATACTTTGATGTTGAGAAGCGGTTTGAGGAGAGATTCGGGCATATAGTTCCGAGGGAAATGTTGCCTCCGTCCGTTTCGGTTGATGACATTAAGAAAGCTATGAAAGTATGCATTGAATCTGGAAATGATAATATTTTAGAGGTTCTTAATGTGGAAATCAATGAAAAGTATTTATATTAGCTATAAATGAGCAAATTTGAAATCTTGCACAAATATTGTCCGCCATAAAACGACAGATTTGAGATTTTGTCTTTGTTTTGTCCGCGATTGAAATACAAAATGCAGAATCTTTTGTGCAGTTTTCAGGATTTGCTCATTTATAGATATTAGAAACCATCGGGAGGACTTATTAAAGCAGTGGATATATGGCATAGAGTTGGCAGGATTGTAAGAATATCAAATATAGGCACACTTATTTTCTTTGTGTTGAATATAAGTTTGCTATTGTTTTTTTCCTGCCCTAATGGATTATCAGTAGAATCTGTTCTGCCGATTGTTGCTGTATATTTGACTACTGTGTTGATAAGCGTATCGCCTGCTGGGGAATGGGTGCTTGCTGTACTTGCGGATGCACAAGAGATTAAACGTAAGGATATAAAAATACGTCTAATTCCTTTGATTGAGGTTGTTTATAGTAAGGCAAAACAATATACACCTTCAATGGTGGATTCTATTCGATTAAAAATTATACATGATGATAGTCCGAATGCTTTTGCTATTGGTCGTAGGACTATTTGTGTGACAGATGGATTATTAAATTTGAGAGACGATGATATAATGGCAATCTTCGCACATGAAATCGGACACATCGTTTACAGACATTCAGTTATCCAACTATTGATTGGCGGCAGTAATGTGTTTATAGCAGGATGTCTTTTAATCATAAAAATTGTTTGCTGGATGATAACGACAATATGTGGGTTATTTGCAATAGGAACGCGAAGCTTTTTATGTGGAACATTAATAGCCTTTTTTGGAACGTTTTCCAGTATACTTATTTGGTTATGGACAAAATTTTGTATGCTTTTTCTGATGTGGTCTATGAGGCAAAATGAATTTGTTGCTGATGAGTATGCGTGCAAAATAGGATTTGGGAATGGACTTGCAAGAGTGCGTGATTTACATATATGCTCTGTTCCGAAAGGTGGATTATTAAAGGCACTATATGCGACACACCCTCATAATGATGATAGAGTTGCGAGGCTTCAGAATCTAGGAGTATCGTATTCCAGGTATTAGTGAAAAAAGTAAAACGTGCATTATAGGAGGCGGATTATGGAATGTCCACATTGTGGAAAGAAAAGCAATGGTACTGTGAAATTCTGTATTTATTGTGGGAAGTCAGTAAATAACTTAGATGTCCTACAAAAGGAGGCGACTGTTAAGGCTGATATAAGAACGGAAAAACAAAATACAAATAGTACGCAATTTCAAAGTCAATCTGGCATTAGTTTAAAAAAGAACTCGATAACAGGTGCAGCGAGGAAGAAAAGCTATATTCCAGTTGTTGCATGCACTGTGCTTGTGATATCTATTATTGGTATTTTAATGGCACTTATGAGAAGGCATAATACGCAAAATGTTGCAAGTAAAAATATTGAAGCGGCTTATGGAGACAGTTTTGATGAAACAGTTGACTACGACGCGAATCCTGAAACAGATGATGCTGTTGAACATAATGATGCGGATTTAGAGATGATCGAGCCAAATGAAGAAACTTTTTCTGATAATTTTGAAATGGGACATTCAGATATTGATATTGAAGGCGAAGTACTGAGCATTAGAGACAAATATGATCGAATCATGGATAAGGTGATGGGAGGTCAGCTAAACGTATCGATAATTACAGAGGGCGTGACAGCTTACCAATCAGGTGATTCCGTGCAAGCTGTTTTTGTTAATAAAGGCGTTGATGGATATGATTACAGTCGCAAGTACTATTTTGATGATAATCATCTTATGTTTGCCTATTATGAAGGCAGTGATGCACACCGATTGTATTTTAAGAATGACAAGTTATTCAGATGGCGGTACTCCCCTGTCGCATCCAATCCGCAAGATGCAGAAAACTATGACGGAGATTATGCTGATGGCTATCAAGAGTTAGAGGACTATGCTGTCCGTGAAAGTTACACCTTTTTGAATGACATGGAAACAGTAGATGAAGATGTCGCGGATTATATTCTGCCCAATTCGGATTCTAGATATCTCACAAAAAGTACTTGGAAGGATTATCAAAAGAAGAATGTCGACTGGCGAGGAATGAACTCTATGCGCGTCATGGAAGAAAGTTTGATGATGAGGCTTTAACAAATTATTTTTCCCAATTTGATTGGTATCATCCGACGATAGATCCTGACAACTTTGATGAATCAATACTCAATGATGTCGAAATAGCAAACAGGGATTTGATTGTTCAATTTGAGGAAGAACAGGGATATAGATAATATCCTTAACTATCAAAAATGAGGAGGTGTATATCGTGAAGTGTATTGTTTGCGGGAGAGACATTATTCCGGGTAATAAATTTTGCATCTATTGCGGAGTTCCTGTCACACCGAGTGAAGAAGTTTCCATGCCTGTTGGAGATGAAGAAAGTAATCTGATTAAGCTCAGTGACGAGAATGGCAACGATATTTTCTTTGAATTTCTCGATTTCATTAATTTTCTGGGAAATGACTATGTTGTATTGTTGCCTATTGATGATGATGCAGATGAGGTTGTTATCCTTCAAGTTGAACAGACAGGAGATGAAGAAAGTTATACATCGGTTGATGATGAGTCAACAGTAAATGTCATCTTTTCCATGTTTAAAGAGAGAAATAAGGATTTCTTTGAATTTGAAAGATGATTTGAAGTTTTTAAGTATCTGCTTTGTATTTTTCAATTATTCTATCATGATCGGTTGCCAGAGATGAGTATCAGGGAGCTGTTTGGGGCAAAATATAGAAACTGAATGAGAAACCAAAGAACACGAGGAATTCTAGAAGTGCCAAGAGACAGAGATTTTCTCGTGTTTTTGTGTCTTGCTTTGATGTAAAATTTGGCATGAAGGGGGGAACTGTTCCATACCATTATGTCTTTGCAGATGGGCATACTGTGTTCCATGTTAGATGTGAGACTGCGATATGATTGCCTTTTTGGTTATAGCTGATAGAATGTAAGTAAGCGCCAAATAATAATGCGGTCAGATATAAAATTACCCCAGCCCTTTGCGAGTTGGAGTAATTCACTATAATTCACATGCGATTTTTGATAGATTGGAGTTTTTCACTCCAGGGTGCAAGCTCTGTCAGCTGATTATCAGTCATCTCTTTCGTTGGACGATGCTCCAGCAGAAATTTCAGATATCCGTAAATGTTCAGGTCGTGCGCCTTTGCCATCTCAACCATTGTATAGACTACAGCACTGGCATTGGCTCCTTCTACAGAATCACTGAACAGCCAGTTCTTCCTGCCGACCGCAAACGGACGGATCGCGTTCTCACTGAGATTGTTTGTGAAGCTGCAGCGGCCATCCTCCAGATAAGTCTGTGCTGTTTCCCGCCGGTTAAGGACATAATTCACCGCTTTTTCCATGCGGGTATTCCGGGCTGGCTTTTGCTGCTCAAGCCACGACCAGAAAGCCTCCAGAACAGGTTTTTCCTTCTCGAGACGCAGCTGCTTACGCTTTTCATAATCACCGGGATATTTTTGGTTAATGGAATCCTCTATGGCAAACAGGCGGTTACAGTACTGGACTCCCTGTACTGCCGGCTGGCTGTAATCATACTGTTTCCCTTTGGGAACGGCATCGATAAAGTACCGGCGGATGTGTGCCCAGCAGGAACACCGCTTGATATCCGGCAGGCTGTTGTAGCCCTGATAACCATCCGTTTCCAGATATCCGTGATAGCCCTCCAGAAACTCCTTTGCATGGCTGCCACTCCTGGTTGGAGAATAACCATATAAGATAATGGCTGGAAGACCGTCTTCGCCGCTGCGGAACAGCCACATGAAGGATTGCGTCTGTGCCCAGCGATCTTCTTCCTTTAATACCTGGACTCTGGTCTCATCTGCCATTGCGAAGCTGCGCTTCAGCAGTTCCCGGTGGAAATAATCATACATTGGCTGAAAGTAATTCCGGGAGCAGTAGATAATCCAGTTGGCAAGCGTCGTCCTGCTGATCTGGGCACCATACTGCTTCCAGTCTTTCTCCTGACGATAAAGGGGAAGTCCGTTGGCGTACTTCTGATACATTGTCCATGCAACGGCAGATGCGGTCGCCGGGCCTTTTCCTACCAGAGCCTTCGGAACCTGGGACTTTGCAATCACAGGTCTTTCCGTGTCTCCCAATCCTTCCTTACAGGACGGACATCCATAGCTCTGGCTGTAGTATTCGATCACTTTGCATGTGGCCGGGATGAATTCCAGCTCACGGCGGACATACTCTTCGCCGATCAGAACCATCTGCGTACCGCAGACCGGGCAGGCCTGATCTTCTTCCGGAAGAGGGATGACTACTTTTTCAACCTTCAAGCCTTTAAAAAGATCCTCATGGGCTGCTTTCTTCTTGCGGGTATGCTCCCGGACCACGGTCTCTTCTTCCAACAGGGAAGGATCCTGTTCCACTTCCGCTTCATCAAAAAGGTGCTGCTGTCCTGGAATGTCATCGCTCCTTCTTTCGCTGGAGGAACCGAAAAGCTTTTTGGTCAGATAGTCTACCTGTTCCTGAAGGGCCTTTTCGTGGCTGTTTTTTTCGTCAATAACAAGACGGAGAGATCTGATCAGTTCCGTCTGCTCCGAGACCATTGTTTTCAGCTGTGTTATAGTCTCCTTCAGCTCTCGCAGCTGGATGTCTTTTGCACTGGAAGCCATCGTTCTCTCCTTGGATTTGATATCTTTATTATACCAGAAATACCTCCATTCCTAAAGGAAAACAAGGGCTGAAAAACGCTGAATTTATAAGGAAATCAGACATTTTTCTGTGCAGGATTTTTGCCGGGATCCAGATACTTTTTTACTCTGTTTTAAGTGCTTTTGGCTGGTCGATATCAATTCCTGACATCAGCCAGTCGAACTCCCGCCAGGAAAGATTCCGGACTTCCGAGAGCTTCCTTGGCCATTGATAGCCGCCCCGGACAGACAGCCGTTTATAGATCAGGACAAAACCATCCGGTTCACGGAACAGGGCTTTGATCCTGTCCCGTCTTCTTCCACAGAACAGGAAGAGCGCACTGGATGCCGGATCCATCTTAAGCTGGTCTTCGATGATGGCGCAGAGCCCATCGATCGATTTGCGCATATCTGTATAGCCGCAGACAATGTAAATCTTTTCGAGGCCGGAGATATCACCTAACATGAGGTCTCCCGGATCAGGCGGAGTGTCCTGGTGAGCAGGACAGGATCCGCATCATTGCTGATGCGGATTATCACATCTTTCATGGACACTTCAATCGTATGTGAATTGTCAAGGTTCGTTTGGTGCATCTGCGGTGCTGCATGTTGTTCCGGAAGGTGATCCGGAACAATGTCAATGGGAACCACGTCCTGCTTTGAACGCGGGATCTCACAATGACCATAATTCGGTGCCGGAATCTGATCCGCTGCTGTTTTCCTGCAGCGGCTGACCCAGTTATAAAAAGTGCTTACAGCGATACCGTTTTCACGGCACCAGTCAGCATCTGCCATGCCGCTTTGGCGGCATTCATTAATAATCCTGATCTGTTCCGCCATGGGAACACGGGCTTTGCGGGTAGCTGCCATAACCTGTCCTCCGTAATTGTAGTGAAATAGTCTAACTATATTTCATTTACAATTATACAGGAATCCAGAAGATTAGAAAATCCGCAGGAATATTTGGCGCTTACGAATGTAACCCTTTTAGATAGGAACAGAGCCACTTAAAAGAATAAAGATGGCGCATGGACACCCGATAAAAGCGGCCAGGACGGTTGCGCTATGCTGGGTGTTTTCTATTGTTCAAAGAAAGGACAGGCCATCCCACGGAACAGCCTGGCAGGGCTTTCTCACAGGAGGCGCCGGCAGGCTGCCGGGGAAGCCGGAACAAAATGCTGTCCCCACGAAAGGGGATAACATGGCCATGGCACGGGCAGGGAACGGATTCCCGCCACCCGCAACAAGACATCATATTTTTTCTGTACATACCGCAGTTCCTTCCAAGGGGGCTGCGGGCTTTTTTTATTCGACATATTTCTATTTTATTCCCAGACATATTACAAAAGAATACATTATTTTCATTACGGGCGTGCCTGCCATTGTGCAGGTGCGCTTTTTTTGCACAAAGAAATGCCTGCTTTATAGGAGCCGTGCGCCGCCATTCCAGTCTTGAAACTGTTTAACCAAATTTCAAGACTGGAGGGAATCTGAATGAAAATTGAATACAAGTTTGTGGATGGGACTGTGACAGAGATTGAGGTGGACGGAAGGCTCGGTGAGTTTATGCTGGAGCTGAAAAATGAAAGTGACAGGGTGGAACGGAAAGAAACGCGCCGCCATGTCCTCCTGTCAGCGGTTGACCCGGAAGACCGCTATTTTGACTCAGGGCGGGACACGCCGGAGGAACTTGCCAGGAAGGACGAGCTTGAGAGGCTCGCTGCGGCAATCAGCAGACTGCAGCCGCAGCAGAGGGAGCTTCTGCGCCGCATCTACTGGAATGGCGAGAAACAGAAAGACATCGCTGCCGAGGACGGGGTGTCGGAACGCGCCATCACAGGCAGGATGAAGAAAATCTATGCCGCCTTAAAAAAATTTATGGATTAGGGGGGTTCAGTTTTCCGTTTCCCGTGGCTTATATGTGAGGGGCGAAAATACAGTCCCTCGGAAATGGAGGTCATGGGCATGGAACACACATTAAGGATCAGTGTCTCAAAAGAGCCGACTGACGGCGGGATCGTGAGCTGCCGCAACGTCTCCGTGAGAGAGCGCCTGGTGCGCTTCCTCTTGGGGGAAAAGCGGAGCCTGACCATCATCGTGCCGGGCGGTTCCGTCCGGGAGCTGGCAGTTAGTGAAGTCATGGAAGGAGGAGATGTTCATGGGAAAAGTGAAGTTACTGCTTGATGTCATTGGGAATCTGCGCTCCCTTGCGGACAGCCTGCAGGCCGTTGCGGATGCGGTGGCGGACAATGGCGCGGCGGAGGCAGAACTGACGACCGCAAAGGAGCCGGAGAAGGCGGGCAGAGGCGGCAAAGCGGCCGCAAAGAACACAGCGAAGAAAGATGCAAAGGCGGCAAAGCAGGAGCCGGAGGAAAAGCCGCTGACGCTGGAGGAAGTCCGGGCGGTGCTGGCGGAGAAGTCCCGCTCCGGACACACGGAGGAAGTGAGGGAGCTGCTTGCAAAGCATGGCGCGGATAAGCTGTCGGAGATCGACCCGGCGGAGTATGCGGCGCTCCTTGCGGAAGCGGAGGTGCTGTGATGGGGAGACACGCATTACTTTCTGCATCCTCCAGCCACCGGTGGCTTGCCTGCCCGCCGTCTGCGAGGCTCTGTGAAAATTACGAGGATACGGGCAGCGAATATGCGCAGCAGGGAACCGATGCCCACAGCCTGTGCGAACACAAGCTGAAAGCCCTGCTGGGCATGGAAACCGCAGACCCCACGGAGAGGCTTGAATTTTATGACGAGGAGATGGAGGAATGCGCCTGCGGCTATGCGGAGTATGTCCTTTCGCTTGTGGAGGAGGCAAAGAAAACCTGCAAAGACCCGGTCGTGCTGATTGAGCAGCGGCTGGACTTCTCCCGGTATGTGGAGGGAGGCTTCGGCACCGGCGACTGTGTCATTATCGCAGACGGGACGCTGTATATCATCGATTACAAGCACGGCAAGGGCGTGGAGGTTTCCGCAGAAGGGAACCCGCAGATGATGCTGTATGCCTTGGGCGCGCTGGAGCTGTTTGACGGCATCTACGACATTGACACCGTCCGCATGGCGATCTACCAGCCGCGCCGGGAGAATGTCAGCGTGTGCGTGATGGCGAAGGATGACCTTCTCCAGTGGGCGCATAACGAGCTTGTGTATAAGGCGAAGCTGGCCTATGCCGGGGAGGGCGAGTTCTGCGCCGGGGAACACTGCAAATTCTGCAAGGCGAAGGCAGTCTGCAGGAAACGGGCGGAGTACAACCTGGAGCTTGCCAAATATGATTTCGAGATGCCCGCCACGCTGGAGGATGACGAGATCGCGGCAATCCTCGTGAAAGCGGATGAGCTGGCGGCATGGGCGGCGGATGTGAAGGAGTTCGCATTGCAGCAGGCGCTTTCCGGCGTGAAGTATGCCGGGTTCAAAGTTGTGGCCGGAAGGTCCAACCGGAAGTACACGGATGAGGATGCCGTGGCGGATACCGTGAAGAAGGCGGGCTTCGACCCGTATGAGCCGAAGCTCTTAGGCATCACGGCCATGGAAAAGCTGCTGGGCAAGAAGAAGTTTGTGGAAGTTTTGAAGGGCCTTGTGGAGAAGCCGCAGGGCAAGCCTGTCCTTGTGCTTGAGAGCGACAAGAGGCCGGAGATGAACACGGCGGAGCAGGATTTCAAGGAAGATTAGCCAGGAGGAAAATCATATGTCAAAAAAAGAAAATAACCCACTAAAAGTCATTACAGGGCCGGATACCCGTTGGAGTTACTGCAACGCCTGGGAGCCGAAGGCAATCCAGGGAGGCAAGCCTAAGTATTCTGTATCTCTCATCATCCCGAAGTCGGATAAGAAGACCATTGCTAAGATCAAGGCGGCCATTGACGCGGCCTACCGCGAGGGAGAGTCCAAGCTGAAAGGGAGCGGCAGGAGCGTTCCGCCCCTATCCCAAATAAAAACGCCGCTGCGTGACGGGGATGCGGAGCGCCCGGATGATGAAGCCTATGCGGGCGCATATTTTGTCAATGCGAACAGTGATCTTGCCCCTGGCATCGTGGATGCCGACAGGCAGACGATCATTGACCATTCCGAGGTGTACAGCGGCGTATATGGCAGGGCGAGCATCAATTTCTATGCTTTCAATTCAAACGGGAATAAGGGAATCGCCTGTGGCCTGAACAATTTACAGAAAATCCGTGACGGGGAACCGCTGGGCGGGCGTTCCCGTGCGGAGGATGATTTTGCGGATGAGGAGGATTTCCTGTCATAACCAGATAAACGGAAATACAGCCGCTGGGTGGCGGGAACGGGCATCTGCCTTTTCCCTGCCGCCCTTAAGGCGGTGAAAGGAGCCGGTGGAAAATGAAGGAATTAGCCATTGACATAGAGTCATTTTCGGATGTGGATTTATCCAAATGCGGCGTTTACCGGTATGCCTCCTCCCCGGATTTTGACATCCTCTTATTCGGATACAGCGTGGACGGCGGGGATGTAAAGGTGGTTGACCTTGCCTGCGGTGAGGAAATCCCTGCAGATATCGTGGAGGCGCTTTCCGATGATTCTGTCATCAAGTGGAGCTATAACAACAATTTCGAGCGCGTCTGCCTGTCAAATTATTTCGGCACATGGTTCGAGCCTGGGAGCTGGCGCTGCACGATGGTGTGGGCGGCTTACCTGGGACTGCCACGGTCATTGGAGGATGTAGGCGCGGTGCTTGGGCTGGAAAAACAGAAGCTGTCCGAAGGGAAAGAACTGATCCGTTATTTCTGCATCCCGTGTAAGCCGACCAAGGCGAACGGCGGCAGGACACGGAACCTGCCGGAGCATGACAGGGAGAAATGGGAGCGGTTCAAGGCATATAACCTCCGAGACGTGGAGGCGGAGATGCAGATACAGCAGAGGCTTGCAAAATTTCCCGTGCCGGATTTTGTTTGGGAGGAATACAGGCAGGATCAGGAGATCAACGACCGGGGCATCGGCGTGGACATGGAGATGGTAAAAAATGCAATCGCCATGGATGGGCGATCCAAGGCGGAGCTGTCAGCAGCCATGCAGGAACTGACGGAGCTGGAGAACCCGAATTCCGTGCAGCAGATGAAGCGGTGGCTTTCGGAGAACGGGATAGAGACGGATTCCCTTGATAAAAAGGCGGTGGCGGAACTGCTAAAGACTGCGCCGGAGCCTTTGGGGGAGGCGCTTGCCCTGCGGCAGCAGCTTGCCAAGTCCTCCGTGAAGAAATACCAGGCAATGGAGAATGCGGTGTGTGCGGACAGCCGGGCGCACGGGATGTTCGCCTTCTATGGCGCCAATAGGACCGGCCGGTTCTCCGGGCGCATTATACAGTTGCAGAATCTGCCCCAGAACCATATCTCAGACTTGGCGCAGGCACGGGAACTGGTAAAAGCCGGGGATTTTGATGCCATTGCCATGCTTTATGAGGATATTCCGGATACGCTCTCGCAGCTTATCCGCACGGCCTTCGTTCCGCAGGATGGCAGGAAGTTCATCGTGGCGGACTTTTCTGCAATCGAGGCGAGGGTGATTGCCTGGATTGCCGGGGAGCGGTGGCGGCTGAAGGTATTCGAGGGCGGCGGGGATATTTACTGCGCCTCGGCAAGCCAGATGTTCCACTGCAAAGTGGAAAAGCATGGCGTGAACGGGCATCTGCGGCAGAAAGGTAAAATAGCAGAACTGGCCCTTGGCTATGGCGGATCAGTCGGGGCATTGAAATCCATGGGCGCTTTGGAGATGGGGCTTGCGGAGGAAGAGCTGCAGCCGCTTGTTTCTGCGTGGCGGGATTCCAACCCCAATATCACGGAATTCTGGTGGGCGGTAGACCGTGCCGTGAAGGAATGCGTAAAAAAGAGGATTCCAACGGAAACACACGGCATCCGCTTTGACTACCAGAGCGGGATGCTGTTCATCACTTTATTTTCCGGGCGGAGGCTTGCTTATGTGAAGCCGAGGATTGGGGAGAACCAGTTTGGCGGGGAGTCCGTCACCTACATGGGTGTGGGCGGCACAAAGAAATGGGAGCGGCTGGAAAGCTACGGTCCCAAGTTTGTGGAGAACATCGTGCAGGCGGTAAGCCGGGATATTTTATGCTATGCCATGCGGACGCTCCGGAACTGCTCCATTGTCGCCCATGTGCATGATGAAATTATTATCGAAGCGGATAAGAGGATGTCCCTTTCCGCAGTCTGCGAACAGATGGGCAGGACGCCGCCCTGGGCGAAAGGCTTACTGCTCCGGGCAGACGGTTACGAATGTTCGTTTTACCAGAAAGATTAGGCAGGTGGTGCATGATGGAACGGCTGCGGATTGAATACGGGATGGGATACATGGAGCTTATTGTGGAGGCGTTCTTCCCCTGCAAGATGCCGGCGATGAGGAAAGCCGCAAGGCTCATCAATTCCTACTGCACGGATGAGGCAAGGGCGGCGCTGCTTTCGGAACTGCGGGAGCTGGCGGACGGGTATAAGGTCCTTTGCGAGATGTACACGAAAAAAGCGGAGGGGCTTCCTGTGGATTCCCCGGAGCGGAGGCACTGGAGGGCACAGTTCAACAAAACCGAAGTCCTCCGCAAACGGATGGAAAATAATATCAGGTTGATTTCAGGAGGCAGAGAGGGATGAGCAGGGCGGCAATGCAGGGGTGCAGGACACACGGCGACTGTTTTGCAAACAGGGGCGGCGTCTGCACCTGCTTAAAAGACAATGACTTTGGCGGGAGGGACTGCCCGTTTTACAAGCCTGCGGACACGGTCCGGGATAAGCAGCGCAGGCAGAATGGAGGTATGGTTGATGGGAATCAGCAGATATAACAGCGAGGGATACAGCGACCCGACGAGCCATGCGGCGTTATCGGGGATCAGGAAGGAAGAAAGGGCGGCGAAGAGGGCATACCGGCCGCTTGTCTATATATGCTCCCCGTTTGCCGGGGATACGGAGGGGAACACGCAGAAGGCGAGGCGGTACAGCAGGTTCGCGGTGAGGAACGGCGCGATACCGCTTGCGCCGCACCTGCTCTTTCCGCAGTTTCTGGATGACACCAAGCCTGCGGAGCGGGCAATCGGAATGTTCATGGGGATGGTGCTGCTCGGCAGATGCGAGCAGCTATGGGTGTTCGGCGGCACCATATCCACGGGGATGGCGGCAGAGATCGAGAAGGCGGAAAAGCGGGATATGGTGATCCGCTACTTTACAGAAAATTGTGAGGAGGTTGTTTAAATGCAGTTGGATAAATATCTTGTGAGCAAAGGCGGGATGTTCTGTGCATTGGAGCCGGGGATGGAAAGCTGGTTTAGGCGGTGGGGAGCCCCTGTGGACCGGAGCATCTATGACACAGTCGAGATGACGGATGAGGAGCTGAACGCGCTCCTCCCGCAGATCGAAACGATGGAATACAGCGGATCAGATCTGATGCTGGAGCCGTCACTGAAGGAGTTTGTGCTGAGGCTGAAGGATTCCTCCGGGCGAGGGGAAAACACGGTGCTGTTCAAGGAAACGCTGGTGCCGGAGACGGGGCCGGTCCGGGATGGGGAGCTTTCCCGGACAGACAGGCCGCTCCTTGATGCCTATTTCTTTTTCGGGAAGGGCAGCACTGCGGATGTCGTGGTCAATATGGGCTCCTGCAGATTTGATGGTGAGGACGGGAAATACATGACCTGCACATACCAGCGCCCGGTCTGGGCAAGAGACTGGCGGATCATGGAGGACAGATACCTCATTGACCTGTTCCGCTATATTAAGTTTGGCTATATGCTGATACAGAAGGCACTGTATGAACGCCCCGTGGTGTTCAGCGAGGCCTCATCCCGGAAAGTAAGCCGCCCGGCATACAGCCCGAAAGGGCAGCGGAAGAAAAAGAGGGTGGTGAAGGCCGTCCGGGTGATGCGGACCAATGCGGAGGAATTTGCCAGGTACGCAGAGCAACAGCGGAAAATGTCCTGCCCGTGCTGGGGAGTCATCGGACACTGGAGGAACTGTAAATCTGGGAAAAAGGTATGGGTGCGCCCGTACAGGAAAGGCCGGGAGAGGGGTAACCCGGCGGCATACAGCCCGAAGGAATACCAGCTTGCAGGGGAAAAGGAGGCGGAATCATGAAGATGACATTGTACAGGTCAAACAGCAGGGGGAATGCGAAGAACTGCAGCTATCCCGTCAAGTGTGTGGTCGACAATGAGGAGGACTGCCTGGCAGCCACGGCGTTCGACCATGTGTGCGGGAAATTTAAGGGCAGCTACCGCAGTGTGGACAATTTCGAGGAGGCGGACTGCAGCGTGACGGACTGCGACAACAGCCACAGCGACGATCCAAAAGACTGGGTGTACCCGGAGGACATGGCGGAGAAGCTGCCGGAGGTCAGCTATGCCATACTCCCAAGCCGGAGCAACATGAAGCCGAAGGGCGGGAGGTCCGCAAGGCCGAGGTTCCATATGTATTTCCCGCATGACCTGGTCACAGATGCGGAGGCTTATGCCGCTTTGAAGAAAGCCATACAGCAGAAGTTCCCGTTTTTTGACGGAAATGCCCTGGACGCGGCGCGGTTCATTTTCGGGAATGCAACAGGGGAGATCATCTGGCATGAGGGAGAGATCACCATTGACTGCATCGTAAGACTGCAGGGCGGTAGGGAGATACCGCAGGGGCAGAGGAACGCCACCATGTCCCATTTTGCGGGGCGCGTGGTGAAACGGTACGGGGCAACGGAAAAGGCGCATGAAATTTTCATGGAGGAGGCGGCAAAGTGCAATCCGCCGCTGGAAGAAGCGGAGCTTGCCATGATCTGGCAGAGCGCCTGCCGTTTTGCGGAAAAGGTGCAGGGGCAGGAGGGCTATGTCGCCCCGGATGCGTACAATGACGAGTTCGGCCGGGAATCACTGAAACCGGGGGATTATTCGGACATCGGGCAGGCGAAGGTGCTGACCAGGGAGTATGGGGTGGAGCTTCGGTACACGGCGGCCACGGACTATCTGCGTTTCTGCGGGCAGTATTGGGTGGAGTCGAAGCAGCAGGCGGTAGGCGCGGCGGAGGAATTCCTCGACCTTCAGCTTACGGACGCAAAGGATGAGATCGACCGCACACGTCAGGCTCTTATGGATACGGGCATTTCAGAGGATGCCATCACCTCCGGCGGAAAATCGCTGGAGAAGAAAATCAGCAGCGGGCAGATGGACGCTTATCTTGCGTATCTGTCCGCCCAGGCATATAAGGCGTTCGTGATGAAGCGGCGGGACATGAAGTATGTGGTTTCTGCACTGCAGGCGGCGAAGCCGATGCTGGAGATCAGCGTGTCCGACCTGGATAAAGACGGCTTCCTTCTGAATACGCCGGACGGCACCTATTACCTTCCGGACGGGCTGGAGGGGAAACGTGACCACAGCCCGGAGGATTATATCACGAAGATAACGGCGGCAGCTCCCGGCGATAAAGGGGAGAGTCTGTGGCTGGATTCCCTGGACACTATTTTCTGCAAAGACCAGGAACTGATTGATTATGTGCAGCAGATCGTGGGCATGGCGGCGGTGGGGCGCGTCTACATGGAATCGCTGGTCATTGCCTACGGGGAGGGAAGGAACGGAAAGTCCACCTTTTGGAACACGATAGCCCGTGTGCTTGGCACCTACAGCGGGAATATGTCCGCCGATACCCTCACGGTGGGGTGCAAGAGGAATGTAAAGCCGGAGCTTGCAGAGGCGAAGGGCAAGCGTCTCATCATAGCCGCCGAGCTGGAGGAAGGGATGCGCCTGAACACCTCCGTGGTGAAGCAGATGTGTTCCACGGATGAGATTTTTGCGGAGAAAAAGTATAAGGACCCGTTCAGCTTTACGCCGAGCCATACCCTCGTGCTTTACACCAACCACCTGCCGAGGGTAGGCGCGAATGATCCTGGGACGTGGCGGCGTCTGATCGTGATCCCCTTCCATGCCAGGATAGAGGGCGCGGGGGATGTGAAGAATTATGCCGATTTCCTCGTTTCGGAGGCAGCCCCGGCTGTCATGGCGTGGATCATTGAGGGTGCACAAAAGGCGATCAGCCGGAACTTCCATATCCCTTCCCCTGCCTGCGTGGAGGAAGCCATCAAATCATACCGTGAGGATAACGACTGGCTTGGGCATTTTTTGAATGAATGCTGCGAGGCCGACAAGACCTACCGGGAGAAGTCCGGCGTCCTGTACCAGGAATACCGCAGCTACTGTATGCGGACGGGCGAGTATACCAGAAGCACGGCCGATTTTTATAATGCGCTGGAGTCTGCGGGCTTTTTTCGGAGGAAGGCGAAGTCCGGCATTATCGTTTACGGGCTGCGGATAAAGGAGGAAGATTTTGAAGGCTGAGAAAGCCCATGTTTTGGTGGAAGGTGCAAGTCGGTGCAGGTCTTGGTATAAACCCCCTTTAGGGCAGTTTTTTCAGCAAAAAATCACTTATAGAGGAGTTTTAGGTACGACTTGCACCGAGCTGCACCCTAAAGGCTGGAATGCTTGAAAAATAAAGGGATTGGAGGCATTTGCATGAGAGAGAAAACCATAGAGCAGAAATTCAGGGCGGCAGTGGGGGCCGCCGGGGGATTGGCAGTAAAGTTCACATCGCCCGGTTTTGATGGGGTGCCTGACAGAATCGTACTTCTGCATGGCGGGAAAATCGGTTTTGTGGAGGTAAAGGCTCCGGGGGAGAAGCCCCGCCCGCTGCAGCTTGCAAGGCACCGGCTTCTCAGGCGGCTTGGATTCAAGGTGTATGTGCTGGATGACGAATCGCAGATTGGAGGGATCATTGATGAGATACGAGCCACATGAATACCAGAGATACGCAGCGGAGTATATCAAGGCACACCCGGCAGCGGCGGTATTCCTCGCCTGCGGGCTTGGCAAGACGAGCATCACGCTGACGGCGGTCAACGACCTGATGTTTGACAGCTTTGAAATCCGAAGGGTGCTTGTGGTGGCGCCTATCCGGGTGGCCTCCTTCAGTTGGCCGGCAGAGATTGAAAAGTGGGATCACCTTGAGGGGCTTAAGTACAGCGTGGCGGTCGGGTCGGCGGCAGAGAGGCTGGCGGCACTAAAGCGGCAGGCAGACATCTACCTCATCAACCGTGAGAACGTACAGTGGCTGATTTCCGAAAGTGGCATCCCGTTTGATTTTGACATGGTGGTGGTCGATGAGCTGTCCTCCTTCAAGAACCACCAGACGAAGCGGTTCAAGGCGCTGATAAAAGTCCGGCCGAAGGTGAAGCGCATCGTGGGGCTGACCGGCACGCCTTCCAGCAACGGCCTCATGGATTTGTGGGCGGAGTTCCGGCTGCTGGACATGGGGGAGCGGCTTGGCCGGTTCATCGGGCAGTACCGCACTTCCTATTTCCGGCCGGATAAGCAGAACGGGCAGGTGGTATTTTCCTATAAGCCGCTGCCGGGGGCGGAGAAACAGATATATGGCAAAATCTCCGATATCACCATTTCCATGAAATCCACCGACCGCCTGCAGATGCCGGAGCTGGTGGATTCCAGGTACACGGTGTACCTTTCCGAAACGGAGCGGGAGAAATACGAGGAACTGAAAAAAGACCTTGTCCTGCAGCTCCCGGACGGTGAGATCACAGCCGCCAATGCCGCATCCCTTTCCGGGAAGCTGTCGCAGATGGCAGACGGGGCCATTTACACGGATGCCGGGGATGTGACTGCCATCCATGAAAAGAAACTGGACGCACTGGAGGACATCATCGAGGCGGCATACGGCAGGCCGGTGCTTGTGGCTTACTGGTTCCGGCATGACCTTGAGCGGATCTCGGAGCGGCTGCAGAAATTCAAAATCCCGTATGCCAGGCTGGACACGGACGGCAGCATCCGGAAATGGAACGCCGGGGAGATCCCGGTGGCGCTGATCCACCCGGCATCTGCCGGACACGGCCTGAACCTCCAGGGCGGAGGGAACACGCTGGTGTGGTTCGGGCTGACATGGTCGCTGGAATTATACCAGCAGACAGTGGCGAGGCTGTGGCGGCAGGGGCAGGCATCCGAGACCGTGGTGGTGCAGCACATCATCACGGAAGGCACCATAGACGAGCGGATCATGAAAGCCCTTTCCGAGAAAGACACCACGCAGGCCGCACTGATCGATGCGGTGAAGGCCGATTTGAAAATATAAGCCAATCAACGACAATCTGAGCCAAATGATGAAAACCAGTGACAATCCGGGAACAGTAAAAATTTTCTTTTGGAGGTATCAGATTATGGGAATCGCATGGAAGTACCTGGATAAGAAGTCGGCGGCGGCAGACGCGGTGAAGGACTACGGCAGCATGAAATTCATCATTGAACACACGGATGATGAGATAAAGGCGGCATATGAAAAAATGGGCGGGATCAGCAGCCCGCAGTTTGACGGGATGCCACACGCACACAATCCCCATGCCGCAGAGGACAGGATGGCGGAGGGAATGAATGAGATCAGTGTCCTGCGGGAGCGGTACCGGCAGGCAATGGAATATATGGCGTGGTTCGTCCCGGCATGGGAGGAGCTTTCGGAGGACGACCGTTATGTGCTGGATGCGTTCTACAGCGAGGACAATGAGTACGGCAGCAGTGCAGCGGAGGATGTGGCGGACTATTTCGGGATTGAGCGGGCATCCGCATACAGGAGGAAGAACCGGGCCTTGGCAAAACTGACTACCCTGCTGTTCGGCAAACCATAATGTCCACTTTGTGAGATGATTTATCCGTTTGGGCGTGGTATGCTGATAGGGTGATAGAATGTCAAGAGGGCCTTCGCGGGAGCAAAAGAATCCTGCGGGGGCTTTCTTTATGCCCAAGGGAGGTGAGGCAGATGCCAAGGAAACCGAAGAGGCCGTGTTCCTTCCCCGGATGCCCGAAGCTGACGGACGGGAGGTTCTGTGAGGAGCATGGGAAACAGGAGAACCGCCGCTACGAGAAGTACGACCGTGACCCGGCTGTACGCCGTAGGTATGGACGGGCGTGGAAACGAATCCGTGACCGCTACGCCGCAAAGCACCCGTTCTGTGAGGAGTGCCAGAAGAAAGGATTGCTGCGGCCGGTGGAGGAGGTACACCACAGGCTGCCGCTGGCAGAGGGCGGGACGCATGACGAGGGAAACCTTGTGTCACTGTGCCAGCCCTGCCATGCGAGGATTCATGCCGAGCGCGGCGACCGGTGGAACAAGCGGTAGGTCATTGTGTGCGGGTCCCTTGTGAAGATTTCTGCCAGCCGGGAGGGGCGGGTGAAATCTCCACAAGGGACCCGCCGGGGAACGGGCGTGGGGCCACACGCATAAAAATCGGAAATCAAACGGGGGATTGCCCGCCCGGAGATTTCCCTGAAATAAAGGCTTTTAAGGTGCTGCGGCGTTTGATTTCCGCAGCATTTTTTCAAAGAAAATCAAAGAAACGGGGTGGAAACGGTGGCAAAAGACGGCAGCGGGCGCGGCGGCGCAAGACCGGGGGCGGGGCGGAAGCCCAAGGCGCTCACGGAGAAGATCAGCGAGGGGAAAACAGCGGAAGTGCTGATGGAGCCCGCCGAACTGGAGGGCGTGGATGTGCCGCCCGTGAAGGACTTCCTCAAGTCCCCGCAGAAGAGCGGGCGGGAGCTGGTGGCGGAGGAGGTTTTCAACGAAACGTATGCATGGCTGAAGGCGAGGGGATGTGAGAAGCTTGTCACCGTGCAGATGGTGGAGCAGTACGCCATGAGCGTGTCCCGGTGGATTCAGTGTGAGGAGATCGTGTCATCCACTGGCTTCCTTGCGAAGCACCCGACCACGGGTGCCGCCATCGCCTCCCCTTATGTTTCCATGAGCCAGTCCTATATGAAACAGACAAATTACTGCTGGATGCAGATATACCAGATTGTGAAGGAGAACTGCTCGGTGGAGTTCCAGGGGAACACGCCCCAGGATGACGTGATGGAGCGGCTGCTCTGCGCAAGGAAAGGAGTGTAGAGGAAAATGGGAAAGACAACAACCGAGATGCAGCTTGTGCCGCTCTCCAGATTAGTGCCGTATGTGAATAACGCGCGGACACACTCGCCAGAGCAGCTCACGAAGCTCCGCTCGTCCCTGCGGGAGTTCGGCTTCATCAACCCGGTCATCATCGACCGGGAGTTCAATGTCATCGCGGGGCATGGCAGGATCATGGCGGCGAAGGAAGAAGGGATTGCAGAGGTTCCGTGTGTGTTCGTGGATTATCTGACGGAGGCGCAGAAGAAAGCCTACATCCTTGCGGACAAACCGTTAGTGATAAAAAAAGGAGTTTTTATAGACGAAGAAAAAGGGTCTCGCCGTCCCATGTCATTTCACAAACCACTCCCCTTATGATTTCATTCCGCTCCTCCGCTGTAAAGCCGGACAACCCATGCATTAGCCGCCGCACTTCCGCAGCCTTTTGTTCTGCGCTTTGCTTCACATTAACCGTCCTGCGCTTTTCAACCTCCTGCAGGGACGCTTCCCTTTTCAGGGCTTCAATATTTGCGTCCAGTTCTTCGATTTGTGCCACGATATGCTTTGCCGCCGAGGATTCCTCCACTTCGGAAAGAAAAGCCGTCAGACGGGCGATTTTCGCTTGATATGGGGCAATCTGCGAAGCATAGTCCTTCCATTCCATTTGAACATCATGCTCCGGCTCCCGGACGTACTGCAGGACTGCTGCCGGGTCCGCATCTATCTTCCTGAAGATGCTCATTGCCTTTTCATCCAGCCGCTTACAGATGACCTGGCTCATATCACATCTTTCTTTTCCATAGATGGCACGGCTGGTGCAGGAGTAGGCGGACGAGATTCCGTTTTTAGTCTTTTTCCTATAAACCTTCATAAGGCATCCGCATTTAGCACAGCGGAGGACTCCTTTAAGGAGGGGCATATCGTATTTCTGCTTTTTACTGAATGTGTTACTGCGGAGCCGTTCCTGAACAGCCAGCCACTTATCTGCCGGGATGATTGGGTCATGGAAGCCAATGCAGACCGTCCATTCTTCCTTTGGCTGCACAGAAACTTTTTTTGCGTTGACGGAGTGGCGTCCATACGTCATGACGCCATGCTTGCCGTCCCAGCGTTCCCTGGGGGAGTCCGGGTCAATCTGGCATCCAAGCTCTGTATAATAATCATAAACTTCCGGGGTGGCTTCCACGCAGTAAGGCATGGTAAGTATTCGGTGGAGCTGGCCGGAAGCGAAAAAGCCGCCGCCAGGGGCTTTGATTCCCTGCTTCTTAAAAGCCGTGACCATACGGGCCAGGGAGTAATTATTCTCTAAAAATGTGTCAAACAGCCACCGTACCCATTCCGTGCCTTCAGGATCGGGGACAAGGGCAACGTGCTTCTTGCCGCCGATATCAATCCGCTCCGAAGTATACCCTGCAGGGGTCGTGCCGCCAGACCACAGTCCTTTCTTGGCAAGCCCCAGCATATTGTCAGTGACCCTTGCGGCGATGGTTTCACGCTCCATCTGCGCAAAAACCATCGTAACGTACATCATGGCTTTTCCGATCGGCGTTGCAGTGTCAATATTCTCTTTAATGGAAACGAACATGACGTGCCGCTCTTCCAGCGAGGCATAGATATTGGCAAAATCCCGGACATCCCTGGACAGGCGGTCAAGCTGGTAAACCACAAGGACATCCAGCAGGCCGTCCGTAATATCTTTTAACATTGCCTTAAGCTGTGGGCGGTTCGTATTGGCCCCGGTCAGTCCTTCATCCGTGTATTCGGTGATGCTTTCGGCCCGTCCCGGAAATTTGAAGCTGATGTACTCCCTGCACATCCGGGTTTGGTTATTAATTGAATCGGATTTATCTGAATAGACGGACTTCCGTCCGTAAATTGCAAAATGCATATAGACCACCTTTCTCTTGCCGAAGCGACCAAAAGGTGTTAGAATATTCGTGGGTTGAATGATTCTTTTTCGGTCACTCCGAGGGAATCTGCCGCCAGATCCTCTTGCCGGAGGACTGGCGGTTCTTTTTATATTAGTGCTAAAACCATCTTATAGCAGTTGGTCTGCTTACTGATATCTTCTGGGTCAACAATCTCGTAGATACGTTTAAAGGAATTCATAAAAGTTTCATTTTTCAGTAGTCGTATGGCTTCAGACGCATATTTTTCAAAATTCCCAAATTCCCATCTGCCAGATTCTTTCTTTTTCACACATAGCATATACAGCGCAATTCGGCGTTCGTTTTCTAAAGTTCTCCATAAATATGACATAAGAGCTTCTTTGCCTATGTAGTATGATGTAGGTATTTTTTGCTTTGTAGCAAAATCTAGTAATGTTTTTCCTGCAAAATCATCCCGATCTATATATCTGCTAATGATACAGCTGGCATCATGTTTACAGATATCAGAAGGAATATAATCATCATGGTCACGCATAGAAGTAAGCTGTGCTTCAGTCGGAGGTTCAGGGCAGCATCTTTCAATCTGTATGGAATTAGCAACGAATCCTTTCTCCACAAGAGAGGTAATTGCTTCATCGTATGAAAAAGCGCCAAAGGGCTTTATAGTTCTCTTTTTTCCAGTTTTGGAAAAAATACCGCTTCCCTGAAAAACCATGTAATTCAAATTGTCGTGGTATCGCATCCGTTCTTCATTAGACTTCATCACAGGATCAGTACTCGGATCTTTCCAATGTCTTAAATCTTCTGCTTCTTCCGATATAGGCACTTGTTGCTGTGAAGAAAATGCATTTAGCAAACTTTTCAATAATCCCATTAACTCGCCTCACTTTCCTTTTTTACATTTCTTTTTCCAGTAGCGGTAGAGGAATCCGATGATTTTTCCTCCGCTTCTTTTTCCGTATCAATTTCACGATCGATTTCTTCTTTTAATGCCTGAACCTCGTCATCTGTCATTTCTGACACAGGTTTTTGCAGAAGTTCAGCAATGTCGATTTGAACGGATTGTTTTTCCGTTTTTTCCGAATCTTGCCATGTCGGAACAAGTGGATCTGAACCAATTACTTCTGATAAAGCAGGAAACATTTTCTTGAGCATTGCACAAAATGCATATCGCTCACGTTTTTTTAAATTGAAATAGGAATCCAGAAAGCTTCTTTCGAGAGCATTGCAATCAAAATCTGAATAAAGTTCATTAAGCGAGCCTAGTTTTGGGGATTTATGTATGAATACATCATCACCTTCTCCAGTGCGTAGCCAGGTTTGATTAACTTCAAAAACAAGACAAATCATATTAATGACAGAATCGGAAGGATTTCTGCTCCCTCTTTCATATCCAGTCACTGTATTTCCTTTGACACCGATTTCGGAACCGAATTCATCTTGCGTCATACCAAGCTCTTTTCTGACAAACTTTATTCTTTCTCCTATTTTTCCCTTATCCATGACGCACCTCCTTTGCGACAAGTATATACCCGAAAACTCGCATTGTCAATATTTATATAATTTCTACGTTGACAAAACTCACAATGCGAGTTAATATATTCGCAAAGGGAGGTGTAAGCATGTCAATAAAAAATCAAAAAACAGAAAATTACCAGAAGGAAGGATGTGCGCTTTTATTCGGTTTTCGTTTACTTAGCGAGGAAGAACAGAGGATTGCTTATGCGGTGCTGGAGGGAATGAAACTTCAAAAGCAACTGGATTCCCAGCGAAAGGAAAAACAGCTTATAGAAAATTAGACAGTTTAAAAACTGAATAGGTAATACCGAGGGGAGCAGCGTCCTCGTATAAAAACGCTGGTCTGGCGGAGCCGATGCAATAAGTCCGCCCGGCATGGACTGTCCCTGTTCAGGAAATGTCGTAAGTGGGGTGGAGAACGGCAGACCCACGTAAAAAAATCTCGGTTCGGAGGCGATTCGCAGGGTGTGAGACACCAGATGCGCCGGGACCTGCGGCGGCTGTAGCAGTCTGGTGGCGGAGCAATCCGCACTCAACAGGGCAGGGCATAAGGGCTACCCCAAAGAATACTCAGGGAGCATACGCTTAGAAAGGGTTCTCTTCCACAGCGTGGAGAACTCTCTCAAAACTTCGGGACCCAAGAAGCCTAGAAAGCATAAAAGCACCCTGCCGGGATGTCAACTGGAAAATAAAAAAAGGTGGTGATGGGAATGCAGGGAGAAGTGAAAGTGAAGGTGGTGTATGAAGATGGATACGAGAAAAGGTTCACGGAATGCTGTTTATCAGTTCTCAGGAGAAGCAGGGAAGCGAGGGCGCAGGAGAAACGATATCCGGGCAAGAAGGCGAAGGCGCAGAAGGCGGCGGCTTTATAAATGGATTGCAGTGGGGATTGGTGGGCTGGTCGTGGCAGGGATTGTATACGGGATGAATTCTTCATCCGCAGGAACTCCAAAGGCTGTCATGGACGCAGTAGGAAGCGGACAAGCGGATAAACCTATTCAGGAGCGTCAAATAGTACAGCCCACTGAAGAATACCAGACCGCAATAGCAAGCATGGATTGGGATGCGGATGAATCGGAGATGCTTGCCCGGATCGCCATGGCTGAAGCCGAAGGTGAGGACGTAGAGGGCAAGGCTCTGGTAATGCTTGTGGTCTTGAACCGGGTGTGGAGCGATAAGTTCCCGGACAGCATTGAGGCGGTCATAACGCAGGAACGGCAGTTTACGGCATATGAGAATGGGCGGTATGACAGATTAAAGCCGGATGAGGGGTGTTGGGATGCGCTGGGGTTGGTGATGTATGACCACTGGGATGAAAGCCAGGGGGCGTTGTATTTTGAGAGTGAAAGCAAGTCGACATGGCATCAGGATAACCTGAAACGCCTCTTCCGGCACGGCAACCATATTTTTTATACAGATAAGGAGTGACTGCAGGAAATGATGATGAAGGTAGACGGCGGATACATATTCGTCAAGGCAAGCAGGGAAGAGGAGGCTGTCATAAAGACGTGGAAGATGATGTCCAAGGACAAGCAGAAAGGCTGGTGGTATGGCCGGATCTCCCTCCAGCTTCTGGATAAGCTGTACCATAATGGCGGCTTAATCCCTGCGGCGAAAAAAGAGATGGAGAGGCTGGCATATATTCAGGAAGCGGTGGATCGGGAGCGCACACGTCCGGCAGGGGAGCTTAAGCCGATGGTGGAGTACCCGGTAAAGCCGAACCTTTACGCACACCAGACGAGGGCGGCAAATATGGCCCTTATGGTATTCGGTATGGCAGAGCCTCCGAGGCAGGGGGTGGGGAATTAATGGCAGCAGGACAATGGGAACTGCGGATCAGCGAGGTGCTGGTAAAGTTTGGCGTGACCAAGGAAAGGCTGCAGGAGAATGCGGCAGAGGAGCTGGAAAGTACGTTGCAGGATTACCATGACCTTGCGGAGCAGTACAGCGATATGATGACAACTTTTTGCTATGAGGACAGGCCGGTCAGGAGAAATAACGTATGGCTCTGCCCGAAATGCGGAAAGAGGGTTCAGTACAACCACACGCACTGCCACTGGTGCGGAAAGAAGATGGGCTGGGATGGAAACCAGCGGAAAGGGGGAAAGGGGCGATGCAGGAGATAACACATGGCGCATTGTTTTCCGGCAGCGGCGGCTTTGAACTGGCGGCAAGGATGTGCGGCATCAGTTCCATATGGGCTTCTGAAATAGAGCCGTTCCCCATCAAGGTGACAAAGGCCAGATTCCCGGACATGGAGCATATCGGGGATATCGGAATGGTGGATGGAGCGAAGCTTCCCCCGGTGGATATTATAAGCGGCGGCTCTCCGTGCCAGGACATGAGCATTGCAGGACGGAGGCAGGGGCTTAAAGGGGAGCGGTCAGTCCTTTTCATGGACTATATCAGGATTGTGAAGGAGATGAGAAAAAAACAATGTGGGGAAATGGCATCGCACTGCCATGCGTACTTTATGTATTTGAGGGCATTGCCCTTCAGATAAATTCAGGGGATTCCCCAGGGAGCAATGAATCATTCAACCAAGTAGAGAAAGGAGAAAGAAGTGTTTGAATCACTATTTAAAAAATACGACAGGATCGTATTTTTCGACACCGAGACCACGGGCTTTGATTCCGATAAGGATAACCAGATTATAGAGCTGGCGGCGGTCTGTATAGGAAAAGATGGAAGCGAAGAAAGCTTTGACGATTTCATCCATCTTCACACTAAGCCGGAACTGTCAGACGAAATTATCCAGCTGACCGGGATTACAGACTTGCAGCTTGCCACAGAAGGGATTCCTGAAGAGGATGCTGTCCGAAAGTTTATCAGGATGATGGAGCCGTGGGATGCGTTTGTTAATGGGAACACCTTGCTGGTGGCACACAATGCGCAGTTTGACCTTATGTTTGTATGCTATGCCATACTGCGGCATAAGAAGAAAAATTCTGGATGGCTTCGGGTGTTCAACGATGCGGACTACCTTGACACGCTGACGGTTTACCGGGATCGGCACAAATATCCGCACAGGCTGGAGAATGCCATCGAACAGTACGGATTAGGGGCGAAGGTGGAGAATTCCCACCGTGCCATTGATGACTGCAGGGCATTGTTCGAGGTGGCAAAGGCCATGGAAGCGGAGAAAGACGATCTGGCAGGGTACATAAATATTTTCGGTTATCCTGCAAAGTATGGAGTTTCAGGTAGGAAGCTGAAAAAGGTCACCTATCTGGAGCAGGGCTTTTCTAATTATTCCGGCAGGACGCTCCCGGAGCAGTTAAGCCGGAAGTAACGGGGAGGTGGAGGCATTGGGGAAAGAAATGGACACTTCCGGGGCGTGAGGGGGGGGCATAACGGACACGGAACTCAGCATGGAGGAACGCTCGTTTATAACAGAAAACCACCACATGGTAAAGGAGTATCTGCAGATGCGGCGGCTTCCTGAAGATGAATGGTATGACGTTGTCATTTTCCGTTTTATCCGGGCAGTGCAGCTCTGGTTTTCCCGTCCATACCTCCACCGATGGGCTTTCAGGACAATCGCATATCAGAATATGCGGTCAGCCATAGGACACGAGATGGAAAAGCAGGGGCGGCGCATCCATGCGGCGAGTCTTGATGCAGAGATTCCGGGAACGGACGGACTTACCCTTGCGGACACTGTGACCGATGAAAACAGGAACTTCATAAACTATGTATTCCCAAAAGGAAGGAGTGATGACGGTATGCAGCTGCATTACAATGTGAAACTGCCGCCAAAGAAAGAAACGAAGCATGGACAGAAAAGCGATGAGCGGATCGCTATTGAAGCGTTCATACAGTCAACCCACAAGAATATGTGCTTCGAGTACGATACGAGCATGGAAGCAAAGAAAAAACTGTCAACGATAAATGCCGCAAGGCGGTCAAAAAATGAGACAGATATTTATGACACTTACCGTATAGACAAATGCGTCTATATCGTTCGGCAGGAAAAGAAGAAAGGAAAATGAGGGATGGATGGAAGCGAATATTAATAAAGGGTTCGCACTCCTATTTGAAATGGGATGCGGAAAAACTTTAACAGCGATAGCGATAGCAGGGGCGGCTTACAAGGGCGGATATATAAAAAAAGTCCTTATCATTGCGCCGACTTCCGTGGTGGCCGTCTGGCCGAAGGAACTGGAGGAATTTGCAGATTTCCCTTTTACAGTGCAGACACTCCTTGGCGATAAAAGAAAACGCCTCCGGGCGATTTCAGACTTGGAGCGTTACCGATACCCGAAGCTGAAGACGGCAGTCATAAATTATGAATCCGTGTGGAGGGATGATATTTTCGAAGCCCTCCAGAAGTACGATGCGGACATGATCATCTGCGATGAGAGCCAGCGCATCAAGACGCATGACAGCAAGCAGTCCAGGGCGATTCATAAACTGGGAGACCTTGCAAGGTATAAACTCATCCTTTCCGGGACCCCGGTTCAGAATAATGCCATTGACATCTGGTCGCAGTACCGTTTTCTGGATGCATCCGTGTTCGGTGAGCAGTTCTGGGCATTCAAAAACCACTACTGCCAGATGGGCGGATTCAACAACAAGCAGATTGTGCGTTACCGGGATCTGGACGGGCTGATAGCAAAGGAACATTCTATTGCATTCAGGATTACGAAGGAAGAGGCGATCGACCTCCCGGAGCAGACGTTTGAAGTCCGAAACATTGAAATGTCGGCGAAGGAGCGCAAGCTGTATGACACTCTGAAAAGGGATTCTGTGGCGGAGCTGGAAAGCGGCGGTCAGATATCAGCAACGACAGTCCTGACACGCCTCCTGCGGCTGCAGCAGCTAACCGGGGGATTCCTCGTAAAGGATGACTCGGACAAGCCGGAACTGGTAAGCACGGCGAAGCTGGATGCCCTGAAGGATATCATAGAGGACTATGTCGTGGAGGCAGGGAAAAAGCTGGTCGTGTTCGCAAGGTTCATCGCAGAGGTTGAGGCAATCATAAAGCTGGCAGAAAAGACACTGCCAAAGGGAAAGAAAGCGGTCAGCGTCTATGGGGCAATCAAGAAGGAAGACCGTGGCGGCATTGTGAAGCAGTTCCAGACGGATGCGGACACCGTACTGTTCATCGGGCAGATCGACACTGCAGGGACGGGCATTACGCTCACTGCGGCAGACACTTGCGTCTACTACAGCAAAAATTACAACTATGCGACATATGAGCAGAGTCTTTCCCGGATTCATAGGATTGGACAGCTTAATCGGTGTTTTTACATCGACCTGGTGGTTTCGGACAGTGTAGATGAAAAGATTACAAAGGCTCTCCGTAAAAAGGAAGATCTGGCCACGAAAATTGTGGACAATTGGAAAGAAATATTCAGTTAGGGGGGCGGTTTAATGCCAGCATTTCAAGATCTTTCAGGACGGCAGTTTGGCAGTTTGACTGTTATAGAAAGAGCAGAAAATGGGAAAGACGGTGCAACAAGATGGCTATGCGAATGTAAGTGTAAAAATAAAAAAGTGGTAATGGCAAAGCACCTGAAGTCAGGGGCTGTTGATAACTGCGGATGCCTCCGTGCAGAGCGCATGAAAGAAACGAAAACCGGGAATGGAAGTATGCACGGCGGATGCGGTACAAGGCTATACAGTATCTGGTCTTCCATGAAAACGCGCTGCTACAATCCTAACAGAGAAAGATATGCGGATTATGGCGGCAGGGGGATTACGGTCTGTGATGAATGGGTAAATGATTTTTCTAAATTCCGTGACTGGGCATTAAAAAACGGGTATGAGGAACATCTGACCATTGACAGGAAAGACAATTCAAAGGGCTACTCCCCGGACAACTGCAAATGGGCTTCTGTCCGGGAGCAGAATAATAACAGGCGTAAAAGGCGTTATTTTAAAAAACCAGAAAGGAGTGCAATCTAACATGGCACAGGGAAAAGTAAAAGAGCTGATTGAAAAGTATGAGGAAATCCGGGCGAGGAAAGAGCGTCTGGCAAAGGAAAAAACCGCTGCGGAGGAGGAATACAAGCAGATCCAGATTGACCTTGCGGAGGCAATCACGGAGATCGGGGAGGACAGTGCGTCAAATGACGGCTTCGTCTACTCGCCGAAAGTCCAGGGCAAATACAGTTTCCGGGCGCAGGAGGACTTGGAAGCGGAAGGGCTGGACAAAATTGAAATCCTGAAGGAGAACGGATTCGGGGAAATCGTAAAGGAAACCGTGGACTGGAGGACGCTCAATTCCACTATGAAGGAAGTTGCGGAGAGCGATGAGGGTATCCCGGATGAAGTCCGTGAGATCCTGAATGTCTATGATGAGATTATCGTAAGCCGGACGAAAAAAGCCAGCGACAAGCAGGGCAAGCTGAAAGAAGCGTTTAAGAGGAGGGGCAGGAATGTATAAAGAGACAGATGAAAACGGGCAGTACCAGCTGGACTGCCGTCTCTCTTCAGAAAGAAGCCTGGAAGAGAACACGAATATCATGATCGATTTTGCGCATGACATCGTAAAGGCGCAAAAGCCCGGAGTGGTCAAGAACCGTCACGAGGGGTACGGTATCCTTGCGGAAGCGATGTGTGTCCTGAACCTTCAGACGAAGGCGGTCGGTGATGGAATGAAAAATTTCCTGACAAACCTTTCATCGGATGATGATATCCAGGCAATTGAAAGGGCGGAGAGCATATCTAATGCGCTGGCGGATACCATCGTGGCGGCGGTCACCATGGCGGCTTGGGCAAAGCGGATCGGCGATGACCTTTATGAAGGGGCAGGGAGTTTCCGCACTCCGCTGGAAGAATATGCGGAAAAGATGGATGAAGACGGATTTTCAGAGCCGGAGAATGAGGAGGAATAGAAATGGCTAAGAAGATGGAATTTAAGACAGCGAAGCGTGACCAGGTATATATCAAGGCAGTGATTACCGGCCCCAGTGGAAGCGGCAAAAGCTACTCTGCGCTCCGTGTGGCAACCGGGATCGCAGAGAAAATCGGGGCAGTCGGGGCAGGGGGAAGCAAGATTGCATACATCGGTTCAGAGGGGACCAGGAACAATTATTATGCGGACGAATTCAAGTATGACCTTATAGACCTTGAGGAATTTTCCATTGATACCTATATGGAGGCGGTCAACCTTGCGATTTCCAGCGGTTATAAGGTGCTGATTGTGGATTCCCTTACCCATGTATGGACGTGGGTCAATGAACAGGTGAATAACGAGCCGAGGATGACCAGCTTCCAGGCATGGGGGAAATGGAAGCCGAAGCATAGGAAACTCATGGAGAAGATCCTTTTCTCCCCGATCCATGTGGTGGCAACCGCACGGGGGAAAGATGAATACATCATGGAGGAAAAGAGCGGAAAACAAGTGCCTAAAAAGGTCGGGATGGGCGCACAGCAGGACAAGGATATCCAGTATGAGTACACCGTGGCTTTCATGCTGGATCAGGATTCCCACCTTGCCCATGCGGAAAAGGACAACACACATCTTTTTGAACTGAACGAAGTGCTGACGGAGAAATCCGGCGAAAAGCTCTATGAGTGGTCAATCAAGGGGGATGCTCCGGCAAAACAGCGGAAGACAACGGATGAAGTGGAGACTGAAAAGCTGGCGGATACCAAGGAGGCCATAATCAAAAGGTGTAAGGAGCTGGGCGGCCAGAAGAATAAGGAGCTGATGAGGGTGCTGAAGCAGTACGAACCAAAAAAAGGGAACCCTGCGAAGATTGTGGGGCTTGCGGATGCAAATGAATGTCTGAGGGCGTTGGAGGCTGTAGAGCCTTTAAAGGAGGGCAAAAATGAATAAAATAATTTTAGTCGGCCGGCTTACGAAAGACCCGGAGCTTTCTGCAACGCAGAAATCCAGCTATGTGCGCTTTAATCTGGCGGTGGATCGCCGTTTCAAGAGGGATGGTGATGAGGTGACGGCAGATTTCCCTTCCTGCATTGCGTGGGGGAAGACGGCGGAGTTTATAGACAAGTATTTCCACAAGGGTATGCGGATAGGGATTGTCGGGCGCATCCAGACCGGGGGTTATACGAACCGGGACGGCCAGAAGGTGTACACCACGGATGTTGTTGCTGAAGAGGTGGAATTCGTGGAAAGCAAGAATTCATCCTCCGGCAGCGGCGGAGGGAACGGGGGCAGCAGGAACACGCCGCCGCCAACAACGGGTGACGATGGATTTATGAACATCCCGGACGGGATCGATGAAGAGCTTCCGTTCAATTAGAAAGGAGTGACGGTATGGGAAGACGGATTACAAGGGACATGTTTCCGGGCGGCACGGATGAAAACGTGCTGCGCCGGGGCGATGAGTGCGACCAGCGTGTCATTACGGACATCATCCTTGGGATTATGGATGGAGAGGTTGACGATACAAAAAATATTCTGCAGAATCCACTGGCATTTTCACAGCATTACATAGGCCAGCAGAGGATTTTCCAGACTTTCAGTAGGGATAATGAAGACGAGCCTTACCATTACGCTGGGCTTTGCGCCGCAGACGAGAGTGGGAATATGCATCCAAGGGCATCACAGAAGGTGTTCATCATCAGCCAGTACCACGCAGAGGGAGATGAATGGCTGGCGTTCAATAACCGATTCGCAAGAAGCCTCGCCCGGAATGAATTTTTAAGGACGGGGGATATCCCGATCCTGCCGCACCTTTATTTTCCCATGTTCATGCTTGACCATGGATTTGAGAGGGACTTCGGGATCGAGGCCGGGCATATTGCCATGGAACAATGCGACAGGGTACTTCTGGCGGTCATTGACGGCAGGATTTCAGAGGGCATGAGGGCTGACATCGATTATGCGGTGCTGCACCTCGGCCTGAAGCCGGAACGGTTGGATTTCACCAGGGAGTCGGCTGCAAAGTATGTCGAGGAAACGGAGGCTGCGGCGAATGAGGAACGGGTCAGAGGTCAATATTGACGATTTCGTAGATTATACAACCGAATATAAGGCTTACATCAAAAAGGCAAGAATCGTCAACGGCCACATGACCGGGCTTTGTCCTTTCCACAGTGATACAAACAACAGTTTTTCAGTCGACTTAAAGACCGGGAAATGGCACTGCTTTTCAGAGGATATCGGCGGAAACTTCCTGGACTTTTATGCAAAGATTCATGAAACGGATACCACGGAGGCGTACAAGGACATCCTGAAGCAGTACGGCAGGGAGCAGGAGGATGAGCGGCCGCAGAGCCGCTCCTATTCCCTGGCACAGTATTCCTTTGAGAAGAAACTGCCGGAGGCATGGCTGAAGGAGCAGTGCAGGGTAATGACCGGGAAAGACCGGGATGGCACAACTTACCTGAAAATCCCATACTTCAATGAGGACGGCAGCGAGGGTGCAACCAGAAAGCGGTATGCAAGGAAGCAGTTCAAGTGGAAATGGGGGAGCGCAGGGAAGATAGGGCTGTATGGCGAATGGAGGCTTCCTCAGATCAGGAAGGGCGATGCAGTGATACTGGTGGAGGGCGAGAGCGATTCACAGAGCCTCTGGTATATGGGGCTTCCAGCGGTCGGTTCTCCCGGAGCGTCCATGTTTAAAGCGGAACACGCTATAAAACTCCGTGACCTGAAAATATATATCCATCAGGAAAAGGACAGAGGCGGCGAAACATTCATGAAAAAGGTTCTGGCCGGATTCCGTGAGTGCGGTTTTGCTGGGGAGCTGTATCGTTTCTCCTGCGGAGATATTGAAAAGTGCAAGGACCCATCTGACGTATTTGCCCGATTCGGCAAGGAAGAGGGAAGCAAGCGCATCATGGGGCTTGTGAAAAAGGCAGAGGCGATTGACCTTGACGAGCCGGAAGTAATCCCGGAAGCAATCAAGGGCGCACCAGTAAACCTGCGCATCCCGGACGGATGGATGTATTCAGAGAAGGGAATCGACAGGATTGACGAGAAAAGCTATGAGCCGAAACTTGTCTGCAGGACTCCGATCATACTGACGAGGCGGCTTAAGAGCCTTGATTCAGGGGATGAAAAAATAGAGGTGGCATTCCTCCGGGACGGGGAATGGATCGAATGCTCATTCCCAAGAAGCACGGTATTTACAAGCCGTGGGATTACTGCGCTGGCGGATCTGGGATGCACGGTCACTTCGGAGAATGCGAAACAAGTGGTGCGTTTCCTCTCTGCGCTGGAGGCAGACAATATTGATATTATTACCCGGACGGATTCCACGTCCACATACGGATGGCAGCCGGGAAACCGTTTTATTCCGGGGGTGGGAAGTGACATTTTTATTGACATAGATCCATCACAGAAAGGAATGGCTTCTGCATACTGCCAGATCGGGAGCATGGAAGGATGGCTCGCCACCATGCGTCCGCATCGGGAAAAATATAAATTCCGCTTTATACTGGCGGCGGCTTTTGCGGCTCCGCTCCTGCGGATCATACGGCAGAGGATTTTCTTCGTGTACAACTGGGGAGGGTCCAGAAGCGGAAAAACGGCGGCCCTTAAGGCCGCTTTGTCAGCGTGGGGGGATTCCGACAGGCTGATGATGAATTTCAATGCCACCCAAGTGGGGCTGGAAAGGACAGCGTCTTTCTTTTCAGACCTCCCCATGGGGATAGATGAACGGCAGCTTGCCGGGAATAACCAGCAGGGCATAGAAAAGACCATCTACATGATAGCGTCCGGCATCGGGAAGCTCCGTGGGGCGAAGACGGGCGGCATCCAGACCGTCCATACATGGCGCACTATTGCGCTGGCAACCGGGGAAGAGCCGCTTTCCACAAGCACATCACAGACCGGGGTAAATACCCGTGTGCTGGAAATCTACTGTGGACCCTTTGAGAATGAGGCGGAGGCGGCGCAGATGTATCAGGACGTGGCGGCGGACTTCGGTCATGCCGGCCCGGAGTTTATAAAATGCCTGATAAGGATAGAAGAGGACAGCATCCGGGAATGGTATGCCAGAATGCAGGACTTCGTGAAATCGGTCGGGAGCGGAAAGGCAGGAAGCCATGTGGCGAGCGTGGCAGTGATTGCGCTGGCGGATGCCATGGTGGATGAATGGCTATTCCATGGAAGGAGCGTCCCGGCCGGGGATAAAAAGCAGGGGCTTTCACTCAGCCCGGGTTCATGGGGCAGGGCTTGCGAGATGGCAAAGAAAATCATGGAGGAGCAGATGTCTGCCGCCGCAGGGGATGTAAACGAGAATGCCGTGCAGTTCGTTACAGACTGGGTGCTTTCCAATCAGGCATATTTTGGGAGCGATACGGTCGGCACTTGCTTCGGGACGATGTCCGAGGACGGGAAGGTGGCATATATCTATCCGTCTATCCTGAACAATGCCCTAAAAAGGGAAGGTTACAATGAGAGAAAAACGAAGAAATATATGGCGGACAAGGGATTCATTACGGCTATCCAACGGAAGGATCATAGTGGAGAAACTTATTCTATTCCGAAAAAATTTCAGGGAAGGTTACAAAGATTCGTTGAATTCTTTCTGGAGAAAGCACAGGGGATTTCATCACCTGAATCTGAAGAACCAAAGCAAGGTGAGTGGATGCAGCTGGATGAGGATGCGGAGCTGCCATTTGAATAAAAGGAGTAATAATGCTTGTAGGATTGCATGATGCAGAAAAAGAATATTTAAAAAATAAACATTTTCCTAATTATGCTTTGATGAAGATTTCGGCATGGCATAAGAGCCGTGGAGACGATGTGGAGTGGTGGAATCCTCTGGTTAAGTATGACCGGGTTTACAGCAGCAAGGTTTTTGATTTCACACCCACAGACGCTTATCTTCCCGAAGATACGATCCGGGGAGGGACTGGATATAGAGATATCCCGATGGAACAGAAGTTGCCTACAGAGGTGGATGAAATGTTCCCGGATTATAGCATATACCCGGAATGCGATTTTGCTGTCGGCTATCTCACAAGGGGCTGTCCGAACCAATGCCGCTGGTGCATAGTCCCTAAAAAGGAAGGAAATATAAAGCTTTACCGGGCATGGGAAGATATTGTCAGGACTGATACGGACAAACTGGTGCTGATGGATAATAACATTCTGGCTTGCCAATACGGCATTGAGCAATTACAGAGTCTGATCGGGAGCGGATACTGCATTGATCTTAATCAGGGAATGGATGCACGTCTGGTAGATGATCATGTGGCCGGAATTTTGTCACAGCTTAAATGGATACGGTTCATCCGCTTTTCATGCGACCAGAAATCGCAGATAGAGCCAGTCAGAAATGCAATAGAGCTGTTGGGAAAGCACGGAGTGAAGCCATACAGAATTTTTATATATTTGCTGGTAACCGCAGATATTCAGGATGCGGTGGAACGGGTGGAAGCATTAAAAGGTTATAAGGCGGTCAATTTATATGCACAGGCCGAACGAAATGAAAGGCTGGGTATTATACCCAATAAGATGCAGATGGAGTTTCAGCAACGCTACATATACAGTGGTTGTTACAGAAATGAAACTTGGAATGAATATTGCAGCAGAAAGGGGTTCATATGAAAGCAGTTATGAAATACCCAGGGAGCAAGTGGAGCATTGCCAAGTGGATCATCAGCCTATTCCCGGAACACCACAGTTATTTAGAGCCATTTTTCGGAAGCGGCGCAGTTCTTTTCAATAAGCCGAGGAGCAACATAGAGACGGTGAATGATTTAGACGGCAACGTGGTCAATCTGTTTGAGTGGATCAGGAAGGACCCGGAGCGGCTGGCGCATGAGATTTACCATACTCCATATGCGAGGCAGGTGTATGAGGATGCCTTTGCGGCGGTACCAGAAGACAGCCTTGGAAAGGCAGTGAATTTTTATATCCGCTGAATATGGGGCATGGATTCAGGACGAACGGCGAGAAGGTCGGCTGGAAGAATGACGTGCAGGGCAGGGAGAAGGCATATGCTGCGCAGGACTGGCTTCATCTGCCGGAGAAAATCCTGCAGGCTGCGGAACGTCTCCGTGGGGTACAGATAGAAAACCGTCCGGCAATAGAGCTGATTCGGCGGTTCAACTATAAGAATGTCCTAATCTACTGCGATCCACCGTATATGCTGGGGACAAGGCACGGCAAACAGTATCGCTATGAAATGGACGATTCTATGCACGAAGAATTACTGGAAACACTGCTCCTTCATGAGGGACCGGTGCTGATCAGCGGCTATGAGACGGAACTATACAGCGATATGCTTTCAGGATGGCATCGGTATGAAGAAACGGCATACTCCCAGGTATGCTCCAGAAAGCAGGAGGTGCTGTGGGCAAACTATGCTCCGCAGTACGAACAAATGACGCTTACGCAATTATAGAAAGGATGGAGAATGAAAATGAAGGCGATTACGGTATGGCAGCCGTGGGCAACGTTACTGGCAACTGGAAAGAAAAAATGTGAAACAAGGTCTTGGAAAACGAATTACCGGGGAGAAATCCTCATCCATGCAGGAAGAAAAAATGTGCTATTCGGTATCAAGCAGATGCCGAACGATGCGTGGAAAAGGGCAAGCGAAAACCTTCGTGAATTTGCAAACCGGGCAGATGTCTTTCCGACCGGGGCGATTATCGGAAAGGCGAATCTAATAAACTGCGTATATATTGATGGACAGATATGCCGCCTTATTAAAGAGCAGCATCCAGATGAGTACATGTTCGGCGATTTCACGCCGGGAAGGTATGCGTGGGTGATGGAGAATGCCGTTTTTTTTGACGAACCGATTCTGGCAAGCGGAAAGCAGGGGCTATGGAATTGGGAGGGGAAATTGTAGGATGGATGAAATGAAAAGGATTGTTATCTGCAAGCACTGTGGAGAGGCGGAGTATTTCGGAGAAATGCGCTGGCTTTCAGGAATCTGCTCCTGCAGGAACTGCTACAAAGGGCAGTGGGAGCGTGAAAACCATAAAATATACAGATGGGATGATCTGGACGGCAAGCGTCCGGCCATGGAGGAGTATATAAGGCAGGAAAGAAAAAATGATGAAATTATGGAGGCACTTGGGATTGAAAGATGTGGAAAATTAGAATCACCTACTATGACAAAAGCCAATTGACGTTGACCGGGAAGCATAAGGATATTCCGTACAGATTGGCGGTGAAATATTTTATGGAATATGTAAACGGACGCAGATGTGAAGCAGTATATCAGAGGTATCCGAAGAAAAAATATCCAGCTATGGATTTGTTTGAAAAAATAGATGAGATGGAAATGGAGGGCGCAAATGAACAGGAATAAAAGAGGCGAAATGCCGGAAATCAGTAGGAAGATGTATAAGGATGTTAAGAAGTATGACAGGCAGCAGTTCACGGCTTTCTGCGTGGATTTATATAAATATGGATTCGAGGACGGCAGGGAGAGCGTGCCGGGGATTGACCTTCAGGAAGTCTTCCGGGCGGTTTCTGAAACCAAGGGAATAGGGGAAAAGAAGATGGCGGCGATTAAGGCGAGCATAGAGGAAGTGTTCAGTAAAGGGAAAGGAGCGGAAACAAAGAATGAACGTGAGGATTGAGCCAAGGAAACCGACAGACCGTGGCGGCTATATCTGTATGCCGCTTAAGAAAAATGTGCCGGAAGGTCACACAGGCTGGAAGCCAGCAAAATGCCCGGCGTGCGGAAGGGAGTGCTGGACAGATCCTGCAAGGGAACTTCTGGTGAGGACGCAGGGAGCGATTCCGCTTTGCACGGAGTGCGCTCTGGGGAAAGGAGAGCGGAAATGAAACATACAAATATTATTCAGGATTCAGTAAGTGCTTACATGATAGCGTACAACAAGGCGATGCAGGATACGCATAATCCCAACATGGCGGCGCAGATTGCCAGCGTGGTGGTCATGTCGTATATGAATGTATTCAAGACAGAGATTGAGCAGGAGCAGCAAGCGCAGACGATGCTAGGCATTATGCTTTCCATGGTGGAAAAGATGAAAGGAGAGGATGAAGATGGCGATGGAGAATAGGTGTGGGATGCCGTCCCAGAGCCGGGACGAGCGTTGCGGAAAATGCCAATCGCACGTCTGGTGCGGCAATGGGGAGCAGGGCGCAGGGTATTACTGCCTTAATTTGGACAGCGAAGCCTATCTTGACATCACGGAGTTTGATGACAGGTGCGTGGAATTCGAGCCGAGGGCAGAGCGGCGGTTTTAGTTACACCAGTTACACCTATTTTGTAAAAGGTGTAACCTATGGTGTAACCGTAAAAATCCAGTAAAATCAAGGCTTGAAAGCATATGGTTACACCATTTACACCTATTTTACGAATATAACTATAAAAAGAAAAGTGAAAGTGCAATTTGCAATCCTGCACTTTTCTAAAAAAAATAAAGGTATATATAAAAAAAGGTGTAAAAGGTGTAAACGGAGTGGCAAAACCGCAGAAATTCAAAGATTGTGCAGTATCACCCGACTAAAATTTTGGTGTAACAAAGGTGTAACGGCTGGAGGTGTAAAAGGTGGCAAATATCTTCACGGAAATCGAGGAAAAGCTGGGAAAACTAAGGCGAAACGAGGAACAGATGTCTGAAGAACAGAAAAAGCAGTTCGAAAAGCAGCTGAAGGCCTTGAAAATAAAAATTGCAAAAGATGCCACGGAAATTTGCAGGGGGTTCATTCTCTCCGGCATCCTGATCCTGAAAGGGGACGGGTCGGACGGGGTAATTGAACGGATTAATATGATCCTGGCAGAAGAAAAAGCGAAGGGGGCATTTAAGGAAGCCAGCCGGATTCTTTTCACCACGTATGACGTGGATAAGTTCCTCGAAGCGTTATGCCCGGTGCATGACCGGGTATTCTATGAAGGATATGCGCCTTACTGGATTGAGCATTGCGATGTGTACAACGAAGAGGGGAGGCGGACGCTTGGCGAAGGAGTGTTCTCTGCGTGGAATAGAATTATAGGCATGGGCTGGATTGAAGAACATAATATCTGGAAGGCGAAAGGGAAGGACGAGTGGCGGATTATGCTGCCGCCAACGGCAGAACTGATCCGCAGGGAATATGAAGACAGGAGGAAAGAATATGCTGGAACATTATGAGGCAGGGTGGAAGGACAGGGATTATATAGCGGAGGTGCAAAAGGAGCGTGGCATTACAAAGGCGCAGGCCGTGAAGTGGTTAAGGGAGAGGATTCCCCCGGAGAGGTATTTCCAGAAAAAAATCATGGATGCGCTCCATGAGGAATACCCGGACACATACATCGTAAAGGTATCGCAGGGGGCATACAGCATCGGTGGGATTCCTGACATTATGTGTATCGTCCGGGGGCAGTATTTTGGATTTGAGGTAAAGCGGCCGGTATTCGGCGAGGTTTCAAGCCTTCAGGAACTGGCAATCAGGAAGATTAATGCTTCCGGGGGAACGGCTGCGGTCGTGACTTACCCAGAGGAGGCGGTAAGCGTATTGAAATGGCGGTTCGGCGAAGGGAAATTGATTTTATAGGAGGTATGGGCGGCATGGAGAAGTCAGTGCAGGAAGACGTGCTGAAATGGATGCTTGGACAGGCATTCAGGGCAGAGGATCATAAAAGGAGACTGGATGAACGGCTGAAAAGGATAAATGCGGAAAGGAATGCGCCGATCGGCGGCGTTGGGTATGAGCCTATCATAAAGCGGAAAGATCCGGGAGAAGGCGCAGCGTCCATCGTTTTCCAGCTGGCGGATATTGAGGAGCGCATCTATAAGCAGAAAAGTGAGATAGAGAAGGCGATCGTCAGGGTGATGACCATCATTGAATACATACCAATCACGGAGATTGACCGGGAGATATTTGAGATGCGCCACATTGACATGATGCAGTGGCCGGATATAGAGGCGGCAATCCCTATGTCGAAGAGCCAGTGCATCAGGCGGTATAACGCCACCATTGACAGGCTTTTGTTAAATCCCCGGATTCAGAAGATGGTAAAATCCAATGAGAAGGACTATCTGCTGTGGTGTATGGAGCATGACCGTGCGAAGCCGAAAAAACAAAGTGGGGGTATGAAGCCGGGAAATAAATCCGGGAATTTAAACCAGAAAAAACCCCGGAAAAATAAACGGGGCCAGGGGAAGGAAAGCTGAGAATGCCGATTTTAATGCATGGGCTTTCCTTTCAGGATAACTGGCCGGAGATTTTCCAAGTTTTTTCTGCCGGGATTTTTGGGAATATGCAGTCCTTCAGGAGGCAAAAAAACAAGGTGGGGTATCCGCCTGGAAAACTAAAGTGGGGTATATTTTCCGGGAAATCAAAGCCGGATTTTTAAGGCCTGATTATAGGCCGGATTTCAGGGTCTTGTATATAGGGGGCTGTGCAGGGGGCTTATATAAGGGGGCATGACAGCCCGGTATATAGGGGCGCATATATGGGCGGATGTATAGCAGGGCATATATAGGGCTGTGAGCCACGCATAGACGCTCCACGACACGCACACACGCACAGCCACGCACCACACGCCCACGCAGGGGCGCACACACGCACGGTGTATAGATGACGCAGGGCTTGTCTATACTGGGGCGCACAGGGCAGAAGACGGGCGCACGGGGCGCACATAACGAAGCAGTGCGAGAGGCTTCAAAGCCTTGTACAGCAAGGCTTCGCAGGGCTTTATAAAAGATGCGACTCCATGCGACTTCTATGTGTGATATGATGGTAACGTGGAACAACTGAATAAAGAAAGGGCGGCAGGGGGTATCCCTGCGTTCCGGCAAAGACAGCGAGAGCTGTCCTTTTTTTGTCCTTTATGCGCCAGCTGGCGCAGAGGCGAGGGATGCGGCCGGGGCCGGCGTAGGTACTACCCAGAGGGGGTACGGCATGCGGGTCCGAGGAAGGTCCGGCTTTTGCCCGGATTTTATAAAAAAGTTTTTTTGCGTTTCGTTACGCACTGGCCCCATGGGGCGGATAGGGGGATTTCATGAAAACCACACTGAACCTTCAGGAGCGTCTGCTTTCGGAGCTTCATCCTGCGGATTACAATCCGAGGGTGGCACTAAAGCCGGGCGATCCTGAGTATGAGAATATCAAGAACAGCATAGAGGCATTCGGGTACGTTGACCCGATCATCGTGAATTCAGACGGCACGATTATCGGCGGTCACCAGCGGTATAACGTCCTGCTGGACTTGGGGTACGATACCACGCAAGTTGTTGTTGTGGATGCGACCAAGGAGCAGGAGAAAGCCCTGAACATTGCCCTGAATAAAATCACTGGCGAATGGGATGAGGAGAAACTGTGCGACCTTCTGATCGAACTGGACTTAAGCGACATTGATATGCAGCTTTCCGGCTTCACCTATGACGAACTGGAGAACCTGAAAATAAAGTTTGACAACGATGAAGCGAAGGAAGATGGGGACTTTGACGAAGAGGCAGCTCTTTCCGCTGCCCGGAAAGAAACCCGGACGAAGCGAGGGGACGTGTGGGTGCTTGGGGAACACAGGCTTGTCTGTGGCGATGCCAGGAATGCTGATGATATGGGGAAGCTGATGGGCGGCATGAAGGCAGACCTTTTCCTGACAGATCCGCCGTACAACGTGGACTATGTCGGAAAGACGAAGGATGCGCTGAAAATAGAAAACGATAAAATGACGGATCAGGAATTCCGTGATTTCCTGCTCGGAGTTTTTTCCATTGCGAAAGGATCAATGAAATCCGGGGCGGCTTTTTATATCTGGCATGCTGACTCCAAGGGGTATGACTTCCGTGGGGCTTGCATGGACGTTGGGTGGCAAGTGCGCCAATGCCTGATATGGGCAAAGGATATTCTCGTAATGGGAAGGCAGGATTACCAGTGGCAGCATGAGCCATGTCTTTACGGATGGAATGAGGGCGCAAGCCATGCGTGGTACTCGGACAGGAAGCAGACCACTCTCCTGCAGTTTGATAGGCCGGCTCGCAGTAAAGAGCATCCGACCATGAAGCCGGTTCCTCTGTTCGGATACCTGATCCAGAACAGTACGAAGTCAGGGGACATCGTCCTTGATTCTTTCTGCGGTTCAGGAACAACCATCATAGCGGCAGAGCAGCTTGAACGCAGGGCTTACTGCATAGAACTGGACGAGGTTTACTGCGATGTAATCGTGAGGCGATGGGAGGAATTTACCGGGAAGACAGCGGTAAAAGAAGATAGATGATTGTAGAAGAAAATTTGACCGAACTCATTATTTCTGCTGGGGGGGCAATTTGGATGAGTGAAACAGGAAATTCAACAAATCTTGTAAGGACAGAAATTATAGCGAAGCTGTTCGGCTTTTCCGGCACACGCAGGGTACAGCAGCTCACCCAGGACGGCGTGATTGAAACGGTGGCCGCTGTGGACGAGGAGGGGCATAAGTGCAGACGGTATGACCTGATCCCGACCACGCAGAGATATATCCAGTATCTTTCAGAAAAGGCATATGGGAAGCAGCATCGGACGGACAAGGAGATAGAACTCCGGGAACAGAAAATGGCGGCAGATATTGCGCTGAAGGAAAGCCAGGGGGAGCTTCACCGTCTGAAAACGGCAATCGCCGCAGGGGATTATATTTCCGTGGAAGAGGTGAAGCTGGATTATGCAAAGTTCTTTTTGGTATTTAAGAAATTCGCTATGTCACTCCCGGCAAGGGTCAGCGGAATGCTCTCCGGGCAGCTAGACCCTCTGGAAGCCCGAAAAGTGGAAAAGGAAGTGTCCGGCGAGATTGCCGAGCTTTTAAAATCGTTCGTTGTGGCAAGCGTGGTGAAACCGCAGGATGTAAAAGACATTATTGCCGCTGCGGAAAATTCAAAGGGTGATGGCGATGGCTAGAAGGCGGAGACTCTGGCGCAAAAAATACGAAGTGCCATCCTATATCCGGGAAACCCTGCGGCAACTGCAGCCCCCGGAGGATATATCCGTTTCAGAGTGGGCAGAGAAATACCGTTTTCTTGATTCCAAGACGGCGGCGATGCCGGGACCGTGGAGGAATGACAGAACTCCATATCTGAAGGAAATCATGGATGAACTGTGTAATTACGAAACAGAGGAAATTTCGCTTTGCAAGTGTACGCAGATTGGCGGATCGGAAGCACTGCTTAATATGCTGGGGTACATTATCCAGCAGGACCCGTCCCCGGCGATGGTGGTTTACCCATCCGACAAGCTGGGGGAATCCATCAGCGAGAACCGCATTAAGCCGATGCTGAAAAGCAGTCCTGCGCTAAAGCGGCTGTATAAGGAATTCCAGTCACAGAAACTGGAGATGCAGTTCGAGGCGATGTATCTCACGATATCGGGAGCGAACAGCCCATCCAGTCTTGCTTCCAAAGCTATCAAATATCTGTTTTTGGACGAGGTGGACAAATATCCTGCCGCCTCCCGGAAAGAGGCAGACCCGATTTCCCTTGCAAGGGAACGTGTAAAGACATTCAGGAACCGCAAGATTTACATGACCAGCACACCGACCATCCAGACGGGGCAGATCTGGAAAGCCTTGCAAGGCTCGGATATAGAGAAACACTATTTTGTGCCATGTCCGCACTGCGGCGAGTATATAGAGCTGAAGTTCAAGCAGCTTAAATATCCGGGGGATGAAGACGGGCTTACCATTTCAGACCGTGCGGATCAGGCGGTGTACATCTGCCAGGAATGCGGCTGCATCATCACCGACCAGCACAAGGACAGGATGCTCCAGCAGGGGCGGTGGCAGACCGTAAAGGAGAACAATGCGTCCAGAAGGAAAGTCGGTTACTGGATTAATGTGCTATATTCCCCGTTTGTCAGGTTCTCCGAAGTTGCGCTGGAATATCTGGATTCCCTTGGGGACCCGGAGAAGATGCAGAATTTCACGAACAGCTGGCTTGCCGAGCCGTGGGAGGATACGAAGCTCTTAGTTTTTGCCAGCATTGTCATGGAGAGACGGACGGAGCTGCCGGAATTTACCGTTCCTGAGTGGGCGAAAATGCTAACCGGGGGTGTGGATGTTCAGGAAACCTCCTTCTATTGGACGATCCGGGCATGGGGTGACCATATCACCAGCCAGAACATAGCGCACGGCCAGGCGTTATCGTGGGCAGATATTGAGTATGTCATGAACCTTGGATACCTGAAGGAGAATGGGGATCAGATGGTCGTTTCACTCTGCCTGATTGATTCAGGATACGACAGCGATGCGGTGTATGATTTCTGCGCCGACAATGCGGACTGGGCTTTACCGTCCAAAGGAGCTTCAAATCCGATGAATACGGATTTCAAGCTGAATAAGATAAACAAGCCGGACAGCAGGGCATACGGAATGGATTTGGTAATCGTGGATGGCGAGCATTACAAGGACATGATTGCATCCAGAATGAAAAAGAAAAACGGCCGTGGCTCATGGATGGTTCATAAGGACTGCGATATGGACTATGCGGAACAGGTAACAGCAGAGCATAAGGTTAATGTGAAAGTCGGAAGCAGGACGGTGCAGCGGTGGAAACAGAAAAGCAGCCATGCCGCCAACCATTATCTGGATGCCGAGGTGTATGCGCTGGCGGCGGCAGATATCCGGCAAGTGAGGTTTATGCATCTGGACAGTGAGGCAGAGGCTGAAAGCCAAAGTCCGAAACAGGAGGGGCAGCCGCCTGAAGAGGAATGGATAAAGACAAACGAAGAATGGCTGTAAGGAGGCGATTGTATGGCAAACATAAAGACGGCGGCAGAGGAGCTGGCAGAGGTTCAGCTTGCTATATCAAGGGTGACGCTCGGTGGGCAGTCTTACCAGATGGGTTCCCGGAAACTTACAAGGGCCGAGTATTCTGCATTGGTGGCACGGCAGAAAGAACTTCAGGCGCAAGTGGCGGCAGAGGGGAACTCCGGCTTATTTGATGATACCTATGTGGCTTATTTTGACGGCAGATAGGGAGGTGGACGGATGAGCTGGTTAGATGGGGTGATTGCGTTTATTTCCCCGGAGAGGGCCGCAAGAAGGGCGGCGTGGAGGAACGCATACGAAGAGTTGCGGAATTATGACGCAGGGAGTAACGGGCGGCTGAACGCAGGGTGGAGGGTAACCAATTACTCTGCGGAGGCAACGGATCGGGAAAGCCGGAACTGGGTCAGGGCGAGGGCGAGGGACTTGGAGCGCAATTCGGATGTGATGAATTCCGTGCTGGGCGCATACAAGCGGAATGTCATCGGCAGCGGATTCCAGATTCAGGCAAAGACTCCAAGCACGGAGCTTAATAAGGAATTGGAAAAGCTCTGGAAGAAATGGTGCAAGGCAAGGAACTGTGACGTGACCGGGCAGCAGTCCTTAAACCAGATCCTCAGCATGGCGGTGGTAAGGAAGAAAGTGGACGGCGGCGTTTTATTCGTGAAGCGGTACACAAAGGACGGCATGGTGCCGTTCTCCCTTCAGATGATCGAGGTGGATGAGCTGGATAATATGCAGACGTTCCCGGACAAGGCAGGACACCGGGTCATTGGTGGAATTGAGTATAACGAGTGCAACCGGCCGATGGGGTACTGGATCAGGCAGTATGAGATTGACGGGTATTCCATAGGAGAATCCGTCTATATAAAAGCGGAGGATGTAATTTTCTATTATTCCAAGAAACGTCCCTCGCAGATCCGGGAGATGTCGGACATGAGCCAGACGATCACACGGATTCGTGATGTGAATGAATTCATCACTGCAGTTTCCGTGAAGCAGAGGATTGAAGCCTGTCTTGCAGTGTTCATCAAGAAAGCCCTCCCGGTTACCGGGATCGGGCGGCCGGGGTCGGCAGCATCCGGCGAAAGAAAGTTTGATTATGACGGCAAGACACTCTCCCCCGGAATGATAAAAGAACTGAACACTGGCGATGACGTGGAAGTGGTAAACCCGACCGGGCAGTCTGCTGACGCAACATCATTTGTAAAGCTTCAGCAGAGGCTCGTGGGTGCCGGACAGGGACTGTCCTACGAGGCAACCAGCCGGGACATGAGCGAAACCAATTATGCATCGGCCAGGCAGGGGGCGATTGAAGACGAGATGACATTTCAGGAAGAAAAAGAGATGATTCTCGCCATACTGGATGAGATTTATGAAACGTTTGTCATTTCCTGCTATCTCGCAGGGCTTATCAAAGTCCAGGGCGATTTCTGGGAAAAGAAGGACGATTTCCTATGCCACGAGTGGATACAGCAGCCAAAGAAATGGATAGATCCGCAGAAAGAATCTGGGGCGATGAAAACCGCAATGAATATCGGAGTGAAGACATATAAGCAGATAGCGGCAGAGAATGGCACGGACTGGAGGACGCAGATAGACGATATGGCAGAGGTGCTGGAATATGCCGCAGAAAAAGGAATTGACCTGGGAGGCGTGATATTCGATGGGAAATTACAACAGGAAGACGAAGGGGAAGGTGAAGACGAGAAGCCAACCCTCACAGAGGAAGAGGGCGGAGAGCCTAAAGAGGGAGATGGGTCAGAACCCGAACCAGAAGGAGATGAGCCAGCAAAGGGACGTGGGAATAAGGGAACTTAAGGACTGCGCCATCCGGGCGGTGGAAGGGGACGGCAGGGAGCGGACGTTCCGGCTTTCCTTCAGTTCGGAAGCACCATATGACAGATGGTTTGGTACAGAAATCCTTGACCACTCGGAAGGGGCCGTGAATCTTGAGCGGCTTAATTCCATCGGGGTAATTCTTTATAACCATGACCGGGATGCGGTGATTGGGAAGGTGGAACGTGCGTGGCTGGAGAACGGCCGGGGCGAGGCGGAGATCACCTTCGATTTAGACGAAGAGTCTGAAAAGATATATCAGAAGGTCAAAAGCAAGACGCTCAAAGGGGTGTCGGTGGGATATCTGGTGGATTCATGGGAGGAAGTAATGCCGAATAAGCAGTCTGCAGACGGGAGGTTCACGGGGCCATGCTCCATCGCAAGGAAGTGGACTCCGTTTGAGATCAGCATCGTTTCCGTGCCAGCAGACCCAAGCGTAGGGGTCGGACGCTCCATGGAGAGCGGTGCAGCGGACGGGGTCTACGAGACTCACTTAAGGCAACTTCAATATAATTTATTAACAAAAAAGGAGGAACTGACAATGACAAGAGAACAGATGCTTGCCCGGATGAATGAAATCCTTTCCGCTGCGAAAGACCGGGCAATGACTGCGGAGGAGCAGGCCGAGTTTGACAGGCTGAAAAGGTCGGTTGAATTGCTCGACTTAACCGCTGCAAGTGCCGCAGCCGGACAGAGCCGTGCCAATGATGACGAGGGTGACGGAGAAGGCGAAGACGGAGATGGAGAAGGCGAGGATGACAAGGACGGCAAGAAAGCCGAAGCGGCAGCGAAGAAAGCCCTCGAAGCAGAGAGGAGCAGGGTGCGCCAGATTCAGGAAATGTGCAGCGGTTTCGGGATTGATTCCAGACAGTACGTTGACAATGGGGATTCCGTGGATAGTGTAAGAACTGCGGTTCTGGAACATCTGCGGCAGAACGGCGCACCGATCCATTCAGGAATCCGTGTCGGCGAGTCGGGCATTGATAAATTCGTCCGGGATGTTTCCGATGCGCTCGTTATAAGGGGCGGTATCCATGTAGAGAAGCCGGACGAAGGCGCAGGAAAGCTGGCGGGCATGAGCCTGAAATCCATCCTCATTGAAGCGGAAACGCTGAGAGGCATGGGCGAGGGATTGAACCGTGCTAGCAATGACGAACTTTTCCAGAGAGCGTTTTTTAACCCGGAGAGCGTATTCCCGGCGATTCTTGACCAGACGATTGAGAAAGCCTACAAGGAAGGACATAAAAACGTTGAGGTCACCTTTGATAAGTTCACGAAGAAAGGATCGCTTCCTGACTTCAAGACCCACGACAATTATTACATTACGGGACCGGTCGGTGAGTTTCTGGAAGTGCCGGAAAGCGGTGAGCTGAAGCATGATGTATTCGGTGATGAAAAACTGCCGACCAGAAAACTGAAGACATACGGCCGCCAGTTCACGCTTTCAAGGAAGGCGTTCATTGATGATGACATCGGGCTTGTGACTTCCCTTCCTGCAAGGTATGCGGCATCTGCCCGGAAGACCATCAATAAACAGGTATTCAGCATCCTGCTGAACAATACGGCAATCTATGACGGCGTGGCACTTTTCCACTCCAAACACAAGAATCTGCTGAAGGTCGGGACGGGAATCACGCAGGAGGCGGTACAGACCATGATTATGGCACTGGCAACGCAGAAAGACCAGTTCGGGGAAGCTATCATCATCAACCCGGCGCAGATCCTCGTGCCGAGCGGATTGAAGTTTGATATGTATACGCTGTTTAACAGCCCGACCATCCATACTTCAGACAACACACAGGCTGTCAATCCTCTTTATCAGTACAGGGACGGTTTGGAAGTAATCGAAGATCCGACCATCAATGCAATGAGCGGAGGCATGGGCAATGTGATGCCGTGGTTTATGTTCGGAAGTTCATCCGACTGCGACGGCATCGAGGTGGATTACCTGAACGGACAGGAAATCCCGACAATCAAGCGTTCGGAAACCGTGGGGCAGCTTGGATTCGTATGGGATATCTTCTTAGACTGGGGAATCTCCGTGATGGATTATCGCAGCATGGTGAAGAATCCGGGCGTTGAAGTGAAGACGAAACTGGAACTGGCATAAAAGAAAGGAGATGTGAACCATGAGCAAAGCAGCATATTGGCAGAGGGGTGAAGCCCTGGACTATGTAAATGCAGGGACAGAAAAAATTGAAGCCAATACAGTCATTGTCCTTGGAAGCAGGATTGGCGTGGCCGGCATGGAGATTTCCCCCGGGGAATTGGGGACGCTCCATGTGACCGGGGTGTATTCCATGCCGAAAGGCAGCGGAGAAATTTCCGCAGGGGCAGACGTTTATTATTCAGAGACCGATGGGGAGATCACGACAACCTCCGATGGCAACGTCAAGGCAGGATTTGCCTGTGAAGCGGCATCTGCTTCAGACACAACCGTCCTCGTGAAAATCAACGCATGACGCTGGTGGCGATGCGCCCGGTGCTGTATCTCGCACATCAGTACAGCGCAGGGGATGAGCTGCCAGTCAACAACCCGGAAATGACTGCCGCATGGCTGGAAGCAGGGAGCGCAATGTGGAAGGAGGATGCCACGGACGCAGTTCCTGCACCAAAGGCGAAAGCACGTCCTGCGGCGGCAGAGCCGGGGAAAGAGGGGCGGACGGATAGCGGCACGGAACTTCAGGGGAAAGTGCCGAAAACTCCGGGCCGGCAGAAAACTAAATCTGCAGGGAAAAAGGCATGATGTCGTTCAAGGATATCCTGAAAGCGGATGTGCATGAAGTTTTCATGAATACCGAGGAATTTTCCGACATCCATACGGTAAACGGCGTGGAGATGCCAGTGCAGCTGGATACTAACGAGCAGATCGAGCGTGAAAAGCGCATGGCGCAGAATGTGGACGGTATCTATGTAAATCAGAAACTGATTTATGTTGCGGCTTCGGATTTCGGGGCAATGCCGAAGCAGGGCTCCACACTGAACCTCGATGGCAAGATTTACCGTGTGGCGGATGCGGTGGATGAGGGCGGCATCTATTCCATCACCATAGAGGCAAATAAAGCAAGATAGGAGCGGATGTGCATGAGGCAATCATTTTATATCGAGGTCGACAAGGCTGACCTTAAGTATGTCATGAAGAAACTGCAGAACGCAGATAAGAATGCTCCAAGGGTAATCCGAAATGCTATCAACCGCACGGCCACGCAGACCATGAAGATGATCCGGCAGGGACGGTCGCAGGGGTATACCATAGCTGCCGGAAGGTTTAATTCACAGGTGAAGAAATACCCGGCAACGCCGGGACGTCTCGAAGCAACCATCAAGTCTTCAGGCAGAACGCATACGCTGAAAAATTTTAAAACATCCGCACCAAAGAGCGGCGGTAAGGCAGACATTACAAAATCCGGCTTGAAAAAACTCAAAGGATCGAGGGGTGGAGCGGCATTTATCCCATCTGCTGGAAAAGCGGCTGGCCTTATGGTTCAGAGGCGAGGGAAAGAGCGTTTTCCTTTGAAAGTATTCTCTGCGAATTCCACGCCTAAAATGGTGGAGCAGATTTACAAAGGGGAGCGTGGCGGTCAAGGTGACATGGAGGAAAAAGTAAAGAAACGTCTTCATGAAGAAATTGAGAAAGAAATCGCAAAACTTATATAAGGAGCGTGAGTCATGACATTTAAAAATTTGCAGGATGACCTGATAGCGGAAGTGGAGGACATCCTTTCGGAAATTCAGACAAAAAATACTGCCGGGGAGAAAGTGGTCGGAGTGAAAGGTTACGCCCATCAGCTCCCGGTATTAGAAACGGACGAGGAGGACGTTTCCCAGCTTATGCCGTATTTTATTGTGCGGTTTGAGGGAGGGGAAACCAAGGAGGATGGCGATCCCTGGCATGTTGCAACGCAGATTTTATTTTCTGTCCATGATGAATCAAAGTCTAACGGACATGAGCATCTGCTGACCATAATCCAGAGGGTAACGGACAGATTTATATCCGAGCCGCTCCTAAATAAGATGTATCGTGCGGATCAGGACATTCAGTTTGCCATTGCTGATGACGATACATATCCGTTTTACTTCGGTGGCATCAGTATAAAATTCAGTATACCCAAAATAGGAAGGAGGGAACCGGACTATGTCTAACAAGAAAGAAACAGCGGCAGGAGCCGCACCGAAGCCGAAGCCGAAAGCGGCGGCAAAAGGGCCGGTCATGTATGTGGGGCCGACCATTCCGGGAATCGGCATCCAGAATCAGGTGTTCACGGAAATCCCGGCCAGCGCACAGGAGGCGTTCAAGAAAGAACCTGAGCTTGGGAACTTGTTCATTTCAATCAAAGATTACCCGGAGGCGAACGTCATGCTCAGGGAAAAGAGAGGCTATATCCATAGTGCCTTTAATAAGGCATTGGAATTAAAGAATGGAGGTAAAAAATAATGAGTAATAAGCATGGAGTATTTGTCCGTGAAGAGGCAACGGCTCTGACTGTGCCACGGAAATCCAGCGCAGGGCTTCAGGTCGTTATCGGGACAGCCCCGGTAAATGTTCTGGACGATCCGGCATCCGCAGTCAATGTGCCGATTCTTGCCAATTCTGCCCCGGAGGCGATGGAGGCATTAGGGTACAGCAGCGATTTCAAGAATTACACGCTGTGCCAGACGATGTATGTGACATCGAACCTTTATCAGGTATCCCCGGTGGTTTATATCAACGTCCTGGACCCGGAGAAGCATAAAAAAACCATGGAAGAAAAGGAAGTGAGTGTTTCCTCACTTCAGGCAACGGTCCGGGAAGCAGGAATCCTGAAGAAAGGGCTGACCGTAAAGAATGGGGAAACAACGCTGAAGGAAAAGGAGGATTACGTCCTTTCATTCGATTCAGACGGTTATCTGGTGGTTACCCTGCTGGCGGCAGGGAGCGCAGCGGAGGCAGGTTCACTGAAGGTAAGCGGAAGCATGGTTGATCCGTCCAGCGTTACCAAGGAGGACATCATCGGCGCATACGATGCCAGTACAGGCAAGGAAACAGGGATGGAAGTAATCCGCAAAGTGTATCCGAAGCTTGGCGTTGTCCCTGGCATCCTGATTGCACCGGGATGGTCGCAGGAGCCGGAAGTAGGCATTGCGCTGTCTGCGAAAGCGGCAAACATCAATGGGGTGTTCAAGGCAATAGCGTTTCCTGACATTGACACTACCAAGGCGAAAAAATACACGGATGTGAAAGAAGTCAAGGAGAAGAGCGGATTTACATCTGAATTCTGCTATCCGATCTGGCCGTGTTTCATGGTCGGGTCAGTAATCCTTGCAGGGTCTGCGGTGGCGGCAGCGAGGACGGCATACCTTGATGCGACAAGGGATGATGTACCGTCAAAATCTCCGTCAAACGAGAGGATTGCCATCACCGGGACATGCCTTGCAGACGGCACGGAGATAGTGCTTGACCAGGATCAGGCAACGGTCGTGGGTGAATACGGCGTAGCGACAGCGTTCAATATGAACGGATTCAGGATGTGGGGAAACCACACCGGGGCTTATCCGGGCAGTGGCGATGCAAAGGATATATGGATCAATGTCCGCAGGATGTTTAACTGGCAGGGGAATACTTTCATCCTGTCCTACTTTGACAAGGTGGACGATCCGATGAATTTCATCCTGATAGAGAACGTCGTGGATTCGGAGAATATCAGATGTGCGGCATACGCTCCGGCACACTGGGCAGGGGCAAGCATTGAGTATCTGGAGGCAGACAACCCGACCACGGATATACTTGCCGGACGCATGACCTTCCGGCAGCATATTGCGCCATATACTCCTGCGGAAACTATCGAAAATATCCTGAACTATGACACGGATATGCTGAAAGCATCATTTACGGGAGGTGAATAAGAATGGGAGCAATTGGAAATGTGATTCCTGAACTGGTGAATTCATTCAATGTCTACCTGACGGGAAACAAGCTGGTGGGCGTCTCCGGGGAAGTGGAACTCCCGGAACTGGAGGCTATGACTGAAACCATCGAGCTGGCAGGAAGCCTCGGTGAGCTGGAAACTCCGGCAACCGGGCATTTCAGTTCGGCAAAGATAAAGATTCCTTTTGCCGTCCTGCATGAGGATCTGTTCAGTCTGATCGACACGACAAAGCCCGTGGAGATTACACTCCGTGGGTCCATGCAGTGCCAGGACCCGAAGACGGGCGCAACGGATTATTACCCGATCAAGATTGTGGTCAGGGGAAAAGCCACTACTACCACGCTCGGAGTCCTTTCAAAGGGCAAGAAGGGCGAGCCGGAAATCGAACTGGAGATTTCCTACATCAAAGTGGTAATTAACAATATTACAGGGCTGGAGCTGGATAAGCTGAATTTCAAGTATGTCTTGAACGGCGTGGATATGCTGGCGAAGCTCCGTAAGCAGATTTAATCAGGAGGGAAAGCGAAAATGGCAGAAGTAAAAAATGATGTAATCGAGATCAAGAAGAACGGCGTTGTAGAGGTGAATGACCAGTTTACCCTGCGCCTGTCCAAAACCTATCTGTTTGAAGGGGAGGAAATCTCGGAGATTGACTTTTCAGGGCTGGACAATGTAACGGCAGAAACCATGATCAAAGCGAATAAGACGCTGACCGTTTCAGGGGACGTTTCCATCCTTCCTGAAAACAGCCTCCACTATGCTCTGGTTATGGCGGCGGACTGCACGGCATACCCGATTGAGTTTTACAAAATGCTCAAGCCGAGGGATGCCATCAAGGTCAAGAACATGGTGACCACTTTTTTCTACGGAGAGGAATAAGGCTGTCGGATACAGAGCAGATCAGAAAACTCTGCGTGGCACTTGCCGTCAACCTTGGCGGCTATGATACGTTTCTGCACATGTCCATCTTTGACCTGGTGGACGTGTGCGAGGATTTAAAGGATATTCAAAGGAGCGCACGAAAAGGGGCGAACAGGCTGAAATGAGCGATTATTCAATAGCGATAAAAATAGCAGGGCAGCTGGAAGGGAGCTTCAGCAATGCACTGAAAAGCGCACAGATCGGCCTGTCCGACCTTGGCATGATAGGGAAAGGCGCAGGGCTGGCAGTAAAGGCAACAGCGGCAACCATGGCGGCGGCAGGGACGGCAATAGCGGCTGTCGGCGCATACAGCGTGAATACTGGAAAGGAATTTGAAGCCGCAATGTCATCCACTGCGGCAACGGCAAACGCAACTGCGGAGGAGTATAAAAAGCTGGAGGCGGCCGCCATGGAAATGGGGCGCACTACTTCAAAGACAGCAACGGAATCCGCACAGGCATTGGAATATATGTCGCTGGCAGGGTGGGATGTGGATACTTCGATATCCGCACTCCCTTCCGTCCTGCGGCTTTCAGAAGCGTCCGGCATGGATCTGGCAAGGACATCCGACCTTGTCACGGATTCCATGTCAGCATTGGGGCTTACGGTGAAGCAGCTCCCTAATTACCTTGATGTGGCAACCAAGGCGCAGAATTCATCCAATCAGAGCGCAGAACAGCTGATGGATGCCTACCTTGCAGTGGGTGGCGTGATGAATAACCTGAATGTGCCGATTACAGAATCAGCAACGGCACTCGGCGTCCTTGCGAACCGGGGCATTAAAGGTTCGGAGGCAGGGACTGCGCTGAATGCAATCATGGTAAACCTGACAACCGGGACTGGACAGGCAGGAAAAATGATGGAGAAGCTTGGTGTATCCGCATTTGATTCAAGCGGAAAATTCATCGGGCTGGAAGCAACCCTACAGCAGGTCAATACTGCGCTGGCAGGGTGTACTGAGGAGGAAAGAAACGCTGCCCTTGCAGCCATCGGTGGGAAGATGCACGTTGATGCATTAAATGACCTTATGGCTGGCCTGAACACAACTAACGAAGAGGGCATAACAGAATGGGCGGCTTTAACAAGTGAGCTGGAAAACTGCAATGGCGCATTGGAGCAGATGGCGGCAACAAAGATGGATAACCTTGAGGGTGATCTCGCCATACTCCAGTCGGCAGCGCAGGATTTCGGTATCAGGGTATATAAAGATTTGCAGGCTCCTTTCCGGGGGCTTGCACAGTATGGTACGCAGGAAATATATAAACTTTCAGATGCATTGGAGAATGGAGGATTTGAGGGGCTTGCCAATGCAATCGGCGATGTGGCGGCAGATGGGATTTCTAAACTTGCGGCATCGGCCCCGGAATTTATCAATATGGCGGCAACGCTGGTGGATTCCTTTGTGGACGGGATTGACAACAATTCCGATGCAATCGGTCAGTCTGCAGGGAAGCTGGGTGTGACTCTCGCATCTGCATTCATCCGGCTCATGCCGAGGGTTCTTGCATTGGGAGGAAAACTCACTGTTCAATTTGCAAAGGGTGTTGTGGACAATCTGCCAACGCTGAAAGCGGCGGCGGTGGAAGCGGTCGATTACCTTATGACGGAGGCAAAGTCAGCCCTGAAAGGATATGTGAATTTTCTTGGTGATGACGAGGTAAAGCCGTTTGAAAAAATCCTGGCACTCATTCCGGCAGTGGCGGCAGGATTTGTGGGATTCTCCGCAGTAAAGGGAATCGCAAAAAGCGTGAACAACTTTGTCACCACATTAAAGGGCGTGGGAAAAGCGGCTCCTATGGTAAAGAAAGGCATGGGCGGCATGGGAAGCTCCATGTCTGCGGCGGCTAAGAATATATTAGGCGCAGGAGCAGGATTTGCCCTTGCGGCGGCTGGCATCTGGCTTTTGGTGGATGCCTGTAAGCAGATTGGCGAAGCCGGACCCGGAGCGGCAGTCGGGCTGATTGCTATGACCGGGGGCATTGTTGCGATGATGGCGATTGCCGGGAAGATGGGGCCGGAACTTCAGGCAAGCAAGGACGGACTTCTGGCATTCGGTGGAGCAATCCTGATGGCGGCTGCAGGGATGAGTCTGATGGCGTTTGCCGCAACACAGCTGGCATCTGCCGGCCCTGCGGCAATCTTAAGCCTTGCGCTTATGGAGGGCGGTATCATTGCCCTGCTTGCAATTGCAGGAAGCATGGGGACAACACTCGGAACGGCAGCATCAGGGCTTCTGGCATTTGGCGGAGCAATCCTGATGGCGGCTGCAGCAATGTCATTGATGGCATTTGCAGCAGTCCAGCTTTCCCAGGCAGGACCGCTGGCAATTGCGGTGTTCGCAGGAATGGCTGTCGGAGTGGCTGCGTTCATGGCGGTGGCTGCATTGCTCGGCCCCACGCTTACGACAGCAGGGGTCGGGTTGATTGCGTTCGGAGCAGGGCTTCTGATTGCGGCGGTGGCAATGGCACTTTTGACAGCTTCGGCGATTGCGCTTGCTAATGCTGGCGCACCAGCGCAGATAGCGATGGCGGCACTGGCTGTCGGCATCCTTGCGTTCGGAGCGGCGGCTGGCGCATTGGCTCCGCTGCTCCTTGCCGGGGCGGCGGCAGTGGCGGCGTTCGGGGCGGCACTGGCAATTGTAGCGGCGGCGGCTCTGTTAGGATCTGCGGCACTCCTTGTCATATCAATGGCACTTCCATCCCTGGCGCAGTACGGTGCGGCCGGGGCAGTGGCGATTTTACAGCTGGGTGGAGCGATGACTATATTTGCGGCCGGGGCGGCATTGGCAGGAATAGGAGCCGGGGCGGCGGCACTCGGATTCGGTGCGCTTGCGCTGGCGGCAGCGGCGGCAGACCTCGCTTTCGCACCTTTGGCAATAGAAATGGTGGCAGTAGCCGGGGCAGTGGCGGTTATAGCCGCATCTGCAGGGACGGCGGCGGCAGGGATTAACTCCCTCCGGGAATCATCGTCCGGCATGGTAACAGCAATGGCGAAACTGGCTCTGGCATTTGCGCCAGTGGTCGTGGCGATTGCACCGTTTGCAGTAGAAACAGCGGCGGCAGCAGTGGCGGCGGCGGCACTTGCGGCAGCTTTGGCGGCAACCGGGGCTGCACTTGCCCTCGTGGGCGTGGCTGCGCTTGCGGTGAGCATGGGCTTCCAGATGATAACCATGACGCTGATGGCGATGGTGGCTTCATCTGCAATGATGGGAATGGCGGCAGGGCTGATTACACAGGCACTCCTTCAGATAGCGGCAGGGGCGGTACCAGCCGCGGGGGCTTTCCTTATGCTTGCGCCGCCAATGGTGGCAGCGGCAGCATCGTCCGCAGTCCTTGCGGCGGCTTTGGCGGTCGTGGCGGCAGCACTGGTGGTAATTGTAGGAAGCGGAACGGCTGCCGGGGCGGCATTGGCATTGGTGACAGCAACCTCTGCGACAACCGGGGCGATGGCGATGATGGCGGCATCCGGGCTTATGATGCTTTCCGTTTCTCTTATAGCGGCGGCAGTTCCGGCAGTCATGGTAACGACAGCACTCATAGCACTCACGGCGGCACTGGTGGCGTTTACAGCTGGCGCAGTGGCTGGTACGGCTGGTGCGGCAGCGGCGGCAGTGGGATTTGCTGCACTTGCGGCGGCTGCGCTTGCGGCTGACGTAGCTTTTGCGCCGCTTGCAATAGAGATGGCGGCGGTATCTGCGGCAATCGCAGTTATAGCGGCATCTGCGGATACAGCGGCATCCGGCATTTCAAGCATGAGGGAGTCTTCCAGCGGAATGGTGGTGGCAATGGCAAAATTGGCGGCGGCTTTCGTCCCGGTAACGGCATCCATTGCTCCGTTCGGGGTGGCAGCGGCAGGAGCGGCGGCTGGTACCGCAGCCCTGGCTGTATCCATTACGGCATCTGGCGTTGCGCTTGCGGCTATGGGCGTGGCACTCATGGCGGTTACCGCTGGGATTATCGCAGCAAGCATGGCGATCACCATGTTCAGGACGCAGGCCGCATCCGTGGCAGTATCGGCGCAAACGGCATCCATGGGATTCCAGATGCTTTCTGCAGCTTCCACTCCAATGGCGGCACGGCTCCAAGCAGTAGTAGCTCCGATGGCAATGGTAGCGGCCGAATCGGCAGCCCTTGCGGCAGGACTTGTAACAGCAAACGCAAGCATGGCATCCATGGGAATGGCAGCCCTTGCGGCAGGAATGGCTCTTACAGCACTGGTGGCGTCAGCCATGGCGATGGCGGCAGGGGTAAAGGCTGGTGCGGCACAGTCTGAAAACGCAGTGAAAACTAGCATGACGAGTATCAAGGTAACAACCACGGCCGGCGTGGTTCAGGTCAGGGCAGTCGTGCAGAGCGGCATGTCGGCTATGGTCGCAACTGTGCGGTCAGGTGGTGCGCAGATCGTGGCGATTGCAGTGTCGACTGCGAACGGAGTCCGAAGCGCATTCAATATAGACTTGTCCTCATCCGGCAGGAACATGATGCAGGGGCTGGTGAATGGGATTAACAGCATGAGGGGAGCGGTCATGGCGGAGGCGCAGAGCGTGGCATCTGCGGCGGCAAGCGCAGTCAACAGCGCACTCAAGATACATTCACCTTCAAGGCTGATGGTTGAATCCGGGCAGTATGTGGATGAAGGTCTCGCCCTTGGTATGGAGAATAAATCCAGGAGCGTGAAGGCAGCGGCACAGGCAGCCATGGCACAGCCAGTCCAGGACACCAGCGCACAGATGCAGGATATAGACATCCCGGAAATACGGAGCGGCGTGATTGGAGATACAATCAGCGACCTTTCTGGGAAAGGCAGCACCACGAACCAGCAGACAGCGTCCAGCCCGACTTATGTATTTAGTCCGACCTACCAGTTTAATGGTGGAACGCCGGATAAAGAGGAAATTGAGAGCGCAAACAAGTCAAGCTATGAGGATTTCAAGAAATTCATGAAGCAGTATGAGCGTGAAAAAGGGCGGACTGCATTTGCGTAAGGAGGGCGGCTATGGGAACATACACAACGATTCAGGGCGATACATGGGACATGATAGCGTATCGCCTGTTCGGGAATGAAGCGTACATGGAAGAAATGATGATGGAGAATCTTCCGTACATTGATACGCTGGTTTTTTCGTCCGGCACGGTGCTTTCTGTGCCGGAACTGCAGGAAGGGCAGGACGAGGGCGTTCCGTTCTGGAGGGAAGATGACGCTTGGGATGATGAGGAATCTTTCTCTCCAACGGAGGGAGGTGATGATGATGAGTGATGCAAGGAAGGCAACCACCACGCTTCAGTTCAACGGCAAGAATGTGGATACTTCCCTGAAGGAATATCTGGAAAGTGTAACTTATACGGATGTGGCATCGGGAAGCAGTGACACGCTTGCCATATCCCTGCAGAATATTGATGAAAAGTGGATGAAAGGCTGGTATCCGAAAAAAGGGGATGTAGTAAAAGGCGGCATAAAATTTCTGGACTGGGATCAGGAAGGGCAGGATAAAAAACTTTCATGCGGTTCTTTCACGCTGGATGAAATAAAGTTTTCCGGCAATCCAATGACGGCATCCTTTAGCTGCGTTTCCTCCCCTGCCAGCGAATCCTTCAAGATCAGGGAAAGGACAAAGACGTGGAAGAATGTCACCATACAGGGCATAGCAAAGGAAATCGCCAAGCGTTACTCCTTAAAGCTGTCCTATTCAGGGCCAAGCATAAAGATTAAATCATTGGAGCAGTCGCAGCCGGATATCCAGTTCTTATACAGTCTCTGCGAAAGCTATGGGCTGTCTATGAAGGTCTATAAAAACAAAATTGTAATTTATGACCAGACTACGATGGAAAAGAAGAAAGCGGTACGCACACTTAAAATGACGGATTTCGTGGATAATGACTGGGAGCTGACGGACAGTCTTTATGGCGTATACACCGGGGCGAGGATATCTTATAAATCGTCCAAGGACAGCAAGGAAATCAGCGCGTACACAGGGCTTAAGGCAGAAAAGGCAAAAGGCAGCAGAGTTTTGAAGATAAACGAAACAGCGGACAGCGTTTCAGATGCTTATTATAAAGCGGCGGCGAAAGTGAATAAATCCAACGAATCAGCAACCACCATTTCAGGGAGCATCTGGCCGGACCCGAAGATATGCGCAGGGGTTACAGTCACTATATCCGGCTTCGGCAGGGTTGATGGTAAATATTTCGTGGATAAATCCACTCTGGATGTCGGGAGCGGGACAAAACAGAAAATTGAAATACACAAGTGCCAGAAGCGGCTGGTATATAAGCCGAAAAAGCAAAAAGCAAAAGCGGCCGTGGCGAAAAAACAGTATAAGAAAGGGGACATTGTCAATTTCCACGGGGGCAAGTATTACATCAGTTCTTATGCTGGGGCGAAGGGGTATTCCGCAAGGGCCGGACAGGCAAAAATTACGCTGGATAAAACGTGCAAGGGGAATGGAGGGGCGCATCCTTACCACCTTGTGCATACCAATTCAGCATCAAACGTCTACGGATGGGTGGACGAAGGAACATTTGATTAGGAGGGATGTTATATGGCTGAGAGGCTGGTAAGGGTCGGACGGGTATCATCCGTCAACCACAGTGCCGGGATGGTGAAGGTAACGTACCCGGATCTTGACGATTCCACAACGGATGATTTCCCGGTATTCTCCATGGGCGATGAATATAAGATGCCGGGGATAGGGCAGGAAGTCCTTGTACTTCACCTTTCAAACGGACAGTCTGCAGGAATCGTTATGGGGCGGTACTGGAATGAGAATAATGCGCCGCCAGCATCCGGGGGCGGAGTTTTCCATAAGGAGCTGGGAGAGGCTTTCGGTGAGGCATACATACATTACGAAAACGGAGACATTACTCTTCATGACCAGCATGGGGAATCTACCCTCGGAAGCATCCTGAAGCGGCTGCATGACCTGGATGGGAAAGGGTAAGTGGTGCTGCATGGCGAAGAAAGTAAAAAAAGTAAAGCTCAAATCAAAAATCAAAGTAGTTAAAAAAAAGGCGAAGCCTATAAAATCCATCAAAATATCCCAGATTGCAGGTATCCTTATAGATCAGGATGAACTGTGTTCTGGCGGTGGGGTCGGGCAATGGGGGAGCGATATAAAATTTTCCGTGAACAGTGAAAGACAGCTGTCGTTCAGGGATATGAAGCGGACATCCTCTGCAAGATGGGCGAGCCATAATATTATTGGGAAACGTCCGAAGATGGAATTCCTCGGCCCGGACATGGACGAGGTTACTTTAGAGGTGGTCTTAAGCGCAGAGATGGGTGTGCGCCCCCGGAGTGAAATGGCTAAGTTCCGTTCGGCCTGCAAAAAGGGAGAGGCACATTATCTTTATATTAACGGGAAAAAGGTCTGTAAAAATAAGATGGCGATTAAAGCGGTGTCTGAATCGTGGGATGAGATATGGTCTCAGGGCGAGCTGGCAAGGGCGGTCGTGGCTGTCACGTTTTCAGAATACAGATAGGGGGCGGCAGAATGTTTACGAACCAGATTAAGACGGTGAACCTTGACGGGATAAGCGATTTTCAAAGAATTGATTCTGAATTGCGGACGCTCATCGTCACAATGGCCGGATCGCTTCCAGGAAGCCGTGGATTCGGTCTTTCAGCGGCATTCCTTTCCGATCTCCCGATGGATGCTATTTCAGCATTCGCAGAGGAACTGGATGAAAAATGTGAGGAATTCATCCCGGACATATCAATATCTGGCGTGGATTTTGATGCCGGGACGGATGGAAGTATAAGTGTACAGATATATGTAGAAAGGAGGGATGGGATATGATTGCAGAAATAGAAAACCTCCCTGACGTCAGCTTTATTGATGATAAGACGCTGGATGATGTTCAGGAAGAGATGCTTGCGGATTATCAGGAGAAGTATGAAGAGATTACCGGGAAGAGCCTTGTACTTCGAAGGGCGGACCCTGAAAGCCTGAAGCTGTATGCGGCATCTGTCCAGATTTACCACATGATGCTCCATATTGACGTGTCCGGGAAAATGGATCTGCTGAAATATGCATATGGCGGATTTCTTGACAACCTCGGTGCGCTCCGGGGAGTGAAAAGGAAGGAAGCCGCTCCGGCAACCGTGAAGGTGCGCTTTACGCTTTCGGCAGCGCAGCCTTTCGTGGTGACAATCCCGGAGGGAACCCGTGTATCAGATGGGGACGTGCTTTATTTTGAGACGGACGAAACGAGGGAGATTGCCATCGGGGAAACATATGTGGATGCGCCGTGTACTTGCCAGACTGACGGCGAGGAGGGCAACGGCCTTATTGCCGGACAGATTGCCACACTGGTTGACCCGATAGCGTATGTGGACAGCGCAGTGAATACAGAAACGTCTGCAGGGGGCGCAGATATAGAAAGCGATGAGGATTTTACAGATCGGATATATCTTGCGCCGAGCGGTTACAGCGTGGCCGGCCCCAGGGACGCTTACAAATACCATACAAAATCTTTCACGGATGCGGCGATCGGGGACGTGGAAGTTACCAGCCCGGAGCCGTGCGAGGTGGAGGTGCGGTTCCTGCTTTCTGACGGGACCATGCCATCAGAAACGCTCTGCAAGAAAGTGCTGGGGCATTTGAACGATGACAATATCCGTCCGCTTACGGACAGGCTGTCCGTGCTTGCGCCGACCGGGCAGGGATTTAATATCAGATTCACATATTACATCAACAAGTCAGATACGGACAAGGCGGTTTCCATCCAGTCCGCAGTAGCGGCTGCGCTTCAGGAGTACATAAGCTGGCAGACGCACACCATCGGGAGAGACATCAACCCTTCCGTGCTGACCAAGATGGTGGTGGCGGCCGGGGCAAAGCGTGTCGTTATAGAAAGCCCGGTCTTTGAGACAGTGTCTCCCGGCCACGTTGCGAGGGTCCAGGAACAAAGTGTGACGTATGGGGGTGTTGAGGATGATTAAATTGCAGGAAGGGGAGCTTCTTGATTTGCTGCCATCGTCCCTGAAAAATGACACGGACATGATATGCCTGTCATATGCGCTGAAAATGGCGGTGAAACGCCTCCTTGTTTATGAGCGTTCTGCCATGACGCAGAACTTTGTGGACAACATTCCGGAAAAAATTCTGGATGTGTTGGCGGTGGAGTTAAGGGCGCCATATTACCATGAGGGCATAGGGATTGAAGCCAAGAGGAACATCGTAAAGAGGACTCTGGCATGGCATGCCAAGGCTGGCACGCCGGGCGCAGTGGAGGAACTCATAAGGGCTGTATTTGGGGAAGGGCATATCGTGGAGTGGTTTAATTACAAAGGACCGCCATTTACGTTGGGGACATTCGATATCGTAACCAATGCAGTACTTACACCGGATATGCACAGCGTTTTTAATGCCATGATCGGGAGGGTGAAGAATGCCAGGAGCTGGATACGAGCCATTAAGATACACAGGTGTATAAGCTGTGCTGTCTATCCCGGAGCAGGCCAATGCGCCAGGTACAGGCCTGCCGCCATATTGGACGGGTACAGTACGGCGGGGGCAGCCGTATGCACATCCTATCTTGGGGCTTCACTGCGCCAGGAAATCCATGCTGAAGCTGTTTCAGACAATTATCATCGTGGCAGACAGGATGTTTTATGCAAGTATAGAGAGAAGGGAGGAGACAAAGAGGATGCCACAACCATTTAATAATGCAGTAATAACTAATGCGGGGGCGAGGCTTCTGACCAGGGCGCAGGCAGGGGATATCAGGATAGAATTTACCAGAATTGCAGTTGGGGACGGATTTTATTCTGATTCAGAAAAAGAAATACATTCCCTGCAGGGGCAGGAATCGCTAAAATCGCCAAAGAACAGATACCCAATTTCATCAATGGGCATATTTTCAGAACACAGTGTAAAGCTGACAGCGCTGATTACAAATCAGGATTTTGCGACAGGGGAAACATTGGTGGATGAAGGTTACTATATCAATGAAATTGGTTTGTATGCAAAGGAAAAGGATGCGGAAATCAGCACGGAGGTGCTTTACAGCATTGCGATAACGTCAGGGGAAAACGGTGATTTCATGCCGCCGTATAATGGGTTTAACCCAGCCCAGATCATCCAGGAATATTATGTTACAGTAAGCAATTCGGCAGAAGTTTTTATCCATAGCGTAGAAGGGACATTTGCACTTGCAGATGACGTACAAGAGATGATTTTTAAAATACAAGTGATAGAAAAACAGCTTAGTAATTTATCGCTTGTCAGGGAGATTACGGAGGCCGAGATCATGGAATGGTATGGACAGGTGGGCGGCAGCACAGATGTACCTGGGGAGGATTATATTACAGTAGCAGAGATAGACGCTATGTATGCGTCAAACCCGAATTATGGTGAAGGCGACGTAGGATTACCGGACAGTGAAATTAATGAAATGTATGAAGAAGACCCGGATTACGGGGAATTGGACGTTGGTATCCCAGATAGTGAAATTGATGGGATGTATCAATGAAGAAAGGAGCAGTCAGAATGAGTGATGCATATACGTTAGCAAGAAAGCAAGATTTGAATTATGCGGCGCAGAAACAGAAGGAGCTTTTTGCAAAGAAGACGGATATTCCAGATGATTATATTGTATCCGGTTCGCAGACACAGGCGTCAAGTGCGGACGGCGGATCGAATGTTTTCACATTTACGAAAAAAGGCGGGGGCACAGCTACGTTTACGGTCAAAAACGGATCGAAAGGGAGCACCGGGGCACAAGGCCCGAAAGGCGATACGGGGGCAGCCGGGACGCAGGGGCCAAAAGGCGATACGGGAGCCAGAGGGGCGGCAGGGACAAATGGGACCAGCGCAGCATGGCATTCCGGGACGGCGGTTACAGGCACATCTTCTACAGCAGTCACGGCAACGGTATCTGGCTCAAAAGCAGGGGATATGTATTTGAACACATCCACTTATAACGTCTATAAGGCAGTCACGGCAAACAGCTGGGTTTATGTGTGCAATATTAAAGGCGCAACCGGGGCAACTGGCGCAAAAGGGGACACAGGGGCGCAGGGGCCAAAAGGAGATACGGGCGCAACCGGGGCAAAAGGTGCGACCGGGGCAAGCGGGACGCGCGGGTCACAGATGCACTGGGGGACGGGCATTACAGGCACGTCCACTACGGCAACCGTATTCAGCAGTTCTGGGGTATCGTCGGCATTAGTAAATGATTTATACCTGAATACAAGCACATGGAACATATACCAATGTACGGTTTCCGGGGCGGCGTCCACGGCAAAATGGGTGTATAAAGGAAATATAAAAGGTGCAAGCGGGGCTACGGCATCCACTGGGACACCGACTACAGCGGGCTTGACAAGGCTCTACACAGGCACGGGCACAAACACAAACGGGACAATGACGCAGAAAGCGATTACGGATGAACTGGGGAAATGCCTGAAAACGGATTCTATTGAGTGGATCACGGAAGCGGAGATTGACGCAATGTATGCGTCTGTTTAATGGAGGTGGAATTTTGGGAGATAAAGCAGGATGGATGGATCCGGAATTGGAAGAGAGGGGAGACTTTGCAGATATGGCAATGGCGTTAAGCGCAGTTTCTGGGGCGAATGAAAAGCACCTTGGGGAAGCTGGGGTAAAGGCGATCCTTAAGCTGATAAAAGGGATTACGCCGGAAAAAATAGGGGCGATTAAGAAAAACTATACGCTGTTTTACGGAAACCTTATGGCATCTTCGGGCAGGGATTTTACCATTAATCCGGATGAATATTTTATACATCAATCTGGATGTGAACCAGGCGTTCCGGGATATAATTCCTGTGGGAATGTGGTTAATAGTTTGATAGCCAGGGTTACAGGTTTTGCTTCTGTTGGCACTGATGTGGACAATCTTGTTTCATTTGTGATGGATGTTGCTGTTGGACACCAAATATCCGGGAATGATGCTATATGCTATAATAGAAACCATATTTTTCAACATGGTGAAAAAACGAGATGTTATGTAAATTTATGGATGAAATCTGACACATTGTTGCATGTTGATGGGGATTCCAAAACCTATATACAGCAAATAGAACTGCTAAGGAGGGAGTAAGAATTGGTAGAATTATATGTTGACATCGTTACAAATAAAATAACCGGATATAATAGGATAATACCAAAAGATGCCATGGACTGTATTTTAGTGGATGAAAAAGAACTGCAAAAGCTAAAAGGTTTTCCAGGAAAAAGCTATTATTATATGGATGGGGAAATTGTGGAAAAAGAAGATCTGGAAGGGTCGTTTTTCTGGGAACTGGGGTCGCTGGATTTGGAATACGCAAAGCTCCATGGGGATGTGTCAAACGAGCAAAAAGTCTTTATGGATAACATTCTGGCGGGGGTTGCAATGGAGCAAGCAGCACAGATAGCAAAGCAAAATAGGGAAAACCTGCTTGGGCTGGAAAAGCAGAGGGAAGTCCTGGTGGAAAGCCACCAGAAAGCATCCATGGAGGCCATATTAAACCAGTTTGAAGAAGAGGAGGTAAAGATAGATTATAAGTATTTCTTGTCCATGGTGGCAGTTGTCCGGGACGAAAACGATTACTTGGAAGAATGGATCCGTTACCACATAGAGGAAATGGGGTTTGACCACTTTTACTTATATGATAATGAATCAGAAACCTCGGTACAGGAATATCTGGAGGGAGCGGGATTCCAGCATCTGGACAAGGTTACGGTGGTTCCATGGGCTACGTCTGGAAACACACAGCAGGATTCGCACAAACATTTCCTTGAGGAATACAGCAGTGAAACAAAATGGTTTTTAGCGGCTGATCCGGACGAATATGTTGTTTTAAAAAATGATTCTAAGCCATTAAAAAGATTTCTGGAAGAAAACAGTGCGCATTCTGCCATAGAATGTATCTGGCATCATTTTAATGCAAATGGGCAGGAAAAAAAGACGGAAGGGACAGACATGGAGCGCTTTACGGAAGAAGTGGACTGGGTCTATGGGAAAGGCAGGGGGAAAAGGTTTGCGCAGTCCAACAGGGTAAAATCCTTTACAAATTACAGGCCGCATATGCGGTTTGGGATGCCTGTTGAAAACGAAAAAGACTTCTTCCAGCTCAACCATTATTACACTCGTTCCTATGAAGAATGGATGCAGAAGATGGCGCGCGGAACTGTTGTGCCGTACGCAAAGCGGAGATTCAGCGAATTTTTTGAGTTGAACCCGGACATGGCGGATCTGGACACGGGCGAGGATTACGAACAGGGATATGGACCGGCGAAAAAAGAGGAACAAACAGAAACAGGCACGGAAGAGGATATTACAGAAGAGGGCAGCATAACAGAAGAACAGGCAGTCAGAGCTTGAGAGCTGGACAGAGATAATCTGCTGGGTTCTTAGTTATGGAAAAGAAGGTGGTATTATGCAGGTTTCGCAGTTTATCCAACAAAATTGGATGGAATGGATGTTTGCCATTATTACGTTTATATTGGGATGCCTTTACCGGGATGTCAGAAAACGCCTAAAAGAAGAGCAGAAGAAAAGCACGGCTATAGCAGAAGGCGTACAGAGCCTCCTGCGGGAAAGTATTGTGCAGAACTATAACAAGTATCAGGAAAGAGGGTACTGTCCTATATATGCAAAAGAATCTATTAAACGTGTATATGAGGCTTACCACAATCTGGACGGCAACGACGTTGCGACAAAACTATATGAAACTTTATTAGGCATGCCGGAAAAACCGGAAGAGAAGGAGGACACACATGAAAAAGAAAATTGGAACAGGGACTATTGTAAGGACAGCAGTGCTGGCGTTTGCATTAGTAAACCAGGCATTGGTAATCAGGGGACATAATCCGCTGCCGTTTACAGAAAATGAAGTCGGGCAGGCGGCATCCATGGTAATCACGGCAGCAGCCTCATTATGGGCATGGTGGAAGAACAACAGCTTTACACAGGCGGCAATCACAGCGGATGAGCAGTTACATAAGGAGGGCTAAATATATGGAAGTAATAATTGGACATGCGGGTATAAGCGAAAAGGGAACGGTTAACGGCTCAAAAGGCGACCAGACAGGAAGGGAAGTCTGCACACGTACATGGTATAGCAAGCCATGGGATTTTATGGCAATCCATCCGGATGCAGAGGTACGGGAAAAACACGCCAGAGCAGTTGAAGCTGCCTGCGCAAATAATAATATGGGTTATGGGCAAGGAGATCGGAATACGGCTAATGCAGAGGCTAAAAAAGTCAACTATGATATTTCAAAAATTAAAACGAAATGCAATACAGACTGTTCCGCCCTACAAAATCTTGCAGCAGTAGCAGCAGGTACGCCAGGCGTTACATACGGAACCAATGGCTGGACGACTTCTACCATGAAAGCTGCTTTAAAAGCAGTGGGATATAAGATTATTGAGGATAGCACATATTTAAAAAGCGCCAACTACTGCGTACGGGGAGCGATTTACGTAAAGTCCGGATCTCATACCGTATGTGGCCTTACAAACGGAGGAAGCTATAAAAAGACGTTAGAAAAAGCAGGGCTGGGAACAAGCCAGCAAGCTTCCGGAAATGCATCCAATGCAGCGGAGCAGGCATACACCGTAAAAAAGGGTGATACACTATCGAAGATTGCAAGTGCATACGGCACAACCTATCAGGAATTAGCGGACTATAACGGTATTGCAAATCCGGGCGTAATCAACGTAGGGCAGATTATCCGGATACCTGGAATCGGGACACGCTCATATACGGTAAAAGCCGGGGACAGCCTGTGGGCGATTGCGGCCGCGCAGCTTGGAAATGGAAGCAGATATAACGAAATCAAAGCCTTAAACGGCCTTACCAGTGATACAGTTCATGCAGGGCAGATTTTAAAGATTCCGGTATAGGAAAAAAGGGCGGCGGACACATCTGCGGGGTATGGCGAAAACTGTACCCCATTAATTAGCAAAAACCTAGATAGACATCGGTTTCCAACGGCAGGTGCAGCAGCCCAAATAGGCGCAAAGGGCAGGTTTTTATCCTGCCGCCTGTTCTTCTAATATCCAATTTCTGATATGTTCAATTCTTTTTAATAAATCAGCCGCCCTCTGCGGCGAAAAGCTATTAAGATATAGGCCAACAGACAAGTGCTTTAAGTTCTTCGCTATAATCAGACTTCACCGCTCTTTTCTTTTGAAAATCTCTCACGACAAGGGGCGGCAGGGTTACCCTGCCGCCCTTGAATTATTTTCTTTCTTCATTGATGTGCTTTTCTTTGCCTAACACATTAATAATACGAAACCATGGCGGTTAGCCGATAACCCCGGCCTGCCATTCTTCCGCCTGCCACTCCCTGCCGGG
>QXXL01000497.1 GCA_009911505.1 Lachnospiraceae bacterium | reverse complement strand
ATTTGGTTATGTAGGAATAATTCAATACCCATATACTCACCGCCATTGATGGAGCAGGATGACTTAAACATTTCGTAGATTACCCAAATCTGCGAAATTCCACCTGCAAATGCAGTAAATACAGGGCTGTGGATTAGGGCTGACCCTTATATTGACCATAAATAGAAAATAGTGAATCCATGTGGCTGCGTTTTGTGCTTACGGATGGGTGCACATAGCGGTTTAGTGTAATCTTTACATCCGAATGCCCCAAAACTTCACTGATGCTTTTTACATCAGCCCCATTGTTGATGCAGTTGGTTGCAAATGTATGCCTAAGGATGTGGAAATTCTTATTTTCCAGCCCCGCCCCCTTTAGGTACACTTTAAATTTATTCTGGTAGGTGCGGGGTTCCATTGGCTTATTGCCGCACAGCAGGTACCTGCCGGGGCCTTTATACCGGGCTAAAAGCTCTGCCAGCTGCCCGGAGATGGGGATTTCCCGCCGGGAGCAGCCGGTTTTGGGGATCCCCTCTACCAGCTTTGTTTTAGCGCCGCCTTCCGCCACATAAATCCGCTGTACGGTACTTTTGATATTTAACAGTTTCAGTTCCAGGTCAATGTCCTCCCATTTCAGCGCGCATACCTCGCCCAGCCGGAGCCCGGTTGACAGGCACAGCAGGATGCCAAGCTTGTAAATGTCCATATCTTTGTACAGGAATTGTATTAACTTCACCTGCTCGGTGGGGGTTAATGCCTGGACGGGCCCATTCTTCTTTTTTACGCCCTTCCGTTTCAGGTTAATTTTCTGCATATTGCAGTTTTCCTCCCCATAGCCTAAAATCTGGTTTAGGACACAGTAGATGCTTTTTTCGGTGCTTTCAGACAATGGGGTGCCGATCTGGCCTTTGATGCTGTCAGCGTCTATCCGGGCAATTGGCAGGCCCCCTAGCGGGCTGCTTAAATACGTTTTGTAGATAACGCTGTATTTTACATAGGTCGACTGCTTCCTGGACTCCTTTACCTGCCCAAGCCATTCCTGTGCAACCGAATCAAACAGGATGTCGGGCTGTGAGGGCGCCTTTGCCGGCGCCCCTCCAGCTGCATTTACTTTGGCTGCAAGCAGCTTCTCCTTTACTTCCAGGTACGTTTTGGCGTAGACGGAACGGTACTGCCCCCTGCCGTCTACCCGCACGACATACCTGCCCTCCCATCTGCCATCATTCCTTTTGCGGATATTTTCTCCTCGTCTTGCCATAAAATCCTCCTTACCACTTTAATGACCCTTAATTCTTCTTTTGTGTACCGTTTTGTCCTTTTTTTGGGGGGAAGCAAAAAGCCGCCCGCCTTAAATTTGTCGAAAATGATTGACAAATCCAGATGGCGAA
>QXXL01000496.1 GCA_009911505.1 Lachnospiraceae bacterium | reverse complement strand
GGCAGTACGGGAAACGAATAGCGCACACATTACGCCACAATATTTTATAAAAACAAGACTTGCTGAAACCAGCAATCGGAGTGATAGATGTGTGTGTAATAAAAACGAAAGGAGCAAAAACATGAACTTCCAATATAATTACAATCTTCACGGCGGTGGCAGGAAGCCGCTGATTGAGGCCATCAGTCAAATATTGGATAAACCCGCTATATACCAGGGCGCACCCAGTTTCTCCTACGTGGTTGGGGATTACAGCGTAGACCGGAATGGCGTATTGTCATATAACAGCAGTATTCATCCCGACTTTGCGGCAGTACTCGTTAGAGATTTACAGGAACAGGGATTTGTAGCGGAAAAGGTAGCTGTAGATAATATGGCAGAAGAATCTGTTGCAGACGAAACAACGGAAAATGTGGCAGAAAACACAGCAACGGAAATTGCTGACGCACCCGATAAACTGACAATCGAGATTCCCGACACAGGGTTTACCCCGGAAGTACGGGAAAACCTGAAGAAAATCGTCGCCAGCAAGACGACTCTGCTTAAGCAGGCTCTGGGAACAGATGACTTGTCGATTATAGAACCCAGCGGCAAAATTACTTTTCCGTGGTTCACGCTCCATGGATTGGAGGGCGAAGCCGACGCTTACAACCATTTAGTTGCTGCTCTCTGTAAAATGGCAAAGAACCAGAAGCGGGTAACAGCAACGGAAAAGCCGGTAGAAAACGCCAAGTTCAATATGCGTCTCTTCTTAGTCCGGCTGGGTTTTGTCGGTGATGAATATAAAACCGCCCGGAAAATCCTGCTCCGTAACCTCAACGGTAACAGCAGCTGGAAGTCCGGTCATAAACCGGAACAGCCAGAAAGAAACATGGCGAGTAACGAATCTATTGAGCCCGTTACGGCTCCAGAAGATGAGATGTCAGAGGAATTCTCGGAAAACAAAAACGAAGGCGGTGAAGCATATGGCAAATAATAATTTCCCCAATGAACATACCGTGGAATT
>QXXL01000495.1 GCA_009911505.1 Lachnospiraceae bacterium | reverse complement strand
GGGTAAGTGCGCCTTTTTTGCTTTAAAAATAATTTCGATTTTTCTCATTTTGCTATTGACATTTATTAGCTGGACTTACCATGCCCCGTGATGACTGCGGCTTTTTCCTCCTTTGTCCCGGTCAGCAGCGTGTCTAAAAGATAACCCACATACTCCCGTTTCTGCATGGCTTCCACGAACAGCGGGTTCCACCCGTCCCCCGGCGATTTCGGCGCATATGCCGTTTCCCACCGCTCCAACAGATGGAGATAATCACTAAGCACCCGGAAGCATTTCCGCTCCGCCTGCAAGAACCGCAGTTCTGCCGACACGCTCCGTCTTGCCGGTTTTGGGGAAGCCCGCCCCCGGCTGTCATAAGAAATGCCAAAATCCGAAGCCAGCTTTTTCGCCGCTTCCAGACCGGGCAGCCCGTAAAGCCTTGCCACAAAGTCAATCACGTCCCCGTCCGCCTGGCAGCCGAAACAGTGGAACCGCTTATCCACCTTCAAGCTGGGATTCCTGTCGTCATGGAAAGGGCAGCACGCCATGCCGTTCCGGTTCACCCGGATGCCGTACATTTCCGCCGCCTGCCTTGCCGTTACATTTTCCTTTACTGCTTCAAATACATTCATACCGTCCCTTCCCGGAAATAAAAAAGCATCTGCCATTTCCACAGCGGAAAGCAAATGCTTCAAATCTCCATATCTTTTTTTGTTGCTGCCCTTACGTTCCTGCGCTCCATGCGCTCCCGGTTTACCCGGTCAGCTTCTATTTTCCCCCTTGCGAGCCTGTCCTTCATGGATTCCCTTGCCTTCTCTTTAATCTGCCCCTTGTTTGCACGGCTCACCTCCGGCTTTTGGAGCGCAGACTGGACTTTCCTTAACACTTTCTGCGCCGCATTTTTAATCTGCTCCTGAACCGTACACAGGCACTTCACGGCGAAATCCCTTTTCTCCTGCGGGGCTTTCCGTTCCGGCGAAGCCAGCCACTTTTTGTAATCCTCCACCGCCCGGATGTCCTCCTTCTGCGTTTCCGCCCGGACGGTATCCGCCACAACCTCGCAGGCTTTCTCATAAGCCGTGTCCGCCACTTCCTCCACCAGCGATTCCATGTCCGCAATCTTCATGGTGACAGTGGCAAGTGCCGCCTGCTTTTCCGAAAGTTCCCGCCCTTTTTCCGCAATCAGCCCCTCCTGCTTTTCCAGTTCCTTTTCTTTTTCTGAAACGGCTTTTGCGGCTTTATCAAACTTCTTTTCCTGCTCCGCTATGGCTACGGTGTTTTTCGTCAAGGCTTCCCCCTGTGCGGAGAGTATTTTCTTCTGTTTTTCAATGATGAAGTCCTGCTTATCCAGATAATCCCGCCCGCCGTAGGACGGCTCTGCCTTGGTGTTAGAATATAATTAGTACAAGTTAGACATGGAAAATTCCCAATAGGAAAGTATAATAGAACAGATGGAG
>QXXL01000494.1 GCA_009911505.1 Lachnospiraceae bacterium | reverse complement strand
AGACGCTTTTCGTAGCTTAGATCCACAAGCTTTATATCTTTTTCCTGCATTTCTATGATCCTTGCAAGGTCGCCAAGTCCCAATACCGATAAACTCTTTTTTATTTCAATGTTCATTTGTTGTCTCTCCTTTTCTGTAGTAATCCGCGCCTCTGACAATTCCGGATTTTTTATTGTTTTCCTTAAACTCTGTAAGTTCTTTCCCACTGTTTATGCTCTTTGCATTGGAATAGATGGCCTTATAATAAGGCATATGGTATTGCCTGGGCGCTTTATCACATGCTTTTTCAAGGATCTGGGGTGAATAGATGTCAGCTATGGAAAGTATGGCTCCTGCTGTCTGCATGGGCTGTTCTTCTACTTTTGCCTCGTCAAACATCCTGCGGATTACTTCAAAGGTTTTGGGGCCTGTTTCCCTTGCCCTGTCGCGCAGGGCCTCCACTGACAGATTTTTCCGAAGCGGGAATGGCAGATGAGCCGGCCCTGTCCGCATGCCGTTTGCCATATGTCTGGGAAGTATCTGATGTCTTCCTATCTCTGTTCTGTTATAATAGATAAATACAAGATGGCTGTTAAATTTGACATCCACCTTGCAGCCGATATATCTGTATGGAACGGAGTACTGGCCTTTGTTCCACCATATATGGGAGTTGCTGCCAACTTTATGCCCATAAGACCATTCACAGGCTTCATAGGGGATAAGCGGCAGGGTTCTCAGATATGGCTTTTCTTCCATTTCAAAGATGCTCCGGCGGCTGCCGGGGCGTTTTTGGAACGGCTTGTCATGGAATTCTTTTACTGCTTTCCGGATACCGGCATTTAATGCGGCTAATGATGTGAATACATCGTCCCTGAGTTTTGCGATGACAGCCGTGGCAATCTTACCCACACTCCCTTCAACGCTTGCTTTCTGCTTCGGCTTTTTGACACCTGTAGGCATGATAGCAACGGAATAATACTCGCCAAGGGAAAGATAAGCCTCATTTAGTATGATCTCGCCTCTTTTAGGATGCAGGGTCACTCCGGTTTTCAGGTTATCACAGACAATCTTTACTGGTGTGCCGCCAAAGAACTGGAACATGTTCACATGACAGGAAAGCCATGCTTTTTCATTCATGCTTGTTGCGGCTTCCACATAGATCATCTGACTGTATGGCATTGTTGCAACAAACAGGTATGCCGTTACACGCTCACCGGTATCAGGGTCCATATAGTTCATTGACGGACCTGACCAGTCGACTTCAACCTCTAATCCGGGTTTATGCTCTATGTGGCCCGTATAGTTTTTATCTGCCGTAAATTTCTTGTAATTTTTGGCAAATGTTATATAAGAACATGCATTCACCCCGTCTTTCTCACATCCGGCACAGTATTCTTCCCAAAGGAGCTTTTCTGTGACGCCTGTCTTTTTTAACTCTCTATGGACGTAAGAATAATCAACC
>QXXL01000493.1 GCA_009911505.1 Lachnospiraceae bacterium | reverse complement strand
CTGCCGTTTATTGCCATCCGCAGCATCTCTTTGCGGTAAAGATGGGGATAGCCCTCATAGGCATCAAGGGCGCGTTCATCACTTGGCTGTAACTGCCAGATGAGAACCGGCACTTTGCTGCCTTTGTGCTTCTCCACCGTTGCCACGGCAGCGCCTTTGCCCCGGAACATCAGCCGGTAGTTCCGCAAATATGCGGTCTGGACGATTTCTGCCGTTGGGCAGCGTCTTGCCATCTGCCCCAGGTTAAGATTGGAGCCGTAGGCAATATAAAATCGGTCTTTTTCTGGATGGTTGCTTTTACTCATGCGCTTGTCCTCCATTCTGCGTATTTCTGGTGCCAACATGGTTCCTGACATTCTCCCGCGAACCGTACCTCCAGGCGGCGTTGCCATCCAGATGCTGGTACAGATGTTCCCGGCAGCTCTTGAACTCATCACCAATGAACCCGATGCGGTTCAGATAAACCCGCATCGCAAACTTCTCATTTTCTTCCTGCACTTTCCGGTAACTGGCGCTTTTCTGCGTCAATGCCTGATGGTTGAGCGCCAGGGCCAGTACGATATAAGCGCGGATTTTCCCGGCATGGAGCGTGCTGTTGAACCCTCTGAGTTCCACGGTATGGTTGCCGTGGAAGAAGCTGTGCAGATTGAGAAAGTGATAGCGGCTGTTATGGTAACGGCCGCTGCGGCTGCCCGTGTAATTCTCATACCAGATAGACTCAATCTGCGTGAGAGTTTTTGGTTTGATTTGGTTCATCCGTTCCACAAGGTATGCGTCCATTTTCTTACAGTAGCGCATCCGTTCCGGGGCAATCTGTAACGATTTGTAGAATAGATCATTATGGCTCGCAATGATGTTTACAAAATTCCGGATGCTCCGGGCAGTGTGGTTAGAACCGTCAAGATGGATATGGATACCGCAGGACCGATTAGTAAACCCTCCGGCTTTTCTCAGCCTCCTGACTAAAGCCTGCACTTGGTCAATATCCTCCCGATAAAGCAAGATGGGGCTGACCAATTCTACACTGTAACTGTCACTAGC
>QXXL01000492.1 GCA_009911505.1 Lachnospiraceae bacterium | reverse complement strand
GCCATCGTACATCACTTTCCATACACGCCCATCAGGAACTGTAATCTTGTGGGTGTCGTAGTAATCCCCGCTGACATTAACCATGCCGTTCAAATAATATGAGGCGGTTTTCGCTGCTTCTTGCCGGGTGATCCCGGTAAACTCGACCTCTAAGCCGAACTGGTTGGTAAACATTTTTTCCCTCCTTTTCTGCGGCTGTATACGCATTGGGGGCATCCATGATGCGCCCCAAATTTGGATGCGCATCATGCCGCAA
>QXXL01000491.1 GCA_009911505.1 Lachnospiraceae bacterium | reverse complement strand
CTGCCGTTTATTGCCATCCGCAGCATCTCTTTGCGGTAAAGATGGGGATAGCCCTCATAGGCATCAAGGGCGCGTTCGTCACTTGGCTGTAACCGCCAGATTAGAACCGGCACTTTGCTGCCTTTGTGCTTCTCCACCGTTGCTACGGCAGTGCCTTTGCCCCGGAACATCAGCCGGTAGTTCCGCAGATATGCGGTCTGGACGATTTCTGCCGTTGGGCAGCGTCTTGCCATCTGCCCCAGGTTAAGATTGGAACCGTAGGCGATATAGAATCTGTCTTTTTCTGGATGGTTACTCTTACTCATGCGTTTGTCCTCCATTCTCGGTATTTCTGGTGCCCGCATGGCTCCTGACATTCTCCCGCGAACCGTACCTCCAGGCGGCGTTGCCGTCTAAATGCTGGTACAGATGCTCCCGGCAGCTCTTGAACTCATCGCCAATGAACCCGATGCGGTTAAGATAAACCCTCATCGCAAACTTTTCATTTTCTTCCTGTACTTTCCGGTAACTGGCGCTTTTCTGTGTCAATGCCTGATGATTGAGCGCTAGAGCCAGCACGATATATGCCCGGATTTTCCCGGCATGGAGCGTGCTGTTGAAGCCCCGAAGTTCCACGGTATGGTTGCCATGGAAGAAACTGTGCAGATTAAGAAAATGATAGCGGCTCTGGTAATAATGACCGTTGCGACTGCCTGAGTAATTCTCGTACCAGATCGATTCGATTTGTTTGAAAGTTTTTGGCTTCACTTGGTTCATCCGTTCCACGAGGTATGCGTCCATTTTCTTACAGTAGCGCATCCGTTCCGGGGCAATCTGTAACGATTTGTAGAATAAATCATTATGGCTCGCAATGATGTTTACAAAGTTGCGGATGCTCCGGGCAGTGTGGTTAGAACCGTCCAGATGGATATGGATACCGCAGGACTGATTAGTAAACCCTCCGGCTTTTCTCAGCCTCCTGGCTAAAGCCTGCACTTGGTCAATATCCTCCCGATAAAGCAGGATGGGGCTGACCAATTCTACACTGTAACTGTCACTAGA
>QXXL01000490.1 GCA_009911505.1 Lachnospiraceae bacterium | reverse complement strand
GCCATCGTACATCACTTTCCATACACGCCCATCAGGAACTGTAATCTTGTGGGTGTCGTAGTAATCCCCGCTGACATCAACCATGCCGTTCAAATAATATGCGGCGGTTTTCGCTGCCTCTTGCCGGGTGATCCCGGTAAACTCGACCTCTAAGCCGAACTGGTTGGTAAACATTTTTGCCCTCCTTTTCTGCGGCTGTATACGCATTGGGGGCATCCATGATGCGCCCCAAATTTGGATGCGCATCATGCCGCAA
>QXXL01000489.1 GCA_009911505.1 Lachnospiraceae bacterium | reverse complement strand
CGTCATACATCCTTCGGATCAACCCAAAAGTATTCGGCCCGATTTCTCTGGCCGCGTCAATCAGGTCTTCAGCCTGCTTATTCTTTTTAAGCGGAAACGGAAGATGGGATTCATCTGTCCTGACACCGTTTACTATGCCCTTGGGAAGGATTTCATGTCTTGCAATTTCGCTTCTGTTATAATAGACAAAGACAAGGCGGGAGTTGTATTTGACATCAACCTTACAGCCAATATATCTGCTGGGAACAGAGTATTGGCCCTTGTTAAAGCTTATATGGGAGTTCTTGCCCACCTTATGTCCGTAAGACCATTCACACACCTCGTAAGGGACTGACGGCAGGGCTCTCAGATAAGCCTTTTCCTGCGTATTGAAAACAGCGCTCCTGCTTCCATCCCTTTTCTGGAACGGTCTGTCATTGTACTCCTTTACAGCCTTGCGAATAGCTGAGTTTAGCGATCCAAGTGATGTAAATATCTCATTCCTAAGCTTTGCTATAACAGCCGTCGCAATCTTGCCTACGGAACCTTCTACGCTGGCTTTCTGCTTGGGCTTTTTAACGCCTGTAGGCATGATGGCGGTCATGTAATACTCCCCCAATGCCAGATATGCATCATTGAGGATGATCTCGCCCTTCTTAGGATGGGACACAACACCAGTTTTCAAGTTGTCGCAGACAATCTTCACAGGCGTGCCTTCAAAGAATTCAAACATATGCACATGGCATTCAAGCCACGCCTTTTCTTTCATATCCGTGGTTGCTTCCACATACCCATACTGGCTGTATGGCAGTGTGGCGACAAACAGATATGCGGTTATGATTTCTCCGGTATCCACGTCCACATATGACATTGTAGGACCAGACCAATCCACCTCTGCCTCGACTCCCGGCTTGTGCTGTATATGGCTGGTATAATTCTTCTCGCCAGTGTATTTGTAATAATTGACAGTAAATGTAGGATACGCACAGTATTCCCTGCCCTCGCTCACGCATCTGTCCCGATACTCTTCCCACAGCAGTTTCATAGTCACTCCAGTTTTCTTGAGTTCTGAATGTACGTATGCATAATCGACAGGCACATAGTTTGTTGTCCGCTTGAATTTCTTAGGATATAAAATATCGTACAACCCGTCATCTGTCATATCCTGAATGTCATCCCAAGTCATGCCCTGCTGTCTGCAGAGTTCTTTAATTTCAGAGACTGTGTTTCTTGAGCATCCAAGTATTGCCGCCACCTCCCTTTCGCTTAGATTTTTGTTTAGAAGCTCCATTACGCTTCTGGGTTTCGTCTTTTTGTACATAATAAAAGACCTCCTATAGATTTATTAAAAGCACCAGGCTTTCTATCAAAATCTATAGGAGATCCTATATAAAATCAAATATCAAAGACCACTAGATGTTGTGGTGGCTCTCAAGCATTAGAATACCAAAATCAAATGGCTCTCAAGCTATAAAACGGTGGCTCCGAAGCGTTAGAATATTCA
>QXXL01000488.1 GCA_009911505.1 Lachnospiraceae bacterium | reverse complement strand
GGCAGTACGGGAAACGAATAGCGCACACATTACGCCACAATATTTTATAAAAACAAGACTTGCTGAAACCAGCAATCAGAGTGATAGATGTGTGTGTAATAAAAACGAAAGGAGCGAAAATATGAACTTCCAATATAATTACAATCTTCACGGTAGCGACAGGAAGCCGTTAATTGAGGCCATGAGCCAGGTGTTAGGCCTGCATGCCGTATACCAGGGCGCACCCAGTTTCGCTTATACGGTTGGGGATTATACCGTAAACCGAAATGGCGTACTGTCATATAACAGCAACATCCATCCCGACTTTGCGGCGGTACTTATTAACGACTTGCAGGAACGGGGGTTTACAGCAGAAAAAATCACTGTGGAAGATGCTGCCGCAGAGGAAATCGCCATAGCGGAACTTACTATGGAGGAATCCGTTACGGACGCAGAAATCACAGGAGAAACTGCAACAGAAGAAAACGCTGTGGGCAGAGCGGAGGGAACCGTAACAGCAAATACGGCAGAAACGGCACCGGATGCTGATGCGCCCACTGCTTTTACGGTCGAGATCCCCGACGCGGGATTTACCCAAGAAACATTGGAGAACCTCAAGAAAATCATTGTTAGCAAAGCAGCGCTACTGAAGCAGGCTCTGGAAACGGATGACTTGCCGATTACGGAATGTGACGGCAAAATCACTTTCCCGTGGTTCACTCTTCACGGTCTGGACGGCGAAGCCGACGCTTACAACCGTTTAGTTGCTGCTCTCTGTAAAATGGCAAAGAACCAGAAGCGGGTAACAGCAACGGAAAAGCCGGCAGAAAACGCCAAGTTCAATATGCGTCTCTTCCTTGTCCGGCTAGGATTTATCGGGGATGAGTATAAAACCGCTCGCAAAATCCTGCTGAGAAACCTCACTGGCAATAGCGCCTGGAAATCCGGCCATAAACCGGAATGGCTGGCAGGAAACATAGAAACTGGCACAACAACCACTAATGCTGGGTATACGGATGTTGACGTTCCGGCAGAGGAAGCGCCAGTGGATATAGAAACATCTGAGTTTCCGGAAGATAAAAACGGAGGCGGTAAAAATCATGGCAAATAACCACTTTCCCGACCAGCGTACCGTGGAGCG
>QXXL01000487.1 GCA_009911505.1 Lachnospiraceae bacterium | reverse complement strand
GTGAAATGCTATACTAAAGTTGTAACGGGAGTGGCTAATGGGATATAATCAAAATTACAAGAAAAGAGGTACTCATTATGTCACAAAACTACACTCCCGAATTTAAAAAGAAGATCATCCGACTCCATGAGGAGGAAGGACGAACCTACAAAAGCATCACCGCTGAGTATGGCGTATCCAAAGCCAGCATCTCCAAGTGGTGCAGCGAATTCAGCAAAGAATGCCAGACAGACCCTCAAGCCAAAGAAGATTATGACTCCATGAAGGAGAACCTCAGATTAAAACGGGAAAATGAAGAATTACGGAAGGAGATTGCATTCTTAAAAAAAGCGGCGGCATTCTTTGCGAAGGAGATCGGTTAGAGGCTTACCGGTTCATCGACCAACATTATGAAGAATTCGGCATTCGCTGGTTACTGAGGCGGCTGAGGATCTGCCCGAATGCCTACTATAACTACCGGAAACACCGGAAGGCGGGGTATTATGCCCAAAAAACAGAAGTCAAGAAGCAGATTGACGAAATTTACCACAGCCACAGCGGAGTGGACGGCTACCGCAGCATGACGGCCTATCTGGAGCGCAAAGGCTACCGCTACAGCCAGACGACTATCCATAAATATATGAACATCGAGATGGGGCTGCATTCCATTGTCCGTCCTAAAAAGCCGGGGACAAAGCCCGGGCGCCCCCATAAGGTGTTCGGGAACAAGCTGAAACAGGACTTCCATGCGGACAGGCCGAACCAGAAATGGTGTACGGATTTCACATATCTGTTCCTGAAGAATGGAGATGTCCGATATAACTGTACTATCATAGACCTTTATGACCGGAGCGTGGTGTCCAGCATAACGGATCGGCACATCACCAGCGACCTGGCTGTCCGCACCCTGCGCAAGGCGCTGGATTACCAGCATCCGGCAAAGGATGCCCTGATCCTGCACAGCGACCAGGGGAGTCAGTATACATCGAAGGCTTTTATAGAGTTCTGCGAATCTGTCCACGTGACTCAGAGCATGAGCAAAGCCGGGTACCCATACGACAATGCGCCGATGGAGAGATACTTCAACACCCTGAAGAATGAATGCACCAACCTGCATGGGTTCCGGACGGAAGAAGAACTGTACCGCGCAGTGGAGGAATTCGCTTACGTCACTTACAACCATCTGCGCCCCCATTCCTACAACGGATACAGGACACCTTTCGAAGCGCGATGTGCATGACAACGGCTTGTTTCAAGATTCCGAGCCGGAGCAGGGAACGCAGCCACCCCGTAGGGGCTTGCCCTTGACGGATGCCCAAAGGGATGGTACACTTCCAAATCCGATGGCGGCCGCAAGGTAAAAGCCTGTTTCTGAGTTCGTCGCCATCGGTATCCATTTGTCAGCATCCCTTTGGGTATCTGTCAAGGGTGGCGGAAGCTGCCACAACCCTAATTATAAAGGAAATATTTTTTTAGCCACAAGTGTTACAAAAAAGCTTGACCACTACA
>QXXL01000486.1 GCA_009911505.1 Lachnospiraceae bacterium | reverse complement strand
GCCGTATGAGTGGAAACGCTCATGTACGGTTCTTAGGCGAGAAAGGGCGGGTAACCGCCCCGACTTAGCCGACTATTTCCCACTGGTGCGGGCGCTTCATGGGCAGGTGGTAAGGCTTGCCACAAACTCAAAGGATTATCTGAACCCGATGGACATTCAGCTTTCCCATAAAGGGGATAAGGAGGCGCTCAAATTAAAGAGTGATTTCCTGATTACCCTGTGTGACCTGATAGCCGGAGGGAAGGACGGTCTGGAAAATGACGAGAAGGGCATCATTGACACCTGTATCAAGCACATCTATGACGGGTATTTCAAACACCCGAAGCCGGAGAATATGCCCATACTGGAAGATTTGTATAATGCGCTGTTAAAGTATGAGCCGAGGGACGTTGCGCCGGAGATGCAGAGGGAAGCGAAGCAGAAAGCGGTACGGATTGCCAACAGCCTTGTCTTGTATGTGCATGGTTCGCAGAACTATTTCAACCACCGTACTAACGTGGATTCCCATAACCGGATTATGTGCTTTGACATTCGTGACTTGGGTAACCAGTTAAAAGAGATTGGAATGTTGATTGTGCAGGATGCGGTATGGAACAGGGTGTCACAGAACCGGGAACGCAAGGTTGCCACAAGATACTACTGTGATGAGTTCCATTTGCTCCTGAAAGAGAAGCAGACTGCCATTTACTCGGTGGAGATTTGGAAAAGGTTCCGAAAATGGGGCGGAATCCCTACCGGGCTGACACAGAATGTAGGCGATTTTCTGAAATCAGAGGAAATCGAGGGCATCTTGGGGAACAGCGATTTTGTATATCTGCTGAACCAGAATGCCAAAGACCAGCATATCTTGGCGGATAAACTGGGGCTGTCGGAAAAACAGCTTATGCACGTCACCAATTCTGAACCGGGAAGCGGTCTGATACTGTTTGACAACGTGGTTATCCCGTTTGTGGATAAGTACCCGGCAGATACAAAGACCTATGCGATTATGAATACAAAACCGGAGGAATCAGTGAAAAAGGAAGATGAGGACAGTTAATGGCAGAAAAGAAAGGAAAGAAAAAACAGAATACCGTCTACCGTAAAGAAGCAAATACAGAGTTCCAGAAGGGAGCCGGAAATGCTTTTACGGGCGGCGGCAGCGCTGCCTATCAGCCGAGGGATTCTGGCACCGGGAGGGCGGGGCGGAGCGCAGGCAGGAAAAAGCAGACAGAAAAGAGTATGCAGGCGCATCAGGAAACTTTTGGACAAAAAGTCCAGAAGTCCGGGCAGGGGCAGATAAAGGAAAATAATACTTTTTCGGAACATATGGGCATGGATTCCCAAAAAGGAGATGCCCAAGGGCGTAAATCGAATCATGTTTCAAAGGCTCATGCGAAAAAGAAGATGTACCAGACCACTTCTGGACAAAAACGAGCTGTTGACAAACCTCTTGCCAAAAAGATTTGCATATACGAAAATATATGTGTAGATGAATCCTTGAGGTGATA
>QXXL01000088.1 GCA_009911505.1 Lachnospiraceae bacterium | reverse complement strand
ATGCCTAGCGGCGAGGGCAGCGGACTGTAAATCCGTCACACAGAAACACCGCAGGTTCGAGTCCTGCCCCATCCACTTTCCGTTTGCGTGTCCGAGTGGTTTATGGTGCCACCCTGCTAAGGTGGTGTGCGGCAACGCACCGAAGGTTCAAATCCTTCCGCAAACGCTCTTAACTGAAGATATATCATAGTTAAAAAGGACCAGCGAGAACCGGTCCTAAAAATTGTATACACTTTTTATACCGTTAATAATTCATTTTGAAGATTGAGAAGTTCCTTCTCCGTAAGCCCGGTGGCTTTCATGTTTTACGACTTCCGTGCCGTCTTCCAGCAGAAACAGGTTATCAATGCTTTTTTCATTTGCAGCAATCTTAGGCAGGTCTGCGGCGTCATGTCCCGATAGTCCCTGAGGTTCAGATTTTCCTCCACATGGGGGATGATCATGTTGCGCATGGAGACTAGGATACGGCATCCGGGATGCAGCTTTAGACTGCAACTGGGGCAATCTCGCCGCTGCGTCCTGTCTGCCATTCTTCCCGGCGGAAGACCATCTCATAGGTGTCATCCTTAAATTTGAAGGCAATGCCATCATTGTAATGGTGTCCGGTCCTACCGAGGCTTGCGGAATAGGAAAAGCTGTCAAAGCGCAGCACCATCCCGTCGCTGCCTGTCAGGATATCTTTCAGGCGCTCAAAGCCGCTCTTATGGATGAATCCCTCACCGGTTCTTACAAGGCGTTCCTTGTAAGGAATGGAAAGCGGCACATTCCGGAAAGCGGAGACATTGTGGGTAATAAGTTCCCCTTCATTGCTGTCGCCTCTGGTGGAGCCTTCCACAAGTTTCCTGTCCTCGTAAACGAGTTTTACGGTCAGACCGTCCAGATTCAGCATGAGCAGGGCTGCGTGTTTCTTCAGGAAGGCAGCCAGTTCGCTCACCATCTTGGTTTTGCCCAGTGAGAGAAGCGGGGTGGGACGCCTTTGACCGGGGCGAAGAAATCTTCCGTCACAATATAGCCGAGCTGGCCGTCCGGAATGTCCTAGACATAATAGGTTGTGATATAGGAAACCTGACCGAAAGCAGAATCCCGTGTCAGCGTATGCTTTTCGCCGTCAAAAGTGGCTTCATCTTCATAATAGATCCGCCCGTCTGCTTCATTGGTTCCGCAGTCCTTATAGGTCGCATTTCCTGCGGCATCCTTATCTTCAGATTGAATCATAAACTGAAAGCAGGATTTTTCGGAGAGAGCCTGCAGGACCGGGATTTAAAAGAATGTTTCTTTTTATCTGCATGTATGCAACATCTTCTTTCACTACTTCAACATGCTATACACACACTCTGACAATGTTAATGCAAGAATAATGTTAATTACTCTGTAGTATTTTTGATATGCCCTCTGTATCAATACCCCCATACCAATCCAAGTAAGCGTTGCAATCGTTCCAATCGTGGCTATGATAATCTCAAATAAGAGCAAAACCCATAGAGAGGCACTATATTCCGTGACATATCCTGTCAATGCCGTAATTCCGAATAAATAGATTTTTACATTGACAAACTGAAGTAAAAATCCTTTTAGAAATGATGCTGACTTTTCCACAGTGCCTGTAGTTGGTTTGCTTAACGCAATATGGATTGCCAGCCATAAAATATAGGCAGCTCCTATGTATTTCATAATTCCAAGCAAATCCGGTAAAAAGGTGCTTACCCCGAACACGAAAACAGCACAAATTACCTGTACAACATAATATCCTGCAAATATCCCCCAATAAAGCGGCCTCCCTTTTTTATATCCATAATTTGTTACCGTATTTAACGCCAGTATATTTCCCGGTCCTGGCGTAAAAGCATTGATAACAGAATAGATAAAAAAATTACCTAATACATAACCCGGCATTTTTTGCCTCCTTTCCGTTTCTATATCTTAGCACGGAACGCCATGTAATAAGTAATACCTGTTTTATATGCTGTTACATAGGATAAGCCTATGTTTTATTTATGTCCGGTATTGTTTCAAAGCCTCAACATAAATCTCTCCCAATTCCGACAGCTCTTTATCCTTATTTAGTATATACCCAATATGCATCACCTCATCTTCCTCCAGAGGGATAGAAACAATAGAATCTCCTTGCAGATATTTAGGGAAAATACCACTTGAAATTGTATATCCATCCAATCCAATCATCAAATTTACGATCGCTGCACGGTCGCTGACCTTAATACTCCTTTCAGCGGGTTCATTGCTGAAAAGTTCCTCCGAATAATTGGAAGATTCATAAGTTCCCTGCACAAAACTAAGCCGGGGATATGGTTTCAGATCATCCAGCCTGACAGATGCGCATTTTGCCAACGGGTGGTCTTTACCTATAAAAATATGAGGCGTTGCAGTAAACAATTCAAAAAAATTCAGATTGTATTCATCAAACAACTTTCTCAGCACATTTTTATTGCTGTTGCAAAGATACAGGATTCCCAAATCACTAAACCTGTTCCGTACATCTTCCACAATCTGGTGTGTCTGCGTTTCATTTAGGATAAACTCAAACCGTTCCTGCCCGAAATGTTGTATCAACTCCACAAACGCATTTGTTGTGAAAGTATAATGCTGGGTTGAAACACAAAACCTTTGTTTTGCAGGTTTCTTATCAATATATTTTGATTCCAGAAGTTCCATCTGCTGAACAACCTGCCTTGCATATCCTAAAAACTCCATTCCCTCCTTTGTCAGCGCTACTCCTGCCCGGCAGCGGCTGAAAATTGTTATTCCAGATTCCTTTTCTACTTCCTTGATTGCGCCGGAAAGACTTGGCTGAGAAATATAAAGTTCTTTTGCCGCTTCTGTAATAGAACCTCTTTCCGCAACGGTTATCATATATTTTAATTGTTGTAGTGTCATATTTCCTCCTATCAAAACAACCTCATAATACTTTTTGGGTACCAAATATCAACTTACATCAGACTATATCATATCCCGCAAATGCTAATGATTTTAAAGCTCTTTCAAAATTTTCTTCTTTCACAAGAATATAATCTGTATTAAAAGTTGATACGACAAATATTCCGATATTGTTCTCTGCTAGAATATCAGCCAGTTGGGATAGAATACCAATCATTGAAAAATCCAATATCCCCTGTATTCTAAAGCCTTTCCATCCATCCTCTCGTTCCAGCGTATTTGCAGGCGTATCTTCAGTAATACACACTAATGAATATTCTTCATCCGTTCTTCCGATGAAATAAAACTCCTTATTTAATTCAATATCAGATTCTGATGCGACTTTACAAACAGTCATAGCATAGTCCAATTTCTTAAGTTCCATAATCACCTCCAAACTGACAGTTATAAACGTCAAATTTATTATCTTTAAAGGCTTTTTTTCATCCAAATATGAGGGCAGCCTTCATCATCATCAATATCGCTAAATTTAGTAAAACCTAAAGCCTGATAAAAAGCAGTTATCCTGCACTGGGCATGTAAAGCTAAACATTTTCCACCCCTTTTTTGAATATATTTTTCTGCTTCTTTGACAATAACAGAACCTATACTTTTACCACGATATTCTTTGATAACTGCAAGCCTGCCTAATATATATGTATTCATCGCTGTATCACAAAATATGCGGCATGTTGCAATAGGTATCTTATCCTCGTCAAACATTACAATATGTGTAGCTGTTTCATCTATATCATCAAATTCATTATGAAATCCTTGCTCATCTACAAATACTTTCTGTCTAACTTCTTTTGCATAATTGGGAATCCCCTCATAAATCACTGTTTCCATAATAAATTTATCCTCCTAAATATCGGTTTGCCGCTATCAATAATATTGAAATTATAGCACGCACCCAACTGAATCACAATAATATATCTTACTCATTTAACCTCTCCTTTCTTTTTTCTTTTGCCGTCGTGCGACAGATAAGTTTCGTTCTTCCTGGTTTCTTTGTATTTC
>QXXL01000087.1 GCA_009911505.1 Lachnospiraceae bacterium | reverse complement strand
CGCCGTCGAAATTTTGCCTAGCACTGGCACAAAGCAGATGGTTCCAAACTTCAATTCCTGTTCGGATGGAGTACTAGGAATTTTTGACATGGCTGCTAAATAACGCTTGGTTTCCAAGACCGACATATCCGGATATAATGAAAATTCCTGTGGAAGATAGCCGATCAAGGGACGAATCTGCTTCGTTTCCTCTAAAGGGATATTATCAAAAGTAATTTTTCCGTCAGAGGGTTTCAACAAGGTAGATAAGATACGCATGAAAGTTGTTTTTCCGGCTCCATTCCGTCCAAGCAGCCCATACATACCGTTTTTGATTGTGAGGGAATTGTCTTTTAGAACTGCATTTCCTCCATAACTTTTTTTAATGCTGTTATTTCGTTTTGCATAAAAAACTCTTCTTTCAATGTTTCCTAACGTTTGTGATAAGGAGAGTTTAACAGGGATTTGTCTACATTCCGTCACAATGCAGATAAATTTTCTGTTTTAATTTTTACTATCACCCTTGCGCCTTTTTCCGGCAAATTATCAAGCTGGATAAAACCACCATGTTTTTCTGAAAGCATTTTACATATGGATAAGCCGATACCAAAATGAGATTTTGAAGATTTCCCTTTGTAAAAATTGTTTGTTGCTTTCGCAAGGTCTTTCTGCGAAAAACCCTTGCCATCGTCGGTTATCATAACTATAAGAAACGGCTGCGAAAAGGAAATGTCTACTTCAATTTTTTCTTTACAGTATCGCAGGGCATTAGAAATAATATTTTCTGTGATACGGAATACCGCTGCCGAAGAAAGGATGGCTTCGCCAAAGCAATTTTCAGCAAAGAACTGTCACAGGCAATGTGATATTGCAAAGCATTCTCACAGAAATACTTCATGGTCTCCCTCATAGGGAGGATTATTCTGGCTCCAGTACCAGATCTCATAGAGTGAATTGAAAAAGGCATCAGAAATCGGCTCTATGGTATCCATGTCCTCCAGATACTTGGCCAGATTTTCTTCGCCGTTGGCGAGCAGGAATTCCATGAAGGTCATAGGATCGATCTGTATGAAGCTGATGATTTCATCCCTCTTATTTTGTGGCGCCTGTTTCTTATAACGCTTATCAATATGATTTTTCGGATGAAAGGAAGGCTCTGCCCCAAATGGCATCAAGATAAATTTGTGACAATATATAAAATAACCTGGGGATTGCTACTATGGAATGTATGGCATAGTTTTGTAAATGACATAGGAAAAGAAATCTGTTATACTGTTATCGTCTACAAGTGGATCTCAAAACTGATTATTTGCAAAAACATAAAGAAAGGAAAGAAATTATCGGACTCATATCCCGAATAAGCCACAGTCCGGCAAGGCTGGGCAGGCATCCCTGGCTTTCCGGCTGATTGGGGAATCGGGGAGCAGGATTTATTTTTTGGATGGGAGATGTAAATATGGGAAAGGGCGCAGGCAGTGTTTCTATTATAGGAGGCACAGACGGACCTACAAGTATTTTTATTGTCGGAAAGGGAGACAGGGAAAAACTCACAACACGCATACAGAATTATTTCCGCAAATTAAAAAGGAACAGACTAAAAAAGCGGATTACCGTCAATTCCCATACACTGGAGGAAGTCGTGCAACTGCTGAAACGGGAATACGGTGCGGTGGAGGTTTCACAGCAGTCTTTTCATTATCAGGAACAGAGGAAGTGCTTAAAGGCATCCCTTGTAATGCGCCACCGCCCGGATTTACTCGGTGAACTGATGGATTTGAAGCCACCCGAAGGGGAGGATGTGGAAGCCTTAAAAACATTTTGTGGGCAGATTCAGGAACGGGAGAAGATGGCAGCGGAAATTGCAGAAAACATCTTCCCATTAGATTTCCACATTTATGAGATTAGGTGTCCTAAGAATTGCATGATGCGGATAGGGGTGGAGACTGTCTGGCAGGTACTTGACGGCTCATTCAGCGGGGATAAGAAAACCATGAAAGAGTTGAAGAAGCTGTTTAAAAAGATATATCTGTATTATGGTGTCACCGCCAGGGATATAAAAAATGAGGCGGAAAGGTACAAGGAGCTTTTGGCAATATTATGTTTATAAATATCTGTTTTGGATGGGGGGCGATTGCAAGGTCTGCTGCTCAATAAGAAGTATGTAGTTAAATATATTGTAACAATTTGTCAAAGGGGGTTAGGGTTGATAAAAAAAGCAGCATTGATTTTAGGAATTATTTTTTGATTTTGACGTTTATAGGCGATGGATATGTTCTTATAAATCATGGGCAAGTAAATGCCGGATATGCGGTTGTGCCTGGGATTTGGACTATGATATGTAGTTATGTTGGTTGGGGTATAGCTTATGGAACATTTGCTGGGGGAAAATTTAGTGTTTTGCCTCCTGAACATTTGTTAGTTGTACTCTGCCTGGGAACTGCTTTCGGTGCAGTGGCTGGTGTGATCTTTGGGAAAAGTAGACTTAGTATGTAGGAATCCCCGGGCTCATATTCCAGATAAGTAAGAGAGGGCGGGCAGGCATCCCTGGCGTTCAGGGAAACAATGAAGGAGACTTAAATGGATATAATAAGAATAGCAAAAAATCATCAGGCAGGCATCCGAAAGATGGGAAAGGCATCATCCAGGGAGGACTGGAAGTTGTCTGATTCCCTCCGGGAAATGATAACAGAATATGCCAGGGAGGATGCGGCGCAGAATATTTATATGGGGAATAAGTTCCTCGCCTTGCGAAAAAGCGAGGTTGCCAAAGTCGCGCCAGATAGGCCTGCGCTGATGGGGAAACTCAATCAGGAAATGGCGGATATGAAAGAAATACAGGAGGCGGATGAGAGGTGGCTGCGCCTCCTGTTGGGGGAGCCGTATGAGACTAAGTTCCAGTCGGAAGGTACGGGTTCTGCCATCCATGTGTATGACGGCAACGGTGAAGAAATCCTTACATATACTGCGGGTGTGGGCTGGCATGAGAAGGAGTCGAAAGCGGAGACAGAAGTACACGGGGCCTTTAAGGCTGTTTACTATGATGCTTTCCGGGCGGCGAGGCAGGAGATAAATGCTGGTGTTGCTGGCTGTATGGAAGCACAGGGCGGTTTTGATGCGAGGGCATGAGGAGGCATGGCAAAAAAAGAATCTCATTATTGTTTTTGCAGTAATAGCAGAGGTTTTGTCACTGATTCCGGTCAGAAAGGTTAATGAGGATGGTGGGACGCAGACTTATACATCCCTGACTTATAAGGTCTATGGGAATTGAGTAAAGAGGGATAGTTTTGATGAAAGCATTT
>QXXL01000086.1 GCA_009911505.1 Lachnospiraceae bacterium | reverse complement strand
ATTGCGTCGTTAAAATTTCTAGACGATGCCACCGCATCGCCGTCGAAATTTTGCCTAGCACTGGCACAAAGCAGGTGACTCCAAACTTCAATTCCTATCCGGATGGAGTACTAGATTATTTTTCATGGCCACCTGCAAAAGAAATTAGTTTGGAACAATTAATTCTTTAAGCTCCATTGATTTTTTTCCTGCATATGGAAGTATAAAATCAATGCGTCGGATAATGGATAAGTCATTTGGGGAAAAATGCCACAGTTTTATTTTGTTTTCAGGAAAAAAGAGCTGATAGGCTATATGTTCCTTATTGGTAATGATAAAATGTTTGGTGCATTTTTGTGGCTTGCAATTGATAATCTTGATGAATTGCCAATGAAAATTGTAGAACCATTAATGGATATAGCAATTAAGGCATAGAATAATGAGGGCGGCAATATTATCAATGCAGACGGTAGCATTGAGGAATTTGATGGTATGTCGCTTATCGAATGGACATCTGATAACAAAATAAAATTGTTAAAAGAATTTGGCTGTAATTTAAATAATTATAACCCATATCAGCATGGCGATGTACCACAATTTAGAAAAGGACAGGCAAATTGGTTTTGATATAAAATGCAGAAATCATAGAGGTGTCATATTAATGAAAGAATATATAACAAAGCGGGTACATGAACTGTACTGGAAAGAAGATATAAATTGTGCAAGGACAGCACTTGTCTGTTTGAGCGAATTGTTTGAAATTGCCATTGAGCCGCAAACGATCTGGTCTGCGGTTGGATTGCATGGTGCGGGTGGATATAGGGCACAATGCGGTTTAGTTGAAGGTACGCTTATGTTCATAGGAATTTATCTTCATATGATAGGAAAATCAGAAGATGAAATTGTATCTGCCTGCTATAATTTTGCGTCTGCCTTTGATAGAAAATTTGGCTCATTAAGATGTTTTGAATTACGTCCTACGGGTTTCTCAGAGAGCGACCCACCACATATGTGTGAAAACTTGACTTGTAATGGAATCGGATTTGCATATCAATATATTTTGGGAATCACAAAAAAGTAAGCAAAAACTAACTTGTTAATGTCCAATAGTTAGAATTGAACATTGTTTGATGCATAGCTAAATAGAGATAATTTTTCTATATGGCAGATATATAAAAGACAGGATAATAATAAAGAGATTATGGGGAATGCCAATCATTTCAGTAGTATTTTTTCTACTTGATCCATGGAGGTTTTTTGATATGGATGAAAGGGGGATGGGGATTTTTTCCGAAATGCGCCGCATCCAAATCTAAACAGGAAAGCTATTAAAGGTGTGGTTTGCGGGGGACGTGTAGAAACCATTGATCAGCCGTTAATGCAGGAGATTAGATATCTGGATAAATTGGTTGATGAATTGGCAAAGGGAAAATCTATGGATAAAATCCTGCGCGGATAAAGTTACAAATTCTTTTAGATGTGAGGTGGCGGACAGTAATGTGGAAATGCCCGAAATGTGGCCGCACTTTTAAAAAGTCAAATCAGGGGCACTTTTGCGGCGAGGCCCCAAAAACGATTGAAGAGTATATACAACGCCAGCCAGAGCAAACGCGGCCTTATTTATACCGGATTAATAAAACGATTAAGTCTGTGATGCCGGATGCGGTGGAAAAAATATCGTGGAGTATGCCGACTTATTGGAAAAACCATAATTTGATACAATTTGCGGCTTTTAAGAAGCATATAGGCTTATACCCGGGAGTTAAAGCGGTAGAAGCTTTTGAGGGGAAGCTTAAGGAATATAAAACAAGCAAAGGGACAATTCAGTTTTTATATGATAAGCCTTTACCGCTTGAGCTAATTGGGGAGATTGCAAAATGGTGTGAAAAAGAGAATAGTTGAATTTGATATTGCGATTCCTCTTTATGGCGTACTATCAAGAGCATAAACCGCCTGCTTTTCAAAAGAAGCAGGCGGTTTGCGCTGGTTATGTAAACTTACTTTTCATTTCAGATATTTCGGATTTCAGGTTTGTTGTCTCGTCTACGAGGAAATTTACTTTAGCTTCGTAAAGAAGCTGTTTGCCAGCTGCTGGAATCGCAATATTTAAATTCTTTACTAATTTAATAGGTTTTCGGTAAGTTTTGAATATTTTTGTCTGTTGCGTTTTCCATATGTAACGCCGGTTTGGTCAGGCGGAATTTATCATTTGAATTTCGCTTTCTAAGCCGAAGGCTTCCGCCAACATACCAAAAATCTATAAATTTAAAAATAATTTTAAATACCTTACAAAACCGTAAGGTTGAAAACGGAATTGTAAGCTAAAACTAAGGCATCTTTTTTTATATTTTGTTATAGTAGCAGTAACAAAGGAGGTAACGCAAATGCCATTATTACAAGTTAACCATTTAAAGAAAGTATATACTACCCGCTTCGGCGGCAATAAAGTAGAAGCGCTTCGGGACATCAGCTTTACGATAGAACAGGGTGAATACACCGCAATTATGGGTGAATCCGGCTCAGGAAAAACGACTTTGTTAAACCTGTTGGCGTCGGTTGACCGCCCGACTGACGGGGAAATTCTCTTAAACGGTAAAAATACCGTATCTATTAAAGAAAGCAGCCTGGCAAAATTCAGGCGGGAGCATTTGGGGTTTGTGTTTCAGGACTTTAACTTGTTGGATACGTTTTCCTTAGAGGATAATATTTATCTGCCGCTTGTCTTAGCTGGAAAAAAATACGATGAAATGGCGCCAAAGCTTACAAAAATTGCAGGGCAGCTGGGGATTGCCGATTTGCTTAAAAAATACCCGTATGAGGTATCCGGTGGCCAGAAGCAGAGGGTGGCGGTTGCACGGGCTATGATTACGGAACCGGATATTATTTTAGCTGATGAACCGACTGGGGCGCTGGATTCGCGCTCTTCTTCAGGGCTTTTAAAGATTTTTTCAAAAATCCATGAAGCAGGCCAGACAATATTGATGGTAACGCACAGTGTAAAAGCAGCAAGCCATGCAAGCCGTGTGCTCTTTATTAAGGATGGGGAAATTTTTCACCAGCTTTACCGCGGGGGCTTGTCTAATGAAGAAATGTATAAAAAGATTTCCGATACTTTAACGGTATTATTGTCAGGTGGTGAGCAGAATGAGTAAAAAAATGTATGTTTCCCTTGCCTTTACTAATATTAAGAAAAATAAAAATATATTTTTTCCATTTGGTATATCTGCAGTGACGATGATTGCCTTGTTCTATATGATTTATGCCATCCAGGATCAGACGTCAAAGAGCGAAGGGTTTTACGGTATTGTAAGCGTAAACCAAGTTCTGAGCCTGGGCGTTGGGATTTGCGGGATTTTTGCGGCGGGCGTTATTTTTTACACGAACAGCTTTCTGATGAAGCAGCGGTCAAAGGAACTTGGGCTATACAGTATCCTGGGTATGGAAAAACGGCATATTGCAAACGTATTGTTCTGGGAACTTGCGCTCCTTGGGTTTGGCTGTACGGCAGCAGGGCTTGGTTCGGTATCCTGTTTTCCAGGCTGATGTTTTTGCTGTTGTTGAAAATGATGAAGTTTGGCTCTGTGATACCGTTTGGAATTTCGGGAAATATTGTTTTGCGCACGGCGCTGCTGTTTGTTTTGGTTTTTGCAGCGGGTATGATGCGCAATGCGCTGATGCTTACCCGTATGAACCCCATTGATTTGTTAAAGGATGAAAGCCGCGGGGAACGCGAGCCGAAGGCGAAGTGGCTGCAGGCTGTCCTTGCGGTGGTGTGTTTGGGGGTAGGATATGCAATTGCGGTAACGACGGAAAATCCGATTCGGGCTATAGCGGTATTTTTCTTTGCCGTGATATTGGTTATGGCGGGGACGCATCTGTTGTTTATGAGCGGAAGCGTTGCAATTTTAAAGCTGCTGAAAAAAAACAAGCGGTATTATTTCCATAAAACACATTTTATTACGGTTTCCGGCATGATGTACCGCATGAAACGAAATGCGGCAGGGCTTTCTAATATCTGTATTTTGAGTACAGCGGTTCTGATTGTGCTTTCAACGACGATTTCTCTGTATACCGGGGTCAGTGATTCCGTGAACCGTTCGTATCAGAGAGATGTGCAGACTTCGTTTCTGTGCCCGACGGAGCAGATGCGTATTACAGAAGCAGAAAAAGCCGGCATAGAACCGGAAGCGGCCCTAGTTGAAGCGGAAGTGGAACAGGCAGTATCGGAACATGCAAAAAAATATGGCGTCGACGTATCAAATGTATTTCAGAAATTCAGCCTGTTTTTAATTTCAGAGGAAGCGGGACGAAATGCGTTTACGGAAATATCCAATCGGGACGGCGCTTTGGAAGGCGCGGTGATGGTGAATATTGTTACCCAGGAGGAATACAACCGGTTCGCAGGCGACAAAATGCAGCTGGAAGAACTGCCGGACGGCGAAGTGTGGATTTGGGACAGCGCGGATCAGATTGGGGACGGGGAAACGTTTACCTTGTATGGATCCGAATTTACGGCAAAGTACCTTCCGCAGGAACAGATGCAGGGACAGGATATGACACTGTATGTTGATAATGAATTTGGAGTGGTTGAAAACAGCTTCCGCTGCGTTTTTATGATGGTTTCTAGCCGGCAGGAACTGGAGCGGCTAACGGATGAAATCCATCTGTTTTGCGGCAGGGATCCGGACGGCGGGGTATCGCAGATAAAGTATCAATACTGGTTTGATATTGACGGCAGCGGGCAGCAGCGGGAACAGTTTTTAAATACGCTGCGCGACTGCCTGAACCGGGCGGGGATTCCGCATGTGGCGACGGTTGGCAATAAATTTGATGATTTGGAGTATTTTGAAAAGCTGTATGCGAACCTGTTTTTTATCGGGCTGTTTATTGGGACGATGTTCCTTTTGGCAACGGTTTTGATTATTTATTATAAGCAGGTATCCGAAGGGTTTGAGGACAGGAGCCGGTTTGAAATCTTACAGAAGGTCGGGATGGATAAACGGGAAGTTAAAAAAGTTATTACAACGCAGATTTTACAGGTGTTCTTTTTGCCGCTGCTGCTGTCGTGCGTGCATATCGCGTTTGCGTTTTTTATCGTAAAGCGGATTTTAGCAATTATGGGCTTTGTGAATGTGGGGCTGTTTGTGGGATGTACGGTGGCAAGCATTCTGGTGTTTGCGGCAGTGTATGGGATCGTATATTATCTGACGGCGGGCGCATATTACAGGATTGTGTATGCAGCCGATTAAACGATAGAGGAAGGTTTTTATTAAGCTATATCTGACAGAGGGCAGGTCATGTGGTCGAAACATCATGATGCTGCCTTTTTCTGTTTTTAAGAAAATTTTGAAGATTTACTTTAATTCTCCGGGTTGTAGATCCGAAATTTTACATGCAGGATTTTTTGATTTAATACAAAAGACAAGGAGGATTTAAAATGAATATGTTGCAAGCACAAATGAAAAGTTATCTGGAATATTGCAGGTATCAAAAAAGGCTAGATGAAAAAACCTTAAAAGCATATCGGATTGATTTAGAGCAGTTTCAGGCTGGGGCTAATGTATCAGACATTTCGCAAATTACGCCTGCCATACTGGAAAGCTTTATTGCCGGGCTTCATCAGAAATATAAGCCAAAGACGGTAAAAAGAAAAATTGCTTCATTAAAAGCTATTTTCCGTTATTTTGAATACAGGGATTTGATTGGGCAAAGCCCTTTTCATAAAGTGCAGGTGAAATTCCGTGAACCTGTTATACTGCCGAAAGCAATTCCCCTCCATACGGTAGAGCATTTTTTGGGGACAATATATAAGCAGCGTAAATGCGCAAAGACAGATTACCAGAAAAAGGGCGCCCTTAGGGATATTGCAGTAATTGAACTGCTGTTTGCGACAGGGATGAGGATTTCTGAGTTATGTTCTTTGAAGATAGATGATGTAAACCTGGAAGACAAAACGATTTTGATTTACGGAAAAGGGGCAAAAGAAAGGCGTATACAGCTAGGCAATGATGATGTGACGGGGATTTTAGAAGAGTACAGGGGGGATTATTTCAGCAAGATGAAAAAATGCGGACATTTTTTTGCAAACCAGGCAGGGCAGGCATTGTCTGACCAGTCTGTGCGCAGGATGATAAACAAATATACTGCCATTGCAGGTATTGGGCTGCATATTACCCCGCATATGTTCCGCCATACGTTTGCTACAAGCCTGCTGGAAGCGGATGTTGATATACGCTATATTCAGAAAATGCTGGGGCATAGTTCAATAAATATAACCGAGATTTATACACATGTAACAATGGAAAAACAGCGGGATATCCTTGCGACAAAGCATCCCAGAAAGGATTTTTCCCTGTGAGGGCAAGGCGTTATTAAGCGTCTAACCTTGACAAATCCAGTTATGTTTTATATATTGATAATAGCAATAAATGACAAAAAAACGTCAGTTGATTGCCGGTTGTGTTGTATAAGAGACCGCATCGGCCGTATATCCATGTACTTTTAGCAGATTGCTTGCGGGCAAAATATTGAAAAAGGGGGGGCGTGATACAACGGTTAGGGCGAAATACGGGGAAGCTGCTATGCAGATGCGGCAGGTGCAGAGTGGGTAAAAATACCTGCCCAAAGAAAATTTCAGAGAAGAAAGGAAAAAGTTAAATATGGAAACCATGAAAAAATTATTTGGAAAGTTTTTATTTGGCGCTGTGCTGTGCCTGGCACTGTCCTTAGGGTTTAGCAGTATCCAGGCAGAAGCCGCTCCAAAGCTGAACAAGAAAAATGTAACAATTACCGTAGGCAAAACTGTAAAGCTTAAAGTCAAAGGCACGAAGAAAAAGGTAAAATGGTCCAGCAGCAAAAAATCTGTCTGCACAGTCAGCAAAAGCGGTGTTGTGAAAGCTAAAAAAGCAGGACAGGCTACAATTAAAGCAAAGGTTGCAAAGAAAACCTTAAAATGCCAAGTAAAAGTAAGAGCCAAAAAAGCGCCAGCGCCGGCACCGGCACCAGCCCCGGCTGCCGTAAAACCGACAGGCATCACGGTTACAGGCGCATTAAGTAAAATAGCCCCAGGCGGTACCTTGCAGCTTCAAATGGGCTTTGTCCCGGCAAATGCCACACCGGAAGCTGTAAAATGGTCTACTAGCCACAGCGGCCGTGCTACTGTATCCAATACGGGGCTTGTAGTAGCAAAAAGCACAGGTGAAGTAACTATTACGGCAGAACTAGAATCAAATTGGCGGATAAAAGGGACATATAAGCTGAACATTGAAAACCTTGTTGTTGACGGTGAGGTTACGACAGCAGACGGCGGTGACTTGCTGCTCAGCGAGGACGTATCAAAAGCAGTGTACAATTATACGCTTTCTTATACGGCTGCAAATGTGGTAACACAGGTAGTAGATGGGGTTGGGAATGTGATCCGGTCCTATCCAATGGGTACAATGAGCCCGGAAACACAGGGAAGCGTCATCTGGGATCTCAAAGATACCAATGGCAATAAGGTATCACCGGGCAGCTACTGTTTCCAGGTTGTAGCGGCAGGGACGACGATAAAGAGCGATTTCTTTATGGTCTATGCAAAATCAGAATTTGGGGTTGGAAATGGTTCACCTGCTTTTCCATATGAGATTTCCACATTGGAACAGCTACAGCAGGTTTGGAAGCACAATGGAGTATGCTTTAAGCAAACAGCCAATATAGATGCGGGGCTAACAGGGATTACGCCATTGTTTACAGCAGATGTCCCGTTTGAAGGTACATATGACGGCGGCGGTTTCAGTATTATGAATGTATCCAATATGACAAATTCCAATAATATTGGTATTTTCAGCGCTATTGGTAAGAACGGCAAGGTAGAGAACCTGACGATAGAAAATAGTTATTTTAACGGCAAAAACGAAGTTGCGGCAATAGCGGCGATTAACAATGGCTCAGTTACAAACTGTTCCGTAAAGAAGTGCAGTCTCCGTGGAAGTGAGGGCCGCGCCGGGACAATTGTTTCAGCAAACTATGGTACTATCTTAAACTGCCGTACACAAGAAAATACGCTGAGCACAGCAAACGGCCATATTGGCGGTATTTGTGCTTATAATAAAGGGACAGTAATTGAAAGTGTAATCAACAGCGATAATCTGGCGATATCAGGCAATAACTGGGAACTAAGTGGCGGCGGAGTCGTAGGCTGGAATGATGGCAATATTATCAAATGTACGGTAACTTCTGTAGATATTTCTGTTCCACAGTGGAACGACAGGAGGAGCGGCGGTATTGCCGGGTACAATTCTGGCACAATTGCAGAGTGTATAGTGGAAAACTGTACCTTAGGTGATGCGCCGTATAAAGGCGGTATTATAGGCTATAATGATGGAAATAATACCAGTAACCATTACAATGGTTCAGACTATAACCAGACAGGCAACTAAATGCTAAACACGCTCTGGCGCAGGGAATGGATCAAGAATAGAATTTTGGGAAATTGGCTGGATACTTAGCCAATTTCCCTTTATTTTTTTCCCATCTTAACCGAAATAATAGATAATGAAAAAATACAATCGGCAGCAATCAACAAAACAAGGGGTAAAAAACATGAAGATAGAAAACAGCGCCTTATTTGATCAGGCAGTACAAAACGAAAAACCATTTGCAAAAGCGAAAGCCATTACATCCTTTGCGCATACAGCCGCGGTAAAAGCAGATGAACTTGGCAAATCTGTCCGTGTAAGGCAGACAGGATACGGCAAAGACGAGGTATCAGGGAGGAGTGCCCGGGAAGAATTTGAGGAAAAAGTAAGCAGCCAGATGGATGCGCGGGATAAGAAGAACCAGATGGCAGTGCTTTCTAACACTATGACGCCGGAAGATTACCAGAAGGCGCAAGAAGAAGGATTTTCAATCGACAGCTCCGACGTAAAAACCATGGTGACGGCAATTGACAAAATTAAGGTACAGCTCGCTAAAGCGGGTGTAGATGTTTCTGCTATGGGCAGTGCGCCGACCAGGGAGCAGCTAGAAGCAATTGGGGGAAGCGTAACAGCAGTTAATCAGCTAATCCAATGCTTTGAAGCCGCGGATTTGCCGGAAACGGAGGATAATCTGTCGGAAGGGCTTAAAGCGTACCAGCAGGCAGAAGAAATTGCCCCGCTTTCTAAGGATGTTATAAAATATATGCTTACAAACCACCTGCCGCCTACAGTTGCCAATCTTTATTTGGCACAGTCGTCCGTAAATGCGGCAGCGCCCAAAGAAGCTAGTGATACAGTGGATGCGGGGGCGCTGCAAGGGCAGATCGAACAGGTCATTACTGCAGCAGGCAGCGAGGTAAATGAACAGACGGTTTCAGATAGTGTGTGGATGATTCAAAACGGTATATCATTTACCCCAGAGCAGTTTACATATATGCAAAAGCTTACTGGTATCAAGCCCGCGGACGGGATGGATATTGCGTCTGCAATTGCAACGGCGATAGCAGAAGGGGGACGTCCCAAAGACGCTATGCTGCTGCCAGAATATTCGGCTACAGCACAGGCAGAGCATGCGGTTTGGGTTGTCACGGAGGCGACGGACGAAGATCTTGCCTATTTGGTGGCAAATAACCAAGAGCTTACCGTAGAGAATTTAGAGCAGGCAGCGCAGCTTCGTAAAGAAGGGAAAATGGATCTTACGGCTGCACAGGAAGTAATAGAATCTGGTAAGGCTTTGGCTGGGCAAGGAACAGGTATAGAGGCTTCTGGCCTGCCAGGTGAAAAGGTACAGGATACAGGCATGGAAGCATCTGGCTTATCCGGTACGCAAAGTACAGGTGCCCCGGCTGTATCAGATCCGTTGGCACAGGGCACGCAGGGGAGACAAAGCGCCTCTGAACAATCTGCCAGCACAGCCCTTTCCTTCCTGACCGCAAAACGGGTTCTGGAGGAAACGCGCCTTGCAATGACAACCGAAGCAAACCGCGCCCTGATAAAGCAGGGCATTGTAATTGATACCAAACCGCTTGAGGTTTTGGTAGAAAAGCTAAAACAGCAGGAACAGGACTATTACGCAGCCCTGCTAAAAGAAAAAGGTGCAGCCGCAGATACGTCTATGGTAAAATTGTTCCAGGAAACTACACAAAAGGTTTCCGGCTTAAAACAGATGCCGGCATATGTGCTTGGTATGCCAAAAGTAAATTTAGAAACCGTTAACGCCCTGCACGAAGCGGGAGACGCCCTGCAAAAAGACTTAGAACGCGCAGGGGAAAGCTATGAAACGTTAATGACCGCCCCACGGCGCGATTTGGGGGATTCCATCCAAAAAGCATTTGCAAATGTGGGGGATATTTTAGATGATCTGGGTATGGAAGCGAACGAAGCGAACCAGCGTGCCGTGCGGATTTTAGGATACAACAGCCTTGCTATTACAAAGGAATCGGTATTATCGATGAAAGCGGCGGACGAACGGGTGCAGCGTACCTTTGCAAACCTGACTCCGGCGACAGTGAGGGAATTTATACGGCAGGGTGAAAACCCTCTGGATATGAATTTAGACGAGTTAAACCAAAAGGCTGAGAAAATCCGTTCCGAAAGCCAGGGGCAGGACACGGAGCGTTTTAGCGAATACCTTTGGAAGCTAGAGCATAGCCAGGGTATTTCAAAGGAAGAGAGGGAATCGTTTATCGGTGTGTACCGTTTAATGAACCAGATTGAAAAATCAGATGGGGCAGTTATTGGCGCACTGGTCAGCCAAGGGGCAGAATTTACCATGAGGAATCTGTTGACAGCTGTACGGAGTGCAAAAAAAAGCGGCATGGACTATACAGTAGACGATGATTTTGCAGGCATTGATAAAGCAGATACGGAGGCAAAATCCATTACAGACCAGATTGAGACGGCATACCAGGCAGGCTGTATGAAAGATGCTATGGAGACGCTGACCCCGGTTACTATGAAAAAGCTGTTAGAAACGCCGGAATGGGAGGACTATACACCAGAACAGCTAAAGCAGGCCCTCGAAGAATATGCCAAGGAAACTGCCAACCAGTCTGATCCGCTTAATAACGCGTATGCCAGAGAGCAGTTAGAAGAGTTAAAACAGGCAGCTTACGCAGACGAAGAGGTTTACCGCTTCTTGTCCCGCTTTGAAATTCCAGAGACGGTAAGCAACATTTTAGCGGCAAACCGTTTTATGGGGCGTAAAAGCCAGGTATTTTCCCAGATGTTTAACAGCGATGAAGTGTTTTCTGGGGAAAAAGTGGATTTTGCGGCAATCCGTGAAGAGATACTGGGCAGGTTCGCAGAAGCTTTAAAGACCCCCAAGGAAATGGCCGCAGCACAGGAAGCGCTTGCACAAACAGCAGAAGATGTTATGAAAACAATGATTTCGGAGGACGAACATATTTCCAGTGTGGATATCCGGGAGCTAAAGCTGATGAATGCCCAGCTTTCGATTGCGGGGCGCCTGGCTCAGGAAGAGCAGTATACGATACCAGTGCTTGTCGGAGATGAAGTGACAAATTTATCATTAAAAATCGTCCGCGGGGCAAAGAAAAAAGGAATTGTGGAAATTATGTTTGAAACCGCGAAAGCGGGTAAAATTGCAGCTTGCATAGAAGCAAAAGAAAAGGGCGTATCCGGGCTTATAGCAGTAGAAGGCAAGGGGGCCAAAAACCTGTTTGAGGAACATTTGCAGGATCTGGCAAAGGGCTTTTCAGAAGACGAAGCAGATCTGCAGGTAACACAGGTTGACAACCTTAATTTCTCCCGTTTTTCCAATAACTTAAATAAACTGCAGCAGCAGGAAGATACGGAAAGCGAAACGTATAAAGTACAGACCGGACGGCTCTATAAAATTGCCAAGAGCTTCATAGAAAACGTTAAGGAACTGGAATTTTAAACCGATATAAACGGCAGAAGGCAAAATAAAAATGATTACAAGGATGTAGCAGCACAGCACGGACGCGCAAGAAGAATAGGAAGGTAAAAAATATGAAAATTAATCACAATATGGCGGCAGTCATTTCAAATGCACAATTACTGCGGACAGAAAACGGCCTTGCCGCTTCCGTGGAGCGGCTGTCCTCGGGGCTTAAGATTAACCACGCAAAAGACGATCCGGCGGGTATGGCAATCAGCAATAAAATGAAGGCGCAGATTGACGGATTAGGCAAGGCAAGCGACAATGCATCGAACGGCGTAAGTGTACTGCAGATTGCGGATTCTGCATTGGGCGAGATCACCAGCATGTTACAGCGCATGCGTGAACTATCTGTGCAGGCAGCAACAGACACCAACAAATTAGAAGACCGCCAGGCTATCCAGCAAGAGATCAGTTCCCTACGTGAAGAAGTAGACCGTATTTCCAGGGATACAGAGTATAACACAAAGAAGTTATTGGATGGTACATCCGATACCCGCGTATATGCGGACGGGGTTACACGCATGGCGATTTCAGACGCGGTACAGACAAATATGTATAAAATGACGATAAATACCGCGGCAACCCAGTCGGCGGCTGTGACAGCTATCAGCACTGGGACATCGCCGGAGGGGGCAATTACGATTAATGGCGTAGAAATAACTATATCTGAAGGTGAAGAGGCAGCAGGGCTGTTTGAAAAGCTGCGCCAAGGTGCAGAGCTTGCAGACGTAAGCTTAATAGTAGTGGATGCAGGCGCAAACCAGGATTATGAGGCCTTCCCGTCTACTGGAGGCTACGAACCGTTAGACCGTGCGTTTGAACTGGGGGATTCCATAGCGTTTGTCTCCAATCAGTACGGTTATTCCTCAGCAATAGAAATTTCCTGCAGCAACAATGATCTGGCTAGTTTTCTGGGGCTGGACGGCATCATCAATACGCCTGGAGAGGATGCGGATGTGGAACTTGACCTAACGTCCGGCTTTGGCCCTCAGGCAACGCTATCCAAAGACGGCAACCGGTACAAGGTAACGGACGCAGGCGGCTTTGAAATGGAATTTATGGTAGATCCCGGCAAGAGCGGGGAGCTTGAAATAGAAGTTACAGATATTGGGACAATGACCCTTCAAATTGGCGCCAACGAACACCAGACAATGGAAGTGCGCATTCCAAGGGTTTCCAGTGAGACGCTTTATTTGGACGAGGTAGATGTTACAAAAGTAAACGGTGGTGGCAAAGCGATTACGACGCTGGACGAAGCGATTAATACGGCGTCCTCTGTCCGTTCTTCGATTGGTGCTTACCAGAACCGCCTGGAGTATGCGATAGAGAGCTTAGACGCTTCTGAGGAAGATATGACAAATGCGATATCCCGTATCACGGATGTCGACATGGCAGAAGAGATGACAGAGTATACTAAGAATACCGTATTGCAGCAGGCAGGCACTTCTGTATTGGCACAAGCAAACGATCTGCCTCAGAGTGTGCTTCAGCTCTTGCAGTAAGGGGCAATGCCATATGAAACAGGAACAAATCCGCGATTTCACCAGGCGGATCAGCCAGTCAAACCGCAGCGGGCTGACCGTAGTAACCTATGAAATCATTTTAGCATACATAGATGACGCAGAAGCCTGTTATGGCAGCGGCAATTATCAGGGTTTCCGTGATGCGCTCAAGCATGCGCAGCGCAGCATAGACACCCTGGTACAGTCGCTGGATTTTGGGTATGAGATCTCAAGAAACCTTGATGCATTATATGCATATGCAAAAGAAGGGCTTGCAAAGGCCATCATTAAGAACAGCTGGGATCCGGCAGCGCATGCCCAAAAAGTACTTACGGAATTGTATTATGCATTTAAAGAAGCAGCCAAAACGGATCACTCCGCCCCGCTGATGCAGAATACACAGCAGGTATATGCCGGAGTGACATATGGCCGCAGCGATTTAACAGAAATGTTTCAGGATGTAGGCCAGTCCAGGGGATTTCTGGCCTAGAGTGTAGACATTCAGGGGGCAGGAAGATGGCTAGATAAAGCCCCAGCCATCTTCCTGCCCTTTAACCGACCTCCTCTATCTGCTTTACCCTCTTAAGCAAAAACCGATACCGCATCTGCAGTGACTGCACCTCGTAAATATAACAGTCAATCAAGTCCGGCTCTGTTACATTCCCCAGCTTCATATAAGCAGAATCCAAATCATGCTCTGTCCGTTCCAGATCCTCCAGAAGCAGAGCATAGCGCTTATCACAAAAGATGCTGTTCCCAAGAATGCGATCCATAATACCATACCCCCTGCGTTCTCTTTTTCCCAAACTGGGTTTTTTGTGTACCAAACCATTACATAGGCACATTGTCCGGTGAAAAAACCACCCTCTTTCTTTAAATTATAGTCAGTTAAAATGCAGAATATTCAAATTCAGGTTATATTTCTCAAAAAAATGTATATGGTGTAACAGGAGGTTTTGATTATGGATATGAAAATGAGTATTATTGCGATGGCTGGCATTTGCGCTATTGTACTTGCAATTGGATTTTTACGCAGGAGGGCGGAAATTGTCTTAAACTTTATGGTGCGCACGGTATTGGGCGTAATGGCAATTTGTTTTTTTAATATGCTGCTTGCAGGGGCAAAAATTCCTGGGGCGGTAGGGTTAAATCCAATCAGCATTTTGACGGTTGGAAGCCTTGGAACGGGCGGTGTTGCGCTGCTTTATGGCATTATGTTTTATAGTATGTTGTGAAAATTGCACAAAATCAAAATAATTTTCAAAATGCTATAGACAAATCCAATAACAGGGGTTATAATACCACACTATAAACAAAATGAGAGGTGATGAATTGGAAGTGTAAAAGTTATACTGCTGTTTTGCTTCTTGATTACGGCAGCGTTACAGGATATTTTTGCCGGGAAGGTAACGAACCGGCTGATTGCCACAGGACTAGTTACAGGGTTGGTGTTTCAGGTAATGGAGCATGGGGCCTGGGGCATATGGTTTTTTCTTGGGAACATATCTGTTCCTATAGTTCTTTTGTATCTTTTATTTCAGATGCGTGCCTTAGGGGCAGGCGACATCAAATTATTTTCCATGACAGGCGGAATACTTACAATTGGAGAGCTGTGCAGGTGCATGGTGTATACGTTTTTAGCGGCAGGGCTTGCAGCGTTTTTTGTTTTGACGTTTGACCGGGACAGAAGGCGGAAGCTTTTTGGGGCAATGTGTTATCTGGCTGGGATATTTCGTACCAGGACAATTATTCCTTACCGTGTAACAAAGGAAAGTGGGAAGGGGCATTTTGCTTTTGCTGTGTTTATTCTGTTTGGCGTTTATGCTGCGCTCTATTGTCCGGTTGTATGGTAACGCCATATAAAAACGGAGGGAGAAATTGGTTCAGTTAAAAATTGCATTTTTAGATGAAGAAGAAGCGTATTTGGAGCGGTTAAAAGGTTATTTAATCCGTAAAAAAGAAAAATTTTTTATAATTCAAACTTTTACGTGCGCCAAATATTTTCTGGAGAGTAAGGAAAGGGAAACGTTTGACGCAGTAGTTATGACGGCTGTATTCTGGGAAGCAGTGAGGGGTGGCGTGGGACAGGCCAAAATGATCCTGTTTTGCGAAGGCATAGAAGAAGCGCCGCAAGACGGATGCTTCTATGTCAGAAAATACCAGTCTGCTGAACGGCTGTTTTGTCAGATATCGGCAATGCTCTGGCAAAAGGAAGAAAAAGATATGCTGTATTTTCCGCAGGAAACGGCCCAGATGATAGGAGTATATTCCCCAGCGCGCCATGAGGATCAAATACTGTTTAGCATGACAATGGCGCAGATTCTAGGGGAGACACAAAAAGTACTCTATGTTAATCTGATGGGGCACAGTGGCTTTTACGGGCTGACAAAATCCCAGGCGGATGAGGATATCGGAGATCTTATCTATGGCATGATGCAGGAAGGGCATGATTTTGCGGCTGGCCTGCACCGCATACGGCTAAGCTATCGCAATTTTGACTATATTCCGCCAGCGGTGAATCCGGAGCACTTGTCGGAAATCTCAAAGCCCTTATATGAAAAATTACTGGTGTCATTAAAGGGGCGCAGTGGATATGATGTAGTCCTGGTGGACTTTGGGGAAGTGTTCTTGGGGTTTGCGGAAATGATGCCTGTGTTTGACTGTTTTTACTGTTTGGGTAAAGAGGGGACGATAAACTGTTTGCGGACGGACGAATTTTTAGAATACTTAAGTAAGGAAGGGGACGGTATTATTGCGCATGTGAACCGCCTGATGCTTCCTGGACAGATGCAGTTTGCAAAAGAAAAAGATGCAAGCTTGCTTGAAAACAGCCTGTATGGCGGTATTGGTGATTATATCCGCAATGATTTGTACGGAGGGGCCAAAATTGGGCAATAAAAAGGTATATCTAATGTTAAAGGAAGCCGTACTGCAGGCATTGGACAACAGTAGGGAATTATCTGACGAAGAGCTGATGGAGAGTATAGAAGCGGAGCTTGCCAGAAGGGATAAGAGAATGCTTTTGCCCTTTGGGCAGCGCAGGCAGTACGCTAAGGCGCTGTTTGCATCTTTCCGGAAGTTTGGGGTAATCCAAGAGCTGGTGGAGGATGATGAAGTTACGGAAATCTCAGTAAATGGCGCATCCCGGATATTCTATGAAAAAGCAGGGGAACTAAAACGGTTTGCGGGAAGCTTTGCCGGAGAAGAGGAGCTGTCGGATTTTATCCAGTCGGTCTGTGCGGGTGGAAGCCGTATGGTCAACGAAGCATCCCCCATTGTAGATACCCGGCTGCCAGACGGAAGCCGTGTGAATATTGTCTTAAACCCCATTTCAATAGATGGCCCGGCCATATCTATCCGCAAATTCCCCAAAGACCCGATCTGTATGGAAACGCTTTTGGCATATGGTTCACTGTCTGCGGAAATTGCTTTATTTCTGGGGAAACTGGTTATTGCGGGCTATAATATTTTTGTATCTGGAGGCACGGGCAGCGGCAAAACATCATTTCTGAATGCGCTTTCGCAGTTTATCCCAAAAGAGGAACGAGTGATTACAATTGAAGATTCGGCGGAGCTTAAGCTAAACGGAATAGAGAACCTGGTGCGTTTGGAAACGCGGACGGCGGGTTTTGATGGAGTTGAACCAGTTACAATCCGGGATTTAATCCGCACGGCGTTGCGGATGCGCCCTGATCGCGTACTGGTAGGGGAATGCAGGGGCGAAGAAGCGTTGGATCTACTTAGTGCAAATAATACCGGCCATTGCGGAAGTATGGGGACTGGCCATGCCAACAGTGCGTATGATATGATTTCCCGTCTGGAAACAATGGCTTTGATGGGTGCGGATTTGCCAGTGTCCGCTATACGCGGGCAGATTGTATCCGGAATTGATATTTTTGTACATTTGGGCAGAATACGGGATAAAAGCCGCAAGCTCCTTGAAATTGCGGAGCTTGACGGGCTTGCGGCGGGCGAAGTACGGTTAAATATATTGTACCGGTTTGTAGAAACCGGGGAAGAGGAGGGGAAAGTGCAGGGAAGATGGGACAGGATTGGAGCGCTGCGGCACAAAGAAAAGTGGGAAGCAGCAGGATTTTGAAAATGAAAGGCCTTCTTATTCAGGCAGGGGTTTCCGTTTTTGCATCTGGCCTGGCGGCATCTCTGTTTTACAATTCGCTTTGGGGGCTTTTTAGCCTGCCAGGGATATATCTCTTGACAGGAAGGCTGCTAAGGGAAAGGGAGCAGAAACGGCATATTAGGCGGCTTAACCTGGAATTTAAAGATTACCTGTACGCAGTAAACGGTCTGCTTTTGGCGGGATATTCGGCAGAGCGCGCGTTTTTGGCGGGGCTTTCTGATGTAAAAGGACTGTATGGGAAGGAGTGTATTTTAGCGCAAAAACTTAGCGCAATGGAAAAACGTTTAAAGCTAAATGAGCCGCTGGAACGTATTTTAAAGGATTTTGCAAAAGACTGCGGGAGCGAGGAGGTAGGGTGCTTTGTGGAAATATTCTGTTATGCAAAACGGGGAGGCGGAGATTTTTCGCAGATGATATCTACGGCAGTGGGCAGGATTTGTGACAAAATGGATGTCATAGAGGAGATACGGACTGTAATGGCACAAAAAGCGCTGGAACAAAAGGTGATGTGTGTTGTGCCGCTTGGGATACTGATGTTTTTTAAGGTGACATCGCCCGAGTTTATCGGCCGGCTCTATGGAAATCCCTTAGGGGTTATCGTGATGACGGCGGCATTGGTTTTGTATGGGGCGGCATTTTTCCTTGGAATGAAAATAGTCGAAATTGAGGTGTAGGGATGGGTTTATGCATAGCGGTTTGCTTGGCGGCAGTTATTTTGATATATGTGTGTAAAATAAAGGGGGAGTGGTATGTTATAAGGCGCCCGTGCCTGGTACTGTGCATATTTGGGGCGCTGGGGATATTTAGCGGCATTGCGGACGCACAGGATAAGACCTATGGGCAATTAGAGAGGAACCCGCCGGGAGAGGGGGAATTGGAAACAGAAGCATATGTGTACTTTGTGGAGGAAGGTACTGAATACGGGCTTACACTGTCTATACCAGAACAGAAATATAAGCCTTCTAAGGAGCAGGAATTGCTTGCTGCGGCGGTAGAAGAAATGCAGCAGACATTCTGCGGCAATAATACATCGGTTTATGAGATATCCCAAAACCCAGATGTACGTGAGAGCTACCAGGATGGGGCGGTATCGGCAGAGTGGCTGTTTTCGGAGAGGGCATTAATATCGGCGGAGGGTGAATTGGATCAAAAAGCGGTTAAGAAGCTTGGGGACGGAACGCATAAAGTAGAAGCGGCTGTGACGTTTGTCTGTGGGGAAAGCATGCAAGAATATACATTTGCCTTTTGGGTGGCGCCAGGCAAAAGAAACCGCAAGGAAGAGTTGGAAATTGCAGTTGAAGCGCAAATTGCCGGGCAGGACAGGACAAGCAGCAGGATTACACTGCCAGGATATATTGATGGAGAGGAAGTAAGGTGGCGTGCCCCTCCGTCCGTACAGCCAGAGGAAGTGCTGGGGCTGGGCGCATTGGCTGCCGCAGCCGTCTGGTATGCCGCAAGAGAAAAGCAAAAGCAGGAAAAAGAAAAAAGGAAACGGGGATTATTTTTGGCATATCCGGAATTTGTCAGCAAGCTGGCACTGTTGCTTGGCGCAGGGATGGGGATCTCTAGCGCTCTGCGGAAAATGGATCAGATGTATGCCATTAAGGTAACGCAGGGAGGTAAGAAGGAAGAAGCGTATGAAGCGCTGCACCGTATGGTTTGTGAGATGGATAACGGCATGGGGGAGCTGCGCGCGTACCAGGCGTTTTGTGAGGACTGTGATCTGCAGCCGTACCGTAAGCTAGTATCGCTTTTGATTTCCGGTCAAAAAGTGGGCAACCGCAAGCTGCTTGAGCAGTTGAATGAGGAAGCTGGCAGGGTGTTTACAGAGCGCAAAAATGCGGCAAGGCGCCTGGGGGAGGAGGCTGGCACAAAGCTGCTTATACCCATGATGATAATGCTTGCCATAGTGATGGCAATTGTAATAATACCCGCATTTTTAGCTGTTAATGGTATTTAATATGAAAATTTAAGGAGGAAATTAATATGAGGACATGGAGGGAATTTATAACGGAAGAAGACGCAAGCGGCGTCGTGGAAATTATTTTAATATTGGTAGTAATAATCGGTGCGGTTGTCATTTTTCGTAAACAACTACAGGCTCTGGTTGGGGACCTTATGGACTCTGTATCAAGGAAAGCGAAAGCGGTGGAGTAACTGGTGGGAAAAAAGGATGGCTCTATTACTGTACCTCTTTGCCTGGCGCTTACAGCCCTGGCAGTTTTTATCCTGGGCCTTTTGGAAGCGGTAAGATATGATGGGTTAAGTATGGATGCCAAAGAATGGGCGAACCTGGTGGCTGAATCGCTGTTTGCTGGATACCAGCCGGTCCTTTTTGATGAATACCGGATGTTTTTGCTGGACGGGGGTTTTGGCAAGGGCGTTTGTGATATTGGGCGTATGCAAGATGAGATGGAAGCTTTGGCTGGGGATAATTTTTTGCCAGGCGAAAAAAATACAGGCGTAAATTTTTACCGGATGCAGACAGCTGGGGTAGAAATCACCAATTACCGTTTGGTGACAGATGAGCAGGGAAAAGTCTTTATTATGCAGGCAGCAAAGGCAATGAAGGGGGAAATCAGCTTGCGGGCAGCTGAAGTAATTAAGGAGCGGATTGAGAACACAGATAAAAAATCGCAGGAAGGCGGAAACCCCGAAGACTTCATAGCAGGAGCCAATGCCGCGTTAAAAGGGATTGCGGAGGAAGAAGGTGCAAAAGATGCGGCGCAGGCGGAGGGCGCCGTGAGGGGGCAGAGCAAGGAGGTGCCCGCAGATAGTTTATTGCAGGAAGATGCCCCTCAGAAAAATTTGTTGGAAATTATAAAAGCGCTGCGTCAACAAGGTATTCTCACATTGGTCCTTCCAAAGGGGAAAACCTGCTCTTCCAAAGAAATTTCTGTGGATAATTGCCTGTTAAAACGGGATTGTGCCAAAGGCAGCTATAAACAGGGCAAAAATCCAGGCTGGTATGAACGCATTTTAATGCAGGAGTTTATGAAGCCTTTGGTGGGGAATGCAGTACAGCCTAAGGAAAGCGGCGCGCTTTCTTATGGCATAGAATATATTATATGTGGTAAAGGCAGCGATAAAGAAAATTTAAAAGGCGTAGCGAAAAAGCTCGTTTTGATGCGGGAAGGGTTAAATTTTCTGTATTTGCAGCAGGACGGGGCAAAGCAGGCACAAGCCCTGTCGGCTGCTGCTGCAATTGCAGGGGCTTCTGTAAACCCGGCCGTTATTCATGCTGTGAAAGAAGGGATTTTGGCGGCTTGGGCATATATGGAAAGTATCTGTGATGTAAGAGCCCTTTTATCTGGTGGGAAAATTCCCTTGATAAAGGATGCAGCCTGCTGGCAAACACAGCTTATGAACCTTGAGAATGCTCTGGCAGGGGAATATAAGGGGGAAACAAACGGCATGTCTTATGAGAATTATTTGGATGCCCTGCTGTACCTTAAAACGGCAAAGCATGCCGCCTACCGATGCATGGATTTAATGGAGCACAGTTTACGCAGCACAAAAGGATATGAAGCCTGCCGCATGGATACGATGCTTGTTGGAATGAAAGCTAAGTCAGAATACCACGCAAATACGCTATTTTGGGGATTATTAGGGACAAGCGGCATTGGTGGATATCAGTTTTTGGAGGAAGTGTCATATATATATGGAGAATAGACAAAACGTAATAGAGGATACGGGTACAGGGAGGTGCCTCTATGCAAGATAATGAAAATTCCCTGCCTGTCGGATATTACATAGTAAAACCAGAAAGTACAGGGGCACCGCCCTGTATCCGCACAGAAGGATCCTATATGGCAGAGTGTGCGGTAGCGTTTCCATTTTTTGCCACGTTTATGGCAGTGCTGCTGTTCTTTTTCCAGGCGCTTGTAATACAGCAGGCAGTAGGCAATGCACTGCTTAAAACAGGGCGGGAGCTGTCCGTGCTTGCCTGCAAAAATGAAAAAGCTGGCAAGGATACGGCTACATCTATGTTAGCGCAGTCACTGCTGCAAAAGAACCTGGGAAAACAAGCAGCGGTAAAGCAATTTATCCGGCATGGCAGATGGGGGATTTCCCTCATGGAGTCTGATTTTTCGGGCAGCTTTATAAGATTACAGGCAGATTATGAAATCTGTCTTCCGGTTGCCCTGTTTGGGAAACATAGAATAAAAGTGACACAGAAGTTAGTATGCCGCAGCTGGACTGGCAGGGAGGCAGAGGAAAATACAGACGGAGAAATTGTATACATAACTCCGGCTGGAACGGTGTATCATAAAAACCGGGGATGCAGTTACCTAAATCCTTCCATAAAAAGTGCAGATAAAAAAAGAATCGATAAGCTGCGTAATGAAAGCGGCGGCAAATATTACCCGTGCAGATCATGTATGAAAGGCTCAGGTATGGAAATGGGCAGTGTCTATTTTACAAAATATGGAGACAGATACCATACAATAAAAGGCTGCAGCCGGCTGAAACGTACAGTATATGCTGTGCGCCTGGATAAAATAAATGGCAGGAATGCTTGCAGTAAATGCGGAAAGGGGTAGTTTATGATACAGTCATATGTATTACTTGGGACTTTGGGCGTGCACAGCCTGGAGGATTTAAGAGACAATAAAATTACTGTAACAATTACATTATTTTCAGGAATCTTGGGGATTATACTGCACCTGCTGTCCCCGGATATCAGTATATTTGAAATGATAGAGGGGATGTTTTCCGGTGCCTGGGTCATTTTGCTTGGCTGTCTGACAGGCGGGAAAATTGGAATAGGAGACGGTATTATATTTATTCTTACAGGGTTGTACCTGGGTGCAGAAAAAAATCTGGCTCTGATGTGCCTTTCTTTTTCCCTGGCAGGGATATGTGGTATTTTTCTGCTATTGTTTGGCTGCTGCAAAAGGGATGGGCGGATTCCATTTGTGCCGTTTTTATTCTTGGGATATCTGTGTATGGTGGCAGGGCAGGTGATCTTATGAAGAGGCAGGAAGCATCTTATACTGTAGAACTAGCTTTACTTATGCCGATTTTGGTATTTGTGTTGTTTGCGCCAGTCTATTTAGGATATGAATTATACGAATGTGCCAGGCAGGCTTCTGTAAGCGGTTGGGAAGAAGGGTTTGATGCTGACGGGCGGGTACGTGTTTTGAAATTTACAGAAAGGGTGATAGAAAAGTGAATCAAATGGAATACAGAAGATATCAGGGGAAAAGCTATATGGTATGCAGCACAGAGTATGCCATGCCGGGATATGAAACGTTTATGCTGGCAGAAAACAGCATACCGGGCCTACTGCCTGCCCGCATTTCAAATGCAGATGACAAATTGCAGTTTTGGTATGACATTAGCGGGAAACAGGCATTTGAAGACTGGATAAAAATGAAAGAAGCAGGAAGCATACTTTTACGGAAATTAATTACTTCACTCGCGGAGACAGTTGTGCAGGCGGGCGAATACTTGCTTTGTGAGGACGGCATCTCATTGCAGCCCGGGCATATATTTGTGGACATGGAGGAAAAGGAAATTGTATTTTGCTATCTGCCGTTTGGCAAAACCCCGTTTGACGAGGCGCTACAAAGTTTTATGGAATATTATCTGTCCCATATGGATCATGAGAACCGCGCAGGCATGCAAAAATGCTATGATGTATACGAAAAATGCAGGCAAGGGCATGTGGATTTAGAAGGGCTGCTTGCAATCCTCTATTGTGAAAAAGGGCAAACAGAAGGCATGGTACAGGAACAAAAAGGACAGGGGGGGAATGGGGCGGTAGAAAAAGCTGCCGTGTTGACGAAGGCTGCCGCCACGGTGAGCCCTAAAGGGGCAGTAAAGAATCATGTTTTCCAGAGGGCCAGTCAGAAAAAATGGCTAATGCCGCCATTTTTTTCCAGGAAGAAAAAACAGCATTTCAGAGCCTGTAGTTACGAGCCCAGGGAATACGCCAAAGAACACGCATACCCAACGGTATTTTTAGGCAGTGAAACCAGCCAGATGTTAGGGGAACTGAAATATGAAGGCGAGGGAGTTGGGATGAACTTTCCTATTACAACGGATGTTTATTTGATTGGCAGCCAGGACGGAGAGGTAGATGGGATAATTCCGGACAAAACCGTCAGCAGGATACATGCAAGAATTACAAAGGAAGAGGACAACTTCTATTTAGAAGATATGAATTCTACAAATGGGACATACCGCAATGGGGAACTGCTCAATTATAAAGAACGTGTAAAGCTTCAAAAAAACGACAAGGTTGCATTTGCACAGGTATGCTATAGATTTGTTTAATAATGTCCGGTGGATCTTATGCGGACTGCAATGGTTTGACTACCTATTATCCCACTTGAAAAATATGCCAGATACATTATAATGTGATATACAAAATATTTTTCGGGAAGTGAGGGATTTTATGGAACTAAAAAACCAGGAATCTGTACCATACATTACAATTCTGTTTATCATAGCCAATATATTGATCTGGCTTATCTTAGAAATTATGGGAGATACACAAGACAGTTATTTTATGATTGAGCATGGTGCAGCCTATGAGCCTTTGATTCATGCAGGGGGTGAATTTTACCGTTTATTTACCTGTATGTTTTTACATTTCGGTGCAGACCATTTGATGAACAATATGCTTGTCCTTGGCGTGGCCGGAATGCGGCTGGAGGGTGTATTGGGAAGTGTCCGTTTTGCGGTATTATATTTGTGCGCCGGGCTGTGTGGCAGCCTGCTATCCTTATACGCAGAATGGGGGGCTGCAGAGCATGCCGTATCTGCAGGGGCGTCTGGTGCAGTATTCGGTGTAATCGGCGGGCTGCTTGCCTGGGCGGTATGGCACCGGGGTAAAATTGGCAATCTGACGGCAAGGGGGCTGCTTGGGATGGCGGCACTTAGCCTGTATTATGGGTTTACTACGACAGGGGTTGATAATTGGGGGCATATTGGCGGGATAGCAGGCGGTGTTTTAATTGGCAGCATCTTTGCATTGGCATCAAAAATCTGCAAACATTCCAAGAAATCGCACATAGTATATTGATTTTACCATTAAAAATCAATATACTATAAAGAAAAGCGTATCAAGCCAGAAAGCAAAACGGTTTTCGGATGGAGGAAGCTATGAAAATTAAGATATACTATGGCGGCAGAGGTTTGTTAGATGATCCCACATTGTATGTGTTGGACAAGATGGAGGATGTATTAAAGGAACTGCGGGTTACAGTAGAACGATTTAATATCTATGAGCATAAGAACGAAATTTCTACGCTGCCCCATACCTTTAAGGATGCAGATGGCATTATCCTGGCAACTACGGTGGAATGGCTTGGGATTGGCGGCTATATGCAGCAGTTTTTAGACGCCTGCTGGCTGTACGGGGACAAGGAGATGATGAGCTCCCTCTATATGCAGCCTATTGTTATGTCCACCACATATGGGGAACGGGAAGGCGTTATGACATTGGAGAATGCCTGGGTCATCCTAGGAGGGCAGCCCTGCAGCGGGTTGTGCGGTTATGTAGAGGATTTAGTTACTTTTGAGATGAACCAGGAATATACTTTAATTATTGAGAAAAAGGCAGAGAACCTTTACCGCTCTATTTCCCAGAAAATGAAAGCGCTGCCAAGCAGCAACCAGGCAATAAAGCAGACAGTGCTGCGGACGCCGTCTATGGAGCTTACGCCACAGGAGAGTGAACAGCTTTCTAAGTATGTATCAGATGATACATATGTGAAAAAACAGAAGGAAGATATCGAGGAGCTGGCCTCTATGTTTAAGGATATCTTAGGGAAGAGCAATGAAGCGGACGATAAGATGTTTGTGAAGGAATTTGAAAGCCATTTTATTCCCGAGGAAGGCTTCCGGGCCTCCTACCTGTTTATGATAGAAGGCAAAAAACAGCCCCTGTACCTGGATGTACGGGGGGATGAACTGACCTGTTATTATGGCAATGAAGATAATATTGATGTCTATGCTAAGCTTAGTTCCGATATTATGGCAAATATTATCAACGGCAGGATGACATTCCAGAGGGCATTTATGACAGGCGTTATGACAGCGAAGGGCAATTTTAAGACGTTGAGGATGTTGGATACTATATTCAATTTCATAGATGATTAATTAGGAATTGGCAATGAAATAGAAAATGTGCAGCCATCCTGTGGCCGGGAATCTACAGTCAGGCGGCCCCCATGTGCTTCAATTGCTTGCTTTGCAATTAACAGTCCAAGGCCTGTGCCCCCTTGTTTAGTAGTTTTAAAGGGCGTAAAAAGTTCCGGCAGGATTTTTGGATCGATACCGCCGCCTGAATCGGTAATATCAAGGTGCAGAAAAGAATCCTTCTGGTATACCTTAAGCTGCACAGTCCCTGTGCCCCCCATAGCTTCATATGCATTTTTAAGGATATTGAACAGGGCCCGCCTAAGCTGATCTGGATCGATAGGGCAAGTGGCAGGCAGGGAAGCTTCTTTTGCTATTTTTAAATGGAAGTCTTTAGAATGGAATATGGCAGGGCATGCATGTTCAAGTTCTGATAAAAATTTATCCGGGGAAGTAGGAAGCAGAGTAAGTTCGCTTGAGGAACGCGCAGAGTTCAGTTCGATTAGCATTTTCTTTAGGGAAGTTAATTCCTGCATAGAGCTTGTCCAGTAAGGGTATTCATTAATTTCCGGATGCATTTTTTCAACTAATTGCAGGGAACTGTTAATAAATGTAATATAGTTTTTGATTTCATGGAAAATTTTTTGGTAATCTTCGTTTGTCATGTAAATTCCTCCCACTATTTGAAAAAATATTCATATTGCAAATATTTTAGCATTTAAAAATGTGCATTTCAAGACAAAATGAGCTACCAAATTCGACAAAAAAAGGAGAATATGATATGAAAGATAACAATTGTATTTTTTGCAAACTGGCCTCCGGGGAAATCCCGACAAATACAATTTACGAAGACGGGAAGTTCCGGGTAATTCTAGATGCTGCGCCTGCTTCAAAAGGGCATGCTTTGATTATTCCAAAAGAGCATTTTGCGGATTTGTATGAAATAGATACGCAGCTTGTGGGGGATGCTATGATACTTGCTAAGAAACTGGCAATCCATATGACGGATAAATTAAAGTGTGATGGCTTTAACTTGGTACAGAATAATAAAGAGGTGGCTGGGCAGACTGTATTTCATTTTCATCTGCACTTGATTCCACGTTATAATAAGATGAAGAATGATGATATTTTAACATGGAGCCATGAAACATTTACGGCAGAGGAGATGAAAGAAATCTGTGGCTGTATCAAAGAGGGGCTGTACTAAAAGTACAGCCCCTCTTTGATACAGCAAATGTAACATTATATCAATTCTTCAATTAGCCCAATAATTGTCTGGATAGAATCCATTTGCCCGCTTGCCGCCATGGCAGAAATATATGAGCTTTTTTGGCGTAAGACAGTCTGGATTGCGGCATGAAGGGTATCGCCGTTTAAATTTTCTTCTTGAATTATATAAGAAAATCCTTGCTTTTCAAATGATTTTGCATTTAATATTTGATCTCCCCTGCTTGCGTTTGCAGAAAGCGGGATCAAGATGTTTGGTTTGCGAAGTGCAAGCAGTTCACAGATTGCGTTAGCGCCCGCACGGGAAATTACAATATCAGCTAACGCAAACATATCCTTAAGCTGTTGGCTAATATATTCAAATTGTGCATAGCCCGCGGTCTTCATTAAGCTGTTGTCGATATTGCCCCGCCCGCAAAGATGGATTACCTGAAAATTGTTTAACAGTACAGAAAGCTGGGCGCGGATGGTGTCATTGATTATTTTAGATCCGGAGCTTCCGCCGATAACTAAAAGGACGGGTTTATCGCTGTGGAAATGGCAATAGTCACGCGCATGGCCGGGATTTCCCAACAGCAGCTCTTCACGGATTGGAGATCCAGTTAAGACGGCTTTGTCTTTTGGCAGGTATTTTAAGGTTTCTGGAAAATTGCAGCAGACTTTTTTGGCTGCGGGTATGGCAATCTTATTGGCAAGCCCAGGCGTTATGTCCGATTCGTGGATAATGACGGGGATTTTACGGAACCTTGCAGCAAGGACAACCGGTACGGAAACAAAGCCTCCTTTAGAAAATACAATATCGGGCTTTAACTTGCCTAACAGCCTTATGGATTGTGTAATTCCTTTAACGACCTTAAACGGATCGGAAAGATTTTTGAAATCTAGGTAGCGGCGAAGCTTGCCGGAAGAAATACCATAGTAGGGGATATGCTCTGCTTCAATGAGTTCTTTTTCCATTCCTTGGTAAGAGCCGATATAGCTAATATCATAAGTGGCTTTTTTTAAGTGAGGGATCAGGGCGATATTTGGCGTTACGTGGCCGGCAGTGCCACCTCCTGTTAAAACAATTTTTTTCATATAGGATACCTGTTTCCTTTCTTGCTGTTGTTTTGTTACGGTATGATATTTAACTATATTATACCGTTGTGTTAAAATGTCAAGAAAAGACTTGTAAAAACCCAAAGATTTATTACAATAGATTTAAGACAAATTACCTATGGGAATGCCACAAGCAGCATATGAGCGGCTGGCTATATGGGTTTTTGGGATAGCTGTGAGTTAGGAACGCCGGGAGAAAAGAAATATGCGGGGAAGGTATTTTCGTTATATATTTCAAAATGAGGAGGGAAGCCTGTTTCATATTGGCAGTATATATAACAAAGAGAAACAGAATGTAACAAATTGTATATATTTGGTTGGCAATTACAATAGGTATGCAGGGGCTAGGCAAGATCCGAAAGCCTACAATGGATGCAGCGTGATTCCAGAAGTGATTGATATTCTGGTATTAGGCGGATGTACAGTGGGGGATATCAGCAAGCTAATTTATATCACTAAAAAGCATCGTGTTAAAACCATTATACTTCCTTATCTGACGCCAATCCAAAGGCTGGTCCTTATGGAAGATATCAGCGAAAAAAGTATTTTGGCAAAAGAAATTAACCATTTTCTGAAAGAGCCATATTTGTTTTTGAAAAAGGCAGATATTGGGCAAATTTATTTTTTGTATGGGAATGATGAGCCGGTTATTAGAAATCCAGAAGAGTTAGAACCGGGGATACATTTTGCGCCAGTTAGCTTGGAAGAACGGAAAATTATCCAGATGATGGAAGGGAGGCCTATTCCAGTCATGCAGGCTGGATATATTGTAGAAAACGGGTGGCTGTTTTATTTTGGCATGTACGGAATGGGGATTCATGTACTATCGGATTTTACACGGGATTATTTCAGCCATTTGGAAAATATATGCGAAGCATCAGAAAATATAGACGAGGATTATACCGAACAGACCAGGCGCTTAATTCAGGAATATTATAGGAAGTTTGGTAATTGCCCGGCAACTACGGTTGTGATGTTTGAGGGCGCGCTACATGCATCCCCTGAAGAAAATGAAAGCTTTATGACACAAAAAGAAATTGGGGGCTTGGAAGCATGCCGTGGCTGGGTCAGCCGGAAGGATACAGGCTGTACAATAAGATGTATGTATGGCAGGGCTTATGATGTTATGCAAAATTGTAAAAGCAGTGTGGTACAGGAGGGGAAATTTGGAATTCTGATGCTAGGGAATGCTAATTTAAACAGGTATTATCCAGAAATTGCCGAACGGTTTTATCCCATAAGGACATGGACACGGGGTGTGTGCGTACCAAACTGCGGAAGCGGAGAAGATTGGAATTATGAAATAATCAATTTGTTTGCTGTGGAAGGCAGGTTATATTGGATATGTAACAAATACGATACGACTTCTGTTGGGATGATAGGCGATATCGTACTTACCTCGTCCCAGAACCGCTTTTTGATGTTAGATAAAAGCTGTATCTGCTGTTTTTCCGGCTATATTATCCCAAAAGAAGATCTGGAATGACAGTAAGCGCCAAAACGGGTAAGCATATTAATATGGAATGTCAAAACTTGCGGTGAAAACATGAAATGGGGCTCTTTCCTTGTCCGCCTTTTTTCCATATAATACATAATGTAAAAAGAAAAAAGGAGGAGCATTTTATGCAACAGGAACAAATGATCCAATACCTAAGAGAAAACATGGTAATAGTTGCTATGGCCGCGGGAGGCATATGTTTATTTATATGGCTGCTGGTTTTAATCCAGGTAACGAGGACAAGGCGTGAGGTACATAAAATCTGCGAAAAAATCCGCAGGTATTTTGAAGTAATTTTGGCAGACGATACAAAAGAGGAAGTGCCAGAGCAAAAAGAGCCCCCTGAAAATATACAGCCTACAGTTTGTGAAGCAGCAGAGGAAGCGCCAGCCGGGGATGCAAAGAAAAATGAAGAAGATGCAAAACTTTTGATGGAGATAATATCAGAAGTCTTTTAGGGCTTGAACATTAGAAAAGTGTTTGCTAAAATAAGGAAAAAGATTCTACAGACAAAGGAGTGTTGTATTATGGGTAAAGTAACATTGGACTATTCAAAGGCAGCAGGTTTTATCAGTGAAGAAGAGATAGGCTACATGGGCAGGTTATCTGAGGATGCAAAGGAGCTGCTTGTTTCTAAAAGCGGAGCGGGGAATGATTTTTTAGGATGGCTCGATCTGCCAGTAGCTTATGACAAAGAAGAATTTACGCGGATTAAAGAAGCTGCCAGGAAAATCCAGTCTGATTCCGAAGTGCTTATCGTTATAGGTATAGGGGGCTCCTATCTTGGTGCCCGGGCAGCAATTGAGTTTTTAAGGCATGGGTTTTATAACAATATTCCAGCAAGCGTTAGGAAAACGCCGGAAATTTATTATGCAGGCAACAGCATAAGCGGTGCATATTTAGAAGCGCTTTTAGATGTTGTCGGAGACAGGGATTTTTCTGTAAACGTTATTTCCAAATCAGGAACTACTACAGAGCCGGCAATTGCATTCCGTATATTCAAAAAGAAGCTGGAAGAGAAATACGGCAAAGAAGAAGCTGCAAAGCGTATTTATGCTACGACGGATAAAGCACGCGGAGCGCTTAAAAACCTTGCTACGGAAGAAGGCTATGAAACATTTGTAGTACCAGATGATATCGGCGGAAGGTTCTCTGTCCTTACTGCGGTAGGCTTGCTTCCGATTGCAGTCAGCGGCGCAGACATTGATAAGCTTATGGAGGGTGCAGCTGAAGGGCGCAGGCTTGCTATGGAACAGAAATTTGAAGAAAATGATGCATTATTGTATGCGGCAATCCGCAATATTCTGCTCCGGAAAGGCAAAGCGATTGAAGTCCTGGCTAATTATGAGCCTAGCCTGCATTATGTTTCCGAATGGTGGAAGCAGCTTTACGGAGAAAGCGAAGGCAAGGATCAAAAGGGATTATTCCCGGCATCAGTGGATCTTACGACAGATTTGCATTCCATGGGACAGTTTATCCAGGACGGCGCCAGAAACCTGTTTGAAACCGTAATGTGTGTAGAAGATGCAAGGGGCAGTGTGGTAATAGGAGAGGAGCCGGTAGATTTGGATGGGCTTAATTACCTCGCAGGCAAGGATATGGATTTTGTTAATAAGAATGCCATGAATGGGACAATCCTTGCACATACAGATGGCAATGTACCGAATTTGGTGGTAAAGATTCCAGAACAAAATGAATTCTATTTGGGCGAACTGTTTTATTTCTTTGAATTTGCAGTCGGCGTAAGCGGTTATATTTTAGGTGTAAATCCTTTTAACCAGCCAGGGGTGGAAAGTTATAAGAAGAATATGTTTGCGTTGCTTGGCAAACCGGGGTTTGAAGCGCAGAGGGAAGAATTATTGAAAAGGTTATAGGGTTTTGGGTGAGGATCCCCAGGGAATGCAAGGTTCCCTGGGGATTTCTTTTTACTGATTTTCAAACACGCTCTAGTACTCCATCCAAACTTCAATTTCTGGCCGGATGGAGTACTAGATAATCTTAAGAAAAATAGAAGAAAATATTAGGACTTGACAAAGATATATTACTATGCTATTATCTATACGTAACATTTTTGTAATAATTGTAATATTTACGAATTGAAATGTGACTAATATGCAAAGAACTTGAAGCGTTTCAATTTGATATTACGAAACTTGGAGGTTAATGATGAATCGAAACAAAAAAGTGGTTGCACGGATGACAGTAACATCAGCAGTACTGGTTATGACAACAATCACTGCATTGGGAGGATCCACAGAAGACGGTAAAGGGAATGTAACAGGAAGTGTTACGCCAGGCAAGAAAGGTATGGCAGGCGTTATTGCGGAATTACAGGATGCAGAGGTTCCGTCTTATAATGCGCAGGCAGAGGGTACCAAAAATAAACAGAATGGTACGGTTTCTTTAGGCGGCGGTGAGATAGAGAATGCAGGTATTTCTGCCGGGGTCGCAAAGCTGGCAGGGCTTGCAGCAGAGGAAGTTATTCGCAGCGCCGAAGAAAACGGTCAGGAATATATTGTAGCAGAAAGCCTGCCAGTCCGGGAGGATGGGCAGGAAACGGAAGTGGCAGAGGTACAAAATCCAGCGGATGTCCAGGAAGTGGCAGCCGTAGAGGATAATGCGGATACCAAAGATATCGTGGCGCAGGATACGGCAAGTGCTGATGAAATTGCAGATATACAGGAAAGTACACAAGTTGACGCCCAGGCGGGCGCAACAGGCGGGCTTGAGGCCGCTGCTGCAGTTTTAGCGGATGCGGGTACAGCCGATGTTGAAGTGAAAGCGGCAGATATGCAGGAGACGGCTGGGGAAGAACAGCAGGAAGCAAAGCCAGAAAGTAATACAGCATGGACGAATAAGGTTATGGCAAATGTAGAAGAAGATATGAATATCCGTACATCGCCGGACGCAGACGCTGAGTTGGCAGGAAAGTTTTACCGAGGAGACGTTGCAGAAGTGATTTCCGTAGAAGGGGAATGGACGAAGATTTCTTCTGGTAATGCAACTGGGTATGTGAAAAATGAGTACCTGGTATATGGGGACGAAGCAAACCAGCTTGCTAATGAGGTATGCAGCCTTTATGCAACGGTAAATACAGATGGCCTGCGTTTACGGAGCGAGCCGCATGAAGAAGCCGGTATTGTGACGACTGCGGCCGACGGCGACAGGTTAAAAGTAAATAAAGAAGCAGAGGGGACAGACGGATGGGTAGCTGTTTATACAACGGACTCTACTGCTTATGTAAGCGCAGAATATGTAAATGTGGAGTTAAACCTTGGCACCGCATTAAACAGTGAAGAAGTAGCTGCAAAAGAAGCGCAGGAAGCAGAGGCGGAGCGGGCAGCAGAAGACTCGGCAAAGAAACCAGCGGCATCTGCAAATTCAGATGAGGTGACATTGCTTGGCGCATTGATCCAGTGTGAAGCAGGCGGCGGTTCTTACGACGGAATGGTTGCAGTGGGTGCAGTTGTGATGAACCGTGTTAGGAGCGGAAGCTACCCGGGCAGTATTTCCGGTGTAATTTATCAGGGCGGGCAGTTTACACCTGCATTGAACGGCAGTGTTGCAAGCGTTATGGCAAGCGGTGTCCGTAGCTCCTGCCTGCAGGCGGCAAGGGATGCAATTGGCGGTACAGATAATACAAATGGGGCTTTGTCCTTCCGCAGTGCATCAAGCGGCCATGCCGGTACGGTAATCGGGGCGAATGTATTTTTCTAGTTGTAATGTGGAATAGATTGTAGTAGTATGTTAGGTATGGATATAGCTGGCATACTACTATTTTTTTATGGAGGTTTTTATGGGACTTGTGATAGGTTTGGCAGTTTTAGTTTTGGTTATGTTGCTCATTTTAGCGAGCTGTATTAAGATTGTGCCGCAGGCACATGCGGCAGTCGTAGAGTGTTTGGGTGCATATCGGTGCACATGGAGTGTAGGGATTCATTTTAAAAGGCCGTTTTTGGATCGGGTGGCAAGGAGGATTAACTTAAAAGAGCAGGTGGTAGATTTTCCGCCGCAGCCAGTCATTACAAAGGATAATGTCACAATGCAGATTGATACAGTAGTGTTTTTTCAGATAACCGATCCAAAGCTGTTTGCATATGGGGTTGAGAATCCAATTATGGCGATTGAGAACCTCACGGCGACGACACTGCGGAATATTATCGGGGATTTGGAGCTGGATGAAACGCTTACTTCCCGTGAAACAATTAATACAAAGATGAGGGCATCCTTGGATGTGGCAACTGATCCATGGGGGATTAAGGTGAACCGGGTGGAACTAAAGAATATTATTCCGCCTTCTGCCATTCAGGATGCGATGGAGAAGCAAATGAAGGCGGAGCGTGAACGAAGGGAAGCGATTTTGAAGGCGGAAGGGGAGAAAAAGTCTACTATCTTAGTTGCGGAAGGAAAAAAGGAGTCGGCAATCTTGGATGCAGAAGCGGAAAAGCAGGCGGCAATTTTGCGTGCAGAAGCGCATAAAGAAGCGATGATCCGAGAAGCGGAGGGACAGGCGGAAGCCATCCTTAAGGTACAGCAGGCAAATGCGGATGGGCTGCGGTTTCTAAAAGAAGCGGCGCCGGATGCGGGGGTTTTGCAGCTTAAGAGCTTGGAAGCATTTGCAAAGGCCGCTGATGGAAAGGCAACGAAAATTATTATCCCATCAGAAATTCAGGGGATAGCAGGTTTGGCCAGGGCGGTTGTGGAGACGGCTGGGCCGGGTGAAAAATGTTAAGGTACTATATGGCAAGTGAATTCGGGGATGAAACTGCCAGATAAATTGGATAGGGATTTATCTGGGGGGAGATTTTGATTTGAGATACGAGAATGCTTTTAAGGACAGGAGGATAAGAAAATGGATTTAAAGGGACGTAATTTTCTGAAACTGATAGATTACTCGGCAGAAGAGATTCTGTATTTGGTAGATTTAGCTGGAAAACTGAAAGAAGAGAAGAAAAAAGGGATTGCGCATACGCATTTGATGGGGAAGAATATTGCGCTGATTTTTGAAAAAACAAGTACGAGGACACGCTGCTCGTTTGAGGTGGCTGCACATGATTTAGGGATGCATGTGACGTATCTGGATCCGTCAGGGTCGCAAATTGGGAAGAAGGAGAGTATTGCAGACACGGCCAGGGTTTTAGGCAGGATGTTTGACGGGATTGAGTATCGCGGGTATGGGCAGGAGATTGTGGAAGAGCTTGCAAAATATGCGGGCGTTCCGGTTTGGAACGGTTTGACGAATGAGTTTCATCCTACACAGATGTTAGCAGATTTGTTGACAATCCGGGAACATTTAGGAAGGATAAAGGGAGTTAAGCTTGTGTACATGGGGGATGCCCGTTATAATATGGGCAATTCGCTGATGGTAGCCTGTGCAAAGCTGGGAATGCATTTTGTAGCCTGTACGACCAAAAATTATTTTCCAGATGAAAAGCTGGTGGCGTTTTGCGAAAAGCTCGCGAAAGGCTCAGGCGGGTCGGTTACACTTTGTGAGGATGTGGAGGAAGCTGTGCCAGGCGCAGATGTGGTTTATACAGATGTCTGGGTTTCCATGGGGGAGCCGGAAAGTGCATGGGCAGAACGCATTCAAGAACTGATGCCATACCAGGTGAATCAAAAAGCCATGGGGTTAGCGGGGGAGAATGCCATTTTTATGCATTGCCTGCCAGCATTTCACGATTTGAAAACAGCGGTTGGCAGGGATGTGCATAATAAGTTTGGACTGGATGAGATTGAAGTGACGGACGAAGTGTTTGAAGGGGATCAGTCAGTTGTGTTTGACGAAGCTGAGAACAGGATGCATACGATTAAAGCAGTAATGCTTGCAACGTTGGGAGAGGGGATACTTTGAAAACCGAGTTATTGGCTGCATTGAGGAGCGCAGAAGGGTTTGTGTCCGGGCAGGAGCTTTGTGACAAGTTTGGCGTTTCTAGGACAGCCGTCTGGAAAAGCATTCAAAAGCTGAAGGCGGAAGGCTATCAGATTGAGGCTGTCCCCAATAAGGGCTACTGCCTTACGGGAGTGGCAGACATATTGAATAAGGAAGAGCTGGAAAACCTGCGGAATACTGAGTGGACAGGCAATAAAGTAGTATATTTTGAGGTGACGGATTCGACAAATATTCAAGCAAAACGCCTGGGGGAGGAAGGATGGCCGCACGGCACGCTGGTTGTGGCGGGGCGTCAGGAAGCCGGACGCGGGCGTCGCGGGCGTACCTGGGAGTCTCCGGGGCATACGGGGGTTTTTATGACGGTTTTGCTTCGACCTTCTTTTTTGCCAGGACAGGCTTCGATGCTTACGATTGTGGCGGCGATGGCGGTCACAAAAGCTGTCAGGGTAAAGTACGGGCTTGATGTGCAGATTAAGTGGCCTAACGATATTGTTTTAAACGGCAGAAAAATCTGTGGCATCTTAACGGAGATGAATACGGAAATTGACGCCATTAACTATGTAGTCATTGGAATTGGCATTAATGTATCCAATGAGAGGTTTGGCGATGATACGGCAAAAGTAGCCACTTCGCTTAGAATAGAAGGTGGCGGGGAGATTAGGAGGGCAGAGCTTATCTGGGCAGTATGGGAAGCGTTTGAGGCGTATTATGGCAATTTTATAAAAACAGGGGATTTACAGGGGATAAAACACGAATATGATGGGTATCTGGTGAATATAGACAGGCAGGTGCGTGTACTGGATCAAAAAGAGCCGTTTACCGGGACTGCCCGTGGGATAACCGCACATGGAGAGCTGATAGTGGAGACGGATGAAGGCATAAAACGGGTTTCATCTGGGGAAGTTTCGGTACGCGGGATATTTGGGTATGTTTAACATCCTATCAAG
>QXXL01000085.1 GCA_009911505.1 Lachnospiraceae bacterium | reverse complement strand
ACCATCTGCTTCGCACCATTGCGTCGTTAAAATTTCTAGACGATGCCACCGCATCGCCGTCGAAATTTTGCCTAGCAGTGGCACAAAGCAGGTGTCTCCAAACTTCAATTCCTATCCGGATGGAGTACTAGGTTGTTAAAAGGTAATGCAATCTATGAAAAAGGAGAACGCATGAAGCAGCAGGAAACCGTACTTTGCGCTGCAAGCGCATATGAAAAGAAATTTTATTTGAACGAAGATTTTTCAGGGCTTCCGCAGGGAGTCCGCGATGAGTTGAAAATAATGTGTGTACTGTTTACCGAAGATGTAGGGGGCGTTGTAGAGCTGTTATTTGACGAAGACGGGGAGCTTACATTCCGTACATCTGCAGACGAAGGGGACTATCTGTACGATGAAATCGGCAGTGTACTAAAGGTAAAAGAGATGCAGCGGGAAAAAGCAGATCTTTTGGAAGAACTGCAGGTTTATTACAGATATGTTTTTTTGGGTGAATATAAGGAGGATTAAAATGTTACTTACGATGGATGTAGGGAATACCAATATTACGTTTGGCGTATTCAATGGGAAAGAGCTTATTACAACATTCCGCATGACGACGAAGAATCCCCGGACGTCGGACGAATTTGGCGTAAGCATTATTGATATGATAGAACGGAACCAGATTGCGCAAAAAGATATTACACATGTGATTACCGCTTCTGTTGTGCCGGATGTTATGCATTCCTTAAATAGTGCGGTGATTAAATATTTTGGTATAACGCCTGTTATAGTAGGCCCTGGTGTAAAGACCGGAATCCGGGTTGTGACGGAAAACCCAAAGCAGATCGGCGCAGATCGTATTGTCGATGCGGCAGGGGCATATGAGCTTTATGGAGGCCCGGCGCTTGTACTTGATTTTGGGACTGCAACGACGTACGATCTTGTAGATGCTTCCGGCGCGTTTGTAGCGGGGGTTACGGCGCCAGGTATCCGAATCAGCGCAAAAGCGCTGTGGGAGGACGCGGCAAAGCTTCCCAAAATTGAAATCTGCAAACCTCAGAGTATTTTGGCGCAGGAAACCATCAGCAGTATGCAGGCAGGCTTGGTTTATGGGCAAATCGGGCAGACGGAGTATATTGTCCGCTGTATGATAGAAGAATCCGGCTACCAGAATGTGAAAGTTGTTGCAACCGGAGGGCTAGGCAGGATTATTGCAAATGAAACGGACTGCATCCACATCTATGATCCGAACCTTACATTGTCAGGGCTTCGGCTCATTTTTGAAAAACAGAAATAAGAAGGCAGGTTAGAATGAAAAACCTAAAGGATACCCCTATGCCGAGTGGCAAAAAAATAGAAACCCTTCAAATCGGAAACGTAACGCTTCCAAATAACATTATATTAGCCCCAATGGCAGGTGTTACTGACCTGCCATTTCGCGTCTTATGTAAGGAACAGGGGGCGGGGCTTATTTGTATGGAAATGGTAAGCGCAAAGGCAATTTTATATAAAAACAAAAATACGAAGGAGCTTCTTACAATTAATGAACGTGAGCATCCGGTGTCGCTGCAGCTGTTCGGATCGGATCCGGATGTGATAAGCCAGATTGCAAAGCAAATCGAGGGCCTGCCGTTCGATATTCTGGATATCAACATGGGCTGTCCCGTGCCGAAGGTAGTGAAGAACGGGGATGGATCCGCTTTGATGAAAAATCCGGTTTTGGCGGGGCAGATCATTGAAAAAACGGCAAGGGCAATTCAAAAACCGGTGACGGTGAAGATCCGGAAGGGATTTGACGATGCGCATGTCAACGCGGTGGAACTTGCGCGTATTGCGCAGGAGTCCGGAGCAGCGGCTGTTGCCGTGCATGCAAGGACCAGGGAGCAGTATTATGCCGGAAGGGCGGACTGGGATGTGATCCGGCGGGTGAAAGAGGCCGTCCAAATTCCGGTGATTGGAAACGGGGATTTGCTGACAGGGGAAGACGTAGAGCGGATGCGTTTCCAGACCGGGTGCGACGGGTTTATGGTGGCGCGTGGGGCACAAGGAAACCCCTGGATTTTTAGGGAGATATTATATTATCTTGAGCATGGCAGGAATATGGAAAAGCCGTCTGTGCAAGAGCGGGTAGAGATGATGCTGCGGCATGCCAAGATGCTGATGGCGTATAAGGGGGATTACATTGGCGTGAGGGAAATGAGGAAGCATGCCGCCTGGTACACAAGCGGGTACCCTAATTCGGCGAAGCTGCGGGGGAGGATTAACGAGGTAGACAGTTATGAGGGGCTTCGTGCATTGTTTGAGGAAGTGTTAGAGCGCGGTTAAAAATGATTTTCGGCAGATGTATTTCCACACTAAAGCGTGTCTCCAAAATGCTTTTTAGAAGGTGTATTCCTCTCTTAGCGCCCAAAGGGTATGATATGGGAAATTTGTGCCAGAAAGCATTTTTCAAACACGCTCTAGTACTCCATCCGAACAGGAATTGAAGTTTGGGAGCCACCTGCTTTGTGCCAGTGCTAGGCAAAATTTTGACGGCGATGCGGTGGCATCGTCTAGAAATTTTAACGACGCAATGGCGCGAAGCAGATGGTTCCGGACTTCAATTTCTGTCCGGATGGAGTACTAGCCCCCATATTGTTGGGGATATATTTTCAGGTGTGAATAGAACAGCAACTTTGGCGTGGTGTAATTTATAGACGGGCTTAGGCATATAATAGGATAATTGATAAAGACATCCGAGAAAAAACAAAGGCAGTGATAACATGATATTATACAGGCCGGTAGGCACAAAAGAATTGACATTGATAGAGGAAAGCGGGTATACAGCGTATCCGCCCAGGCTGCCGGAACAGCCTATTTTTTATCCGGTATTAAATGAAACGTATGCGGCTGAAATCGCGCAGTGGAATGTAAAATACAATGAAGATCACAAAGGGTATGTTACGAAGTTTGAAATTGACGACGAATATGCCGCGCAGTTTAAGGTTCATGTTGTAGGAAATCACTATCATCAGGAGCTTTGGGTGCCGGCAGAAGAGCTTGCTGTGTTTAACCGGCATATAAAGGGGAATATACAGGTGATCGGCGAGTACCCGGTAAATGCGGAGACGGTATCGGATCATTCCTGATTCGGTAAAACGGCGCATCTTTTTTCACGGCAAACAGAAAGAAGAGGACAATTGAGACAAAATCCAAAACAGATTATAAGCTGTCTAAAACAGTATTTTAAACATCTTTTTTTTCAAAAGAAACCGCGGGCGGAGGTTCTGGCGGATGCAGACGAGGAGGAAGAAAGCAATAGTTATATTCCACTGATTCGTGAAATCATGGAATTTATTTTAAATAAACGAAGTATTTCCTATCGTGATTTTGCTCCAGTTTTACTTGACGGAGGCGATGCTGAAGCGGTTTTGCTTGCGGCGAACCTGTTAGGGCCGGACTTAAACCGACTGACAATTTTAACAGATCGCCCTGCATATTTTACCAGCTATACGGATACTATGTATGAGGAACATGGGTTAATTGTAGAAGTTTTCCCAAAAACTCTGCAGAAAATGACGGAATTTTTTGCCGGGGCATCCAGTGGGACGGTAATACTGGATTTTGAAAAAACCAGAGAGCGCACAGGAACGGTAAAATTCGGCAAATTGATCTATCTGCCGATTTATAAAAAGCGGTGGGAAAGCGCCGGAAACCTTGACATAGCAGTACCTATCGGGTATAATACTATGATTGTCAGGGTCAGTGAAACAGTAAAAACACAGCCGTATCTTGACAAATTCGAGAAGGCTTTTTACGAGAATGAATAAAAAGAAGGGTGAATAGTATGGATAAGAAAAATATCTTAACGTATCAGGGACTCAAGAAACTCGAAGATGAATTACAGGATTTAAAAGTAGTCAAAAGAAAAGAAGTAGCGCAGAAGATTAAGGAAGCCAGGGAGCAGGGCGATTTGTCTGAAAACGCAGAGTATGATGCGGCTAAAGATGAACAGCGTGATATTGAAGCACGTATTGAAGACATTGAGAAAATTTTGAAAAATGCGGAAGTTGTAGTGGAAGAGGAAGTAGAACTGGATAAAATCAGCATTGGCTGTATGGTTCGCATTTTAGATTGTGAATATGATGAGGTATTTGAATATAGGATTGTCGGGTCTACGGAAGCAAACAGCTTAAAGGGGAAGATATCCAACGAATCCCCGGTAGGGCGTGCATTGATTGGCGCAAAAGTTGGAGATATGGTAAAAGTAGAAACGCAAGTTGGGGAGCTTATGTACAAGGTACTGGAGATTCAACGTTCAATGTAAGATAAAACAATAACAGCAGCTGTTAGTGTGCGTCCCCAAAATGCTGTTTGCCAGATGTATCCCACAGTTAGCGCCCAAAGGGTATGATATGGGAGATTTATCCCAAATGAGGGAGGCGTAGCGGGCTACGTTGACGGAATTTATACAGATTGAACTACTAATGTTCAATATGATGGTGTAAATATCATGCTAAGTGGGGGATGCAGATGGCGGAAATGATTTTGGGGGCATGCTCTAGGATAAATTTTAGGACACATTTAATCCTACACGTTTAAAAACGACAGTAAATGGGGAAATCCCATCATAGCATGCAAGCTGCAGCAAGAGAGGCATGGGAGGTAAAAATGGCTGAACAGAAGAATATGCAACAGCAGGATATTAACCAGCTTTTAAAAGTACGGCATGATAAACTGGCACAGTTACAGCAGGCTGGAAAGGATCCGTTCCGAATTACTAAGTTTGACGTAACACATCATAGCATGGATATTAAAGAGAATTATCATGCGCTGGAAGGACAGGCAGTTACGGTTGCCGGGCGTATGATGTTTAAACGTGTGATGGGGAAGGCGTCATTTTGCAATATCCAGGATTTGAAAGGCAATATTCAAGTGTATGTGGCAAGGGATAGTATCGGTGAGGATTCCTATAAGGATTTTAAGAAATATGATGTGGGCGATATTTTAGGTATTACCGGAGAGGTATTTAAGACAAAGACAGGAGAGACTTCCATACACGCGTCTTCTGTTATGCTTTTGTCTAAGAGCCTGCAGATTTTGCCGGAGAAGTTTCACGGGCTGACGGATACGGATACGCGTTACCGCCAGCGGTATGTGGATCTGATTATGAACCAGGACGTAAAGGAAACGTTTATTAAGCGTTCTAAGGTGTTAAGCAGTATCCGTAAGTTTTTGGACGGGCAGGGATTTATGGAGGTGGAAACGCCGATGCTTGTTTCCAACGCCGGCGGCGCTGCGGCGCGTCCATTTGAAACGCATTTTAATGCGCTGAATGAGGATTTTAAGCTGAGGATTTCGCTGGAGCTTTATCTGAAGCGTCTGATTGTAGGCGGTTTGGAGCGTGTGTATGAGATTGGGCGCGTGTTCCGCAATGAAGGGCTTGATACAAGGCATAATCCGGAATTTACGCTGATGGAGCTTTACCAGGCTTACACGGATTATCACGGCATGATGGATCTGACGGAAAATCTGTACCGTTATGTAGCGAAGGAAGTGACGGGCTCGGAGGTTATTACTTATGGGGAGCATACAATGGATTTGTCGAAGCCGTTTGAGCGGATTTCGATGGTGGATGCGGTGAAGAAGTACGCGGGTGTGGATTTTGACGCGATTCATAGTACGGAGGATGCGAAGAAGCTGGCGGATGAACATCATATTGAATATGAGGATCGGCATGAAAAGGGCGATATTCTGAATTTGTTTTTTGAGGAGTATGTGGAGGGGCATTTGATCCAGCCGGTATTTATTATGGATCATCCGGTTGAGATCTCGCCGCTGACGAAAAAGAAGCCGGAGAAGCCGGAGTATGTGGAACGGTTTGAGTTCTTTATGAATGGCTGGGAGATGGCGAATGCTTATTCTGAGCTGAATGACCCGATTGACCAGCGGGAGCGGTTTGAGGCGCAGGAACGCCTGCTTGCAGCAGGGGATGAGGAGGCAAACCATACGGATGAGGATTTTTTGAATGCGCTTAGCATCGGGATGCCGCCGACTGGGGGG
>QXXL01000084.1 GCA_009911505.1 Lachnospiraceae bacterium | reverse complement strand
TCCCGACGATGAAAAGTAAGGAGTGAAAAATCTAGTAAAATCAAGGGTTTAAGAAATTGAAAAGCCCCAAATTCGTATAAATTTTGCTTGTATTCGTATATCATTCGTAGTATATTAGGGATAGATTAGTATAAATCAAGCAAATATACGAAAGGGGCTTTTTCCTATGGCTGAAAAGGTAAAGCGGACAACTACAAAGTATAAGAGCATTTATTTCAATGAGAGTACAAAAAAATATGATGTAAAGTATAACTTTAAAGAGTATGATGTAAAGACTGGCAAAAACAAATATCGGGCGAAATGGGTTTATAATCTTAATACATTAACAGAAGCTAGACAAGAACTTGCTAAACTGCAGACAGGGCAAGTTAAAGCTGATGATAAAGACATTACTTTAGAGGGGGCTTTTGAACTATGGAAAATCAAAGCCCAGGGGCAAGATTATAGCCCAGTCAGTATTAATAACACTACTCAACAAATGTCTATGATATATCAGTTTTTGCCAGCCTCTACAAAATTAAAAGATATTGATGAAGAAATTTATTATAAATTTTGTAGCGATATACGGAAACATGGTTATGCTGATGAAACTTTATATTCAATAAATGCAACATTTAGAAAGATGATAAATTTAGCATATAAAAAGCGTTTGATTAAAGAAAATGTTTTGAACTATGCTGACAATATGAAAACAAAGCAAAAAGAAGATTACAAAGTTGTAAGCAAAGAAGAATTTGACGAAATAGACAAATATTTTAAAGAAAATGAGTTTTGGCGGTTAGGTGTAAACAATTATCCTAAATATAGATTGCTTTTCAATTTGCTTTATTATTGCGGTTTGCGTATTGGTGAATGTATTGCATTAACCTATGCTGATTTTGAAGAATTTAGTTATTATAAAAAGAGTGATGAAAAGCCTTTACTGATTGCCCCAACAAGTGAAGCAACACAAGGTAAGCATTTACAAGGTATGCGTGTTCGGATTGTAAAAGCCTATGTATCAGATATTAAATTGACTAAATCCCCTAAAAACCTAAAAAAGAGAACTGTTCCGCTTTCTCCTGCTCCTACAAGACTTTTTATGAGAATAAAAGAAGAACATCTTATGAGGGATGGAGATTTGAATGATAAGATATTTACATGGGAACATGGGGCGTGTGCGTCTATGTTAGAAAAGGCTTGTAAAGCCCTTAATTTGCCCAAATACACTTGCCACGAGTTCAGGCATACATTTATATCTAATCTTATTAAAAGCGGTGTTCCTCTGCCTGTCATAGAGAAAGTAAGCGGTGATACTCAAGCAACAATATTAAAGCGTTATAGTCATATGTTTGAATCTGATGAAGTTATGGTATTAGAAGCAATGAAAAATTTATGATTATTAATAGAAATTCCAGCTTTTAAAAAGTTGTTTTTCCAGCATTTTTCAAAAGCTGGAATTTTTATATCTTTTTATATGCAAAAAAATAATAATGTGTAAAAAAAACATAATACAATAAATGCCAAAAAGCCCATAAAATCAAGAAAAACGCGGGCGCGGCAACTTGACTTCGCCGCGCCACGCGCTCCGCCGTTAGGCGGATAAGCCCCTTTGAAAAGCTGGAATTTTTGCCTTAAAAGCTGGAATTTTAGGTTCAAAAGCTGGAATTTTTACCTCAAAAGCTGGAATTTTATACCCTAAAAGCTGGAATTTTTTTTGCTGATTATTCCAGCTTTTCCCTTAAAAGAACAAAGGGGCGAAAGATAAGAAGTAAAATTAACTTGCGAACACTGGCGGATGAAGAAAGGCGATAGCCGTCTGAATACGTCTGTGTGAGGGCGTAGTGTTCGGTAGAACACAAGCCAATACAAGAGCAAGCTGAATGTTTTAAACGAAGTTTAAAACAATTAACTTATCAATATTAAAATGTTTTTATCATAAGATTTTCATAATGTTGACTAAAAGATAAGCCTGTTATATAATTAGTATATCAATCTCTTTTAAGCATAAAAAAAGAACCGCTGGGAAACGGTTCGGAGATTAAAACATATACCTATATAGATTATAAAGCGATAATGCAAAAGTTTTTTTGCATTCATTTCTTTATATCTATATTATACTATAATTGAATAAATGTCAAATGTTTTTATCTCCTTATGTTTTGAGATTGAAATAAATCAAAAAAGGAGATAATTATTTATGGGAAGAAAAAGAAAAGACCCAAAGGAAACTGACAAGTTAACTACTTGTACAATATATAACCATTGCTCAAATATGAGTGAAGATATATTAGAAAAAAAATTAAATAAATTAAGAGATACTGGAAAGATATTAAGCTATTGTTATGTACGTCACGATAGAGATAAATATACATATGCTGACCAAGAAAAGAATAGCAATTATGTTGCTGGAACATTAAAAACTGCACATTATCACATATGGCTTAAACTACCAAGAGATAAGGCAAGAATGAGAAAAGATATTGCAAAATGGCTTGAAGTTGGCTGGACAATGGTTCAAGATTTGGAATATCAATTTGAAAATTCTATTGTATATGCTACACACGCACTGCACATTGAAAAAGCGCAATATGGCATTGATGAAGTTGTTTGTAGTGGCGATATAAATTATGCTGAATTAGTTCAAAAAAGAGTAAAAGAATATCAAGAAGCAACAAGAAAATCTCTATTAGTACAAAGAGAAGCTGAAATAATGGAAGCAATAGAATGTGGTAAGATTAACAAGTTTAACATTAATAGAATGATTACTGCTCAAGAAGAAAAGCAACACAAACAAGCAATAAATATTGCTCTTGAAAGATACGAAAGAGATATGCAACAAAGAACTGATAGGAATATGACTTGCTTATATATTAACGGTGCTTCAAGAGCTTGTAAGACATCATTAGCCAAAAGGATATGTGAAGATTTAAAACTTACTTATTGTATTGCTGGTGCAAAAGACCCTATGCAATACTATATAGGACAACAAGCATTAATCATTGATGATGTAAGTATTGATACTTTTAAGTGGAAAGAATTTTTAAACTTAACAGATAACGATACTGCTACTCCTGTTGCAAGTAGATTTAAAAATAAAATGTTATTTTGTGATTTATTAATCATTACTGCCAATTTAGAACCTTATCAATTAGTAAATCAAATATATCAAGAAGGAGAAGATAAAAACCAATTTTTTAGAAGATTTAAACAATATTATAAAGTTGATTATTCATATATTACAGAGTATGAATTTGATGATAATATAAATGTTATGAAGTATAAACAAGTGGGTAAAATGACAAATTATGCTGTTCCACTTATGGCAAAAAAACAATCTGAAAAAGAAGAAAAAAGACTTCATATTTGTTTAGCTGATATTATGGAAAGATGGATAAAAGAAGAAAATATTATTGTATTAGATACTGTAAAATATGAACCAAAAGTGAAAAAGAAAAAAGAAAATAAAGAAGTTGACCTTGTAAAAATGGCAAATAATTCAGATGATTTTGATTCTACTTTTGATAATTCGGATGATGATTTTTTTGGTTAAGATTGAAAATAAAGCCTAACAAAATAGGCTATGTTATATAAATAAAAAATGATTAAGCGAGAGCGTAGGGCTTTCGCTTTTTTTAATTTTTGAAAACCTAAAACTTGAAAAGGCAATCGGGTTATTCTCACCAAAAATAGAATATTTTTGGTAGAATAAACCGAGATGCCTTGACAAAAAGAACGTTTGTTTGATATAATATAATTACCTAGAAAATTAATGACTTATAAAACAAAAGCGAATTATGTGCTTTTTACATTTCAAGTTTTAGGCGTAGTAACCTTTGTGAATTGCTTTTTTGAATGTATGACCTCATAGAAAGTAATCTTTTTGAAATCTATTTGTAAGTAAAAACATAATAAAATTTAGGGAAATAAATAGACCTCAAGAAATCTATTTAAGTGGACACATAACACTTTATAAAGTTTGTGGTATGCATTAGCTTTAACAAATAATCTAGGTAAAAATTGAATATTGGAATTATTTATTAAGCTAATAAAGCAACTGCTCTATTAGCTTTTTTTATACAAAAATTAGAAAGGTGGTTTTTAAAAAATGGGATATAAAAATAAAAAAAGTCTGGTTAAACAGATAGAAGAAAATCTTACAAATAAATTAGCAATAGGGGAAAGCAAACATCAAGCGAAGAGGACTGAAGAGGGAATAAGAGGAAAAATTTATTCATACAACACTTTAAAAAATTATATGCAACACGCAAATTATTTTGCACAATATTGTAAAGAAAATCATAATTGTAAAACATTAGAACAATGTAGGCAATACGTTGATGAATGGTTAAAATCAAGAGAAAACTTATCATCATATACTTTGAAAATGGAAGCGTGTGCATTAGCAAAACTTTATGATTGTTCAACAACTGACTTTATAAAAACAAAATCAAGAAGTCGCTCTGATATAACAAGAAGTAGGAATGATGTTGAAAATGATAAACATTTTAACGAAGAAAAACATAAAGATTTTGTTGAGTTTTGTAGAAGCACTGGTTTAAGAAGAGAAGAATTAAAATATCTGACTGGTGATAAATTAATTTATAGGGATGGTGAACCTTATGTAATTGTTGATAAAGGCTCAAAAGGGGGAAGATATAGAGAAGCACCTGTTAGGGGAAATATCGAATTAGTAGAAAAGAAAATGCAAGAAGCTGGCACAAATAAAGTATTTGAAAAAATACCTTCTCACGCTGATATACATAGTTATAGGGCTGATTATGCAACAGCTTATTATAAAGAAATTGCAAGAGATATTAAAGACATTCCTTTTGATAAAGTCAACAAAGGAAGTGGCTTTAAATATCAAAGTGAAGTTTATTGTTGTAGAAGTGATAAGCAAGGAATTAAGTATGATAAAGTAGCAATGAAACAAGTAACGGAAGCATTAGGACATTCAAGGATTGATGTTATTGCTGACCACTATTTACACATTTAAGGAGGTGTATAAAAATGATTAAGATAAAAGAAAGCCAAGGTGCATTTAATAGTACAAATTATAAATCTGTTAGAGATAGTAGCGAAGATTTTACAGGTTATTATTTAACAATAGAAGAATACAATAATTTGAATAGACAAATAAAAACAGCTGAATTAAGAGCCGAAAGAGCCGAAAAAGAAGCATTAGAGAATAAACCAAGTCTTGATGATAAAATGAGAAATTTAAAGCAACAGCAACAAAATAATGACATTATAGCAAAGTATGATGAAGCAATCAAAGCATTAAAATCAAGACTTTCAAGTGCCGAAAAAGCCAATAAGGATTTAAAGAGAATTGCTATTGAAAGGGCCAATGCAAAAAGAAATATAAGACCCAAAAAGGAGCGTTCTGGCTATATTGCAATAACTCAAAAACAAACAACATTCAATAAAAAGAATTGCTGGCTGACAATAATACAAAGTCCATTTTCTGCAAGTATTGATTTTCTCTATGTAAGAAAAGAATTTGAAAAGGCTTATGGTTTTCCAAACCTTATTAAAACAGAATATAAAGAAAATTATAAAAGTGGATTTTGGGAAATATCTGTGTATACAGAAAAGCATTTGAATTTACCAGATGATATGAGAATAACAGCATAATGTCAAGGAAAAGGAGGAAGATTTTTTGATTGCTTTTTAATCAAAAAATACTCTCCCCTTGACATTGGATAATATAGATATAATAGATTAAGGGAGATAGCATTTTTTGGCTATCTCCCTTGTTTGCTTAATCATTTAAAAATTCTATAATGTCATTGGGCTTACAATCTAAAATCTGGCATAATTTTTCAAGTGTATACATGGTAATGCTCTTACTATGTTTTAGATTGTTTATGGTTCTGGGGTTGATGTTATAGGTGTTTATGAGTGTGTATGTTGTTATATTCCGATTTTTCATAGTATTCCATAAAGGTTCGTAGGATAGCATAGAAATCCCCCTTTCTCGTCATTTCGCATATTTTTATTATCATTGGATAAAAAGTGCTTGAATATCCTGAAATTTGTATCTATAATGAAATATGTATCTATACGTAAAAAATAAAAGAAAGGGGAACACATGGACGCATTTGTTAATGAACTACTCGAAACGCATTTAGGGAATATAATAGACCAGAGTAGAAGTGAGTTAATTCGGGCTGATAAGACTTGTATGCAAGACGAAAGGGATTTGAGTGAATTAGAACAACGCTATACTGCTTTAAACCTTGATAGGGCTGATAGGCTTGTTATAAACGATTATATAGCCTGCATCCAAACCGTAGAGCATAGAAGCTGTGATTTAAGCTACTTGGCGGGGGTTAGAGATACCATCAAACTATTGCATAGTTTAGGTGTTATAAAGGATTTTGAAAAATCGCTTTAAAATCTTATAGTAAATATGCACAAAAAAAGCACTGTTTTTGACTTCTTCAAAGCCTTGAACGGTGCTTTTTATGCTATTTTTTTGTGCAATTTGACGAATGATTCTGTACAATCATTTTTAAATTGCTTCAATGAGTAATTGCCTATCAGAGCAAATAAAAATCATTCTGCCGAATTTCTATTTTTTTATACATATGATGTATGTGTGTAATGTATATGTAATAGTGCAATATGTACGTATATAATCATAAGGTAAATTCGTATAAATTCGTATAAAAGTGTTTCACATGAAACATAAAATACTATAAAATAAAGATTTATATACACTTATTATA
>QXXL01000083.1 GCA_009911505.1 Lachnospiraceae bacterium | reverse complement strand
AAAATAAATGATTTTAAATTAAACTCGTGTCAGTTCAAGTTAATATTTTGTACGATAAGGACATTTTTCTAAAAGAAGATTTTAGGGAAGTGTCCTTTTGTTATGGTCATAAAAATTAAGATTTGGAGGACAGGAACATGAGTAAGAAAGAATTAAATGAAGGCAAAAGAGAGAATATTATTTTTATCAGTGACGCACATGAGAGATTTTATTATGAAAAATTAAAAGAAGCCAGAAATCAGGATGTTTACCATAAAGCGCTTTGTTATTGTCTCGGTATTAGTGATGATGCCAGAAGAAATATCAACAGCATTTACGATTTTAAGACAGGCTGTGTAAAGACGGAGTGTCTACATGAGGGATGGCAGACCAGCGGAAGTGCAAGGGTGGTCAGGATGGCATTTAATTTGTATTGTAATGGCACGCCAAGTGTTCTGGATTATGAGGATGCGGAAGAATGTATTCAGGAATGTAAGGAGTATACAGTGGAAGAATTATTTTGCTGTTCTTATGCACCGTATTTTTGGCAGGCAATACAGATTCGCTACCCAGAATATGCAGTATATAATCATAAGCTGCACTCTATGTTTGGAGCAAGGGATTAAAACATAGTAGGGATGGAGATATTTTGTTTCATAATATTCAGAAAAATGTTACAGACAGCATGTCTGATCGAGTGTTTGATAAAGTACTGGAAAGTCCAGAGAGGGGGTTTAAGCATTGAAGCAGGAAGTAGAGTTTGAGTATTTTCATGGATATGAAACAGAGCAGTTTGCATTTTACAGGATTCCAAAACTGTTATTTACAGATAATTACTTCCGGGGCTTGTCCAGTGATGCAAAAATCCTGTATGGATTAATGCTTGACCGGATGGCATTGTCTGTAAAAAATCGGTGGATTGACAAGGATGACCGGGTATATATTATCTTTACGCTGGAGCAAGTTATGGAGTATTTAAACTGCGGCAAAGACAAGGGTGTGAAGATCCTTGCTGAATTGGATTCTGACAAAGGGATTGGCCTGATAGAACGTGTAAAGAGGGGACTTGGGAAACCTGCGATTATCTATGTCAAAAGTTTTCTGATCAAGAGAGACCCGGAGAGTGGGAGCGATGCAGAAACACCGCCAAGTGCAGCTGACGTCATACGAAGTCCTGAGTATGGAAACGCCGAAGTCAAGACTTCCGAAAAACCGAAGTCTGGGGTTCTGGGAAACCGAGGTCAGGACTTCTGGGAATCCGACCTAATTAATACTGATTATAGTTATACTGATTATAGTGAGACTAATCTTATCGATCCATCTAATAATCCGCCAGCTATAAAGCAGGAAAACGCATCAGACGATGTATCGAAAGGTGTGTCTGGGAAGGTGGATAGGATAGATGTCATTGAAGCATATACAGGTATTATCAAAAACAACATTGAATATGATTCATTGGTGGTGGGCTGTTGTCTGGGAGATAAGGAGTATATTGACGAAATGGTGGAACTGCTGGCAGAAATAGTTGGCATAGAGCGTGATACAATTAACATTACAGGGGCAGAATATCCATACCAGTTTGTCAAGGGCAAGCTGCTGAAGATTGGATACAGCCATATCCAGTATGTATTGGAATGTCTGAACAGAAATACAACAAAAATACATAACATCAAAGCATATCTGCTGACATGCCTGTTTAATGCCCCTTCAACAATCAGCAGTTATTATCGGGCAGAGGTAAATCATGATATGTATGGTGTACCATAAAGGTAAAAACAAGCGGTGGAATAAGACATATATGACAGAATATGATGTGCAGGAGAAAATGAAAATTAAAACTGAATAGACAGGGGGATTGTGTTGTGGGGAATCGAGCCATGTCCCAAGAGCTGATTATTTTGGGCAATCACATTCGTGACTGCAGGAAGGAAAAGCATTTATCACAAGAAACACTTGCGGAGAAGGCGGAGATTAGTCCCAACACAGTCAGCCGGATTGAATGCGGACAGATGGCGATGTCTGTGGACATTTTTATGCGTATTGTGAGGATACTGGGTATGGATGCAAGTGAACTTTTAGGAGTTCAGAGTAGGGGCTCAGGTGAAGACCGGGAATTGCAGGCTGTCATCTACCAGATACAGCATTTGCGAAAAAATGAGCGGAAAATCGTGCTGAGTTCTATGGAAGCCATGGTAAACAGTATACGGAAGTATCGGAGTTAATTTGACCGCAAAGGTGAAAATAAAGAATTATTGACAGAGAGAGGTATCATAGATGAAAGTGGAATATTATCGTAATGGGGATTATCTGTTCCCAAATCTTGTTTTGAACGAGGATAATGTAACAATTGGGAAATATGGGATGTTGCGAAGGACATTTTTAAAGGAGCATAAAAGAGGCTGGTATCAGAGTATGTTGCTGATGGGGAAACTGGATCGGCATTTGCTGGAGGTTGAAAAACAGGCAAATGAAAGGCTGGATATCTTGATGGAAGGACTTCTGAAAAAACATCCGGCTCCAGATAAAGAGACGGATCAGTTTGCATGGGCGGCACATATGAACGGTTTACAGGCGATGGCAGAAGAAAATGTTCTGCAGGAGATTATTTACAATATTTGAAATGAAGCCTTTTCATTTATTCCTGTAGGCGACGATCCAGGCAGGTATACTTTATCGAACGAAGTCTGCTCATCCCGACAGGGACATGTATTTCGGGATGTACGGATGGGTATGCTTAAATGCACATTTGATAATGGCTGCGAGAGTCAAATATTCTTTTGCAAGCAATAGAGTATTAGGATTACGGTGGGATATTTGATTTTAGCTGTTGACCATAACCATAACTTACAGTAGAATATAAGAAAAAGAGATTTTTGTGTGTAAATGAAGTATAGTTTAGTATAGTTGTCAACATATACTAAAAGAGAAATAATAAAACGAGGAGGTGCTTTTATGGCTACATCAAGTATTTTTGCGAAGGTCAAGATTGATGATCCAAAGAAGGCAGAGGCTTTTATTGATGCTCTTGAAGCATCCGAGAACAAGCCGAAGAGAAGGCCATCGATAACAGTTAAGCCGCCGGTAACAGATATAAATGAAATTAAGAAATTTATGACAAAGAGGTTTCCAGGATAATGGACGAATATAAGGTGTTCAATATTTTGGATATGGCGGAGGCAATCGGAGAGACAAATCTAAAAGAGCTTCTCTCCGATTTTAGTTGTCCGAAAAACGAAGAGATACAGAAGTTTGTAAGGACAAATGCATATGATTTTGCAAGGAAAAAATTATCAGTTACCTATTTAGTGGTAAATGAAGATAATTACATAGAAGCAATTTTTGCATTGGCACATAAGGCTGTGGAGATTGGAGATGCAAGTCTGTCTAATTCAAAACGTAAGAAAATAAGCAGATATGCCGTTTTGGATTCTGGAACGGGCAGTTATACTGTGTCAGCGTTTCTAATTGCACAATTTGGAAAAAATTACGCATTGGATGCAGATAAAAGATTAAGTGGAAATGAATTAATGGATTTGGTATTTGAAGTCTTGGAGAGAGTCCAGCGTGAGATTGGCGGCGGCGTTGTATTTCTGGAGTGTGAGGATAAACCCCAACTGTTGAACTTTTACCAGAATGAAAAAAATGGATTTATTCCGTTTAATGAGAGATATTCTGTAACGGATCATGTGAAATATATCCAGCTTTTCAATTTTTTCTGATATGTACATTAGAAAGCAGTCGGAGAAATATCATGAAAAGGATGTTCTTCCGGTCGTTTTGTAGAAAGATTAGCTATATTTTTACAATCTGCATGTGATGCTGTTATCTGAGAGCTGTTATTTTTTGGCTGAGTGCCAGTTTTCGGATATTAGTAGGTTTATTTTTTGCATACTCTTGAAGTGATTCATATTTTACAACGGCGAAACGGGCATATACCGGATGTGATTATTCTGATTTTTCCTCTCTTTCATCTAGCCATATGATTCTTTTTTTGGCGTGTTTTCCGACAACTGTAATTTAGAATAGATATTTTCTCATGGCGGCTTTGCTGCCATGCTGTGACTATGTGAGTAGGAACCAGATTGCATAGTGATAGATGTGCAATATCCGAGGGCATGGGGAGCGGAAAATCCTCATCAAGTTTGCCAGAGTAATCCAAAACCACAAAGTGAGTTTTGAGTTACTCTGGCGAATCTTGCTTTTTCAGTTTGCGCAGATTCCTCTGTAATAAAAGCTAATTACAGGTTGAGTTTATTGCCGGATAGAATTAAATCATTGATAAATGCAGTAAATATAGAAATATAGAAATCTCGCATATCAGTTTTGACACTTCGTAGAGAAAGTGATAAAGTTACGTTATAATACGATTGGTGAACTGAATGTGATGGATTATGCGGAAAAATCTAAGGAGTCTTATTCGATGAAAAAAATGGAGAATGATAAAAAACAGACTATTATGATATTAGAAGATGATGAGGATTTGGCAGAAGGGATCAGTCTGTCTTTGAACAGCAAAGATTTGGAATTTATTCTTTGCAGGACAATTGCGGAAGCAAAGGACAGGCTGCAGCAGAGGACGTTTGACCTGCTTATTTTTGATATTAACCTACCGGACGGAAGCGGCCTGGAGTTTTGCAGAGAAATACGCAGATTAAGTAAGGTGCCGATTGCATTATTGACAGCCAAAGATATGGAACTGGATATTGTGAAAGGTTTGGAATGCGGTGCAGATGATTATATAACGAAGCCATTCAGCTTGATGGTACTTCGGGCGAGAATACGGGCATTACTCCGAAGGAATATAGGGGAACAGCAATCAGAGTATCGAGATGGCATATTCCAATTTTGTTTTGACACAATGGAATTTTATAAAGAAGGAAACTCCATTGAACTCAGCAAGACCGAGCAGAGAATTTTGTACTTGCTGGTTTTTAATGCCGGGCAGATTTTAACTAGAGAACGCTTGCTGGAGTGGGTTTGGCCGGATGGAACAGAATATGTGGAAGATAATGCTTTATCGGTAGGGATTCGCCGGCTTCGGGATAAACTGGAGGATGTGCCATCGAAACCTGTTTATATCAAGACTGTTTATGGAAAAGGTTATGTGTGGGAGAGATTTTGATGAACGGATATATAGTATTGGTGGCAGTTATGTTGGTAGTATGTGCCATGGTTTGCATGTTACTAAGTCATCATATTCAAAAAAAGATGGAAGTGACATATCAGAATTTATTGCAAAGGCTGGACAGGGCTATCGGAGGGGAGATTCAGGATACGGCATATGATGAATCAATGGATACGGCGGTCACGGAGCGTTTGAACAGGGTTGTTCAGATATCCAGAATGAATCAGGGAAAAGCAGAGAAAGAACGGGATATTATAAAATCTCTGATTTCTGACATCTCGCATCAAGTAAGAACTCCGCTTACAAATATTATGCTGTATGTAGGACTTCTTAAGGAACAGGACTTGGATAACGATACTATGCTTCTGGTGGATAAAATCGGGAAACAGTCTGAAAAGCTGGAGTTTTTTATGAAAGAATTGGTGAGATCATCCTATGCCGAGCAGGAAATGATTTCCATATATCCGAAAATAATGAGTGTGGAAGAAATCCTGCATACAGCTTGTCAGATCGTGGAATTGGCTGCTTTGAAAAAGAAAATTAACATTGTGCAGGAAGAAACAGATGTTCTGTGTTGTGCCGATAAAAAGTGGACAACGGAGGCTCTTGGAAACGTTCTGGATAATGCGATAAAATATTCTCCAGAAAATTCACAGATAAAGGTCAAGGTGGTTCCATATGAATCTTTTGTCTGTATTCAGGTTCAAGATCAGGGATCTGGGATTAAAGAGGAAGAACAGGGGATGATTTTTGAGAGGTTTTACCGTTCTAAGTCTGTAAGCAGTGAACCAGGATTTGGAATTGGACTTTATCTGGTGAGAGAAGTGTTATCGAAACAGGGAGGATATGTAAAGATAAAATCTCAAATTGGAAAAGGTTCCACAGTTCAATTATATTTATCACGTTATGAAGTGCCAGTTAGGAATTTATCAACGCAGACAGATTAAAGCTGCGTTTTGAATATCATCGTATGCAGAAAACTGTCAGTGACAGATTTCTGCATATTTTAAAATGTGTCAAAACTGTCACCTTCAGGAAAGATTTGAGAAAGAATCTTTTGATATTCTATGCAAGGCAAAAGAATTTAAACTCGGAGAAAGAAGGGATGTTTGTATGAACATATTGGTCACGGAAAATCTTAAAAAATATTACGATATGGGAGAAGTCCAGGTAAAGGCGTTGGACGGAATTAGTCTTTCGATTCAAAGTGGAGAGTTCCTTGCAATCGTGGGAAGCTCTGGCAGTGGAAAATCTACGCTTCTGCATATGCTTGGGGGGCTGGATAATCCTACTTCCGGGAGGGTGGTGGTAGATGGCCAGAATATTTCTAAAATGACGAGGGATGAATTGACTATATTTCGCAGACGGAAGATTGGATTTGTATTTCAAAATTATAATCTGCTTCCACTTATGAATGTATATGAAAATATTATTTTGCCGATAAAGTTAGATGGCATTCAGCCTGACCGGGAATATGTAGGGCAGATTATTACAATGTTGGGGCTGAAGGAAAAGAAATACGCTATGCCGAATCAGTTATCTGGCGGTCAGCAGCAGAGAGTTGCATTGGCAAGGGCATTAGCGGCAAAACCTGCCATCATCCTTGCCGACGAGCCGACCGGGAATTTAGACAGCCGAACCAGCCAGGATGTTTTAGGCTTAATAAAAACTACCGGGAGGCGGTTTGGGCAGACAATCGTGATGATTACACATAATGAAGAAATCGCGCAGACGGCAGGCAGGATCATACGTCTTGAGGACGGAAAAATCTGTGGAGGTGAAGATGGCTATGCTGAAAGTGCAGAATAAAAAAGTAATTGATGAGATTGCAGGGCAGACTTATAAAGCAAATAAAAAGCGAAATTTTCTTACCGTTTTCGCGATTCTTTTGACTACGTTTTTGATTGTAATTATCCTGGCTGTTGGTGTGAGTTACTGGGACACCATATCAGAGCGCCAGATTCGGATGCAAGGAATGGATTATGACATTGAGTTAAGTGAGCCGAGAGAGGATCAGGTTGAAAAAATCCGTTCCATGGATAAGGTAAAATATGCCGGTATCGCCGTGAAGTGTGCGATTCTGGAGCAGTATCAGGAGAAATTACTGGATAAGACAAGACTCTACTGGCTGGACAAAATCTGTTGGGAAAAGCAGACAGTTCCGGCATTAGAAAGCACCACGGGAAACTACCCGGAAAATGAAAATGAGATTATGCTGGGGAGTAATACGCTGAAAGCGATGGGTATTCAAGATCCGGAAATAGGAATGAGGATTCCTGTTACCTATTTTACATTGGAAGAAGGTTCGGACGAGAAACGTCTGGAGAAAGAATTTACTCTCAGTGGATGGTATACGGATTACACCAGAGCAACGAGGGGTTATGTATCAAAAGCTTTTTTTGAGGAAACCGGTGTGAAACAGACGGATTTTACACAGGGTTCTTTGAAAATCTCACTGAAAAATCCGTTGTATTCTGAGAAAGATATTACGAAAATGCAGGAGGAGATTGTTCTGGACAGAAACCAGTATCTTTCTGCTGATTATGAAACGATTCTACATTTTTTCATGATGGCTGCCGGACTAACTGTTCTGTTGCTTATGATTTTTATCAGCGGATATCTGTTTATCTATAATACCATGTATATTTCGATTTCAAAAGATATCCGGTATTACGGTCAGCTTAAAACGGTCGGGATGACATCTGTCCAGTTGAAAAGAATGATTTATCAGCAGGCGGTCTGGAACGCCATGGCAGGAATCCCTCTTGGACTGCTTATGGCTGCTGCTGTTGCGAAAATAGTAATTCCACGGTTATTGCATATTGTAAATCCTGAGATTGCCGCAGGCGATGTCGTATCAGTGAAGATATGGGTATTTTTGCTTGGAGGATGCTTTGCGTTTTTAACGAATCTAATGAGTTGCAAAAAACCGGCAAAGATGGCGGGAGACTGCTCTCCGGTTGAAGCTATCCGATATACTGTTGGTTCAGGTAAGAGAAAAAATCGCAGACGGGAAAGCGGCGGGATCTATTCGATGGCGGTGCAGAATATGTTCCGGGATAAAAAACAGGCAGTTATTATTTTTACATCCTTTGTGATTGCCATATCCATATTTATGGTTGTAAATATGATCATCCGTGAAAATGATGCGGAGCGTATCCTGAATGAAGTTTATTCTTATGATATCCAGTTTAAAAATGAGACAACGCTTGACGATAACAGGCAGCAGCTTATTTCAGCGGATAAGATATCCCGGGTAGAAGCGATAGAGGGTGTAAAAACGGTAAGTAAAGTGACTTCTGAAGAAGTGATAGTCCCTTATCAGGAAGAAGTTTACGGAGACTATTTCAAAGAATTATATCAGTCAAGATACAGTCCGGGGAATTATGAAGAAGATATGGAATTATACCGGCAGAAACCTGAGCATGGTTATTTTGCCCCTCGTTTTATCAGTGTAGATGAAAAAGGTTTTGAAATCTTGAATGAAAGGCTCGGAAATATTCTGGATCAGGATGATTTTGAACAGGGAAAGATCGCTGTGGCTTCCAAATATTTTACAGAGGGGGATAATGGAATGACCGGAAAAACAGTACGGTTTTATTTCCCAGATGAGGCAGGAGAGAAAAAGGAGCATACCATCCGGATAGCGGCCGTAGGGGACGGTTACATAAATCCAGCGAATTTTAGCGGCGGCAGTGTACCGGATCTGATTGTCAGCGAAAAATATGCGGAGGAAATCAGGGGTGAACTTTTTACCGAATTGATTAATGTGGAATATGAAGAAGCATATGCAAAAGAAACCGAAGAAAAAGTCAGGGATGTTTTTAAAGATGATAAGAAAATATCTTATGAGTCAAAACTGGAACGGTACACGGAGATGAAGAACACGGAAACTCAGGTAACGGTATTGGGCAATAGTGCTGGATTCATTATTGCGGTTCTGGCGGTGTTGAATTACCTGAATACGATAGCGGCGAGTGTACAGAACCGTTCGAGGGAATTTGCGGCGCTGGAGAGTATTGGAATGACAGCTGGACAGATCAGGAAAATGTTAAGAACGGAGGGGATTGGATATGCTGTGGTCTCGATCTTCTTATCGTTCATAACAGGGCTGCCAGTCAGCTATATTGTCTTTGATATGACGGCTGCTTACAGGATTTCGTTTACGGTTCCGTGGATAAGGAATCTTATATTACTTGGCATTGTGCTTATCTTGTGTATGACGGCTCCTATGCTTATCTACCAAAGGACGCAGGGGCAAAGCATTATTGAGCGGCTTAGGAGTTGTGAAGATTAGTGCTATAAATAAGCCAAGACATTTGGAATTTACATTTCATTAATGTATATATTAAATAAGCGCTAATATATGTATCTAAAATTAAATACTTGAAGCTCTGCTGAAGCAAATAAAAAAACAGCTTTTTACAGCAGGGCTTACTTGTGTAGCCACCTGTGATTTGCTGTGGGAGTAATTCATGGGTGGCTTTACTTTTCAAGAACAACAATGTAATAGGTATTGGTCAAAAAAATTCCGATTCCCCAGTGGGATAAGTCCGATCAAAAATATGCACTATTACATTGCTCTAAACGATATCATAATATTTATTTGGATCTAAAAAAGAAAAACACCAGGAAGCTTAATAAGCGTCTTGGTGTTTTATTTTTATTCAATATTTTTCGTCATCAGGCCAGATGTCGCTCCCCACCTCATCTATTTGCATATAAAAATGGATGAAAGGAGTAAGTGGCCACGAAAGAAAAAATCTGAAATATTTTTGCACACCCGAACATTCGCCATGCCCCGTTGGGGAGATATAGGCGGAAGGGGAAAAGCTCATGCCTTTGTCACGTCACAGCGGGGGAGGAGGTGAACTCGTATGAAGAAACCTTCTTTCCACGATGAAATGACAATCCGGCATCAGTTTGACCGTCTGTGTCAAATGTCGCTCAAAGGTGAAGCCGCTAGCTATTACAGATATATAGAATACCGCAGGCGGCATGAAGCCATGTTCTCTGAACTGTCTGAAAAGGAGTTGAATCGGTTGTTTGTTATGGATGAGTATGGAGTGGAAAACAGTCAGTTCACAGTGTATGGATATGATATTGAGGTGAAAGATACCTTGATTGCGGAAGCGTTGCAGACTCTCTCAGAACGGAAACGGAATGTAATATTGCTTTCTTACTTTCTGGAGATGAGCGATGCGGACATCGCAAGGGAAATGAACCTTGTCCGCAGCACAGTCCATGAACACCGGACACGCTCACTTGAGATTTTAAAAAAGATTATGAAGGGAAAAGCGGATGAAAAAGAGATGTAAGAACAGAGAAGAAAAAAATTTGTTGCCTTTCCATATCATTAAGGCAGCATCAGAGGGTGACGTAATGGCAATCAATACAGTGTTGAAGCATTATGAAGGATACATAATTTCCCTGTCCACCCGGAAGATGTATGACGAGAGTGGACAGCTTCATTTCTGTATTGATGAAACGCTTCGCCGGAGACTGGAAACCAAGCTGATTACAAAGATACTGGCGTTTGAAGCGGTATAAAGGGCGGTTAAGTTACCCTTTTCCATAGCTGACAGATTTACAGCGGTGTACCTTGAAAATTGAATACTGTATTGCATAGAGGATGTGAGGATATGCAGAGCCACTAGGCGGATGCGCCATGACGTACCTGCTCTGTCTGAAACAAGGTGAAACGTGAGGAAATATTGAAGCAGGACATTAAAGTAAAGGCAAGGAGCGAGTGAGATCGGGCAAAATATGCAGCAGTTACATGGTGCGACGAAGCATATCTGTGATAATGATATTTCCGGACTGCGGCTTCCCCGCAGTCCGATCAATGAAATGACGGTGCAAAGAATTAGGAGGATATTTTTGATGCAGAGAATACCGAAGGCGATTAACAAAAAGAGGTTAGTCAGATATAAAGAAGGCGCAGAAATGTACAGCATGGGAATGAATAAATTTCAGTCTTTGGCGAAAGATGCAGGCGCAATATTGAAAATTGACAGAATGGTATTGGTTGATTTAGATACGTTTGACCAGTATTTAGAATCATTTCGTGTGAAATAGTCAAGATGCGTATATGCAAAACAGAAAGATTTTTCGTATAACCGAAAATAAGTGTTGACTTTTGGTTAAACCGAAAGTATAATGATTATGAAATGGATGGAGGTGTATATTGTGGCGAGGACAGGCAGACCAAGGTCTGACAATCCGAAAAAAAGCCTTATCGGGTTGAAACTGACAGAGGAAGAAGCCGCAAAACTCAGGGAATATGCGTCCAAACATGACATGACCATAACGCAGGTGCTACAAAAGGGGATTGATTTGCAGTATGCAATGGAAGAACCGATAAGTAGTTAGTACGAAATCTCTTTCCTTGAGAAAGGAGCAGAGATGGCAAAATCAAGAAAGGATAATAAAGGGAGGGTTTTAAGGAAGGGCGAAACTCAGCGCAGTTGTGATGGCAAGTATGTTTATACTTATACCGATCCGGAAGGAAAACGCCGGAGCATTTACTCTAAAGATATTATGGAGCTGCGTGAGAGGGAAGAAAAACTGATTAAAGACCAGTTAGACGGATTGGATACTTATGTGGCTGGCAGTGCAACGGTCAATTTTGTTTTTGACAGGTATATATCCACAAAGTCAGAACTCAGGGGAACAACCATGAGGAACTACAAATATATGTATGACCGTTTTATCCGTAATGGGTTTGGGAAGAAGAAAATCGCAGCGATAAGGTTTTCTGATGTGCTGCAATTCTACCAGCATTTGCTGAAAGATAAGGAAATGCAGATTAACACATTAGAAACAATCCATACGGTGCTTCACCCGACATTCCAGTTGGCGGTGCGGGATGATATTATCCGCAACAATCCGAGTGACGGGGTTATGGCGCAGATCAAAAAACAGCCGGGGAGAAATCATGGCGTAAGACACGCTTTAACTCTGGAACAGCAGAGAGCCTTTATAAACTATATAGAAAGCAATCCTACATATTACCGCTGGACATCTTTATTTAAGTTCTTATTAGGGACGGGGTGCAGGATTGGGGAAGCAATCGGGATAAGGTGGGAAGATGTGAATTTTGAAAAACGTGTAATCAGCATCAATCACAGTCTGGTTTATTATAGCAGAGAATTTAAGGAACACCCGATGTGTACGTTTTCTATATCACTCCCAAAAACAGAAGCGGGTATACGCAGTATTCCGATGATGGATGCGGTTTATGATGCACTCCGGGCGGAGCTTGCAGACCAACAGGAAAATGGATTCAACGAAACGGAGATTGACGGGATGAAAGGTTTTATCTTTATGAACCGTTTTGGGTACGTCCACAATCCGCAGTCTATCAACCGGGCAATCAAGCGTATATACGAATCGTACAATGCAGAAGAAGTGGTTAATGCTTCCAAGCAACACCGGGAGCCAGTGCTAATACCACATTTTTCATGTCATCATTTGAGGCATACCTTTTGTTCGAGGTTTTGCGAGAATGAAACAAATTTAAAGGTGATCCAGTCCATAATGGGACACGCTAATATTGAAACCACAATGGACATTTATGCGGAAGTCACCGATGCAAAGAAACAGGAAGCGATTGAAAATTTAGCACACAAATTGGATGTATTTTAGGAAAGAGTCCGGCTAGGACTGACAGAGGGTACGACAACTTGTGTGCCATACGACAAGAGTACGACAAATTCAAGGGTTTTAATCAATGAAACAGCGTTATAT
>QXXL01000082.1 GCA_009911505.1 Lachnospiraceae bacterium | reverse complement strand
CGGAGATGCCGAAAAGCGGCTAGTTAAAGGGAAATAAGTCATTTTAAATTAAACTGACTTAAAATCCCGACGATGAAGTCATTAGACAAAGAAAACCAGTAAAACAAAATGTTTACGGTTAGAGGGAAGTAATTTCAGATTAGGCGGTATAGCCCCAATTACAAGGGCTGTACCGTTTTTTCTTGCGCTCAACGAGCGCATTTTCCTTATGCACCTTGCCGTTTCGGTTGCGTGGCAGAAAGGAAATTGATTTCCCCTACAAAGTTGAAAACAATATCTACTTTTTGTACCCGTTTCCCGTTCACCTTTTCCGGCGCATGGACTATGATTTTCTTGATAAATTCATTGACGATTGCAGGGGTGAGTTCCTTTATCCCCACATACTTGCGGATAATCGCGGCGAAGCTGTCAAAATCGCTTTTGTTCTGTTCGTAGGTATCGACTTCCTGCTGGTCTGCCTTGACCTTTTCTTCCAGTTCCCGCTGTTCCGCTTCATACTCTGCGGACAGCTTCAAAAATCTGTCGTGGCTGATTGCGCCGCTTATGTCGTCCTCATAAATCCGCTTGAAAATACGGTCAAGTTCCGCTATCCGCTTCCTCGCCTGTTCAACTTCACGCTTCCTGCGTTTCATTTCCTTTTCC
>QXXL01000081.1 GCA_009911505.1 Lachnospiraceae bacterium | reverse complement strand
TCAGCGGAGCGTTGCTGATACATCATTTCATGGAAAGCCATGATGTCATCAAAGAAAAGGGCGGTCACATCAAATATCCTGCTCCATACGATTTGCTTCAACACTTCTTCGCGGATAAAGTGAGCCGTACAGCTTCCCGTATTGCTCTTGTACTTTGCACAGCGGTAATGGTCTTGTGAGCCGTTAAAACTCTTACAGGTAACAAAGTGTAATTTACTCCCGCAGTCTGCACAGTATACCAAGCCGGAGAACAGGGCTTGCCGTTCTGCTTTTGTGGGGCGGCGTTTGTTCGCCCTAAGTTCCTGCACCCGTTCAAAAACAGCGTCCTCTACAATCGCTTCATGGGTATTATAGAAAATTGCCTGCTGTTCCTTTGTGGTTGGAATCCGCTTTTTCAGTTTGTGGGATTTGGAATAGCTTTTGAAGTTTACCGTATGCCCGCAGTAGTCCATGCGCTCCAAAATGCCGACAATGGTACTATCTCTCCAGTCATAAGGGCTGTCGGGGAGTGCTTTCCCCTTTTTCTTTGCGTAATACGCTTTTGCTATCAGCACATTATCCGCTTTGAGGATTTTTGCTATCTGCGCAGGTCCTTTCCCACCGATACATAAATCAAGAATGCGTTTCACCACAGCGGCGGCTTCCTCGTCTACAATCCATTGCTTTTTGTCCGTAGGGCTTACTATGTAGCCATAGGGCGGCTTTGTCAGGTGTTCCCCCGCCTGTCCTTGCGCCCGTTTGATTGCCCGTACCTTTTTGCTTGTATCTTTGGCATAAAAATCGTTGAACAGGTTACGGAACGGGGTAAAATCGTTGTCGCCTTTTGCGCTGTCTACACCGTCATTGATTGCGATATATCTAACGTCCCGCTCCACGAAAAAAATTTCTGTATAGTAGCCGACTTTCAGATAATCGCGCCCCAATCTTGACATATCCTTGACAATTTGTCGCCACGTTTCCGGCTTCAATCTCCGCAATCATGCGGTTAAATTGAGGTCTGTCGAACGTCACACCGGATACACCGTCGTCAATGAAGAAAACGGGATTGGAAAAGCCGTTGTCCGCCGCATATTTAGAGAGGACTGCTTTCTGGTTT
>QXXL01000092.1 GCA_009911505.1 Lachnospiraceae bacterium | reverse complement strand
AAAGAAGTCGGTTAATGTTGTTCTATCCATGTCTTCATTATATCTTATTTTTAATTTTTTGAAAATTGATTTCCGTGAAAAAGTGTCAACCAATATTGACAATATCAAAATGTATGAGGAAGCCGCCACTGGAAACCCCGAAGCGGTGGAACGCTATGAGAATTACCTTGCCGCAAGGAGGGAAGCATACCACGGGAAAAACAGGAAGCCATCGCCGAAAAAGCAGAGCAAAGCGCATAGCCGCCCTCTCTGAATATCAACAGAAGGAAAAGCAAGGGCGCATTGTAGAAAAATCCCAAAGTTTAGATTTTTCCACAATGTATTTCTATGTTCTTGCCATTGCTTAAATCTCTACATATAATTATAATGTGGCTGTATTTCCAGCACAAGAATGTGAAATCTGATAAACGGAGGAACGTCAAAAATGAACAGAATTTTGATTATAGATGATGACAAGGAACTTTGTGCATTGATTAAACAAAGCGTTTTACAGGAAAGCATAGAGGCAGACTGCTGTTATTCCGGAAAATCCGGCTTGCTTAGGCTGAAGGAGAAAGAATACCAGCTTGTCATATTAGATGTCATGATGCCCGGCTTTGATGGCTTTGAAACTTTAGAGCAAATTAGAAAAGAAAGCAGCCTGCCTATCCTTATGTTTACATCAAAAAATGACAGTGTTTCAAAAGTGCGAGGTTTACGGGCTGGGGCTGACGACTATCTGACAAAACCTTTTAATATGGACGAGCTGATTGCCCGCATTTTGTCATTGATTAGGCGTTATACCCGTTTTAACCCCAAAGACGGGCAGTTACAGACATTTGATTTTGACGGGCTGAGCATTGATTTAAACAGTCGCTCTATCCATGCGGTAAATGGAGATTATGAACTGCCGCCGAAAGAATTTGATTTACTCCTGCTCCTTGCCAAAAATCAAGGTAAAATACTGACAAAACAGCAAATTTATGAGAATGTCTGGGGAGAAGAATATGTTTATGATGACAGCAATATTATGGCGATTATCAGCCGTCTGCGGAAAAAGATAGAAGAAAATCCGGGCAATCCACACTATATACAAACAGTGAAAGGGATTGGCTACCGTTTCAACAGGGAGGTGTGAGTATTGTATAAAGAAGCAGTTACAATTATTGTGTTTTGTATTGCATTTGTTTCTATGTGTGTGGCTGTTTTGACAGTTTGGCGTGTAAAAAAGCAGATTTCGGAAATATCTGATGCTTTGGAAGATATAAAAAACGGGAATGGGAACAGGCGTATTTTAGCAGAAACACATGAGCTTGTAGCTCCTCTTGCTTATGCGCTCAATGATATTATCCTGTCCTACGAAAGCAGACTCTCTGCCTATCACCAGACAGAAGAAACGAACAGGCAGCTTATGACGAGCCTTTCCCATGATGTGAGGACGCCGCTTACCACACTGATCGGGTATTTAGACGCAGCGCATAAAGGAATTGTGAATGGAAAAGAACGTGATGACTATATAGAAACTGCCCGCCGGAAAGCACATGATTTAAAAGAATATATAGATGTGCTCTTTGACTGGTTCAAGCTGGGTTCCAATGAATTTTCAATGAATATATCTACGGTTGATTTGACGGAACTGACACGGAACATACTGATTGACTGGATACCAATATTTGAAGATGCGCAGATAGATTTTGTGGCTGACATTCCAGAACAGCCGTTTAGGGTACAAATTGACCCGGACGGATATATGCGGATATTAAACAATCTGATACAGAATGTAATTTCCCACAGCCAGGCAGATAAAGTGGAAATAGCCTTATCAGGGATGGAAGGGAATATAAAAATCTTTTTGTCTGATAATGGCGTGGGAATTGATAAGGAGGATTTAAAGCATATTTTTGAACGGCTTTATAAATGTGATAAAGGGCGGTCTGAAAAAGGCAGCGGTCTTGGCCTGTCTATCGTACATCAGCTTGTAGCCAAACTGAATGGAACAATAACAGCGGAAAGCATACTGGGAAAAGGAACGGTTTTCATTCTGCTTTTCCCACTGGCAGAATAAATCAAAGCCGCTTTTTACAGTGCAATAGAATCTCCGTTTTACGGGGATTTTATTATTTACAGAAATTTATTTTTAAATGCAAGGTTAATGCAAGGTTCGTGCAAGGTTAATGCAAGGTTGGCGTGATAGGATAAGGCATATCGGTTTAGAGATATGTGGCGTTTCCTGGCAAGCGGACTGCTTCCTGACAAGCAAAGCGGTCAGGAAGAATCTATAAATAGTAGGAGGTTTTACAATGAGCAAATATGTAATTGAAACAAGAAATCTAACAAAGCAATATGGGACGCAGAAAAGCGTTGCAAGCCTGAATATCCATGTTCAGAAAGGGCGTATCTATGGTCTGCTTGGCAGAAACGGGGCAGGAAAGACAACAACAATGAAAATGCTGCTTGGACTGACGCAGCCTACTTCCGGGGAAGTGGCGATTTGGGGAAAGCCTTTGGCAGCAAATGAAAAAAAGCTCCTGCCCCGTATTGGCAGCCTGATTGAATCCCCTGGATTCTATCCCAATCTGACCGCTACGGAAAATCTGCGTATTTTTGCTACCCTGCGGGGAGTGCCGAACCGCAATGCAATTAAGAACGCACTTGATTTGGTTGGCTTGCCCTACAAGGACAGGAAGCTGTTTTCCCAGTATTCGCTTGGTATGAAGCAGCGGCTGGCGATTGCCCTTGCCATTATGCATGATCCGGAGCTTTTGATTCTGGACGAACCAATCAATGGTCTTGACCCAATCGGAATTGCAGAAGTGCGGTCTTTTATCCGTAACCTTTGTAATGAGCGGGGGAAAACAATCCTGATATCCAGCCATATCCTCTCCGAAATCGCATTGCTGGCGGATGATATTGGAATCATTGACCACGGCACGCTTTTAGAGGAAGAAAGTCTTGAGGAACTGGAAACAAAGAGCAGCAAGCATATCCGTTTTACTGTTTCGGACACGGCGCAGGCGGCAAGGATTTTGGAACGCAGTTTCCATGAAAACCAGTTTACGATACAGGATGACCATAATATGCGGCTGCATAATCTGAATATTTCTATTGGGAAGATTGTTACTGCTTTTGTAGAAAATGGCTTGGAAGTATCACAGGCCGCAACCTCAGAAGAAAGCCTTGAAGATTACTTCAAGCGTGTGACAGGGGGTGAAGGGATTGCTTAGACTGATTCGCTGTGAATTTGCAAAACTAAAACGTAAAAAATTTATATGGCTGGTTGTTCTTTCGGCGTTTCTATTTCCTTTGCCGCTGACCGTATTGATGACAATGCCGCAGACGGCAGAACGATATGACAGTAAGATAGCGATTTTTAATGATTACTTTCAGTCGGTTATGGGCTATGGAGTAGAATTGCTTTTGCCGTGCATGATCGGGGTGATTGCAGCTATGCTCTTTTTTATGGAACGGGATAATGATACATTTAAAAATTTGCGCACAATTCCCATAACGAGCACACAGATGATTTTTGCAAAGATAATTGTCCTTTTCTTTTTTGGAATTATTTTTAGTCTGACATCGGCTCTCATATCAATCCTGTGCGGCGGGCTGATCGCAGAAGTAAACAATATTGCTTACAGATTATTTTTTGCGCTGGAAATGGGGATTTTTATTACAGCCGGGACGCTGCCGTTAATCGTCCTTGTCGTTTTTTTTAGCAAGAACTATATATTTTCTGTTTTGTTGTGTGTTTTTTACAGTGTTTTAAGTATGACAGCCGAATCGTCTTTTGGTGCACTGCCTAAAGTGATATGCTGGCTAATGCCAATTCCGCTTACAACACTGTGGAGCGCAGGAAATTTAACTGCACATGGCAATATGGACGGTGTTGGGGCGCTGGAAAATTTAATTCCGACTACACTTCAGACAATCATTATTTTAGCCGTTATCGCTTTGCTTTCAGTAATAGTGATTGATTATATGTATAAAAAGAGAGGGGATGAATGATATGTTTCGCATGGTTAAGACCGAAATATGGAAATTAAAGCGGTATCATATGATATGGGCAGGTGTTTTCCTAATGCTGCTCTCCGTTGTATTAACACTTTTTTCCACAACTGCATTGGACGGAACGGTTTGGACATTTTCTTTTTTTACAGAACAGGTAATCAAAAATAATGCCACAACGATTTTCCCCATGTGCATTGCCCTCATTGCCGGATATATCATAGCAAGGGAAGGGAAAGATGATACGCTGAAAAGTATTATGACTATTCCTGTTCCTTATAGCAGCCTGTTATGGGGGAAGCTGCTTGTATGTGTGCTGCTGTCTTTGTTTTTTGGGCTGGTAAGTGCGGCATTCACGGTAATTGCCAATTTGATGATGGGATTTCCGGGAATTTCTGTAACATCAGTATTGCAGACATTTATTCAGATTATTCTCAACTGTCTGTTTTTGTATTTTGCGGTCATGCCTGTAATTGTATTTGCCGCTCGTATACCAAACGGACATATGCTTGGAACAATTATTGCCTTTGTTTATGGCTATGGCGGTATGTTTGCTTCTGGAAATGTTACATTAGCAAATATTTATCCGGTTACTGCAAGTTTAGGCTTGATCAGCTACCGAAGCTACGATCCGGCGGTACATTGGAATGTGTTAATCTGTCTGTTTAGTATGATTGCCGTATTGATGATTACTGCTGTTTTTGTATTCACTGCAAAAGGAAACGTGCCAGTCAAGGCAGCAAAAAAGCACAAAAAAACAACAACCAAAAAAGGTTGGTAAGCATTCCTATAGAGAATGAAATTTGAACTTTGAAAAAATAAAATCTCCCCGTATGATGTATATGAGTTTGAGGGCTTAATACATTAAAATACAAAGGAGATTTTACAGCAATGAAAGTAAAGTATGAAGACCGCCTGAAACAAAAAGTAATCGCAATCACAACTGACACCCTTGTAGTCGGCGTGGATATTGCCAAGAACTATCAGTGGGCAAGGTTTGTTGATTTCAGGGGCATAGAATATGACCGTGCCTTGAAATTCAAAAACAGCAGAGGCGGCTTTAAAACTATCTTAGCAAGAATCCGGGAGATATGCAAGAAGGAAAATTTCTCAAAGGCTGTTGTCGGGATGGAGCCGACAGGGCATTACTGGAAGGCATTTGCGAACTGCTTGAAAAACAGGATGGGAGATATTTTGAACTGTACCTTCCCCATGACATCTATGCGTAACTGCGCGGGCTGTCCACCACCAGAAATGGATTAAACAAACGAAAAAGTGCCTTGAAAAATACAATCACGGCGGTAATGGATGAATTTTTCCCGGAGTATGCGGAAGTGTTCAAATGCCCCCTCTCCGGCAAAGCGTCCAGGCATATATTAAAGAACTGCCCGTTTCCAAAATTCATCCTTGTGCTGGGCGAAGACGGCGTTACAGATGAGATTAGGAAAGCCGTCAGGAAAACTGTGGGGAGAAAAAAGGCGGTCCAGCTTGTAGAGACGGCAAAAGACCTCATAGGGGTGGATTATGGGGAGGGATCGGAGAGGCTGAAACTGCGGCTGATGATGGAAGAACTGGAGCTTCTAGAAAAACAGACGGAGGAACTGAAAGGGGGAGATGGAAGCGGCGCTGGGGAAGACAGATTACGCAGAGTTTCTGCTGAGCATAAAAGGCATCGGTATTGTGACTCTGGCAGCGTGCCTCGGGGAGCTTGGGGGGCCGACAAGATTTGATAACCCGCGTCAGATGAGCCGCATGGCGAGATATAACCTTGTGGAGGACAGTTCCGGCAAGAACAAGAGCGGGACAAAGATATCCAAGAGGGGAAGGAAAAACCTGAGGGGCGTGCTGTGCCAGATGGCGCTTACGATGGTTGCGACAAATGACGGATGAAGCAGCTGTACCATTATCTGAAGACAAGGAAGAAAGACCCGCTGAGGAAAATGCAGGCATTGATTGTCATCAGCAAGAAGATACTGACGCTGATTCATACGCTCGCAAAGAAGAAAGAAAGCTACAATCCGGGGAAAGTGTTCGGACATGTCCGCAGGGAGCAGCTGAAAGCTGCCCCGTGCCTTTATCCATAAAACAGAATGAAGGAATTGTCAGGGCATGGACCTAGCGAAAACTGGTAGGGTAAGTGTATGGATAAACAGCGGCAAACATTATTTATCAATCAATACATCCATTCATGGATGATGATATAAGGAGTAACACAAAAATCAAAAATATATCGGGAGATATATTGACAAATTTCAAATATTGAGGTAGGGAGGATATAGGAATGAAGAGAAAATTGACTATCGGGATTGCAGCAGTTGTAATACTTATTGTAGGTTTTATTGGTTTTTGTATGTGGTTCCTTTCGGGAACTGGTAGCACATACTATTATTCACAGATTGATAACAGTAAAATAGAACAGACCGATTCAAAAAGCGGCGTAATTAACTTTAGTGGAAGTATGGATTACTCATACACTTTATTTTCTTACGATGAGAATGGAAAAGGAAAAGACATTACATTCGGAACATCAAAGGAATTGAAAGAGGGAGCTTTTATCCGTTTAACGGTAATGCCGATCCGGGGTGTTCTTGAATGGAAAGAGGTGCAATATGATGAACTTCCTGCCGCTGTGCAAAGCAATTATACAGCACCAACGAATGAGTAAGGGCGGTTATGGATTTGGAGCTAAAAATAACAGAAAGGTTGATGATATGTGTTATAAAAAAAAATGTTTCCGTTTTCTTTCGATAAGTGCCTTGGTGTTTAGCTTGACGCTTGTGGGATGTTCAAAAGATGAAATTCTGGATCAGTATAATAATGTTGTTCAATCAGCCGGAAATACGGCACTCACAAGCGATTTTTCACTGAAAGGGGATCGGGCATATGGGGATGATTGTTATACCGGGACTTATACTGCAGATTATAAGGATTTTTCTAAAACAGAATATCTCTTTGGAGGAACTTCTATCGAGCGTAAAAATGGCAAAGATATTTCTGTTTCCTGCGACTTGGAGATTACCGGGGGAACAGCACAGGTGTTTTGGATTTCTGGCAGTGATGATCTGGTAATCTTGCTTGAAGCAACTGACAGCTATTCAGAAACAATAACATTGCCGGAAGGCGGGAACTATATTGGCATTGCTGGAAATAATTTTACGGGGCATTTAGAAATGAATATAGAATAATAATCTGCCACACGACGGCATTGCCACATGGTGGCAAAAGAAAAAAGCCATCGTATAGCAGCCATGTTTTAGTGCCTTAATTTTACGGTGGCTTTGGAAAACAAAGCTGCCGTTTTTGTTTGGAAAATTAAAATGGAATGGGTTAAATCAGGAGGCCAATAATGGGAAAGAGGAAATTGAAAATGATATTGTCAATATTGGTTGACACTTTTTTTACAAGGATATTCATGCCTAAGCTGCAGCATCCAGAGATTCATAATATCTCTGTCGTTTGACCATAGGAGGGGGCCCCTCATTCGCAGAGCATATCCTCCTATTGTTCCAATAGCTGATGAAGTATCTTCAGATAAGGGTTTTCAGTTCATCCGTGCTCATCTTCTCTGTATCGTAACGGTCATAGAGTAGTTCAGATTTCATTCTGGCCCACATGCTCTCGCAGCGGGCGTTATCATGGCATCTGCCG
>QXXL01000091.1 GCA_009911505.1 Lachnospiraceae bacterium | reverse complement strand
ATGCCCTGCCGTATGCCATACTTCTGGATTACATCCCGGTAAAGCTGGCTGGTGTACTGGCTTCCCCTGTCACTGTGAGTAATTGCCCCATGGATGTCCGGATATGCCTCCGCCGCTTTTTCCAGTGTCCGCGCACATAATGGGGCTTTCATATTAGTATCCATCGCCAAGCCAACCACGCTGGAATCGAAGCAGTCAAAAACAGCGGAACATACAGCTTTCCACCGCTGGCTTCCTCCAGAAAGCCATTTTCCTTCTTCAAACGGCGGATTTCTTTTTCCTGTTCCTTAACCAGCTGGCGGGGCTGAAGAAGTCCCTGGTTAAGCGTCATGGCGCTTTGCGGAGTTTGTGAACCTGCCCCAAGGCCGGGGCTGCCAAGGCGGTTGGCCCGTACCCAGCCATACATGGTATTCTTTGGAACCCCCAGTTCTTTAGCGGCCTTTGCTTGTCCGGTTTCCTTTGCCAGTTTCATTGCCTGTACTTTGTATTCATGGC
>QXXL01000090.1 GCA_009911505.1 Lachnospiraceae bacterium | reverse complement strand
TTCTGCCATTTTTGTTCACTCCTTATTCTCTTGATTATATCTCAAATCCTTGAGAATGGGCTGTCAACTTTTTTATATCACATCACTGCGGATTTTTCTGTAAAATCCGCTCCATACATTCCTGTGTTTTTTGATATAGCTCCGGATTTTTCAAATCGTCCAGCAAAAAGAAAAAATTAAGCCGCCTGCCTACAATAAATAAAAGTTTTTCATCTTCCGGCAAGCCTAAAAAATTGCCTATGGAAGACAGTATTTCCATTTTATCCGTTTGCAGATTTCCCCTGATCTCCAACAACAAATTGACGATATGTTCATTCACATAATAGCTGTCCATTTCAAGCAGCTTCTCCAAGAATAATTTTTGCTCTATTATTATTTCTTCATCGGACTGTAATGTGAAAGAACCTTCCTGAACAAACTCCCACATTTTAGACTCCAGTTTTATTCCCGTTGCATTGAAACGGGAACGGAAAGCGATTATCCCGAAAAGAGATTATGCAAATAAGAAATTGATTGACACTACCGATGAGAAATTCCAGGACAGTCCGGGGCTGCAGAGGTGGGCGGCGGTAGAGAATTTAAAGATTGCGGCTCAGGTATATAATGAAGCAGGCTCCCTAAAAGAACTGGAGCAGAAAATCGCCACCACAGCCGCCACCGGGAAAGAGGCAAAGCAGACTGTCCGCACGCTGGAGAACCTGAACCAGTATTTAGGGCGCACAGAGCCGCCTAAAAACGCACAGGAACAGCCAGACCGGGATAACAACCCTTCCCGGTAATTCCCTGTCTGAAAAGGGCATTAAAAGCAAAAAAGCTTCGTGGAAATGTGCATAACTCCCCATTCCGCTATGCCGAAGGCGGCAGAATCCCACCCACTCCCTACATATTATCTCAATATCCTTTTGGCATAAGTATTAATCTGGCTTATGCTCAATACGGTGATAATCGGATATGATGTTTCCTAATGTGATGCTTTCTAAACTTTGGCATAGGTCATTTCTTATTTTCTCATAAGAACAGTCCAATACATTATGGATATTTTTTCCTATGGGGCATAGCTGCGAAGGCAGTGAATGAATGCCTATAAGTTTGGAACTAAAGGCTGGCTCTATCGCTTTACATATACGGTATAAGGTCACTTCATCCGGCGAACAGTTCAGTGTTGTTCCGCCTGTCCCGAATTTCACAGATATTATGCCATCCTTTTTCAATGAACTTATAATATTGCGGATTGTGACAGGATTAATCCCGGCTGATAACGCCAAAAGTTCACTGGTTACCTTCTGCTTATCCCCATATTCATAAATAAAAATAAGGCAGTGGATCGCAACCGAACATTTTGTACTGATATGCATGACATTACTCCTTTCTACGTTAGATTGTAGCATATATTTTTATTGCTGTAAATCTTGACACTACACCATGCGCCTGTTATAATGGTGTAAATTTTAGATTTACAGGAGGAGCAAGCATGAAGGTTTCACAGATTATTTTTAGCCCGACAGGAGGAACGAAAAAAGTTGCAGATGCCATAACAAATACATGGGGACTGCCTGTAAATGAAATTGATTTGTCCAATGCAGAAACCGATTATTCCTCGCTTAGTTTTGAAAAAGATGATATTGCGCTTATTGCAGCTCCGTCTTTTGGCGGACGTGTTCCAAGCCTTGCCACTCAGAGAATCTCAAATATTCATGGCAGTCATACCCCCTGTGTAATTGTCTGCGTATATGGTAACAGGGCATATGAGGATACCCTGATTGAATTAAGCGATGCTGCTGAAAAAAGCGGCTTTCAGGTAATTGCTGCCATTGCCGCCATCGCAGAACATTCTATTATGCACCAGTACGCTGCAGGCAGACCGGACACTAAGGATAAAAAAGAATTAAGCAGCTTTGCGAAAAAAATATTAGAGAAAATAAACAGTAATCTGACCAGTCTTTCCACACCGCAGATTCCGGGAAACCGCCCCTACAAGAAAGCGGCTGGAATCGACTTAGTACCCAAAGCGGACAATAACTGCACAGACTGTGGTCTTTGCGCCAGACAGTGCCCTGTACAGGCAATCAGCAAAGAAAATCCTAAAGTTACGGATAGTAAAAAATGTATTTCCTGTATGCGCTGTGCCGTACAATGCCCGCAGTCATCCCGTAAAGTAAATGGGGCTATAGTTTCTGTTGCGGCATTGGCAATGAAAAAAGCCTGTTCAGCAAGGAAAGGGAATGAGCTTTATATTTAATTTGCTTCCGGTTATATCCAATGCCATATGATATAGTCTAAAAACCGCAAAAAAAATAGGAGTGCCGAAGCACACCCATCTCCTAAACCCTCTTGCAAAATTCGCAGTGTTGGTTTACAATCATCTTAGAAGCCGAAGGATTCAAGCATGTCCGACGGTTGTTCAATCGGAAATAATAATCAGTTTAAAAAGCAAACGGATCACAGGCTATCCTCTATGGCAGTAGAAGATAGCCTTTTCCGTTACTTGCGGTTGTGTTTCGTTGTCCTGTATGTGGGGGATTACGTTCTTTATGTCAGCAATCATGCACTTCCTGTCCTTCCCCTCGAACACACTCATCAAAATGATTTCTTCCCCCATACGGTAGAAGTCGTGGAAGATACGAAGCCTTTCGTCCGTTTCAAGCTCCGCGCACTTGCTGCCAAGTCTGCCAAAATGAACAATCAAATCTGCGCCCACACGGGCAAAGTAAGTACGGGCGTCCGCCACATTCTTTTTGTTTACCGAGATTGTCATATACTTATCCTGCACGATGGCATTTGCCCCGGTAGCCTTTTCAAGCAGCATTTTGTTGTATTCCTCACGGTACTCGTCCAGCTCATCGCCCGTCTTTGGAATCAGGATCGTTCTCTCAAAGTCCAGCCAGTTCAGGCGGCGGTTGTTGATTGTGATTTTTGTCGTTGCGCCGGAATCAAGAGAATTAAGCAGCTCTGAGTATTCAAGGAACATTGCTTCCTTATCCTCACGGCTTGCCACGGCGTAGTTTATATCTGAAAACTTAAAGGTCTTGGAAAATTTGTCCTTGCCGACCTGAAAGATTCCGTCATCATAAAGTGGTGTTAGTATATAAATGTGGACAGGAAAAGTTGAACAACCTATACTATCAAATGAAAGAGCAAAGGAGATGAAGGGCATGGCGAAAAATCAAAAATCTTACACTCCGGAATTTAAACAGCAGATCGTGGATCTGTATAATGCCGGAGGAACCTCGTATCCACAACTGGAACGTGAATATGGCGTAAACCGGAGTACGATTAGCGGCTGGGTAAAGCAGCTTTCCCCTATCAAGGTATCAGAGGGGGGAACAGTCACCCCCAAGGAATATAAGGCTCTCCAGAAAGAAATCCAGCGCCTTAAGACCGAGAATGAAATAATAAAAAAAGCGGCCGCCATATTTGCAAAAGAACAATAGCCGAGATTGCTGCATTTATCCAGGACAATTTAACCAACTACCCTGTATCCCAGCTTTGCAGCGCTTTGAAATTCCCAAGGAGTACCTGTTTACAAGGCCCTGGTTTGTGTACCTTCAAATAAGCGGATGGAGTATGAGGAATTTGGCAGGAAAGAGAAACAAGCCTTTGAGGATTCCAAACGCAGATACGGGGTTGTCAAACTATGCCGTGTACTAGGTGGCGCCGGGACACCCTGCAGCATCAAGCGGGTCCAGAGGCATATGGCAGGGCAGGGACTGCGATCTGTGGTAGTAAAGAAGTACAGCCACCATGCCAATCATGGCAGTATCCCAGATGATAAAGTGAATATCCTGAAACGTGATTTTGGAACAGAAACCATCAACCAAAAATGGTGCACAGATATTAACCCGGAGGAATGCGAGATTGTGGCAGAGAATCAGGACGGCAGCTTGTGCGTCTATATCCCGGTTGCATGGATAAAAATAAAATCTTTCAGGATGGCAGCAGGATTGATATCGCCTAATGAACTGGGAGCCGGGAGGGGATCGCCGTCACGAAGG
>QXXL01000089.1 GCA_009911505.1 Lachnospiraceae bacterium | reverse complement strand
GTAAACAGATGCAGGCCGCAGGCATCTTGAGCCATGCGCATAGCGTCCGCCACATTATCCCCAAAAGTTGCGAGGTTACCCAAATCGGGAAAAATGACTGATATTTTGCCCTCTTCCTCATAGAAAACAGCCGGGTACACATAATTCATAAATCAATGCTCCTTTCCGTGATTTATTTTAAGTGGCAGGGGCTTATTTCAGCTCCGCCTGATTTCGTATGGATTTAACAATATTTTTCGGGATGATTCGGGACGCTTACTTTTCCGGGCTTTGTTGGGTGTTTGTATTGGTAATGTGAGCCGCTTATGTCTGTCACGTACCATCCATCATCCTTTAGCATCCGGTCGGCATCTCTGAATCCCATGTATGTTTCCTCCTTACAATTATATAATAATACGTATTTTACCTATTGCCAAGAGAAAAACATAAAATTATACGTATTTTACGTAGATATGATATGCAGATACCGGGGAAGTATGCAGACTGGCAGCAGGGGCGGCATTGTAACCGCCCTTTTCGTCACCCCAAAACTACCCACATTTCTACCCCTTTTTCGTGGGGTGGATGTAGAATAAAGATAGAAGATGATAAAGTATAATACTTTAAACAATCCCCATAGAATCAAGGTTTAAAAGTATAGCAATAGAAAATGATAGAAAGAGACAAAATGAACAACTTTATATTACCGGTATAATGACAAATGGGCTGATCAGTGATATAGTGGTTACAGTAAATAACAAATGGGACGGATAAGTCCGGAAAGGAAACGATCATGGTAACAGTTAATTTCGCTGCGAAGGGTTTCGCATATTATCTGTATAGCGAACATTATGAGGCACTGTTCAGTAAAGAAAAAGAACAGAGTCTGGTTAGGATGCGCTCATGCAAGATAAGGAAACGGCAAAAAATTGTGTGATGTTAGGGCAGGTCTCCGTGGAGGCTGCCGGGAATAGATCATAGTTTTCATGTACCGCTTATCTTAAATGAGGTAGGCGGTATTTTTTATGCTCCATTAGCTCAGTTGGGAGAGCACTCGACTTTTAATCGAGGCGTCATGGGTTCAAGGTCTACGCTCCGCTTCGGTCGGTGCTAAGCGTGGTCCACCGGACCACAGCACCCCATATGGGGCATATACCGCCTGGATATTTATATCAAATAGCAGGAGGTGAGGATTATGGCAAATTTGCCGGTTATAGATATGGTAAGGACAGGACAGAACATAGGAAGGCTACGGAAGCAGGCGGGATTATCGGTAAGGGACATACAGGATATTTTTGGTTTTGCAACGCCGCAGGCCATCTACAAGTGGCAGCAGGGAGCTGCCCTGCCGACACTGGATAATCTGGTGGTGCTGGCGGCGGTTCTGCAGGTGCGAATGGATGATATTCTGGTTATAACAGATCCAATGGCGCAGATACAGATTAGCGCATGAATGGAAGATAGAAAATAGAGATAGCAGCAAAAGAGCAGGCTGGAACTGCCTGCTGTACGGTCCCCTAGTCTAAAGGTTAGGACACCGGCCTTTCAAGCCGGAAATGCAGGGTTCAAGTCCCGCGGGGATCATCATATGGCTCCTTAGTCTAAAGGTCAGGACACCGGCTTCTCAAGCCGGAAATGACGGGTTCAAGTCCCGCAGGAGCTACTGTGGCTATAGGATAACGGAAGTCCGGCAGATTGTGGTTCTGCTTATGGGGGTTCGACG
>QXXL01000080.1 GCA_009911505.1 Lachnospiraceae bacterium | reverse complement strand
TATCCCTGTTTGTCATTGGGCGGTTTGACGGTTTCCGATTTTATGAGCCGTATCATCTTGTCGCGGAGCCGTTCCGAACCGCCGCAGGAGGTAGACACTTCATAGTAGGTGCCGCCGATTTTGTAGCAGACGGTTTCCTCTGTCGGCTTTCCTTTTTCCGGCAGATAGCCGCTGTCCTTGATTTCCAGTTCCCAATCCATTCTTTTCCCTTCCTTTCCGTATTTGCTAAATGATAAGTTTCGGAGCAAGCATAGGAAAAGGGTACCCTTTTCCGTAAATCTGCCCATTCGCGCCTATTGCTTGACGGACAGATTTTGCTTGTTGGGAAGAATCCCAAACCCTCTTGAAAATCCTCTCACTACCTACAACACCGCACAGGGCGGTTTTGACGAAGTTTTGAAAAATTTCTTCAAAAAGTTTTCCTTGTTTCCTACTACGGTGAAAATTAGAAAATGCCAAAGAAATACAGAAGAAATGCTTCTGTTGTTACTAAAAACCATTAAAAACTATTTTGAATATGCCCCTTTGTCAATATTGACAAAGGGCACTCTTTCATGTAAGATAAACATATAAAAAACAAATAGAAAAGGTGATGAATGTCCGGCGTATCAGATGTCACACAATCGGTGGCATGGATATGACTGGAGAAGAGTAGATAAAATCAATTCAATAGCTTAAAACTAACTGTTATTACAGTTTTGTTTTTATGCCTAATGTTTGATTTTATTTTACTCTTAACTATTCTTCGTCATTTGAGCGATTAGTCGTAGAGTAAAATCTACGGCTTTTTCTTTTGCTCACAGAAAGGAGACGTAATGTTAAAGAATGTCGAAACTGTTTTAGAAAAACCAATCCTTTACAAAAAAACGGAGGGTGAATTTTGGAATGATGAGCATATCTCCATGCAAATGCTAAAGGCTCATCTCAATCCAGAATTTGACGGAGCAAGCAGGAAACATGCATTTATAGAAGAATCTGTTGCATGGATAACGAAGCTTGTATCACCGATAGATTATCCGTTACTTTGTGATATTGGATGTGGTCCGGGAATATATGCAGAGAAATTTGCAAGACATGGGTACTATGTTACAGGTATTGATTTTTCTAAGAGGTCAATAGACTATGCGAAAAATTCTGCATTAAAACAGGGATTGGATATTTCATATTTATATCAAAATTATTTGAACATGGAATTAAATATGGCTTTTGATTTTGCAACAATGATATATTGCGATTATGGGGCATTGTCAACAGATGACCGAAAAACGCTTATGCAGAATGTTTATTCCCACTTGAAAGCCGGCGGAAAATTCTTATTGGATGTATTTTCCACAGAAAAGTATAATTCATTTTTACAAACACGGACATGGGAGGTCTGCAACAACGGAGGATTTTGGAGCAATGAGAAATATGTTGCATTTTATGGTAATTATAAGTATGCGCCCAATGTTACTTTAGAACAGGCTTCCATTATTAAAGACAGTGGCGTATTCCAGTATTATATCTGGAATACATACTTTACAAAAGAAACTTTGATTAGTGAAGCGCAGGAGGTTGGATTCAAATTGCGTGGAGTATGGGCAGATGTTGCAGGAAGTGTGTATTCTGATAAGGCATTTACGCTTGCAATGCTTTTTGAAAAATAATTGCTTATAACACCATTTGTTGAATAAATAACAAAATCTGCCCGGCGGCAGAAAAGAAAAAAACCGCTGTTCGGGCAGAAGATTTAATGCGCTCATTTATCGAAAATAACATCAGCCGGCGGTTTTGAAATAACAATCAAAGCCGCCGGTTTTATGTAGCAGGACAGTTTTCATGGACATGGCGGTATTGGAGGTGCTGCTATGTCTGTTTTTTATTTTGCGGGTAGTTTTGGCTATGGTGAATTATCAAAAAAATCTTGTCTTGTGAAGAGGGATATTCTGCCTATGGATATGAACATACATATCATTTAGTATGTCTTAATAACTCATATTACCAAGAACCAATGTGGATATATTCTGCATGGAGTTTTTGTTGTAATAGCCCCCTACTGGGAAGAAAGGGGGTGAGATAAGATGAGATATTCTGAACAGTTTATGGAACATATCGAATATGCGTTTCATGCGTTCTGCAAGGTTGTCCTGCGTCATGAAGCAATCAACGCATGGCGGGATTTGAAGCGGAAAGAGGAACGGGAAATATCCCTTGACTATCTGATGTCGGAAAAGTATTTTGAACCGTCTGCTACGGACAGCTACTTTGAAAAACAGGACAAGCCGACTGTATTTCTTGTGTTGGGAAAGGAAGTTGTCATTGATGATGAACGGTTAGCAAAGGCATTATCGAGATTGCCGCAGTTACGACAGGAAGTCCTGCTATTGTATTACTTTGTTGGTTATCGTGATGAAGCAATCGGCAGATTGTACGGGCGTTGCAGAAGTACGATAAACAGTCGGAGAAATGTTGCACTGAAACAGTTACGGAAAGAATGGGAGAGATTGGAACATGAGGAACAAAAAACTGATACCGTTTGAGGTAATCCAAAAAGCTGTTGTCGGAGAGCCGGAAGCGGTAGACGCAGTATTGCGGCACTACACCGCATATATCAAATACCTATCTATGTATAAGGGGCATATCAATGACGATACACAGGACAGGTTAAAGGCTAAACTGGTTGAAGCCATACTGAAATTCCGCTTCGACGGGTTTGTCAAGAAAAATGTGTAAGTTTTATAAAATTTTCTTACCGGCAGTTTTCAAAGCTGCCGGTTTTACATGG
>QXXL01000485.1 GCA_009911505.1 Lachnospiraceae bacterium | reverse complement strand
AATCCTCCTATCTCAAAATTTGAAATTTGTCAATACATCTCCCGATATATTTTTAAATTTTTATATCATCATCCATAAATGGATGTAGTTACTGGTAAATAATGTTCTGACGATGTATATCCATATGCTTACCCTATCAGTTCTCGCTGGGTCTGTGCCCTGACATTCCTTCATTCTGCTTTATGGATAAAGGCACGGGGCAGACTTGTGCTTAAATGCTGCCTCTTTGGGCTGATGGAGGACTCCTCCTTGTCCCCGTGCCATTACCGGCTTACCTTATTGTTAGGCAGCTGCTTTCATCTGCTCCCTGCGGACATGTCCGAAGACCTTCCCCGGTTCGTAGTTTTCTTTCTTTTTTGCAAGCGTATGGATCAGCGCCAGTATCTTCTTGCTGACTACGATCAGTGCCTGCATCTTCCTCAGAGGGGCTTTCTCCCTCGTTTTCAGGTAATGATAAAGTTGTTTCATCTCGTCATTCGTCGCAACCATTGTCAGCGCCATCTGGTACAGCACACACCGCAGGTTCTTCCTCCCCCTTTTGGATATTTTCGTCCCGCTCTTGTTCTTGCCGGAACTGTCTTCCACAAGGTTATATCCCGCCATGCGGCTCATCTGCCGGGAATCCTCAAATCTTGTCGGGCCGCCAAGCTCCCCCAAACAGGCTGCCAGCGTCACAATGCCTATTCCCTTTATGCTTAAAAGAAAATCCGCATAGTCCGTCTGATGCAGTGCATCTGCCATCTGCCCTTCCAACTCTTCTGTCTGTTTTTCCAGAAGTTCCAGTTCTTCCAGCATTAGCCGCAGTTTCAGCCCTGCCGCTTCCTCCCCGTAATCTACCCCGATGGATTCCTCTGCCGCCTTTGTAAGCTGTGCTGCCTTCTTTCTCCCGACAGTTTTCTTTACTGCCTTTTTTATCTCTTCCGTAACCCCGTCTTCCCCAAGTTCAAGGATGAACTTCGGAAACGGGCAGGTCTTTAATATATGCCGGGACGCCTTTCCCGAAAGAGGGCATTTGAACACTTCTCCATACTCCGGGAAATACTCGTCCATTACCGCCGTGATGGTATTCTTTAATGCATTCTTACGCTTGTTCAGTCCGGTTCTGGTGCTGGACAGCCCCCTCAGTTCCGCATAGACGTCATGGGGCAGGTACAATTCGAAATACCTCCCGTCTTTCACCAGCTTTGCAATCGTCAGCGCATCCTTTTTGTCGGACTTCGTCTGACTGTTGTCATCCAGTTCCTTCGCCTGTTTTGTTGCATATGGGTTCACCAGAACAACTTTTATCCCATCCTGTTTCTCAAGCCAGTTCGCAAACGCTTTCCAATAATGTCCTGTCGGCTCCATCCCGACAACGGCCTTTGCAAAATTTTCTTTCTTGCATATCTCCCGGATTCTTGCTAAGATGGTTTCAAAGCCGCCTCTGCTGTTTTTAAATTTCAGGGCACGGTCATGCTCTATGCCCCTGAAATCAACAAACCTTGCCCACT
>QXXL01000484.1 GCA_009911505.1 Lachnospiraceae bacterium | reverse complement strand
TGTTCACTCCTTATTCTCTTGATTATATCTCAAATCCTTGAGAATGGGCTGTCAACTTTTTTTATACCACATCAAACTGCCGCTCCGTGATGGCGACATTGACCGCCCGGAGGATGAGGCGTATGCGGACAGCTACTTCTTCAACGCCAACAGCAAGCAGGCACCGCAGGTGGTGGATAAGAACGTACAGCCCATCCTTGACCAGTCGGAGGTGTATTCCGGGTGCTATGGCAGGATCAGCGTGAATTTCTACGGTTTTTCCACCAACGGCAATAAGGGCATTGCCGCTGGGCTTGGCAACATCCAGAAGCTCCGAGACGGGGAGTCGCTGGGCGGCAGGACGAATGCAGAGGATGACTTTGACGCGGTGGAAGTGGATGACGAGGAAGATTTTCTTGGATAGGCATATCGGGGCGGTGGGGAACTGCCGCCCGTCATCCAAAGTACGGAAGGAGGGGCCGTGAAATGGGACGAATCTTGGCAGCCGACATAGAGTCATTTTCGGATGTGGATTTGATCAAATGCGGGGTATACGCTTATGCGGACAGCCCTGCTTTTGAGATTTTATTATTTGCCTTTTCCTTTGACGGAGGGGAGACACAGATCATAGATCTGGCGCAGGGGGAGAAGCTCCCGGCAGAGGTGGAGGAAGCCATCTTTGATGTGTCAGTGACCAAGACGGCATACAATGCGAATTTTGAGCGCACCTGCCTGTCTAAATATTTCGGGAGGTACATTCCCCCGGAGTCCTGGCATTGCAGCGCGGTACAGGCGGCAATGCTCGCCCTTCCCCGGTCTTTAGAGGATGTGGGCAGGGTGCTTGGGCTGGATGAGCAGAAGATGAAGGAAGGGAAAGAGCTTATAAAATATTTCTGTGTTCCCTGCAAGCCAACAAAAGCAAACGGCGGCAGGATGAGGAACCTTCCCTGCCATGCGCCGGAGAAGTGGGAGCTTTTCAAGACCTACTGCAAAAGGGATGTGGATGTGGAGAAAGCCATCCGCAGGAAGCTGCATAATTTCCCCATCCCGGAAAGCGAGATGGAACTGTACCGTTTAGACCAGCGCATCAATGACCGGGGCGTATTGGTGGATATGGAGTTAGTAAGGAATGCGGTTTCCTGTGAGCGCCTCCATAAAGAGATTGTAACGAAACGCGCCTATGAACTGACGGGATTGGAGAATCCCAACTCCGTGGCGCAGCTTAAAGGCTGGCTTGGGGATATGGGGATGGAGGCGGAGAGCCTTTCCAAGAAAGCGGTGGCGGAGATGATAGCGGAGACAGACGGGGAAGTGGAGGAACTGCTCAGATTAAGGCTTTTGATGGCAAAAACGTCCGTGAAGAAATATGAGGCTATGGAGAGAAGCGTCTGCTCAGATAGACGGGTACACGGAATGCTGATGTTTTGCGGCGCAAATGTTGTTCGGCAAATTATCTGCACCTACATTCTTCACATTAAATGCGCCTGTATTTCAGATGGTATGGATAAACATT
>QXXL01000483.1 GCA_009911505.1 Lachnospiraceae bacterium | reverse complement strand
TAAAGTGGCATACTTTCAGACAGGTTAAAATACACAGAATGATACATACTTCTATAATTTTATGCCAATGTTTTTGAAAAGTCAATTATTTTTAAATATTATGGCATAATTCAATGTTTTTGGCCTTTCATAATGGCCTGTTATTATCATTTATGTTGAATTTATGGTCAATATTATGGTCATTTTTATATATATACATTCTAAAAAAATATTATATAGGCAATAATTGAGGATACTGATAGACAAAGCCTAATAAAAACTGAAAGGAGAAAATTTATGGCAAGACATGGAGAAAATATCAGAAAACGGAAAGATGGCCGTTGGGAGGCCCGTTTTATCTGCGGATACCGGGAGAACGGTAAAGCAAAATACAAATATATTTATAAAAAAACATATGCAGAAGCAAAAGAAGCTAAAAACCAGATGATATCACAGAAAATCCTTTTTGGAACGGAAGCTGCAAAACGTGCCCAGACAGATATTACGTTTGACGTCCTGATTACGGAATGGCTTAGCATTATTCAAAAAGATGTAAAAGAATCCACTTATTCCCGTTATACGGCAATCATAGACAAGCATATAAAACCCTCATTAGGCAATGTCCGTTTATCTGATATGCGCAGCGAGGATATTGACCATTTTACACAAGAAAAGCTAAACTATGGTAATTTAAAAAAACCAGGTGGGTTATCAGCCAAAACAGTAACCAGTTTTTTGTCTATTATCCGCCTGGTACTAAATTATGGGACAGAACGTGGATACTGCTGCCCCAATCCTATAGTAATCCGTAATCCCCGCCAAACTCTGCCGCAAATACAAATTCTTACCTGGGAGGAACAGCAAAAACTGGAACTGATTTTATTAGCTGAAAAAAATACGGTGTCTTTGGGTATCATGATCAGCCTGTACTTAGGGCTTCGGATTGGAGAAGTCTGTGCCCTGCGTTGGGAAGATATGGATATGGAAAATGCCCTTTTATATGTACAGCGCTCTATCCAGCGTATCCCAGATGCCTCTTTTACCCCGGATGCAAAAGAAATAAAGTCAAAAACCAAAATTATAATTGACTCGCCTAAGACAAACAGCTCCTCAAGAAAAATTCCAATACCTTCTTTCATGTGCCCCATTTTCGACCGTTATAAGGCTGACAAAACATGCTATGTACTGACCGGAGCCCTCACATTTTTAGAGCCGCGTGGGTATTACAGGAAATATAAGAAGGTCATGGAAAAATGCGGCCTGGGGCATTTTAACTATCATGCGCTGCGTCATACTTTTGCTACCCGCTGTGTAGAAAATGATTTTGATATTAAGTCGCTGTCTGAAATTTTAGGGCATGCCAACGTATCCACTACTTTACAACGGTATGTACACCCGTCTGAAACGCTGAAACGGCAGCATATGGACAAGCTGTCTGCAATTGCTGTTTGTGGTCAAAATTCTGGTCATTCAAAATAAGGAGCGCCCGTTCTACCGCAAAAAATGGCGCTTTGTCTGAAAGTATGCCACTTTA
>QXXL01000482.1 GCA_009911505.1 Lachnospiraceae bacterium | reverse complement strand
ATTGTTATCTGTCAATTAGGTGGAATAGGGATGATGTGGATAATTCAAAGTTATCCGTTGGAAATGATGATGAAAAGTTTTTTTAATCGCCTATCTGGGTTTAAAATATAAAAAAAGGACTGCTACTTAAGGCAGTATGAAAATTTTATGAAAGAACAAAATAAAAATAATATTTTTGCAAAAGAATATTGGAAGTCTTTCGAAGAACTTGCTATTACTCTTTTAGAAAAAAAATTAGAAAATAAAGATTTATATCAATTTTATATACATAAAACTCCGTTCCAAAAAGATGGAGGATACGATGGGATAATTTTTATAGAACCAAAAGATAACCTGCCCGACGATTTAAAGACATTATATACTATATTAATGGAAGCAAAATTACGTAAAAATGACAACAAAGATTTGCCTTTATCTGATTTTGCTAAAACGTTAATTATTGCAGTAAATCGAAGCGTCTCAGAAGTTTATGTTTTTACGAACCTTCATTTTTCTCGCGAAACACAACGCAGAGTTAACCAATTCTCAACAGCAACATCGCTCCGTGTGAAATTGATTGATATATTTGTAATTTGTAATGAAATAAAAAATTTTCCCGAATTACAATCAAATTTTCCTAGAGGTTTTATTCAACAACTGTTTGATGCCGAAAAGATTCATAATGCTGAAAAAAAGGTTATCTTTAAACAGAGGAATATGTTTGAGAATGAATTACCCAAGTTAATTGGTGATTACCGAAATAATTTGTTGATAGAGTATAAGGAATATTTCAGGAAATACACAGGAGTGTTTATCATTACTGGAATACAGGGTTGTGGAAAAACGTTATTGTTAAAACATATCTTTTATTCTCTACAATATGATTTCAACTGCAAATTTATACAGCTTGAAAAATTTACTACTATAAAGGAATTCTTTATATATTTTCTTTCTATAATTTGGAATATAGAGACTGTCGAAATATATAATTTAACAGAAGATAACATCGATGAAATTACTGCGTATATGCCAGAAGAATTATTTCCCAAACGTGTTAAAACAATTCTTTTAAGCATTTTAAAAGATTTTTCATCAGAATATGAAAATAGGGTTGACGTATTTGAGGAGCATCTTATTGAATATTTATTTTTTATTTTTACTCCTATATGCAAACGAAAAAAACAAATATTAGCATTTACAAATTTCGATAAATGCACAGACAATATTATAAGTTTCACCAACAAGTTATTCAGAAAATTTTCCTCAGAAAATATTATTTTTGTTGCTGAACTGCGAACTGATGACCCTGATTCTGCTAAGTATATAAATGAATGGACCGCACTAAATCAAAATGTAAAACCTGCAAAATTATCAGAATTTGATTATTTAGAATTTATTCAATTTATGCAAGAAAATTATCCAGAAGCAAAGAATTTGGATAGTTTATATGAAATTTGTTATCCAGTACCTATTTATATTCATAATTTAATGTCATGATGCTGGGGTCAAAAGCCCAACTACCGAACATTGAAAATTTAATATTTTACAGTAAATAAAGACAAT
>QXXL01000481.1 GCA_009911505.1 Lachnospiraceae bacterium | reverse complement strand
ATGATTCCCTGAAAGAAGCAGCATAGGATACAAAATCCTTGAGGAAAATGTGTCAACTAATCTTGACAAAATCAAAGTGCCAAAATATTTTGTAATCTTCTCGTTGTCAATGTCGCATATCCTTGTGGATATTCTCTCTAAAAAGTCATAGTCATGCGATACTACCAGAAAAGCGTTTGGCAGGCTGGAAAGATATTCAGCAAGCCATGTAACATGTTCCTTGTCCAAAAAGTTTGTCGGCTCGTCCAAAAGCAAAATATCTGGTTTCTCAAGCAGCAGTTTCGCCAGTATGACCTTTGCCCTCTGCCCGCCGCTCATCTGCTCAATCGGTCTATCTAAACCGAT
>QXXL01000480.1 GCA_009911505.1 Lachnospiraceae bacterium | reverse complement strand
TCGCTACCTGTTCTATCTTTGTGTCAATCAAATAAAACTCTTTGCGTTCTAATTCTTCCTGATACCTTGCCGCCATGTTTAGTTTCGCCATATCCCCGTCCGCAGACTGGCAATACAGCTCATTCATTCTGTTTTCTATCTCATACAGCTCAGAAAATGCGGATTGCAGGAACTCCCTCATCGCCACGCTTTTTTCAATTTGAGCGTACTGGTCGAGATACCCTATTTTTGTGTTCGGCTGCCATACTATCCTGCCAGAGTCTGGGATAAGCTGCTCCGTGCAAATCTTTATGAACGTGCTTTTTCCTGCCCCGTTCTGACCGACAATCCCGATATGCTCCCCTTTGTTCAAC
>QXXL01000479.1 GCA_009911505.1 Lachnospiraceae bacterium | reverse complement strand
AACAGATAATTTTCTCCAAAAGAATGTGTTAATCCCGTAACTTCTAATAAACTCATAATCATTGTCCTCTCTTTTTCTTGTCTGATTTTCCAAAATGGGCAACCGTGGGAAACATGCTTATGCAAGTTACCCACGGTTCGCGGGCAGCGCCAAATTGGAATGCAAGCATTCCACCTTGGCTTATGCCTTACGCGCAAAAAAATAGCAGAAGTCAGATACTCTTGGTATCATA
>QXXL01000478.1 GCA_009911505.1 Lachnospiraceae bacterium | reverse complement strand
ATCGTAAAAGATATGTCACGGTTAGGGCGAAACTATCTGCAAGTGGGAATGTACACGGAAATGATTTTCCCACAGAACGGCGTCCGCTTCATTGCTATCAATGACGGCGTAGACAGCGCACAGGGCGAGAATGATTTTGCGCCCTTGCGTAACATTTTTAACGAATGGCTGGTGAGAGATACGAGCAAGAAAATCAGAGCCGTGAAGCGG
>QXXL01000477.1 GCA_009911505.1 Lachnospiraceae bacterium | reverse complement strand
CAAAAGGCATGAGTGGGAAGCCCGTCACAAGCAAGCCCGTGTACGGCTACCTCATGGACGAGGACGAAAATTTCATCATTGACGAGGAAGCCGCCCCCGTGGTAAAGCAGATATACAGCCTTTGCCTTGCCGGGAACGGACCGACCAAGATAGCCCGTATGCTTGCGGAACAGCAAATCCCCACGCCGGGAACGCTGGAATACCGCCGGACGGGAAGCACCCGCCGCTACCACCCCGGCTATGAGTGCAAGTGGGCGACAAACACCGTGGCGCATATCCTTGAAAACCGGGAATACACGGGCTGTCTTGTGAACTTCAAGACCGAGAAGCCGTCCTACAAGGTAAAGCACAGCGTAGAGAACCCCGTGGAGAAACAGGCGGTATTTGAGAACCACCACGAAGCAATCATTGACCGGGAAACATGGGAGCGTGTGCAGGAGCTACGCAAGCAGCGCAAACGCCCCAACCGCTATGATGAAGTGGGCTTGTTCTCCGGCATACTCTTTTGTGCCGACTGCGGCAGCGTCATGTACCAGCAGAGATACCAGACGGACAAACGGCGGCAGGACTGCTACATATGCGGCAGCTACAAGAAGCGCACGGCAGACTGTACGGCGCATTTTATCCGCACAGACCTCTTGACCGAGGGAGTGACCGAGAATTTACGGAAAGTCACCAGCTACGCCGCCAAGCACGAAGCCCGGTTTATGAAGCTCTTGACCGAGCAGACCGAGGACGGGAGCAAACGCCGGAACGCCGCCAAGAAGAAAGAGCTGGAAGTGGCTGAAAAAAGGATTGCGGAACTCTCCGCTATCTTCAAGCGGCTGTATGAGGACAGCGTGACGGGGCGCATATCGGACGAGCGTTTCACGGAACTTTCGGCAGACTACGAAGCCGAGCAAAAGGAACTGAAAGAGAAAGCCGCCGCCTTGCAGAGCGAG
>QXXL01000476.1 GCA_009911505.1 Lachnospiraceae bacterium | reverse complement strand
TTTGTTCACTCCTTATTCTCTTGATTATATCTCAAATCCTTGAGAATGGGCTGTCAACTTTTTTTATACCACATCAGTTTTAGATACCTCGTCCTGCCCTGTCAATCTGTATATGTCGGGAAAGTCTGCAACAAGCGTGTCAAGTTTCCGCATGACCGCCTTATCCCTTGTATAGAGGGTGGCAGTCTGTTCTCCTGCATTATAATTGAGAATACTTTCCTGCTCGTATCGTGAAAGTTTCATAGTACCATATCCCCCTTTCCTTTGCTGTGGGTTCTGTGCTGTTTTCCCTCGGCAACTGTCGGCTGTTTTGCCTGTTCCTTTGCTTTGGCTAATCTTGTCTTTATGGAATGGTCATGCTCGGTCAGTTTCCGTCTTTTGGTGGTGGCTGTCAGTTCCGCACACGTTTCATCTGACAGGGCATTTAATTTCTTCAATGTGTCGCTTACAATCTGCTTTGTATCGCTGTCCTTTACCTGCGGAAGAATAGCGGATAAACTGGCGCACGTTTCCGCTTTGTTCTGCTCCCCAAACTGATAAATTAAGTTGATTTCATCAGCGTTAAAAGGTATCTGAAAATTTGCGCCCTCACATAAACGCTCCACGCCCATGCACTTAGGGAGATTTCCTGTCAGTTCGTAATTATCCCTTGCTGTGATTGTTCCATGATTGTCGGTCTGCCTTACCTCGACTTCGCACTGGCTTTTCTGCTCCAACACAAGCCACTGGTATTTGTCGCTTTCTTTGGTGAATACGGTTTGATGCGCATTGGAGTGTGTCCTGCTATGGATATATTTGTCTGTGGTGCTGTAATAGTCCAAAATCTGCTGTTCCTGCTTTTTATTCATGGTCTTTGCCCTCCTGTGATATGGATTGATTGATATGATTGGTTGGTTTCGGTGCTGATATATGGTTTTCTTCCGTTAATTGTCGGGAGATTGGATTGCGGAATACTGTTGTTGGGTATTTCTCCGCCTGTGGGAATAGGGGGTTATTTCTTACGGTAATTACCGCATGAAAAAAAGCTATAACCGTTACTGTCATAGCCTTTAAGGATTGAGGAAGTCCCTTTTTTATTTATATTTGTTTTGTCACCCCTCGCACTATCCAACATCGCAGGCGTTCACCACTTCGGAAACGTCGGCGCGGTGCATAAGCTCCTTTAAGGTTTTGAATTGTTTCCCCTTATCGGCGGCGACGGTGTACTGCCATTCCTCCGGCAGAATGGGTAAGCTCTCATAGCTCCACTTTTTATACTGCTCCCCATAGGCGGCAGCTTCCGCAAGCTCCACCAAATGACCGACG
>QXXL01000475.1 GCA_009911505.1 Lachnospiraceae bacterium | reverse complement strand
ACCAAGAAATGAGGTAGCCCCCGCCCTCGATATATCCGTCTTTCTTTTCCTTAACGCCAAGCGCGGCGGCGATACTTCCCGCGACGCTGGGCTTTTCTGCAATCACTAACTGCACTAAAAAATCCTCCTCTCTAATTTGCATAAAAACCTGCTAACAAAAGTCAAGACTTTTTGGCAGGTTTTTTATAAATTTTTGATACGAATTTTTTCCACGA
>QXXL01000474.1 GCA_009911505.1 Lachnospiraceae bacterium | reverse complement strand
TATAACAGTCTGCGAAATCCCTGGGGAGCCGTTTCATACGATACTGTGAAAATACTTTCATGACCAGATCACTCAAAGTGGTAAAAATAGCAAGGGAAACCGCAGGAAAAATGTCACAATAAAAAGTCCGGGAACTGGGCGTAGTACACAATGCCCGCAAGCACGAAATAAGCGTTCGGCAACGCGATGCCATTCCCCCACATACGGTATTCCGCCGAATCGGAATGCGGGTCTTTCAGCCATTTCAGTATCTGCCTGTCGGTCTTCGGCTTTTTGGAAGTCCCCATGACTTTCCGGTGGGTCTCAAAGACCTCCCGCCAGAACGCAAGCTCATCCTCTGCGGGGTTCTCCGTGCCAAGGCCGTCACACCACCAGTCCGGGAAGCCCTGCAGCCTCGCGCATTCCGTGGGCGTCAGCCTCCTCACGATATAGTCCGGCTCCTCCTTCACATCGTTGATGACGGGCGGGTCCTTATAATCCGTAGCCACCAGCGTGTTCGCCAGCTCCTTCTCCGCCCGCGTGAAATGGGAATTCTTGCTGGTGCAGTAGGTCGGCTGCGCCACGGCGTGGCGGTCTGCGGCCGTGAGGGAAAAAGCCACATCCTCATTGATGCCGCTGCCCTGCGGCCCGTTTTTGTCGCCCCGCCCGATCATGGAGTCCTGGAGGACGAAAGTCTGCATCTGCATATTGCGGGTCGCCATCAATGCCCCGGATTTCCCATGCAGGTCGATGACCTCGTCCCTCTGGTTGATGTGGAACGCGGACATCCCCTCCGGCTCCACAACGGCAATCCCACCCTGGTTGCAGGATGGATTTCCTCCGTTCCCATCCAGCGTCCGAGCAGTTGCCGCCTCATAAAATCCGCTGTGCGGGTTATCCGACTTCATGGCATTGCTGTCCTTGGAGCAGATGCCGTATGCCTGCACCGGCACGAACACCGTCTGGTCGTTATTGCAGGAGAGCGTCGCCGACCTGTCCTCCTGGACTAAAATGCCTTTGCCCCCGCCGGATTTTCCAGCCCTCACCTTCATGGTCTTGGGTGTTTCCGGCTCCACCACGAACGGCTGGTTGTTGCCGCCCATCCCATATGTGGCGCTGACTGTAGGCGCAGTTTCCAGCGGTCCCGTGTATCTGGTATCCTGGCTATGGTTTTCATAGCATATCGCAGCCGGAACCGTCCCGGCGCGGAGCGTAGGCGAAGTTTCCTCTTCATAGCCGATGCCCCGCGCCTGTGCGGAATGTTCCGTGCAGAACCCCGCCGCATCCAGGACACACGGCGGATGGTGCGCCTCCGCCCGCAGGGTGCAGGCCATGTCCTCCATCACATCCATCCTCTGCCCGCCCTGGTCACAGAGGCAGGCCACTACTCCCCGGACGCCGCCTGCCGCTCCAGCGCCTTCCTCAGTATGGCGGGAAGCTCCTTGCCACGCGCGGAAGCCCTCCGCAGAATACCCAGACACGCCTTCGGACTCAAATAGTATTTTTCCGGCACCCCACCCTGCAAAATCCCCGACAAGGTAGATGCGTTTCCTTCTCTGGGGGACTCCCCACAGCTGCGCTAATGTAAAGTGAAAAATAATGTAAAGTCACCTCCTTAAATGCCGCAAAACCAGTAGATTTTCGTCTGCTGGCTT
>QXXL01000473.1 GCA_009911505.1 Lachnospiraceae bacterium | reverse complement strand
TGTTCACTCCTTATTCTCTTGATTATATCTCAAATCCTTGAGAATGGGCTGTCAACTTTTTTTATACCACATCAAAGGGGCTAGCCCCTTGTTATAAGGGCAGCCAGTACAAGCCGGGGAACGGGGGACGGGCGGCGTGTCGTCCCCATGCCGCCCGTGTCCCGGTTTCTGTGTCATCATTCTTTCAAAAGGGCTGTCAGTGAACCACGTCATAAGCCGCCCTCCGTATCATCATCAAGCCCGTTTTCTTCGGCTTCGGTGTCGTCTGCGTCCTCCGTATCGTCCCCGTAGCCGTCATAGTCGGTATCGTCCTCATAGCCGCTTTCTTCGTCCTCGTCCCCGTCCTCGTCAAAGTCAAAATCGGAAAAATCCGGGCTGCCCTTTGCGGTGTCCTTTGGCTTGATAAACTTGAAATAATAGAACGCCCCGCCGCCTGCAAGGAGCGTCAGCAGAAAGAGCAGGAGCAGGCTCTTTGTGCCTTTGTCATTCTTTGGCTTCTCCGGCTCGGCTTCGGTTTCCGGCTCGCTTTCTTTCTCTGTCCCGGTGCAGGAATTACGGTTGTTAAGGCACACGGGGCAGCCCTCGTTGACCGCCCCGGCTTCGCATTTCTCCTTGCAGGTGCAGGTCTGCGGCATGACGGTTGTTTCCTCTTTTTCCCCGTCCTCTATCAGTGCCATAAGGTCAGCTTCGTCAACCATGTTAAGGAAATGCACGGTGTTTTCCCCCTCGGCGGCACGGTCGATAAGGATATAAAAATAGTTGCCGTTCTTGGTGGTTACTGTGATAAGCTGTTTGTTCTCTCCCCAAATATCATCAACAAGGGTTGCGTTCCCCTCCGGGGTTAAGGGGTCGCTCGGCTCTGCCGTTTCCTCCGGCTGCGGTTCGGGCGTGGGTTCGGTAACTTCGTATTCCTCCCCGCCGCCTGCGTAGGCGGTCATGGAAAAGCCGCCCGTAAGGATAAGGGCGGCGGCAAGTGCTAAAAAGGTATGTAAGATTTTTTTACTCATTCTCGGTGTCCTCCTGTCTTGAAAAAAGGGTGCTGTTTGCTGTTGCTGTGGCTGCTGCCGGGGCGTTGTCCGGCTTGCCCTGTAAAAAGGTGGAAAGCTCTGCCGGGGTCATGCGTAACGCCCTAACCATTTGTACGATTTGCAGGTTTTCAGCTTCGGTTTTCTGTGCTTCCAGTTCCCGTAGCCTTGCCTGCTGTTTGGAGATTGCGTCTTTGGTCTTGTCAATCTCCGCAATGATACGTTCCAGTTTCATCATAAAAATAATTCCTCCAGTTCAGATTTTTTTGTTACGGTAGCCTGCCGTAAGAATAAAAGTGCGACTGCCAGTAGGGGGTGTTGACGGAAGCGTAGGAAATGGGGTTGCCGCAATGTATCATCATGCCGTTTCCCGCATAAATCCCCACATGGCTTACCGCCGATCCGCTGTCATACGTCCCCGTGAAAAAGATAATGTCCCCCGGCTTGGCTTCGCTTGGGGCGATTGGCGTGGTGTGATTAAATATGCCCTGCGCCGTTGTCCTGCCGACACTCCCAACGCCGGAATGGTTGATTACCCAACACACAAAGCCTGGTGTTAGAATATAATTAGTACAAGTTAGACATGGAAAATTCCCAATAGGAAAGTATAATAGAACAGATGGAGGA
>QXXL01000079.1 GCA_009911505.1 Lachnospiraceae bacterium | reverse complement strand
GATTGGCTGGATAAAAAATGGAGTGTTATTAAGAAAAGTTCACTTTTAACTTGTACTTTTTCTTGACATAGTACCAGACCGTCTATGCGCACTGGAAGAAAATCTCCGTCAAAAAGGCCGCGTTTAAAAGCCTGACGAACAAAAAAGGCAAAAAACTGTCGGTTACCGTGAAAAAGGTATCCGGCGCAAACGGCTACGAGGTACAGTACGGTACGAAGAAGAACATGAAAGGCGCGAAGATCAAGCGGAAAAACAGCACAGCGATTTCCGTCGGGAAATTAAAAAAAGGCAAAACTTATTTTGTACGGGTGCGGGCGTATCAAACGGACGGAACCGGGGCAAGGGTATATGGCAAATGGAGCGCAAAGAAACAGATTAAGATTCAGATTTAACGGGTGAGCGGACATAAGGCTTTCATTAAGACACAGTGTGCACATTTTCTGATTTCCGGCATAAGATATGGAAAAACGAATGGCAGGAGTAAACGCTTTGGCAACAATTGTAATAGATGCCGGACACGGCGGTTTTGACAACGGCGCCATGTACCAGGGCAGGAAGGAAAAAAACGACAACCTGGATCTGGCGCTGGCCGTCGGGAACCTGTTAAAACAAAAAGGATACGACGTAATTTTTACCAGGGATTCGGACGTGTACCAGTCCCCGTATGAAAAGGCCCAAATCGCCAATGAAGCCGGGGCAGATTATTTTCTTTCGTTCCACCGGAATGCGGCCGAGCAGGACAATACCTATAACGGCGTACAGACCTTGATTTACAGCTGGGACGATCCGCGGGCAGGGCAGCTTGCCGGGGTCATCAACGAAGAGCTGGAAAAGCTGGGCTTTCAGAATCTGGGGATTGAAGAGCGCACGGGGCTTGTGGTATTAAGGCAGACCGAGATGCCGGCGGTGTTAATTGAAACGGGGTTTATCGATCACGATAAGGACAACCGGATTTTTGACAGCCGCTTTGACGAAATTGCAGAGGCAATTGCGGGGGCGGTGGAACAAACCGTACCGCTGACACAGAATGCGGCAAGCCAGGAGCATAGAGACGGCAATAGCTACAGTGGCATGCAAATGGATAGCAATGCTGTATACGGCGTGGAAGCAGGGCGTTTCGGGTATCACACAACAGCAAATTTTTTGGCAGAACAGTTGGAGGATCAGGGATTTTCCAGTTATGTGTTTGAAGAAGACGGCATAGTACATGTAGTGGCGGGGAAAGAGGATTCCCTGGAAGATGCGTTAGAAATACAAAAAAAGCTGCGGGATTTAGGGTATCAGACGTTAATTATAGCGGCTAAGAGGGAATAATAAGGAATTCAATGGCGCCATGCTCCGTTTATTGTGGCTTGTCCAATTAAGAATTGACAATAAATATCTCCACAAGTATAATGAACGTATTGAGGTAAAATGCCATAGCAGACGGAGGTGGCCAGATGAATGATATATCATGGAAGCAAAAAGCGGCAGCATGTTTTATTACCCTTTTTGTATTTATGGGCGTATTAGTTATGGGAGATGCAAAAGAGGTAAAAGCTGCCGGGGTGTCTTTGAGTGAGAAGGCTGTCACGATGGCGCCAGCTACGACAAAGAAGCTGAAATTAAACGGGGCGATCGCCAAAAAGGTGACATGGACTACTAACAATAAGAAAGTAGCCACGGTCAGCGGCCAGGGAAAGGTAACAGCCAGGGCAAAAGGTACGGCCAAAATCAAAGCCGCGTACAAGAAAAAGAAATATACTTGTACCGTCACGGTTGCATACGGGAAATATACTACATCGGACGGAATGCGGTATAAAGACATCAAGGGAAGCTTTGGACATAGTGGGCGCTGGTACAAAAAGAATGTGAACGGAAAAGAATATTATTACACAAGCACTGACGGCAGTGCCATATACTTTAAAGTTGTGGGCAGCAAATATGTGGATGTCAGCTTTGTAGCTCAGGTTGCAGCAGCGATACCCTATTATGCGTATTCAGTGGACGGCGGTTCAATGAAACGCCAGCTTGTCAGCAAAAACAGGCTGAACTTAGGGAATACGGGGACACATTATGTCCGCCTGGTTATTGATGCGATGTCCGAAAAAGAAAACCGTTGGGCAGGGGAAGCCGGAATCGGAATCGGCAGCATTGCGCCTGTAACAGCAGACGGGGCTGTAGCGGCGGTGAAGCCCGAGAATGCGACGATTGCTTTTTACGGGGACAGCATTACACAGGGTATCCGTGCATTAAATAAAAAGCTGACGCCTGCAGGGGCGAGCGCGACGCACAGCTTTGCCTGGTACTGCGCGAAGCAGTTAGATCTTGTGCCTTATTTTGCCGGGTTCGGGGGATCGGGTATTATCCAGCCGGGCTCGTTTAACAACTGCATCAATACTATCCAGAGCAATTCGGCATTCCATAAGACGGAAGGTTATGAAGCAGACGTGATTGTCGTAGAGCATGGGACGAATGATGTATATACCTATGGTGAAATATTTATAAACGAGTACAAACGTGTGCTGAACCTGCTGCACCAGAAGCATCCGGAAGCCAAAATTGTGGCTATGGTTCCGTTTACGCAGCTGCATGCGGATGAGATACGGGCAGCAGCAGCGGCTTATCCGAAGTGGTGTTCGGTTATTGAAACATCTTCCTGGAACCTTTCCTATACGGACGGGCTTCACCCCAATAAAGCAGGGGCAAAAAAAGCGGGGCAAAATCTGGCGAAGAAGGTCGCTTCTATCCGAAAGGTTACGTTGTATTAAAGATGCTGCCGGATTATATTGTAGTTGATCTGGAGATGACAGGGCTAAATCCAAAGACAGACCGCATTTTGGAAATTGGAGCCGTAAAAGTCCTGGGAAAGCAGGTAACGGAAGTGTTTTCAAGGCTTGTCTGCCCCGGACGTAAGCTGGATGAGGCTATTGTGGCGCTTACCGGGATTACGGATGAGCTAGCCGCGGAGGGGGATTGCCTGGACGATGCCGCAGGGGCGTTTTTAGAGTTTGCCGGAGAATTGCCCTGGGTGGGGCATAATGTGATATTTGATTATCAATTTATCCGGCAATGGGAGATCAACCACCGGATAAAAAGGCGGTGTTATGCCGTGGATACGTTAAAGATTGCGAGGAAATGCTTAGAAGGGCTTGAGCATAAATCCCTGGATTATCTCTGCGGCTACTATCATATAGAACGAAAGGGGCGCCACCGGGCATTAGAGGACGCCAAAGCAACGCAGCTCCTTTACGAAATCCTGGAACGGGGCTTCCTAGAAAAAGAGCCGGGGCTGTTTGCCGCAAAAGAACTGCAGTACAAGGCAAAGCGGCAGTCCCCGGCAACATCCAGGCAGATAGAATATTTAAACGGATTGTTAAAGCGGTATCAGGTAAAGCCCCCCATTCCTCTGGCACAGATGAGCCGTAGCGATGCGTCGCGGTTTACTGACCGGATAATTAGGGAATACGGCAAGCCGTCCCCTTAAGATTGATCCAGCTTTGGCAAAACCAGGCGGCGGAACGGCTCTTCCATACTAGAGACGGTATCCCGTATGGTGTTTATTTTTTCCGGAGTGCCCTGTTTTAGGTATAATTCGGCAAGCAGCAGGTAGATCCGGCTGGACTGGATCCGCAGCTCCGCCGCATACTCCAAAGCGGCAATGGCAGCGCTAGTATCGCAAAGCTCCAGCTGGCGGCTGGCATAATCTAAAAACAAGGCTGCGAGCCGGTGGTAATTGTCGTCATATTCGCTTAAGGCCGGCAGGTTGGCGGGTCCGTACATGAGCTTTAAATCCGTGTTGGAATACTGGGATAGGTTGATTATTTTTTGGTTGGACAACCCCTTTAATTCTGATTCTATAATATTTAGCTTTTCATCCGAAGAAACAGAATCGGGGAGGCGATCCGTGGTAAAAGGCAGGTAATTAAGGCCGGAGATATCCTTTTTGCGGGTATTATTTGCAAGGCGTTCCCGTTCCAAAAAGGATTGGTTGGCATTTTGCTGGTTCTGTGTCTGCTTGGTGCGTTTAAAGGCAAGGTATACTAAAAAAATGATAAACCATATAAAAATAATAGGTATTGGGAGTCTCATAGCTGGATTTCCTTTCTGTATAGCTTATTTAAAAATGAGGTGATAATATGTTGCATTTTTTCAGCCCAAAAAACAATCGGGTGATAGCAGGCGTCATTGCGGCGGTACTGGTGGTTTCTATGGTAGTCTCTGGAATTTTATCTATTCTGTTGTAGTGTTTTTGTCCTGTTACAAATATACAGAAATAAACAGGATCTGTCAAATATATTCGTTGATCTGCATCTTGAAAAAAGCAGGCCGGATGATTTAAAATGGAACTCATAACGATAAATCACAGAAAGGAAGGTACTATGAAAAAATATATCAAACTGCTGCCATTGTTTGCTGTGGCGTTTACTGCATGCGCTATTGGACATTCCATGATAACGGCAGACGCTGGGGAGGGCACAATAATCCCTGATACAGTCTATATTGGTGATATTGACGTTAGCGGCATGACGGAAGAAGAAGCAGGGCGTGCGCTGGATTCTTATGTCAATTCTATGCGCAATAAGGTATTTACACTGACAACCGGGGATAAGCAGATCCAGGTTTCGGCAGAGGATATGGGGTTATCCATTGCAGATACGGATTTATTGATTGAAGAGGCCATGAATATCGGCAGGACAGGCAATCTGATTGCCCGTTACAAAGATAAGAAGGATCTGGAAAAAGAACCTAAGAAATTTGACATTACTTTTGATGCCGACAAGGATAAAATCGAAACGCTGCTTGGCGTCAACGAGGAAAACCTTAACCAGGAAGCCGTAAACTGCGGTTTAAAACGGGAAAACGGCTCATTTACGATTATTGACGGAGCAAACGGGATCGAGGTCAATACGGCGGAATCTGTCAAGGTGATACAAGAATACTTACAGCAGGAATGGGATGGGGAGAATGCGTCCATTGACCTGGTGACGAAGGTTACTGAGCCGCTTGGGACAAAGGAAGAGCTCTCAAAGGTCACAGACGTGCTGGGGTCGTTCCACACTGATTACAGCTCTTCGGCTGCTGGCAGGGCTAAAAACGTAAGGAACGGAGCTGAGCTTATTAACGGTTCGGTGGTTTATCCGGGTGAGCAGTTTTCTGTATACGAAGCGGTTAGCCCGTTTGACGCGGAGCACGGATACGAGCTGGCCGGGTCGTATGAGAACGGGACAACTGTCCAGACATACGGCGGCGGTATCTGCCAGGTGTCTACGACGCTATATAATGCGGTAATCCTCTCCGAGCTGCAGGTGGACGAGCGTTTTAACCACTCCATGATTGTCAATTATGTGAAGCCATCTATGGACGCTGCGATTGCCGGCACGTCAAAGGATTTAAAATTTACCAACAATACAGACGCCCCGATTTATATTGAAGGCTATACAAACGGGGGGCAGCTCTATTTTACTATTTACGGGGAGGAAACGAGGCCTTCCAACCGCGAGGTAATCTACGAAAGTGAAACATTAAGCAAGACCGAACCTGGGACAACGCTGCGTGCAGACGGTTCAAAAGGGATCGGATACTTTGCGACTGTTTCAAGCTCCCATACCGGATATACAGCGAAGCTCTGGAAAATAGTAAAGGTCAACGGCGTAGAGGAAAGCAGGACTGAATTTAACAGCAGCCGTTATAACCCGTCCAACCGGGTAGTTGCCGTGGGTACAGGTACGGACAATCCAGAAGCCGCAGCGCAGATGGCGGCGGCGATTGCGAGCGGGGACGAGGCGACCGTAAGGAATACGGTAGCCGCGATCCAGAACAATGCAGCGGCAGCAGCGGCGGCGGCAGAACAGCAGGCGGCAGAACAGCAGGCGGCAGAGCAGGCAGCAGCGCAGCAGGCGGCAGAGCAGCAGGCGATGGAAGAGAAGGAAGATAAGAAGGAAGACAAAAAAGAAGATAAAAAACCCGACAAGAAGGAAGATTAAAAGAATAGGAAAAACAGATAAGGCTGTCTTTTGGCTATACCGAAGACAGCCTTGTTGTGGATTACAGGTGAGGCTACATGAAAATTGGAAAAGTACCGGAAAGTGTTTTGAAGCGGTCCATTTTAAAACAGATTCATACCAAACGGGAAGAAGTTGTCTTAGGGGCGGCAGTCGGGGAAGACTGCGCGGCAGTTGCGCTGGCCGAAGATGAGGTATTTGTGCTTTCTACCGATCCGATTACCGGGACGTCGGTGGATGTAGGCAGGCTGGCGGTTCAGATTACGTTAAATGATCTGGCAAGCGCTGGCGCGGAGCCGGTTGGCGTAATGCTTTCAGCGCTTTTGCCGCCAGATGTTACGGAAGGGGATATTAAGGCGCTGATGGGGCAGGTAGAAACTGCCTGCAGCAGGGCAAATGTACAGGTGATGGGAGGGCACACGGAGGTGACAGCCGTTGTAAACCAGCCTGTTATTACCGTAACTGGGGTTGGCAAGGTGAAAAAAGGCGCCCTGGTGACAACTGCCGGGGTAAAGCCGGGGATGGATATTGTAGTGACGAAGTGGATTGGGCTGGAAGGGACGTCGATTCTGGCGAAGGAAAAGGAGAAGGAGCTTTTAGGGCATTTTTCTGCAGAATTTGTAAGAGGGGCGAAGAAATTTGATGAAATGATTTCGGTTTTGCCAGAGGCATCGGTTGCAGTCCGGTGCGGCGTTGGTGCGATGCACGATGTGACCGAAGGCGGGATTTTCGGCGCACTTTGGGAGATGGCGGAAAGCTCCGGGGTTGGGCTTGAGATTGAGCTTAAGAAGATTCCAGTGAAACAGGAGACGGTGGAGGTTTGTGAATTTTTTGGGGTGAACCCTTATGGGCTGATTGGAAGCGGTTCAATGCTGATGGCTTCTTTTGACGGAAACGGGCTGGTGATGGAGTTAAAGAAGGCCGGGATTGCTGCAGCCGTGGTCGGGAAAGCTACAGGGGGGAATGACCGGGTCTTGCTGAATGAGGGGGAGAGGAGATTTTTAGAGCCGCCGAAGGTGGATGAGCTTTACAGGGTTTTACAGAAGGCATGATGCTTTAGACGGCGGATTTTTTGAGATAACCAAAAGGATGCTGCATATTATAATATATAACTATTTTGGAAAGAGGAAATGAAAATGCGTGAAAAGATACTGGCATTTATTGAAAAAAACAGCCGTATTGCGGTAAAGGAGCTTGCGGTGATGCTCGGTGTAACTGAGGCCGCAGTACTAAATGAACTGGAAGCAATGGAACAGGAGCATGTGATCTGCGGCTACCATACGCTGATCAATTGGGATAAAACGGGGATTGAAAAAGTGACAGCTATGATCGAAGTGCGCGTTACCCCGCAGCGTGGTATGGGATTTGATAAGGTGGCGGAGCGGATTTACAATTACCCGGAGGTGGAATCGGTTTATTTGATATCGGGCGGGTTTGATTTTATGGTTACGCTGGAAGGAAAGACGCTGCGGGAGGTATCCCAGTTTGTGTCGGAGAAGCTCTCCCCTCTGGATTCGGTGCTCTCTACCAAAACGAATTTTATTCTGAAGAAATATAAGGATCACGGTACGATTATGGCTGAGCCGGCAAAAGATGAAAGGATGAAGATTGCGCCATGAGAAATCCATTGTCAAAAACAATTGTTGGGATAGAGCCTTCTGGTATCCGGAAATTTTTTGATATCGTCAATGAGATGGACGATGCCATTTCCCTTGGCGTGGGCGAGCCGGATTTTGATACGCCGTGGCATGTCCGGGATGAGGGTATTTATTCTTTGGAAAAAGGCAGGACATTTTATACCTCAAACGCGGGGCTTAAGGATTTAAAAGTTGAAATTGCACGTTATCTGGAGCGTAAATACAGCGTTTCGTATGATTTGGATCATGAAATTCTGGTGACTGTAGGTGGCAGCGAGGCAATTGATATTGCCATGCGGGCGATGTTAGATCCGGGCGATGAGGTTTTGATCCCGCAGCCTAGCTTTGTGTCGTATCTGCCATGTGCTGTGCTTGCGAACGGGGTTCCGGTTGTCATTGAATTGAAGGCCGAGGATGAGTTCCGGCTTACGGCGGAGGCGCTTCAGGCAGCAATTACGCCAAGGACTAAGATTTTGGTGCTGCCGTTCCCGAATAACCCGACGGGGGCCATTATGCGGCGGGGGGATTTGGAGGAAATCGCGAAGGTTGTTATAGAGCATGATTTGTATGTGATTAGTGATGAAATTTATGCTGAGCTGACGTACGGGGAAGAACCGCATGTGTCTGTTGCTTCGCTGCCGGGGATGTGGGAGAGGACGGTTTTAATCAATGGGTTTTCCAAGGCATATGCTATGACAGGGTGGCGTCTTGGATATGCGTGCGGGCCTAAGGTGATTTTGGAGCAGATGCTCAAAATCCATCAGTTTGCCATTATGTGCGCGCCTACTACAAGCCAGTATGCGGCGGTGGAGGCGCTTAAGAACGGGGATGCGGATATAGAAAGAATGCGGGAAGAATATGACGCGAGGAGGCGTTATCTGTTACACCGGTTCCGGGAGATGGGGATTTCCTGCTTTGAACCGTACGGGGCGTTTTATATGTTTCCCTGCATTAAAAAATTTGGCATGACGTCGGAAGAGTTTGCCGAAAAGCTGCTGGAATGCGAAAAAGTGGCGGTAGTGCCGGGGACGGCTTTTGGCGCAGGCGGAGAAGGGTTTGTCCGTGTGTCTTACGCGTCCTCCCTTTCTGATTTGAAGAAGGCTGCGGAGCATATTGAACGGTTTATTGCTAATTTGGCACAGTGATCCATATGAATATGAGCAAAAGAATGAGCGGGGAAAAGGATGAATATTGTGTTATATGAGCCGGAGATTCCGGCAAATACCGGGAATATTGGAAGGACATGTGTGGCGACGGGTACGAAGCTGCATTTGATTGAACCGCTGGGCTTTAGGCTTGGGGAAAAGGAGCTTAGGCGCGCAGGCATGGATTACTGGCAGGATTTGGATGTGGCGCGTTATGTAAACTGGGAAGATTTCATTGAAAAAAATCCGCGTGTACCGCTATATTTTGCCACAACGAAGGCTAAGCAGGTGTATACAAAAGCTGCCTATGAGCCAGATTGTTATCTGGTTTTTGGGAAGGAGAGCGCAGGGATTCCAGAGGAGATTTTGGTTGGATATGAAAAACAGTGCATAAGGATTCCAATGATGGGGGAAACGCGTTCGTTAAACCTGTCTAATTCGGTGGCAATTGTACTTTACGAGGCGCTGCGCCAGAACGGGTTTGTACATATGAAAACGGAAGGTGCGCTGCACCGTCTGCATTGGAAGGGACAGGAGACATAGCATGGGGATTATCAAAGCAGACAGGCTGGTTCATGAATATATCCGCAGGGATGAAGAAGGGAATGTAGAATCTATCCAGACCGCATTAGACCATATTGATCTTGACGTGCAGCCGGGTTCATTTATTGCGGTTTTAGGGCATAATGGATCGGGCAAGTCTACTCTTGCCAAGCATCTTAATGCTTTGCTTTTGCCGGGGGAAGGGACGCTTTATGTGGATGGGATGGACACGTCCGACGGCAAGCATACTTATGATATCAGGCGTTCGGCGGGCATGGTGTTCCAGAATCCGGACAACCAGATTATTGCAAGCGTCGTAGAGGAGGACGTTGGGTTTGGCCCGGAAAATATAGGGGTGCCAACGGATGAAATATGGACGCGCGTTGAGGAAAGTTTAAAATCGGTCGGTATGTTAAAATACCGCAGCCACTCTCCCAACCGGCTTTCCGGCGGTCAGAAGCAGCGGGTGGCGATTGCCGGCGTAATGGCAATGGAGCCAAAGTGTATTGTGCTTGATGAACCGACTGCTATGCTTGACCCAAACGGCAGGAAAGAAGTGTTAAAAGCCGTCCATGCGTTAAATAAAAAAAAGGGTGTAACAGTCCTTTTGATTACGCATTATATGGAAGAGGTTGTGGGGGCTGATTTTGTATATGTGATGGATCAGGGTAAAATTGTGATGCAGGGGACGCCGAAGGAGATTTTTTCTAAGGTGGACAAGCTAAAGAAATACCGCTTAGACGTGCCGCAGATTACGCTTTTAGCACATAAGCTGCGGGAAGCGGGCCTGTCCATTTCGAGAGGGATTCTGACAAGGGAGGAATTAGCGGCAGAGCTGGTTCAGCTATATGGGAGCAAAAAATAATGTCAATGATTTTAGATAAAGTAAGCTATGTTTATGGCGAAGGGACGGCATATGAAAGCTGGGCTTTAAAAAATATTAACTTAAAAATCGAAGACGGGCAGTTTATCGGCATTATCGGCCATACCGGATCAGGCAAATCGACGTTAATCCAGCATTTTAACGGAATTTTAAAGGCAACGGCTGGAGGGATTTATTTTAATGGCCGGGATATATACGAGGAAGACTACGATAAAAGGCAGCTTCGCACACAGGTGGGATTAGTATTCCAGTACCCAGAGCACCAGCTGTTTGAGACGACAATTTTTGACGATGTCTGTTTTGGCCCGGTCAACCAGGGGCTTTCCAAAAATGAAGCAGGGCTTAGGGCATTTGAGGCATTGCGCAGTGTCGGGATGCCGGAGAAGCTTTATTACCAGTCTCCGTTTGACCTTTCTGGCGGCCAGAAACGCCGTGTGGCGATTGCCGGCGTGTTGGCCATGAAGCCAAAGATGCTTATTCTGGACGAACCTACTGCAGGGCTTGATCCCAAAGGGCGGGACGAAATACTGGATTTGATTGCAGATATGCACAAGGAACTGGATATGACGGTGGTTTTGGTCTCGCACAGTATGGAAGATGTGGCAAAATATGTGCAGCGCATGATTGTAATGAACGACGGGGAAATTATGTACGATGGGACGCCTAGCGAAGTATTTGCACATTATAAGGAACTGGAAGCAGTTGGGCTTGCGGCGCCGCAGGTTACTTATTTGATGCATGAATTAAAGGGGCAGGGCCTTCCGGTAAACAGTAAGGCAACGACGGTAGAGGAAGCGGTAGAAAGCATCCTTAAGGCATTCAGATAGAAGGAAGGGCTTATGTTAAGAGAGATTACACTGGGACAGTATTATCCGGCGGATTCCCCCATCCACAAATTAGATCCGCGTGTTAAGCTGATGGGGACGTTTGTCTACATTATATCGCTGTTTTTGTTTAGGGATGTGGTGGGGTTTGCGGTAGCAACCGTATTTTTAGTCAGTGTGGTACGTTTATCGAAGGTGCCGTTTTCTTATATGGTAAAAGGGCTTAAGTCAGTCCTGGCCTTGATGGCAGTCACGGCATTATTTAACCTGTTTTTGACGCCAGGCGAACATGTGCTGGCTGCGTACGGGATTCTTAGGATTACGTCTGAGGGTGTGAAAAATGCTGTTTTTATGCTGGTACGTTTGATTTATCTGATAGTGGGGACGTCGGTGATGACGCTCACGACGACGCCTAACCAGCTTACGGACGGGCTTGAAAAGGCATTGATGCCGCTGTCAAAGGTGAAGGTGCCAGTGCATTCCATTGCAATGATTATGTCCATTGCGCTTCGGTTTATCCCCATCCTGATTGAAGAGACAGATATTATTATGAAAGCACAGATGGCGCGCGGGGCGGATTTTGAGAATGGAAATCTGATAAAGCGTGTCAAGGCAATGGTCCCGCTTTTGGTCCCTCTGTTTGTGAGCGCATTCCGGCGGGCGGATGATCTGGCGATGGCAATGGAAGCAAGGTGCTATATGGGCGGGGTTGGACGTACGAAGATGAAGCCCCTTAAATATAAAAAAGAAGATTACCAGGGATATCTGGTGATGGCCGGATATTTGGGGATCATTGTGTTGTGGGGATGGTTTGGGCCTTTGGTTAAGGTTTTTATCTGAAAGGGAGAAGAAATATGCGCGTAAGCCTTACGGTAGCCTATGAGGGTACCAATTACCATGGCTGGCAGGTCCAGCCAAATAATATTACAATAGAATCAGTTTTAAACCAGGCTCTTTCAGATTTATTGGGAGAGCCTGTTGTTGTGGCTGGGGCCAGCCGGACTGACGCAGGGGTACATGCAATGGGAAATGTGGCAATATTTGATACAAATACCCGTATTCCGGCAGAAAAAATATCATATGCGCTAAACCAAAGGCTTCCGGCTGATATCGTTGTGCAGGAGTCGAAAGAGGTGGCGGCAACGTTCCATCCAAGGCATTGTAACAGTAAAAAAATGTATGAGTACCGGATTTTAAACCGTAAATTCCGGGATCCCCTTAAGCGGTATAATACGTTTTTTTATTATTATGATCTGGATGTTAAACAGATGCAGATGGCGGCGAAGTATCTGGTAGGGGAGCATGATTTTAGAAGTTTTTGTTCGGTACATGCCTGCGTAGAAACGACGGTGAGGACGGTGTATGCGCTGGATGTGGATAAAAAGGATGATGTGGTTACAATTCGCATTTGTGGGAGTGGTTTTTTGTATAATATGGTACGGATCATTGCCGGGACATTATTACAGGTGGGCAGCGGGGTGATTGGGCCAGAGCAGGTGAAGTATATTTTAGGGCAGAAAGACCGGGCAGCGGCAGGGCCTACGGCTCCGGCGTGCGGGCTTACAATGATGGGTATAGTGTTTGAGGGTGCGGATTAGGATTAGGGTAAAGTTTGACCGGCGGATTAACATACTTTAATCTTGATTTTATTGAAATTCTGTTTTGAAATAAGCTTTATGTGGAGTGAAATAAAAGGAGGCAATTGTATGGAGAAACGTATTTTAGTCGTGGATGATGACACAATGAGCCTAAAAAGAACAAAGCTTATATTGCAAAAGCTTTATGACGTTATTTTTGCGGAGTCGGGAGAAGAAGCTCTTGAATTGCTGAAAACTGAATAAATAGATATGGTACTTTTGGATATTGAAATGCCGAATATGAATGGAATTGAAACATTTGAGCACATGAACGAGATGGAACTCGACATTCCTGTGATTTTCTTGACGGCGTCCGGAGATGAAGACGATGTACTAAACGCCATCTGCCTTGGGGCTGTCAATTACCTCAAAAAACATATGTGCTACAGGAATTGTTAAAAAGGGTTGCAAAGGGGCTTGAGAAAAAATGAAAACAGAGGAGCAGACAAGCATACATTTGCTTTTAGCCAGCATTGTCACAGTATTTGGCGTAATGCTTATTTTGACCACAATGGCTATGGCATGGGAGCTATGGATGATTCCGATTAGAACCATATATGGTTACGTCCCTTCTCAATGATGTCATTACGACGGTCGCTATGCAAAACAGCAGGCACCAGCTGGAGCTTGTATTCGATATGAATCCTAAAATACCGTCCGTGCTTATCGGAGATGTGGAAAAAATATCGCATGTCCTTAAGATCCTTTTGGAGAATTCCCTTAAATTTACAGAAGAGGGAGGTATTGGCATCTGTGTTGAATTTCGCCGGGAAAGCTATGGAATTAATCTGGTTATCGATATTTATGATACCGGGATCGGCATGACGCATTCTCAGATTACACAGATGTGCAATGAGTTTTACCAGGCGGAGTCGGGGAGCAGCCGTTTTGCCGGGGGGCTTGGCATTTAAGGGTATCAGGCTCATAATTTTGACGGGCTGCTCAAGCTGCAGAAAAACCATGCGCTTACACATATATTTATTGCACAGGCCGAGTACGAAGAAAATAGCAGTTATTATGAAAAGATATCGGATGAGATCCAGGTGGTCGCGATTGCCGAAAAAGATTTTGTCCTGCATAAAAACAGCAGGCTGCTGGTTATCCGCAAGCCGTTTTTTTGCACTGTCGGTAGTCAATCTGTTAAATGGGGAAGCAACAGAAAACGGGTTTGAAAAAGCCCAGGCAGCGGGGCGCAGGCCGTTTTCGTGTGCCGGGGCCAAGGTTTTGGTTGTGGACGATGAAGAAATGAATCTGGTTGTGGCAAGAGGGGTTTTAGGCAGCTATGGGATAAAGATGGACACCTGCCTAAGCGGAAGGGAAGCCGTGGAGCGGTGCAAAAACAATGTGTATGACATTATTTTCCTGGATCATATATGCCGGGCTTTGACGGTGTGGAGACACTGCGCCATATCCGTGAAATTGATAACGGAAGGTTGCAGGATCTGCCTGTGATTGCTTTGACGGCAAATACGATTAGCGGAGCAAGGGAAATGTTCCGCAACGAGGGTTTTACGGAATTTATACCAAAGCCGATAGAGCAGACTGTATTGGAACGTGTGCTGCGCAAGACGCTTCCCAAGGATTGTATCCAGTATCATGCCGGCCTGTGAATTTAGCTCCAGGAACGGTACAGGAGACTGTGTCAAAGGAGCCAGTGCAGCCGGAAACCGTAAATGAAAAGGGGGGGCTTTCTTTTTTGGAAGTTTTGGCGCAGGACGGTATAAACGTAAAACTGGGATTAGAGTATTGCTCTGATGAAGAAGAATTTTACCGGGAAATGCTTGAGATGTTTTGTTCCCAGTACGAAGAAAAGAGGGACGAGATGAATGCTTTGTACGAATCTGCCGCATGGGCTGATTATGCCATAAAGGTTCATGCATTGAAAAGCACGTCTCTGACAATTGGCGCGGAAGAGCTTTCCGGCTGTGCAAAGATGTTAACTAATCTTTGACCATAAAATCAGTATGCGGGAGCGTATGTTTAGGATTGTTACGGGCGTATGTATGGTTGCGCTGATGTTTATTCTGCCAATGGACAGGAATCTTATAAATATGCTGATTTTGGCCGTAAGCCTAATTTGCATAGCATTTACGGTGAAAATCAGTATTCAGAGAAAATGTATTAACAGGGGGGCTACGCTGATTGCGGCGCTCCTATTACTGCTGTTTCCAGTAAGTTTTTTTTCGGCTGGCGGTTTTTTCAGCGGAATGCCGGAATGGTTTGTGCTATGTTTTATTTATATCAGCATTACGCTTGAGGGGAGGCGCAAAGCCGCGTTTTTCCTGTTTTGTATGGCGGAGACGCTGTTTTGCTATTCCAAGGGGCAGAAAAAAGAAATCGAAGAGCTGAACAAGGCGGAAAACCACTTTTTCTCAAGTATGAGCCATGAAATCCGTACGCCCATTAATACCATTATCGGATTAAATGAAATCATTTTAAGAGGGGATATTTCGGAAGATGTCGCTGAAAATGCAAGGAATATCCAGGGCGCCAGTAAAATGCTGCTTACGCTTATCAATGATATCCTGGATTTGTCTAAGATCAAATCAGGAAAAATGGATATTGTCAATGTTTCTTATGAGACAGGGGGCTTTTTTTCGGAAATTGTCAATATGATTTGGATGAAAGCGCAGCAAAAAGGGCTGGAATTTAGGCTTCATGTGGACGCTTCGATTCCGGGCATGCTCTGTGGCGATGAGGTGCGCATCAAACCAGATCGATACGGTGTCTAGTGGGGAGCAATGCCTAAAGCTGACGCAAGTCCAGCATTATGACGGTATTCTAATGGATCATCTGATGCCGGAAATGGACGGGATCGAATGCCTGCATGCACTGCGTGCGCAGCCAGGAGGGCTATGCCAGGATACTCCAGTCATTGCCCTGACAGCCAATGCGGGAAGCGATAATCAGCTGCTATACCGTAAAGAAGGCTTCAGCGGCTATTTGGCAAAGCCAGTCAACAGCGCGCTGCTGGAAGCGGCAGTGTTAAATATTCTTCCAAAAGGCCTGGTAGAACTCAGCGAGGATGCCGAACAGCCTGAGTTTGGGAAGGACGTTTTGATTTTTGATCAGGCTAAGAGGCGTTCTTTGATTGTGACGACAGACAGTGTATGCGATTTGCCGGAAACCTTGAAAAAAGAATTTGGCATATCTGTATGCCCTTATTATATCTGTACGGAGGAAGGGCGTTTTTTAGATGAACTTGAGATTGGGGCAGATGAGCTGCTTGAGCATATTTCTGCTGGGAAAACCGGGTATTCCCAGTTGCCTGAAGTGGAGGACTATGAGAGGTTCTTTGCCCAGAAGCTGACGGAAGCGCAGAATATAATACACATTACGATGGCGAAGCATGTCAGCCAGGGATATGACAATGCAATTGGGGCAGCGAAATCTTTTGAAAATGTAACGGTGCTTGACTCAGGGCATTTGTCCAGCAGTATGGGGCTCGTGGTTTTGTACGCTGCTTATCTGGCAGAAAACCATGCTGCGAAACAGGAGATTGTAAAAACAATAAAAAAATTAAGGAATTCCATTTCATCTGCGTTTATCATTGACAGCACACATATGATGTGCCAGGCAGGATACCAAAAAGGATACAGGTTCTTTGTGATACGCTTCTTTTACATCCTATCATTGTGCTCAAGAAGAGCAGGATGGTGGTCAGCTATATGCTGGTGGGGGGCTTTGCCCATGTTGCAAGAAGCTATGTCCGCAAGATTTTTGTAGATACCAGAAGTATCGACCGGAGGATTTTGTTTATTACATATTCAGGGATGGACGAACAAAAGCTTCAATACCTTCAGGCCCTTGTGCGCCAGTATTGCCCGTTTGAACGGGTTTATCTGCAGAAAGCCTCTTCTGCGATTGCCAGCAACTGCGGCCTAGTACTCCATCCGGCCAGAAATTGAAGTCTGAAAC
>QXXL01000078.1 GCA_009911505.1 Lachnospiraceae bacterium | reverse complement strand
CGCCGTCGAAATTTTGCCTTGCACTGGCACAAAGCAGATGGTTCCAAACTTCAATTCCTGTTCGGATGGAGTACTAGGCTCGTTTGGGCTTTTGTTTATGAGGAAAAACGATGCGGTAATTTCATTTTCGGAGGCTTCAAAAGAGGATATGGCCAATTAAAACAGATAACCCCAATCTCCGCTACAAAGAGAAGAATGAATTTTACATGTGCAAAACTTGCAAAAATGTTATATTTTTATGAATAAACTGTAAGAAAATAAAGAAATAAAGAAAAAAACATTGCCAAAAAATTCATTTCATATTAAAATAAACGCATTGGACAAATGTGCAAAAAAAAATAAAAAGGAGACTTGTGACATGAGCTATGTAGATGAGGTACTTGAGAGAGTAAAAGCAAAAAATGCGTCGGAGCCAGAATTTTTGCAGGCAGTGGAAGAGGTACTGGATTCCCTCCGCCCGGTAATTGACGCAAACGAAGAAGTGTACCGCAGGGAAGCTATATTAGAGAGGCTGACTGAGCCGGACAGGCAGTTTAAATTCCGTGTGCCATGGGTAGACGACAAAGGGCAAGTGCAGGTAAATACAGGATACCGGATTCAATTTAACAATTCAATCGGGCCATATAAGGGCGGGCTTCGGCTGCATCCGTCTGTGAATACAGGCATTATTAAATTCCTTGGCTTTGAGCAGATTTTTAAAAACTCCTTGACAGGGCTTCCGATTGGCGGAGGCAAGGGAGGCGCTGATTTTGACCCGAAGGGCAAATCAGACCGGGAGGTTATGGCATTTTGCCAAAGCTTTATGGCTGAGCTGTGCAAGTATATCGGCGCGGACGTGGATGTTCCTGCCGGCGATATCGGAACAGGCGCAAGGGAAATCGGTTATATGTTTGGCCAGTATAAAAAAATTAAGAGTGTATACGAAGGCGTTTTAACTGGAAAAGGCTTAACCTACGGCGGTTCCTTAGCACGTACGGAGGCAACCGGATATGGGCTTTTGTATATCACACAGGAATTGATGAAGTGCCATGGCGAATCTATGGAAGGTAAGACAGTAGTTGTTTCCGGTGCGGGAAATGTTGCGATTTACGCGACACAAAAAGCACAGCAGATGGGGGCAAAGGTAGTGACCTGTTCGGATTCGACTGGATGGATTTACGATCCGGAAGGTATTGATGTAGAGCTGTTAAAAGAGGTAAAAGAAGTAAAACGTGCACGTTTAACGGAGTATGCTGCGGCGCGTAAGAGTGCGGAGTATCATGAAGGACGCGGCGTATGGTCTGTAAAATGTGATATCGCGCTTCCTTGCGCTACACAGAATGAGCTGTTGATAGATGATGCAAAAGCGCTTGTGGCAAATGGCTGTAAGGCAGTCTGCGAGGGCGCGAATATGCCGACTACGATTGATGCGACGAAGTATCTGCAGGAGAATGGCGTGTGGTTTATCGGTGGAAAGGCGGCAAATGCAGGCGGTGTGGCTACTTCTGCGCTTGAGATGACTCAGAATAGTGAACGGTTAAGCTGGACGTTTGAAGAAGTGGATTCTAAGCTGCAGCAGATTATGGTTAGTATTTACCACAATATTGACGATGCCGCAAAACGGTATGGGCAGGAAGGCAATTATGTGATGGGCGCTAATATTGCAGGTTTTGAAAAGGTGGCTACTGCGATGATCGCGCAGGGTGTTGTATAAGATTATGATTGAGATCCCCGCAATGAAGGATATTGCGGGGGTTTTTTGGTTTTGTGCTGAGGGGCATA
>QXXL01000077.1 GCA_009911505.1 Lachnospiraceae bacterium | reverse complement strand
GTTGACGCAACCGCCGTAAACGCGCCGTCCATGGCGCGGTTACGGCTTGCCCTGCCATCCGTGGCAGGGCATTGCTGAGGATCTCATGGGATGCTTAAGAGCTCCTAAACCCCATCACAAGGCCCCAGACGCATACCCTGCCCTCTGACTGACTACGGTTTTGGCTGGCCTACAGAAGGTTTCCATGATTCTGCCGTATGGCATAGAGGTATCCTTTAGGGTTTCCATGATTCTGCCGTATGGCATAGAGGTATCCTTTAGGGTTTCACTGATTCTGCCGTATGGCATAGAGGGATTCTTTAGGGTTTCCATGATTCTGCCGTATGGCAGAGAGGTATCCTTTAGGGTTTCCATAATTCTGCCGTATGGCATAGAGGTATCCTTTAGGGTTTCCATGATTCTGCCGTATGGCATAGAGGTATCCTTTTGTATGGATTTGGTCAATGCAAGGCCGCTATGCTTTTTTGATACGATCTAAATTTGATCTGCATTATGTATATAGTAGTTTGTTTATCGAAGTTATTCCGCATATTAAAGCATAATTGAAAATCAAGCATGACAGGGAGGGTATTTGATGTTACAATAATCGGGATTTTATATGGATAACAGGAGGAAATTATGGACAGAAAATCATTTAGGCATCTGTTAAATCAAGGGCCACTTATATTGGACGGTGCAACAGGCAGCAGCCTGCAGGCAGCAGGTATGAAAACGGGAGTGTGCCCGGAACAGTGGATTCTTGAGAATCCGGAAATTTTAATTAGGCTGCAGCGGGAGTATGTGTCGGCAGGGACTAATATTCTTTATGCCCCGACGTTTACGGCAAACCGCATTAAATTGGCTGAATATGGTTTTGAGGACAAGCTGTATGAGGTTAACTGTAAGCTTGTGGCACTTTCGCGGGAAGCTGCAGGAGCAGGGGTATATATTGCCGGGGATATTTCTATGACGGGGCAGCAGCTTTACCCGATTGGGGAAATGCAGTTTGAAGAGCTTGTGGATATATATAAAGAGCAGGTTTGTGCTTTGGAAGAAGCAGGGGTTGATTTATATGTGGTGGAGACTATGATGAGCCTGCAGGAATGCCGTGCTGCAGTACTTGCTATAAAAGAAACTAGCTGCCTTCCGGTTATGGTCAGCCTGACGTATGAAGATACCGGACGTACGCTCTTTGGGACAGATCCTGCGACCGCGGCGATTGTCCTGCAAAGCTTGGGTGTTGATGTTATTGGTATTAATTGTTCTGTGGGGCCGGATAAGATGGCGGAACAGGTTAGGGCTATGTATGAAGTTTCCGGCATACCTGTTTTAGTTAAACCGAATGCAGGTATGCCGAAATTAGACGGCGGTAAAACGGTATATGAAATGGAGCCGCAGGAATTTGCGGAAGCGGTGAAAGTGCTTGCGGCGAATGGGGCACGGGTATTTGGGGGCTGCTGTGGAACAACGCCAGCTCATATTAGGGCTATGGCAGATGCCTTGAAAGGGGTTACGCTGCTTCCGGTTAAAACTGCCCGGCGCCGTTTTTTGACTTCTGAACGCCGTTATATGGAAATTCTGTTAGACGGCCCGCTTGCTATTGTGGGTGAGCGGATTAACCCTACAGGCAAGAAAAAGCTGCAGGGGCAGCTTCGCATGGGGAGCTTGGATTTGGCCTGTGAAATGGCGGTGCAGCAGGAAAAGGATGATGCGTCTGTTTTGGATATTAATATGGGTTTAAACGGGATTGATGAAAAGGAGATGATGTTGAACGCTATTTATGAAGTGTCATCTGTTACTGACCTGCCGCTTTGTATTGATTCGAGCTACGTAGATATTATAGAAGCAGCGCTTCGCATTTATCCGGGGCGTGCGCTTATTAATTCCATTTCCCTGGAAAAAGAAAAGTTTGAACATCTGATCCCCATAGCTGCCAAGTATGGCGCTATGTTTATTTTGCTGCCGCTTTCGGATGCCGGGCTTCCGGAAAATAAGACGGAAAAACACCGCATTATTGAAACTATCGTTTCTGCGGCAGAAGAAGCTGGGATGGCAAAAGAAGATATTATTGTGGACGGTCTTGTGGCTACGGTGGGCGCAAATCCGAACGCTGCGGTGGAATGTTTGGAAACTATCGCATACTGCAGGGGGCATAACCTGGCAACTATCTGTGGGCTGTCTAATATTTCTTTTGGCCTGCCTGAACGAAGCTGTATCAATACGGCATTCCTGACAGCAGCTATTACAAGGGGGCTTACGATGGCGATTGCCAACCCGGCGCAGAAAGCTTTAGTCGATGCGGCTTATGCCGCAGATTTGCTGATGAATAAGCCCGGTGCGGATCTGCGTTATATTAACCGGGCAAACCGTTTTAAAACAGAAGCAGTACAGCCGTTAAAGGCGCTGGACGGAAAGCCTGCTTCTAAAAGGCAGCGTGTGTTTGATTGTGTTGTAGAGGGGGGTAAAAGCAGGATTTTAGACGAAGTAGAGCTTGCCTTAAAGGATGGGGAAGAGCCCAAACGTTTGATTGATGAATGCCTGATTCCTGCAATTAACAGGGTTGGGGAACTTTTTGAGGAACAGGTGTACTTTCTGCCGCAGCTGATTTCCTCGGCAAGCGCTATGCAGAAAGCCATTGCGTATTTGGAGCCTATGATTAAGCGGGAAGCGGGTAAAGAAGAAATGGCAGTTATTGTTGTAGCGACAGTTGAAGGGGACATTCATGATATAGGCAAAAATTTAGTTGTCCTGATGTTAAAAAACTATGGTTACAGGGTGGTTGATCTGGGGAAAGATGTGTCGGCTGAGAGGATTGTTGATACGGCTATCTGTGAAAATGCCCAAATAATAGGCTTGTCAGCCTTGATGACTACGACAATGATGCGTATGAAAGATGTAGTAGAGCTGGCGTTAAAGAAGGGCTGCAGCAGTAAGGTTATCATTGGCGGGGCTGCAGTTACGGAGAGCTTTGCACAGGAGATAGGTGCACATGGCTATTCTAAAGACGCGGCGGACTGCGTAAGGCTGGTGGAACGGCTGCTTAAGGAGTGATTATTAACTGGCCATTGGTGTGTTTTGCTGTGCAAAACATGGTGGGTAATTTATACTTGACAATATACCCCATGGGGGTATATAATTTTTTTGGGCAATAAAAGCGAGGTATAAACATGAGTGAAGAAAGGGAATGCTGTACCCATAAGACAAAGGAACGTTCCGAAAAGGAATATAAGGATCTTTTGCACCGTTTAAACCGTATTGAAGGCCAGGTGCGCGGGATTAAAGGGATGGTTGAGCGTGATGCATATTGTACTGATATATTGGTGCAGGTAGCGGCGGTAAACGCTGCATTAAATAGCTTTAACCGCGTGTTATTGGCAAACCATATCAAAACATGCGTAACACAGGATATTAGGGAAGGCAGGGAGGACACAGTAGACGAGCTGCTTGCTACGTTGCCTAAATTGATGAAATAGGGGTGATAGAATGAAACAGTACCATGTGACAGGGATGAGCTGTGCCGCCTGCAGCAGCCGTGTGGAAAAAGCCGTGGGCAAAGTGCCTGGAGTGACATCTTGTACCGTAAGCCTTTTAACCAATTCTATGGGGGTTGAAGGGACGGCGGCGGAAGAGGAGATTGTCCATGCAGTAGAAGAAGCAGGGTATGGCGCGTCTGCCAAGGATAGGGGGAGGGGCGCGGCTGGTACTTCCGCGCAGGCGGATGCGGACGAGATGTTAAAGGATAAAGAAACCCCGGCGTTAAAGCGCAGGTTGTATGCATCCGTGGCCTTTTTGGCGGTACTGATGTATGTATCTATGGGGCATATGATGTGGGGGTGGCCGCTGCCTGGCTTTTTGGAGGGGAACCATGTCGCGGCAGGGATCTTGCAGCTTTTACTGACGGGGATTGTAATAGTGGTTAACCAGAAGTTCTTTATCAGCGGTTTTAAAAGCTTGTTTCACCTGGCCCCCAATATGGATACTCTGGTTGCGCTGGGATCGGCGGCTTCCTTTGTATACAGCACGTATGCGCTGTTTGCTATGACGGATGCCCAGCTGCACGGGGATATGGCAAAGGTAATGGCGTATATGCACGAATTTTACTTTGAGTCTGCGGCGATGATCTTAACGCTTATTACAGTCGGCAAAATGTTAGAGGCCAGATCCAAGGGCAAGACGACAGACGCCTTAAAAAGCCTGATTGGCCTTTCACCCAAAACAGCTACTGTGCTGCAGGACGGCGTAGAAACGGAAGTAGCAATTGAACTGGTCAAGAAAGGGGACATCTTCACCGTTCGCCCGGGGGAGAATGTCCCGGTGGACGGCATTGTTTTGGACGGCAGCAGTGCGGTAAATGAGTCGGCTTTAACAGGGGAGAGCATACCAGTTGATAAAACAGCCGGGGACAGGGTTTCAGCTGCTACAGTCAACCAATCCGGATTTTTAAAATGTGAAGCAGTCCGGGTAGGCGAGGATACTACGCTGTCTCAAATCATCCGGCTGGTTAGCGACGCGGCAGCGACAAAGGCGCCAATTGCAAAAGTGGCGGATAAGGTTTCAGGTGTATTTGTCCCTATTGTAATTGTAATCGCATTTGTTACGGCAGTAGTATGGCTGCTTGCGGGGGCAGGGTTTGGGTTTGCGCTTGCACGGGGGATTTCCGTCCTTGTTATCAGCTGCCCGTGTGCACTTGGCCTTGCAACCCCGGTTGCTATTATGGTAGGTAATGGCGTGGGGGCAAAAAACGGGATTATGTTTAAAACCGCGGTTTCCCTGGAAGAGGCCGGAAAGGTACAGATAGTGGCGCTTGATAAAACCGGAACGATTACCACTGGGGAGCCGAATGTAACGGATCTGTTTGCAGCAGAAGGGGTTAAGGAGGAGGAGCTTTTGTACCTTGCAGCTTCTTTGGAGCAAAAGAGTGAGCATCCCCTGGCAGCGGCTGTTTTAAAATATGCAAAAGAAAAAGCAGTAATACCAGGCGAAGCAGATGGGTTTGCTGCCGCAGCTGGAAACGGGCTTTCCGGTACGGTAGACGGCAAGCCGCTTTGGGGTGGCAATCAAAGCTATATCAGCCGTTTTGCCCAAATCCCAGGGCAGCTTCTGGCGCAGGCAGCTAGTCTTGCCGAAGAAGGGAAAACACCGCTGTTCTTTGCCATGGAAGGAAGGTTTTTGGGGATTATTGCAGTTGCAGATATCCCGAAACAAGAGAGCCCCCTGGCGGTATCGGAGCTTAAAAATATGGGGATCCGCGTTGTTATGCTGACTGGTGACAACGAGCGGACTGCTAGGGCAATTGGGGCACGGGCTGGCGTAGATGAGGTTATTGCGGGCGTTTTGCCGGAAGGAAAGGAGAGCGTGATCCGTTCATTAAAAAAGCAGGGGAAGGTTGCAATGGTGGGGGACGGCATCAATGATGCACCAGCGCTTACAAGGGCCGATATTGGTATTGCAATTGGCGCGGGGACGGATATTGCGATTGACGCGGCGGATGTAGTGCTGATGAAAAGCAGGTTGAGCGACGTTCCGGCCGCAATACGTTTAAGCCGGGCAGCATTAAAAAACATCCATGAGAATTTATTCTGGGCATTTTTTTACAATATGATTGGAATCCCGCTTGCGGCTGGGGCATTCATTCCGGTATTTGGGATTTCGCTAAACCCAATGTTTGCGGCCGCTGCAATGAGCTTATCAAGCTTTTGCGTTGTGACAAATGCATTACGCTTAAACTTGCTGCAGATCCATAATGCAGCAAAGGATAACAAAATTAAAATAAAAAGAAAAATGGAGGATGAAAACAAGATGGAAAAAACAATGAAAATCGAAGGCATGATGTGCGGGCACTGTGAAGCGAGGGTGAAAAAAACATTAGAAGCATTAGACGGTGTTGTGGAAGCGGCAGTCAGCCATGAAGCAGGCACGGCTGTGGTGCGCCTTAGCGGCGATGTATCGGACGAGACGCTGAAAGGGGCAGTGGAAGCCCAGGATTATAAGGTGGCAGACATCCAGTAATATCTGAAATCTCCTGCTGCATGTGAGTGCAGGCAGGAGGTTTTTATTATACTTGCCTGCGTTTTATTTTTCGCAGGTAAAATGCCCGTACCAGGCTGAATGCTAAAGCGGCAAGCATAATGACGAATGTATTGGAAATATTACTGTCTGTGGACAGTTTAATCAAGGCAGATAACATAATTGCCATAGTATAGCAAACGCATGCAATCATTTCCATGACAGCAAACCCACACTCAAAAAAATTGAACATCCCTCCCGCAAAAAGCAGCCCAAAATAAACCTGGTGCAAAAAGGGATCTTCTATCTGCCTTACACCGTTTATAGCGAAAAAACCAAGAAGCCCTGCCAGGCACATAAATGCGCCAATCCATTTGGTTATGCGAAAACCCATGGATCTGGGGACTATATTGCTGTCCCATAAAATAACACCTGTTTTTTGGGCAAGCTCCCTGGCGGAGGGGGTAAACGTATTATTCGTCAGGACAGCGGCTATGTCACAGTCATAAAATTTTGCTCCGGCAAAGGCTTCCTGGACGGCTTTATTGCCGACAGGATGGGAATAATACTTGCACTGGATGCCATAGGATTTGCCTTCTTTGAATGCAAGTATATCAATCCCCTGATCACCGCTGCCGCGGGTAACATTTATTCTGGAAAACCCTTTGCGTTTTAATAGTTTTGCACATTCGTATTCATACTCGTAGCCGTCCATATGTGTCCTCATTCGTACCTCTCGCTTTAGAGTGTGTTTGAAAAATACTTACTGTTATATGCAGATAGTTTAGTTTACCATAAATAAGTGTAAAATGGTAGGTGTTATTTTGGGTAAGGGTGGTGCTTGCACAATCCTTAGCCTTTGAGTATAATAAAAAAAATTGAAAAGAAAAGAGGAATTTATTATGTCAGAAAAAAGCACATGCAGCAGCGCGTCCACATGCACAAAAGAAAGCTGCGAAGGCTGCACAAGTAAAAACACATCCCCCATCGAGGCGGAGCCTGTCAACCGTTTATCCTCCGTGAAAAAAGTCATTGGCATTGTCAGCGGAAAAGGCGGGGTTGGAAAGTCGTTTGTTACGGCATCCCTTGCTGTTGCAATGCGGCAGGCAGGGTTTGAAGTTGGCATTATGGATGCAGACATTACAGGGCCATCCATTCCTAAAATGTTTGGGCTTCATGGCCCGGCGTATGGTACGGATGACGGCATGTATGCTATGCCTGCAGATAACGGGGTTAAGGTAATGTCGATTAATTTGCTGATGGATGATGAGGAAGCCCCGGTAATCTGGCGGGGGCCGGTAATTGGCGGCGCGGTAAAGCAGTTTTGGACGGATGTAATCTGGGGAGATCTGGATTATTTGTTTGTGGATATGCCGCCAGGTACAGGGGATGTTCCGCTGACAGTATTCCAGTCGCTTCCGGTAGACGGTATTATCATTGTGACTTCTCCACAGGAGCTTGTACAGCTGATTGTGAAAAAAGCATATAATATGGCTGAGATGATGGGTATTCCGGTGCTTGGTATTGTGGAGAACTTTAGTTATATTAAATGCCCGGATTGTGGAAAAGAGATGCGTATTTTTGGAGAAAGCCATGTAGATGAAGTAGCTAATGAGCTGTCTTTGAAGGTATTTGGGAAAATTCCGCTTGATCCAAAGATTGCAAAAGCAGCAGACGAGGGCAGGTTCCATGAAATAGAAAACCCGTATATTGCGGCGGCTGTGGATGCCCTGCGGTAATGGGGATGTGATTAAAAATTGGCTTGAAGTATGACAAACACATGAGTAAATAAATTGTAAACACGCCTCTTTTCTGGAAAATTAAAGAAAAGGGGCGTTGTTTATAAGGGGGCATAGAAACATTCATGTGTTTGTCGTGTGGGCTTGAAGTTATAATGTTGATTTTTTTAAACAAGAATGATATACTGTGAAATATAGAAAAATGTCTTTTTAGGTTTTGAAATGAAAAATGTAAAACTAGCTGTAAATTGCTTAGGAAGAGTGGATAATGAAAGAGTTGGGGTATCATGGAACCTGCACTAAGCATCGATATAGTATAGAGAATGGTGGATTAGATCCTGTTAAAAGTAAATATCGAAGTGACCATTGGTTAGGCCAGGGTGTATATTTTTTTGATGATTATGAAAAAGCACAATGGTGGGCATCAAATATTTCGTCACAAAATGACAATTGTGGAAGTGTTATTTATCAGTCGCTTATAGAGGCTGATGACGGGGAAGTTCTTGATCTTGATGATAATATCCAGTATGATTGTTTTTTGACAGAAACAATAAGGACATTTGAAGATATAAGAAAAGAATGTCTGGGGAAGATGCCTATATTTAAAGAGGATAATATACGTGCGCTTATATTTGACTATTATAAAGAGAGTAAAGGAATATCTGTTATAATAGGAACTTTTCAAAAAGATGCAGCAGGCTATACAACTAGAAGGAATTATGAGGAATTGAAAAAACAAAGAAAGATAATAAAAATAATTGGTATTAAATTCAATGAAAAACAAATATGTGTTTCAAATAAAGGATGTATTAAGTCAACGAAACTAGTGTATAATGAAGAAGAAGAGGTGATATGATGTTTGATAAAGATTTATTTTATGCGTTATGTGAGAAGTACAATGTAGAGTTAAGTGATAGTGTAAAGGAACCTATGATAAGAGATAGAAATGGTGTCCATGCGGTAACTTATGAAGATATTAGCCGGATTTATAGGCCATGTCAAACTTTTTTTGGATATTCTGGTAAAAGGCTAGATACAAACATTAAAAAAGAGACATATTATTTGCAAGAAGATTTTGCTATTGCATGTTAGGAGAGGATTATGAAAGTTAGGTCTGATTATGAAAGCCCTCTTGTTTTGGAAAAAATTGATATTGTAGAAAGTACATTTAGAAAAAAAGACGTTTCTTTAGAAGGATTAGAATTGAGTGTCCATGTAGAACATAATATTGAAGATATTCAGGAGGATGGATATGAGATAACATTATGCACTACTGTCTCAGATAAAAACGAAAATATATATGTTAATGTAAAGGGTAAAGCAATATTTCGGACACCCCAAAAAAATATGGATATTCTTGAAAAAAATACTATTGCAATCATGTTTCCGTATATTAGAAGCTATATATCTATTATAACAACACAACCTGGAATGGCTCCTATTGTATTGCCAGCCATAAATATTATTGCAATGATAAATGACCAGAAAAGTAAGAAATAAAAAATATTTTATCAGATGTGCCAGCTTTTCTTGTTTAAAATACTGTAAGCCTGTTTAATGCAAAGGCTTTAGAGCGTGTTTCAGACTGTAGACAAAGTCCCGGCAAATGCCGGGCTTTTTTATACTTCAAGCCGTTTCTCTGAATAATGCAAATATCAGAGAAACGGTGTTTTTTTATGATGACAAAAAAGAGAAGGTAGATATTGCAGCATGGGGGCGTGAAGTATACAGTTGCTTCCCGGATGGGGAATCTGGGATCTTGGACGGTACGAGTATGGCGGCAGGCTATGTTTCGGCAGCGGCAGCTTTGGCGGTGTCAGTATCTGGTACGGAAGGGCTAAAGGGACGGCTGATGGATACGGCTGACAGGCTTTCATGCCTGCAAGGGAAAATTGCACAAGGGAATAAGGTAAAGTTTTTTAGGCGCAGCTTCTAGCGCTGTAAAAGAGGGGATAACAGATGTTTCGCCAAAAGAGGATTTTGATGAAACTTTTGAATTGTCGTCCCCAAGGGAGAAATGGGAATTATTTGATTCTGAGCGTAATATAGCAATTGGAGCAGGGGCAAGGCATGCCTTGGCTTTAAAAGAAGATGGGTCGGTATGGGCCTGGGGGCATAATGGAACGGGGCAGTATACACCTGGGGCTTGAATCATTTTGGCGCGTTATAGGAGATGGAACCGAAGAAGATCGGTTAACACCGGTTGAGGTCAAAGGGTTGAGCGGTATAGTAGATATTTCTGCAGGGCACTATAAAAGCATGGCTTTGGATAGTAGTGGATATCCCTGGGTATGGGGAATGGATACACCGGGGCATGTTGGGGATGGTACAGCATGCAAGACGCCCACAAAGCTGGCATCCTCTACTTACTACTTATAAAAAGCCTAGCAAAAGGATATGGAAATATGAGTGCGTTTATTGCGAGAGGGGATGGCTCTGTCTGGAACTGGGGAAAAGGGTATCTGGGCAATTATGAATTGGCAACGGAGCAGGTTCCGAGACAGATACTTATGGCCAGTGTGGGCAGAGCAGTAATATATCCACATGTCATTCTTTGACAGAAGTTTCCTTTGATTATAATTTGTCTATCAGCACTACAAAGACAATAAAATTAGATGAAGCCATGTGCGGAGAGCTGTTAAACGGCGGTGAATGCAGATATTATTCTTTCAAACCATCCCAGACTGCCATTTATAGCTTTGAGGCAATATCGGATTTTGATACATACGGCATATTATACGATGCGTCTGGTGCACAAATTGCATATAATGATGATGGGAAAAATCAAGGAGAAAGTGAAAATAAGCTCGATTTTTACATCAAACACCTCTTGATGGCAAATAAAACTTATTATATTGCTGTAAAAGCGTATTCCACTACAAAAACAGGGGGATATACATTAAAAGTAAACAGCAAAGACGATTATGGCGGTGTGATGTCATCGGCATATGATATATCAGACAGTTATGTTACAGAAGGGTATATTAATTATTTTGGTGATACGGATGCATTTGTCTTTATCCCAAAGGAAAGCGGGACTTATATAATATCAACGGCAGGCAGTACAACTTTGGGCGGGGCATTTTTTAAAGTAGACAGTAATTCCAATACGACGGGCATACCACTGGCTTGTCAGGATGGGAATGTCAGGATTGAACTATTTATGAAAGCAAATGAAAGACACTACCTGATGGTGTATAACAAGGATAATTCCATAAACAGTTTAGGGGCCTATAAAGTTTATGTAGAGGCACCATAACGGTTACAGTATAAGATTCCAGAGCTGAGGGGTATGGAAACAGGTTTAAAAGGTATAAAATCAGGCATTTGAAATAGTTAGGCTCTCCTAAATTTTATAGTTGAAATAATAGTGCTTGACGGATGTGCCAAATTATCAGTATAATTATTTTGATAATTATGCTTTTTTACTAAAAGGAGGAGTAAAAATGGTTTAAAACCAGGCATAATACATAAAATTTATAAGGAGGAAACTATGATTAATCGAAAAATTAAACAAATTGGAGCGTGGATTTTAACAGCATGCCTTATTTTGGGTTCTGCACAGCTTCCGGTAAAAGCGGAAGAAGAAACCCGCACAAATATGGCGCTAATAGCAACGGCAACTGCATCCAGTTCAGAGGCTCCTACTGTGTTGCCTGAAAATGCAAATGACGGTGACAGGACGTCTCATTCATCCAGATGGGGATCGGGTATTTCAGAAGGTCCGGAATGGCTGCAGCTGTCCTGGGTTAAGCCTAAAAATCTGGTAAGCTTTACTATTTACTGGGAAGTACGAAAAGCGAAGGGTTATCGGATAGAAGTATCAGATACTGGTGAAGAAGGATCCTGGGAAACGGTATACAGCAATGAAGGTATTCCGCAAACAAAGATAGAAGAGATTAACTTGCCAAATATGGTAACAACCCAATATGTCCGTCTGTATGTCGATAAAATTGATCCGGCAGATCCGGATGGAGGAGATTGGTATAAAACTGTCTCCCTTTATGAATTTGAGGCATGGTCTTTGGATCCGCTTCCAGATGACAGAACTGAATTAGAAAAAATAATAGATGAGATTGAAGCGCCTACCATATTAGAAGGGGCTTTGGGTATTACCATGCCAGATTTGCCGGATGGCGCAACGGCACGGTTTTGTGCAGATTATGAACAGATTATCCGGGAGGACGGTTCTATTTGCCAGCCTTTAGAAACAAGGGTAGTCAAAGGGTTTTATGAAGTAACACTTGACCAAGAATCGGCAAAAACGCAGGAATTTACTGTTACAGTACCAGGTAAGTATACAGATGGAGAAGGTGCGAATGCAAAGCCGCCTGTAATCCCTGAGCTTCAGGAATGGCATGGTACATCAGGTACTTTCCTGGCGTCAGGTGCAAGCAGGATTATTGTCGGCAACGCAGGACTTTCAGCAGTGGCAGAAGAATTTGCAAAGGATTATAAAGATATCACAGGCTTTTCGGCACAGGTAATTAACGGAACAAAGGAAGATGCTAAACGGGGCGACTTTTACCTGGATCTTACTGCAAAGGATATGGGATTAGATAAAGAAGGCTATGTGATGGAAATTGCAGATGCTGTATTTGTAGACGCTGAACAGCCAGTTGGGGCATATTATGCAACCAGAAGTATTCTTCAGATTTTAAAACAGGCAGATGGCAGTATCCCAAAAGGGCTTGTCAGGGATTATCCGAAGTACGAGGTGCGTGGCTTTAGCCTGGACGTTGGCCGTAAACCATTTGCATTGGACACATTGCAAGAGTTTGCCAAAAACATGTCCTGGTACAAAATGAACAGTTTTCAGGTGCATTTGAGCGACAATCTGATTTTTATGGAAGATTACAGTACGATTGAGGAAGCAAAAGAGCAGACGTATGCAGGTTTCCGTCTTGAATCCGGTGTTTTAAACAGTGAGGGGAAATCAGCAACATCAGAAGATGTGTACTATACAAAAGATGATTTCCGTAATTTTATCCAGGACAGCAGAAGCATAGGCGTAGATATCGTACCTGAACTGGATATGCCGGCGCATGCGCTGCCCTTTACCAGGGCGTTTCCGGAATTCCGTACCAAACGGGAAACTGGTGGTTCTCATAAGTATTTGATTGATGAACTGGATTTAAGCAACCCACAAGCAACAGAATTTGCAAAAAGCCTTTGGGAAGATTATTTTACAGGCAGTGAGCCGGTATTTGACGAAGATACTGTGATACATATTGGTACGGATGAATATCATGGGGCAGAAGGACAGGCGGGGAATGAACAGTTCCGTCAGTTTTCCGCAGATATGATTGAATTTGTACAGGATAGTGGAAGGACGGTCCGTATGTGGGGCAGCCTTTCCAATAAAACAGGGACAACACCAGTTCCATCCAAAGATGTTCAGCTAAATATATGGAATACTGGCTATTCCGATCCCAAGGATATGTACAAACTGGGATATGATATGATTAATACCCTGGATGTATTTCTATATATGGTGCCAAACGGGACAGGCAACCGGGGCGGCTATGGGGATTACTTGAATACGCAGTATTTGTATAATACTTGGCAGCCCAATAATTTTAACGGATATACGGTTCCCGCAGGATCTGATCAGATGTTAGGCGCATGCTTTGCGGTATGGCATGACAATATAGATACCCGTGCAAACGGTATTTCCCAATACGATTCGTTTGAGCGTTTCTTCGACGCACTTCCGGTCATGGGTGCGAAACTTTGGGGCGAAGCAGAAGACAGGAATTACGATGGGGTGAAAGGGCTGGCATCGAAGACAGGTACAGCTCCTGACACAAATGTATATGGAGATATTGATTTTACATCCCAGACCATTGCTAAATGGGAATTTGAAGAATCATTAGAAAAAGATTCCAGCGTAAATGGCTATGATTTAAACGGCAGGGAAAATGTCAGAATGGTAAATTCTGACGATGGTACGGCACTGCGGCTAATGGGTGGAAAAAGTTATATGACGACACCTTTTGACATGGTTGGCGAGGATGCGCTTTTGACAATGAAAGTAAAGAGGGATATAGGCGCCGAGGGAGAGCAGATTCTCTGCGAATCTAAAGATGTATTTGGAACATGCGGTACTTATGCATTTAAAGCGGTTCAGAAAAATACAGGTAAGGTTGGTTTTTCAAGAGAAGGCTATGATTATTCCTTTAATTACATTTTGCCGGAAAATGAATGGGTGACATTGACATTCCAGAGCGGCCAGCAGGAAGTGGCTTTGTATGTTGATGGCAAGCTAGTGGACAAGAACCCGGAGATTTATTATTCGAACCATCCTAAAACGGAGCTCTCGGCAACTATTGCGCAGCGCGGCACAAAAAAAGTTGCGACTATGATGGTTCCTATCGGGCGCATTGGGAGTATGACAAATAGTTTTAAGGGGCAAATTGAATTTGTATCAGTGGCAACTGAATTTAGCATTGAAGGGGAGCCGGTTCCGCAGGCTGAATTGACAGCGGAGGCATGTTCAGCAGCTCCTACAAGTGGAAATGAAGGGCCTGCAGAATTTGCATTGGATGGAAACAATAATACATTCTGGCACAGTAACTGGGGCAGCGATATATCCCTTGAAAACGGGCATCACTGGTTTAAAGTAACTTTGCAGAATCCAACCGTAATAAGCGCGTTGTCTTATCTGCCAAGGCAGGATAACATAAACGGCAGAATTTATGAATACAGCATAGAAGTGGAAAAAGCTGACGGTTCAACGGTTACGGTAGTAGATCATGGAACCTGGCCAGCAAATAACAATAGGAAGACGGCAGAATTTGAACCGGTTGAAGCGAAGAAAGTAAAGATTCAGGTTCATGATTCACAGGGCGATGGCCCAGGCGGTGTAAAAAAACATGCAACTATAGCTGAATTGAATTTATACAAGCCCCTGTCATTCGATAAGGCACAGTTAGAAAGTAAAATAACAGAGGCAACAGAACTTAACCAAAACGAATATACGGATATGAGCTGGAATGCTGTGGCAAACGCATTAAAGGCAGCGCAAAAGATAGCGGCAAAAGAAGGAAGCACAACAGAGGAGAATATTACAGCTTATAACCAGTTAGACGCGGCGATTAAGGGCCTGGTAACAAAAGCTGCAAATGACAGGCTTTCTGATGCTGTCAAGGCAGCGGAACAGGCAGATGCCAAGGATTATACACAAGACAGCTTTGCAGCGTATCAGGGGGCAGCGCAGGAAGCGGCAAACCTTTCAGATGATGCAACAGAGGAGCAGAAGCTTATAGCTGCGGAAACTGTAGAAGCAGCAAAAGGCAGCCTTGTTTATATCGGAGGGCTGCGCGATGCATTACAGGCAGTCACAGAAGATGTTCTGGCAGGATGTACCCAAAATAGCCAAACGGCATATAATACGGCAAAAGCAGAAGCAGAAGCTGTAATTGCGGACAGCAGTGCAACCAAAGCACAGGTAGAAGCGGCTTTGGCGAAAATAAATGAAACAGCAGATTCTTTGGTAGATCTTACAGGTTTGCAAACGGCGATCCAAGATGTCCTTGAACGCAAGAAAGAAGACTATACGCCAGGAAGCTGGAAAACATTGCAGGATGCAAAAGCAAATGCAGAAGCCCTGCTTACAAAAGCTGAGGCAACAAAGGCAGAAGTGTCACAGGCGATTTTAGCATTGTATGGCGCAGATGAAGCGCTTGTAAGCAGTGAACCGATTTCGGGGGCAGGGATGCTTCTGGCTGTAATTGATGCATATAATCAGATGGATCTGGATGGCTATACACCAGAGAGCAGAGAAGCAATGGAAGATGCCCTAAAAGCAGCAAAGAACGTAAGCGGCAATCCAAATGCCAGCACGGAACAAATCGAAACAGCAATAACAAGCGTCCTGGCCGCTGCGGCAGCATTAAAAGCAGATACAACTGATTTGGAAGAAGAGCTTTTGGATGCCCAGGGTAGGATTGATACGTTAAATGACCTGATAGAGACACTGCAGGGAGAGCTGGATGGAGTCGATGGGAAAATAACGCAGGCTGTAGAAGCTGCAAAACAGGCATTACAGGAAGAACTGGATCAGGTAAAGGAAAAACTGCAAAATGCAGCGAAAGATATGCTTAACACGGTTATCGGCGCTTATTCTAAACTGGATCTAACCGGCTATACGTCAGCAAGTAAGAAAGCATTGGAGGATGCCCTTAAAAATGCAAAGGCTGTAAGCGATAAGCAGGATGCACAAGCAGAAGAAATTCAAGCTGCGACAGCAAGCGTACTTGCAGCAGCAGCAGGACTTAAGGTAGATATAGATGTGGATACATCTGGGCTTGAGGATGCCCTTAATACAGCTAACCGCCAGATAGAAACCTTAAACAACCTGACACAAGAGCTGCAGGGGAACCTTAATGCGTCCAACACAGAGATCAGCAATTTAAAGAAAGCTTTGCAGGATGCCCAGAATGCAGCGCAGGAAGAATTGAATAAAGTAAAAGCTGCTTTGGAAAAAGAAGCAGCAGACGCTAAGAAGAAAGCCGAAGAAGCTGAGCTGGCAGCCAAGAAAGCGCAACAGGAGCTGGAAGAAGCCAAGAAGCGTGAAGCTGTACAGAAAGCGGAACTGGAACGTTTGGCAGCACAGGCAGAGGAATTGCGCAAGGCAGCCGAAGAAGCCAAAAAATTTGCACAAGAGGCACAGCTTAAGGCCGAGCAGGCTATGGAAAAGACCAAGTTTGCGGCAGGAAACGTTGCGGTTAAGTCTGCCAAGAGCACGAAGAAAGGAAAAGCAAAAGTTACCTGGAATAAGGTAAAAGGAGCAGACGGATATAAGGTGATTTATTCACAGACATGGGATTTCAGGAAATCTAAATCAGTAAAAGTTTCCGCAAAATCTGCAAGCAAAACGATTAGTAAGCTTAAGAGCGGCAAGAAATATTATTTCCGTGTCCGTGCATACCAAAAAATCGATGGCAAGGAGATTTATTCCAGGCCAAGCGTAAGAAAACAGGTGAGGATCAAATAAGTAAAATAAAAATGTTTTTAAAACGGCATAGCTTGTGGGCTATGCCGTTTTGTTAGGAATTTTATTTTTTCTTTTTAGGAATTTTAATAACTGCTTTCTTGTGAATACCTTTAAAAGCCCCTGTGCCTATTTTTTTCACCTTTTTGCTTTGGATATCGACTAATCTCAGTTGCTTACAGCCGGCAAATGCTTTCTTTCCGATTTGCGTTAGCTTTTTGCTGCTGACCGTGACTTTTTTTAGCTGTGTACATTTTTCAAAAGCGCTGTTGCCGATGCTAGTTACATTTGTTCCTATTTTAACAGATGTTATTTTTTTATTCTTTTTAAAAGCAGACGCTTTGATGGATGTAATTTTAAAGCTTTTTTCTGCAAGCGTTACGCTGTTTTTGATAACGACTTTTTTAAGTTTGGAGTTTGTTGTACCTATGACCTGAACTGTTTGTTTTGAAAGGCTTGTTATCTTATATTTATAGTTTCCTTTGTTATAAACTCCGCCTTTTTTTAACGGCTCCGGTTTTTCTGGTTCTGGTGTTTGTATATTATTGCCCGCTGGCGCTAATTTTAAAACCGCATCCTTCAAAGCAGCCAACGCCCTATTAATATCTTCTTGTTGGCTTTTGGGATTGTCCCGTACTTTTCCTGCGTCTTCGAGCGCTTTTTGTAACACCGCCCAGCTTTCCGCTGTATAATTTTCCTGTTTTAGCTTTGCAACTGCTTCTATCTGCTGTAAAAGCGGTTTCTTTGATTCCGGTATCGCAACGCTTATTTCAATACGCTGCCCGATATTGGCATTTTCAGCAGAACAAACTGTAAGCGTTACTTTCCCTTCTTTTTTCATGGTAACAAGTCCGGTTTTGTCCACAGATGCTACTGAATTATCGCTGCTGCTCCAAAGGACGGAAGACGCTGTAGACGGCTGTACTGTGATTTGAAGCTGCAAAGCTTCGCCTGGCTGAAATTCTGTTGTATTAGGCTTTACTATTTCAATCTGCTGAATGGAGTTTGGATTTTTCTGCAAAATAGAATCCTTTGTGAGATCATAAATCCCCTTCTTTACTGCATTCATATCCAAAAGCATCTGATTCTTTCCATTTTCAGTAAGCCATTTTGCCTGACGTCCCCAGCTGTCTGTCTTTTCCATTGTGCTGTATTCATAATCGTTTATTCTGTCACCGCGTACATGGCTTAAAACATCTGCCGCTTTATCCGCCATCTCCTGAGACTCTTCCCTCATTAAGTAAAGCTTATTTATGTCACGGACACCCTCATCCAGCTTGGCCAGGCGCAAAGAAAATTTGCTTTCTTTTACGGTATCTTCTTTTTCAGAAGGATAGACCAAAAAGCAGTCGCCTGCCGGGAATGAAGAATGTGTGGACTCTTCCAGCGGATCCTCCACCCAGGCGTCGTATGCCCATCTCAAAAATCCGGTTGTATTTAAAGATCCAGCATACATAATCGTCCAGTAGCTTTCTACCGGGTTTGATTTCGTAAAACTGTTGGGGACATGTTCTGTTGCTGTATACATCGTAAGATCCTGGTTGTTTTCCCTTCTCGCCGTTATTTGCTCTTTAAATGGCTCCAGATTGTCCCGAATCTGCTGAAGGCCTACCGATGCATAATCCAGCCTGTTGAATATAGCCGTATTGCTTCTGAAATCATTAAATGCAGCGGATTTCTTTAATGCCTGGCCATCTTTATTTGTAACGGAATCAATCAAATCAAACGCAGTTTTCATATTCGTCCGTTCATCAAAACCTATGTAGGTAGCGTCAAACCATCCTTTTTCATCGAGATGCGCTACAAAATCTTCCAAAAACGGACGCCATACCTGTGCGTACTGGTCTGTGTTTGCCGGATTTGCCGTCATAGACTTAATGGTGTTTGTTTCCCTATCCTCATATTTCACAATCCCATCCCACGGCATCATGCTATAACAGATAATTTTATCTGCAATTCCGATTTCCTGGTTCAAAATAACCCATTTATCAAAATTTGTATAGTCAAATTCCCATGTGCCGTCTATATTTTTAATCCACTTGATCATAGAGGGGTAATGAATGTCATTTCCGCCGCCATAAGTCTGGCCGCCCCACGCTTCCTCTACAATACTTGCCGTTATCGCATGTCCGCCGAGGTTTTTGTAGAGTTCCATGTGCTGTTTTAAAAGCTCTAAATGTTCCTCTGAAAACGGCTCTACTTCATAATAGTAGGCCACATTGTACGGATGGCTCCAATACTCTACATCAAAATCGTAATCCTGCGGATCCGGCTGCACCGCATCTAAAACCTCAAGCGTAAAGTCAAGCGGAATCGTTTCATCGGTATTTTCAGCCGAAATAGTAATTGTTCCTTTGTAAATGCCTGCAAGCGCATCTTTCGGAACGGACGCTTCCACCCATATAAGCTGCAGCTTGCTGCTGTCCATTGAAACCGGATCGCCAGAATAGATCACCTCCGGATAGTATTCCCTGGTTCCGGACGGCATAATCTCCGCTTTATTTTGTGCATACCATCCCGCATGCCCGGTATAAGCCTTTACCTCCTTTACAAAAGAAAGCTTTACAGAAGAAGCTGGAAGGACGGCGCCGAACCCTTTTAAATCGGTTATACTGACAGAGACATTTTCCAGTGGCTTCTGTTTGCTCAAAACTGCAATTTCCGCAACCGCTTTATCGTTTTTCCATGCCCAGACCTGCTCGCTAAATTTTCTTTCTCCAGATAAAAGGCTGTTATAAGCTTTTTGCTGATACTGGTTTCCGCTGTCTACATACATAGCGTCAATGTCATCTTTTTTGTCCAGTACCGTTACTTCCATGCTCTTTGAAAATCCAACGATTTTTGAAGACGCCGTAATATGTGCTGTACCAGTGCCTTTTGCGGTAATCCTTCCGGAACGATCTACATTTGCAATAGATTCATTGTCTGAGGCGAATACCAGATCATCCGGTGCGGCTGCATTCTCCGGCGCAAACCGGTAGCTGAGGTTTCTTGATTCTCCTGCCCGGATGAAGCAGGTTTCTTCTGTAAAGAAAAAATCTGTTGCCAAAACATGTTCAACCGGAGCCGTTACAACTGCTTTTGTCACTTCTATATGGCTATCTGTAGCAGATGCGTTTTTGTCCCCAGTTGCTTCGACTTTTATTGTATGTTCCCCATTTTCCAATCCCGATATCTGCCACAGTACTACGTCGTTTGGGGTCCTTGACGTTGCATAACTGTCAAAATTATCTTCTAGAACCCCATCTACAAACACTTTTACCGACGCTCCATGTGCGGGTGCTTTGTATCCATATAACGCAATGCCTGTCCCGGCAAAAGTAACCGTATAATAGATGTCTGATGCGGCTGTGCCTTCGGATATTTGTGTCTGTACAGGTTTGAGCGTAAAATATTCGTCTATCTGCGCCCCCATTTTCCAGCCTGTTGACGGATAATATGCGAATGTATCTAGTTCGCCTGTTGTTTTAGTACACAAAATCGTATACTCTCTGGTGTCTGCTGCAATTACCTTCCGTTCTGGAAATGGTATTGCGCCAATGCTTATTATGAACATAAGAAGCAGGCACAAAACTTTTTTGAAAATTTTTTTGTTAGTGGTCATAGTACTCCTCCTAGTATAGTACTGATGCAGCCAGGAATGGCTGCTTGGTCCATGGGTTTCTATATGGATAACAGGTAAATGGGTTCTCGCTGACTAAAAAGTTATCCATATACAAGCCGGACGGTTTTTAATAGACACCGGATATAGCATACGGTATCGCCCTTTAGAGCGAGCCCCCCCAAAATGCTTTCCGGCAAATGTATTCTACACTTAGCGCCTAACAGGGTATGATATGGGAGATTTGTACCATATGAGGGGGTCGTAAGGGGCTGCGCTGACTGGATTTATGCAGGTTGAACTACTAATGTTCAAGTCGATGGTGCAAATATCACGCTAAGTGGGGGATACAGATGGCGGGAATGATTTTGGGGACATGCTTTAGTACGCGAAAGGAAAAATATGCCGCAATTCAATTTTGTTCTACCAAACCGTTCCAGGTTATTATTATAACAGTTCTCAAGCATGTTTACAATATTAGATATTTGTATAAATTGTCGGAGAATACTTGCTTTTTTAAAATAAAAGATAATATCTTTTTATTATGGTTCAAGTTGGGTGGGGTACTACAGCGAATTGTAAGGAGTGGTGGCAAAGGGGCCGTCAGCCAGAGGGCAGGGCATTGCTGGGGAATGAACGGGATACTTAAGAGCTCCTAAACCCCATCACAAGGCCCCAGCCTCATACCCTGCCCTCTGACTGACTACGTTTTTGGATGCCTGTCAGTTATAGATTACTCTTTTTGGTAAAAAAATCAGAGAATATTCCCAACTGATTCTATGCCAAAGAATATGGCTTTTTTATTAAAGTGAAGTTTCAGAACAGGGCAGCCGTATATATTGATACTCTGGCGCATGAAAACAGAATGGATTTTTTAGTCAGGCTGTAAACTGGAATAAAAAGCTGATACTTTACTGCATACGGTTTAAAAAGAGTAATCTTTGCCTGGCAATACTGCATTTAGCAAAATACCGGCCAGTGCGGCAATCGCAAGCCCAGTCAGCGTGATGGAGGCTGACCCAGCCATAAAAGTAACCCCGTCTGAAAATCCAAGCCCGGATACCAGGATAACTGCAGCAATAATTAAATTTCTGGATTTGGTAAAATCCACGTGGTTTTCCACTACATTGCGGACACCGATTGCAGAAATCATTCCATAGAGCATAAAGCTGACGCCGCCGATAATTGCCGTTGGCAGGGAGCTGATGACCTCCGAGAACTTAGGAAAGAAGCTGAGTACAACCGCATAGCAGGCAGCTAAGCGGATTACCATAGGATCGTAAACCTTGCTTAACTCCAAAACCCCAGTATTTTCCCCATAAGTAGTATTGGCAGGCCCCCCGATCATTGCCGAAAACGAAGTAGCAAGCCCGTCCCCTGCCAGTGTGCGGTGCAGCCCCGGATCTTCTATGAAATTTTTACCAACAGTTGCAGAGATAGCGGACATATCACCAATATGCTCCATCATAGTGGCAAGTGCAATCGGAGCCATAACCAAAATAGCAGTCATATCAAACTTACACCAGATAAAAGGCGGAAGCCCTATCCAGGAAGCTGCCGCAACATTGGAAAAATTCAAAATAGCAGAGCCGTCCGGGTTCGTAAAGCCGCAGGCGTTCATTATAAGCGCCGCTGCGTAAGAAATAGCAACGCCAAGCAGAATAGGGATAATCCGGAACATTCCTTTACCCCAGATATGAAATATAATGATAACAGATAGTGCAATCAGCGCCAAAAACCAGTTTGAAGAGGCATTAGACACTGCGGATGGCGCAAGGCTAAGCCCGATACAGATAATAATTGGGCCAGTTACCACTGGGGGCAGAAAGCGCATTACCTTGTGTACACCGGCCAGTTTGATAATAAGCGCCAGCACCAGATACAACAATCCAGCCACGACTATTCCGCCGCATGCATAAGGCAGCTTGTCCCCCATAGACATGGTAGCAAAAATGCCAGTGTTTAGATTTGCAACAGCAGAAAACCCCCCTAAAAAGGCGAACGAAGAGCCAAGAAAAGCGGGCACTTTTAACTTAGAGCATAAATGGAAAAATAAAGTCCCCACTCCCGCGCAAATCAGTGTGACTTGGATGGAAAGCCCTTCGCCGTCAAAATAATTGTTGACTAAAATGGGGACTAAAATAGTTGCGCCAAACATGGCAAACATATGTTGCAGTCCTAACAGAAGCATTTTGGGTATGCCAAGGGATTTTGCATTACGGATTGGTTCAGTGTTATGCCCCATTAGCATGTCTCCGGCTCAGGGTATGTGATATCAAAGGTTTCCGCGGTCATCTTTTTAATCCTCTGTTCAGTTTTAGGGCGGTCATTACCGTCAACCGATGTCTTTGCAATTTCGTTTACCGTTTCCATGCCTTCAATGATTTTGCCAAATGCCGCGTAAGCGCCATCTAAGTGTGGTGCATCTTTGTGCATAATAAAAAATTGGCTACCAGCAGAGTCAGGCATCATAGAACGTGCCATGGAAAGGACTCCAGCGGAATGTTTTAAATCATTGGAAAATCCATTCTGGGCAAATTCGCCTTTGATACCGTAGCCTGGCCCGCCCATGCCGCTCCCTTCCGGGTCGCCGCCCTGGATCATAAAGCCTTTGATTACGCGGTGGAAGATCAGCCCGTCATAAAAATTTTTGTTTACAAGGCTGATAAAGTTATTCACCGTATTTGGGGCAATTTGCGGGTAAAGCTCGGCTTTCATAACGCCGCCGTTTTCCATTTCGATTGTAATAATTGGATTTTGTGCCATTGTTAAACCTCCTAAAATTTTCTGGGAAATATTGTAGCATATTGAGAGGAAAAAACAAGGGTTTTTTGATGTATTTGGGGCTGTGGCAAAACAGGCCTTAATTCTAGGAATTGAAGTTTTGAGACACATACCCTGCCCCCTGTCTGACGGCCCCTTTGCCACCCACCCCCACAGCTTATCTTTGCACCCTCGCCCCCTTCCCCCCTACCAAAGCTTCCACTTCTTTTAAATTAACCATAGTAGTATCCCCAGGCGTAGTCATTGCCAGCGCGCCGTGCGCAGCCCCATAATCCACAGCCATTTGCGGATCCCCAGTTACCATTAGCCCATAAATCAGCCCTGATGCAAAAGAATCGCCGCCGCCGACACGATCCATTATTTCAAGCCCTTTATAATCTTTTGACTGGTAGATATTTCCATCTGCCCAGCAAATAGCCCCCCAATCATTTATGGTAGCCGTCCTTACAGTGCGCAACGTTGTTGCCACAGCTTTAAAATTAGGATAAGCTTTTGCCGCCTGCCGTATCATTTTCTGGTATCCGTTTACATTTAATTCCTTTAAATCGGCATCGTTCCCCTCAATTTCAAGGCCTAAGCAAGCCGTAAAATCCTCTTCATTGCCTATCATGACATCGACGCAGGAAGCAATTTCTTTGTTGACCTGCTGAGCCTTTTCTTTGCCCCCAATGGCCTCCCACATGGATGGACGGTAGTTTAAGTCATAGGAAATGACCGTGCCGTATTTTTTTGCGGTTTTTATGGCGGCAAGGACTGTTTCACAGGACTGCTCGGAAAGTGCGGCATAAATACCTCCAGTGTGCAGCCAGCGTGCCCCAAGAGTGCCGAAAATATAATCAAAATCGAAATCTTTTGGAGTGGCTTTGGAGACTGCGGTGTTTGCGCGGTCTGAGCAGCCTTTTGCACCGCGGATACCAAAGCCCCGTTCTGTAAAATTAATCCCATTCCTGCAGCTTCGCCCTATTCCATCGGTTTTTTTCCACTGGATCAAAGAAGTATCGACGCCGCCCTGTAGAATTAAATCCTCCAAAAGCAATCCGGCTTCGTTGTCGGCAAATGCGGTTATGATTGCCGTATTCATGCCAAAACATCTGCGCAGTCCGCGGGCGACATTGTATTCTCCGCCGCCTTCCCATACACGGAATGTTCTCGCTGTGCGGATACGCCCTTCCCCGGGATCGAATCGTAACATAACTTCGCCCAGGGATACGGCATCGAATTGGCAGTCTTTTTTTGTCCTAAAATTGAATTCCATATTGCTTCCTCCTCGTCTATAAATGTAATGAAACCGATTTTTTTTATAGTTTCATTCAGTTGAAAGATTCTTATGCATGTATTGCGGAAAATTTTGTGTTTGACGGTATGGAAGATATTAGAAACGGGCAAAATGGGTTTGGCTGCAAAAAAATTGAAAATCAGAAAGGAAACAGCGAATGGAAGCTTTTATGGATGAAAATTTTCTTCTGGATACCGAATGTGCCAGAAATCTATATCACAAATATGCCAAAGAGATGCCAATTTTAGATTACCACTGCCATATCGATCCCAAAGAAATAGCACAGGACAGGCACTTTCAGAATATAACAGAGATATGGCTTGGGGGAGACCACTATAAGTGGAGGCAGATGCGTATGAACGGTGTGGAAGAATACTATATTACAGGCGGTGCCCCGGCACGGGATAAATTCCAAAAATGGGCGGAGACGCTGGAAAAGCTGATTGGCAACCCCCTGTACCATTGGTCGCACTTAGAATTGAAGCGTTATTTTGGTTATAATGGATATTTAAACGGGGAAACAGCACAAGAAGTCTGGCAGCTATGCAATGCCAAATTGAAAGAGCCCCAGATGGGCGTCCGGGGGCTTATCCGTCAATCGGGCGTTGCTTTGATCTGCACGACAGATGATCCGGCTGATTCTTTGGAATGGCACAAAAAAATAAAGGAGGATCCGTCATTTCATACAGTGGTACTGCCCGCATGGCGCCCGGATCAGGCGGTAAATATTGGGGCGCCGGGCTTTTGCGGCTATATCAGGCGGCTGGGGGAGACGGCAGGGGCGCGGATTCATAGTTTTTTGGAATTGAAAAAAGTGTTGTCGGAGCGGATGGATTATTTTGGTCAGATGGGATGCCTTGTGTCTGACCATGGCCTGGATTATGTGATGTATGCGCCGGCGCCTGACAGGGATGTAGAAGCTGCGTTTTTGAAAGCGTTAGAAGGAAAGGCATTGGATATAAAAGAGAAACTGGGCTATCAGACAGCGATGATGCTGTTTTTTGGCAGGGAATACAGCCGCAGGGGCTGGGTTATGCAGCTTCATTATGGGTGCAGGCGCAATAACAACAGGGCTATGTTTGAAAAAATAGGGCCAGATACAGGCTTTGACTGTATAGGCAACAGCGCGCCGGTGGATCAGCTTGCAGGTTTTTTGGATGATTTGGCATGTGCGGGAAGGCTGCCTAAGACCATTCTTTATTCCTTAAATCCTAATGATAATGCGGTGATTGGCACACTGGCAGGCTGCTTTGGGGATTCTTCGGCTGCCGGAAAGGTGCAGCAGGGGGCGGCATGGTGGTTTAATGACCATAAGGAAGGGATGATCCAGCAGTTAACATCGTTTGCAAATCTGGGTACGCTGGGCAATTTTGTAGGGATGCTGACGGATTCGCGGAGTTTTTTGTCGTATACCAGGCATGAATATTTTAGGCGTATTTTATGCGGGCTGATTGGCAGATGGGTAGAAAACGGGGAGTATCCTTACGACATAAAGGCGCTGGAAAACCTTGTGAGGGGAATTTGTTATTGGAATGCTAAAAGGTATTTTGGGTTTTCCTGAAAAATAATGGGTATAAGCTTTTTTAGAATGAGTAGTAAAATACCTGTAAATGTGTTAGAGTTTGTTTGAAAAATGCTTTCCGGCTGTATAGCCAATTTGGATTTGACGTGAAATGGAGGGGGCATTATGATTGATAGAAAAGATATACTCACTTTAGATTATTATAAAAAAGAAAGGTTTACGGGCAGCTGCCAAGGTATGCGTTATTTGATTGAAAGGGCAAAAGAGGGCGATTTGGAACAGTTTGTTGTATATACCTGGCCAGGCCCGTATGCTTTTTCGGCTACAAAGGAGGAGAAGAAAATAAAAACATTTCCGTTTATAAAAGAATCGTTAGATCAAATTGTAGAATATTTAAATAAAGTATATAACGATGGTGTGGGAATGTGGAATGGCATTCTATGAAAAACCTGTCCATAAGGCGGCAAGGAAGAAAGATATTTACATTTACTTCTATATATTGTAAATTATACATTGTAAATGGCCAAATGGCTAAAGAGTGGTGCCCACAGGGCGCGGCGGGGCGTTTGGAAAGGCATACAGGATACTATAAACGATAATTTATTATTAAGAAGGAAGGAATCAAAAATGCTTTCAAAAAAGATACAGGCGGCGCTGGCAGGAAGTTCTGCTATCCGTGCAATGTTTGTGGAAGGGAAAGAACTGGCAGCTAAAGTGGGGGTGGATAACGTTTTTGACTATAGCCTTGGCAACCCGGCTACACCGGCGCCAGATTCTATAAAACAGGTAGCGGCGGATTTACTGGAGAAGGAGGATCCGCTGGTTTTGCATGGCTATATGTCTAATTCTGGTTATGAAGATGTAAGGGAAGCAGTTGCCCAGAACTTAAACAGCAGGTTTGGGACAGATTTTACCTGCAAAAATATTATTATGACTGTGGGTGCGGCAGGCGGAATTAACATTGTATTTAAAGCTTTGCTGGATCCGGGGGATGAAGTTATTGTGTTTGCCCCGTTTTTTGGGGAGTACCGGAATTATGCCGCCAATTTTGATGCAGCAGTTGTGGCGGTGGCGCCAGATTATAATACATTCCAGCCGGATTTGGATGCGTTTGAAGCGGCGTTTACTGAAAAGACGAAGGCGGTACTTATTAATACCCCCAATAACCCGACTGGTGTCATCTATTCGGATGAAACCATGAACGGGATTGCAGATATCCTGCGCCGTAAGGAAGCAGAATATAAAAAGGATATTTATTTGATTTCGGATGAACCATATCGTGAACTGGTTTATGACGGTGCAAAAGAAAATTTCCTGACTAAGTATTACCATAATACGATTGTGGGCTATTCTTTTAGTAAGTCGCTGTCTTTGCCTGGTGAGAGGATTGGCTATATTGCCGTGCCAAATGAAGCGTCGGATTCGCAGGATTTGCTGGCAGGGCTGGAGGTGGCGAACCGGATATTAGGGTTTGTCAATGCCCCGTCTTTGATCCAGAAGGTGGTGGCAGGCTGTATCAATGAAACGACAAACTTGGATTTTTATGATAAAAACCGTAAGGATTTGTATGAGGGGCTGACACGGCTTGGGTTTACCTGTATTAAGCCGCAGGGCGCGTTTTACCTGTGGGTAAAATCACCAGAAGAGGATGAAGCTAAATTTGTGTCAGAGGCAAAAAAATACAACCTGGTGCTGGTTAAGGGCAGCGCATTTGGCTGTAGCGGGTACGTCCGCCTGGCTTATTGTATTCCGAATGAAAAAATTAACCGTTCCCTGGAAGCATTTGCAAAGCTTGCGGCCAAATACCGCCTTTTAGAAAATAGCGGAGGGGAGCATACAGGAGTATGAGTGCATGGGCAGATAATATACGCAAAGTAGTCCCTTATGTTCCTGGAGAGCAGCCTAAGGATTCCTCTGTGATTAAATTAAATACAAATGAAAATCCGTACCCTCCTGCGCCTGGCGTGGTGAAAGCACTACAGGAGCTGGACGCGTCGTCGTTCCGGCTATATCCCGACCCGTCGGCGTCTGTGTTAGTGGACGCCATTGCAGAAGTATACGGTGTGGGGCAAAACCAGGTATTTGTAGGTGTTGGCTCGGACGATGTGCTTGCTATGGCTTTTTTAACCTGTTTTAATTCAGGCAAGCCAATTTTGTTTCCAGATATTACTTATTCGTTTTATGACGTGTGGGCGGATTTGCTGCGGATTCCATATGAGGTACAGCCGTTGGATGATGAGTTTAAGATACGTCCAAAAGATTACAAAAAGGAAAACGGGGGCATCGTATTTCCCAACCCCAATGCGCCAACTGGGATTTTTATGCCGCTTGATACGGTAGAGGAGATTGTCCGCGCCAATTCGGATGTCATTGTTATTGTGGACGAAGCATATATTGATTTTGGAGGGGCTTCGGCACGGAAGCTTCTTCCCCAATATGATAACCTTTTGATTGCGCAGACTTTGAGCAAATCGCGTTCTATGGCGGGGATGCGGATAGGCTTTTTGCTTGGGAACCCACAGTTAATCCGTTTTATAAACGACTGTAAGTATTCCTTTAATTCTTATACGATGAGCCGGGCGTCAATTTTACTTGGTGCGGAAGCGGTTCGTGACAGGCAATATTTTTACGAATGCACGCAGAAAATAATACAGACAAGGGAAAGGGCAAAAGGGCAGTTTTGTAAATTGGGTTTTTCGTGCAGCAACTCCATGGGCAACTTTTTATTTGTGTCGCATCCGAAATATCCGGCAGCGCGACTGTTTAAGGCATTAAAAAAAGCAGGGATCTATGTCCGCCATTTCCGTACGCCGGAGCGTATTAGTAATTATCTGCGGGTTACGGTCGGAACGGATGAAGAAATGGACGCACTGTTTCGTTTTTGGAACAATATATGTCAGACGATAGGAGTAATTGATGTTAAAAAAATATATGTACATTTTTCTGATTTCCATGGTCCCTTTGGTGGAATTGCGGGGGGCAATCCCGGTTTCCCAGCTGCAGGGGCTTCCGATTGTGCAGTCTTATATTGTCTGCATTATTGGAAATATGCTCCCGGTGCCAATTATATACCTGTTTGCGAGAAAGACGCTCGAATGGGGGGCAGATAAGCCGCTGATTGGCAGGTTTTTCAGTTTCTGCCTGGAGAAGGGGGAAAAAGGCGGGAAGAAGCTTGAGGCAAAGGCTGGGCGGGGCTTGTTTTTGGCGCTGCTTTTGTTTGTCGGCATACCCTTACCGGGTACGGGGGCATGGACGGGGACGCTTGCGGCAAGTATATTGGATATGGATTTTAAGTCCAGTGTAACAGCAGTTATGTTAGGCGTGCTGTTAGCGGGCATTATAATGGGTATAGCGAGTGTAACAGCCGTGGGGATGTTATTTTAGTGTAAAATAATATTGCCGCATCCAGTTTTTGGGATGCGGCAGTTTTTATGCCTGAGTGGCTTTGGGCGGTTTGGATAATACTTCCTGGGCAAAGTGCCCCTTTTTATTTGCCATCCGCTGACTGGGCAGCTTGTTGGGCGAATTTGGTGTTTACCAGGTTTTCGTATTCCGGCCGTTTGTCAAGCTGGCCGGCATCGTCTAAAATGTCTAACAGTAGCGTATAGGCATCCTCGGTGAAAATAACGTCATTTTTCCATGTGTCCTGCTCTTTATAGCGGGATACAATGGTAGCAATGGTCTTTTTGTCGGTTTCCGCAAACTGTGGGGCGATAGATTTGGCAATTTCTTCGCTGCTGTGGCTGGAAACGAACTGCATGCCTTTTTGGAGTGCATTGGTAAACGCCTGGATGATGTCTGGGTGGGCGATGAGATAGCTTTCTTTGGCAGAGAAAGCAGTGTATGGCACGTAGCCGGAATCGACGCCTACGGATGCCACAACGTATCCTGCCCCTTCGGCTTCAAGTGCGGTGGCGGACGGTTCAAATTCAACGGTATAATCTCCCTGCCCGCCGGAAAAAGCCGCAGCAGTGGATCCAAAATCAATGCTTTGGTCAATGTTTAAATCATTAGCGGGGTCAATATTGTTTTTCTTTAGTACAAACTCAAATACCATTTCCGGCATACCGCCTGCACGGCCCCCAAGGACGTTAGCCCCTTTTATATCCGCCCATTTAAAGTCCTCTACGATTTCCCTAGCAATCAGGAAATTCCCAGCGCGCTGTGTGAGCTGGGCGAAGTTTTTTACTACGTCCGATGCCCCCTCATTAAACGCATAGACGGTTGTTTCCGGCCCCATAAAGCCAATATCTGCTTCACCGGAAAGTACGGCTGTCATTGTCTTATCAGCGCCAAATCCTGTCACAATTTCCAAATCAATCCCGGCGTCTTTAAAATACCCTTCTTCTAAAGCCACGTACATTGGAGCGTAGAAAATAGAATGTGCCACTTCATTTAAGACAACTTTTTCCCCGCCCCCACCTGTGCCTTTAACAGCGTTTTCCTTTGCACAGCCGGAAAGCGCCAGGGCAAAAAGCGGCAGGGCAACGGATATGGAAAGCAGGCTTTTTTTGAAACGAAATTGAACTGACAATAGAAAATCCTCCCTGAATCAAAACAATAATATACATTATTCTATGATCCAAACAGAAAAATGTGATAACGCGGTTTACGTTCATACTTTAATATGCTAAAATAATAATATCGAAGACAGAAGGAGAAGGGCACATGAATAAAAAGATCAGGACAGAAGTAGTAAACCATCTGTTTGACGCCATATTAACGTTGCAGGATCGGGAAGAGTGTTACACATTTTTTGAGGATGTGTGCACTGTTAATGAGCTGCTTTCCCTGTCGCAGCGTTTTGAGGTGGCATATATGCTCAGGGAACACAAGACGTATCTCGATATTGCGGAACGCACAGGGGCTTCTACTGCTACAATCAGCAGGGTGAACCGTTCGCTAAATTATGGCAACGACGGATATGATATGGTATTTGAGAGGCTTAAAAAGAATGAAAAAGGCGGGTGAGAAGGAATGCTTCTTACCCGTCTTTTTCTGTGGCTTTTTCTTTTTTCTTGCCCGGACCTTTTTTCCTAGGGGGAAGAGGGACGGGAAGCTTGTCAATTGTCTGTTCGATAATCAGCTTTTTTATGTAAACATCAAAGCTGAGCATACAGATAAATGAGAACGTACGCAAAAGCTCCGCTTCATCTTCGGGGACGCCGGCAAAGGTCTTTGAACTGGTCTTATATTTTTTAGCAAGATCTTTTAAGATATGCTGGGCTTCTTCATGCTCCAGCCCGAACACTTCATTATAGACATCCTGTAAATTAAGCCCGCTGCTGTTTGAAAAATAACGGTCCGTGATAGGGGTTAAAATGTTCTGGATATCGCTGATGCTTAAAATGCTCTTAAAATAGTAGATAAACAGCAGCGTAAGCACATGATCCTTAGAATATTTTTTCTTGTCGGGCGGCGGCAGCAGGTTGTTTTTGGTATAGTTGTTGATCATCGTCTTAGTTAGAATCTTGTCGTCCACGTGCCGTTTGGTTGATGCAAGCTGGGTGTTCATAAATGTTGTGACCTGATCCATGTATAGATCAATGTTCGGCAGGGATTCCGGCTTCACATAGTCGATGGACTGGAGCTTAGTCAAAACTTCTTTTAAAAAATCGTGGATTTCGTTTGCCATAATATCACCTCGTTAGTTATTATATAGTATTTGAAAAATGATGGCAAGTATCAAAAGTTGGCGTATGCAGGTGTTATAGCGTGCTTGAAAAATGATTTCTGACAGATGTGCGGCCCACTAAGTGGGGCGTGCAGATGGCGGGAATGGACGGTAAAAGAGGCCGTCAGGCATCTAATAACGTAGCTAGAAGCGCACGGCTGTAAACGGAAAAATTAAAAAATCCCTTGACAAATTCAAATGGCTTGTTATAATAAAATTAAACATATGAACAATTATTCATATATAGAAAGGAAAAAAATTATGAAGAAAACGTACAAAATCGAAGTAGACTGTGCAAACTGTGCCAATAAAATGGAAGAAGCTGCAGGCAATACCCCAGGTGTAAAAACGGCTTCTGTCAATTTTATGGCATTGAAAATGACGGTAGAATTTTTAGAGGGCGTTACCCCTGGGAATGTAATGCAGGAGGTTTTGAAAAATTGTAAAAGGGTAGAGGATGACTGTGAAATTTTCTTTTAATGGGTTTAGAGCGTGTTTGAAAACAGAAAGGGGGTTTCTATGAATAAAAAACAGAAAAAAGCCCTCGCCAGGATTCTGCTGGCAGCTACGGTGATGGCAGCGCTGTCTTTTCTGCCTGTAAGCGGCGCCATTCGTTTGGCGCTGTTTCTTGTCCCATACTGGATTATAGGATATGATATTTTAAAAAAAGCTGGCAAGGGTATATTAAACCGCCAGGTGTTTGACGAGAATTTTCTTATGGCCGTTGCAACCATAGGGGCTATTCTTCTGGGGGAATACACAGAAGGCGTGGCCGTTATGCTGTTTTACCAGATCGGGGAACTGTTTCAAAGCTATGCCATCGGAAAAAGCCGGAAGAATATCAGCGAGCTTATGGATATCCGCCCGGATTATGCTGTTGTGGAGCAAAACGGCAGTGTAAAGCAGGTAAATCCCGACGAAGTAGAAACCGGAAGTATCCTTATAGTGAGCCCCGGTGAAAAGATTCCGATTGACGGTGTGGTTATAGAAGGCTCGTCCACGTTAAACACCAGCGCCCTAACAGGGGAAAGCCTGCCGCGTGAAGCGGCAGAAGGAGATGAAGTTATTAGCGGCTGTATCAACATGACAGGCGTACTCCGGATTCGGACGACAAAAGAATTTGGTGAATCAACAGTATCAAAGATTTTGGATCTGGTTGAAAACGCCAGCTCCAGAAAATCCAGATCGGAAAACTTTATTTCGCGTTTTGCAAGGGTTTATACGCCTGCCGTCTGTTATAGTGCCCTGGCGCTTGCCATTTTGCCCCCGCTTGCCAGCCTTTGTTTTTTCAATATACCGCCGCAGTGGGGCATGTGGGTATACCGCGCACTTACCTTTTTGGTGATTAGCTGTCCTTGTGCGCTTGTCATCAGTATCCCGCTTAGTTTTTTTGCCGGGATTGGAGGCGCGGGGAAAGCAGGGGTCCTTGTAAAGGGCTCTAATTACCTGGAAGCGCTTGCATCTGTAAAATATGTGGTATTTGATAAAACCGGGACGATGACCCAGGGGGTATTTGAAGTAAATGGTATCCATCACAACAAAATACCGGAAGAAGAGCTGCTTAGGACAGCTGCCCTTGCAGAGATGTACTCTGCGCATCCGATTAGCAAAAGCCTGAAAAAAGCATATGGAAAAGAGCTGGATAAAAGCAGGGTATCCGATGTAGAAGAGATCGGCGGAAATGGTGTGACGGCAAAGGTAGACGGCAAAGCTGCCGCTATAGGGAACGGCAGGTTAATGGAGCGCCTGGGTATTGCATACCAGGATTGCAGCCAGGCTGGGACGGTGGTGCATATTGCGGTAGAGGGCAGCTATATGGGGCATATTTTAATATCCGACCGCTTAAAACCGAATGCAAAAGAAGCAATCGCCCAATTAAAAAAATCCGGTATAGAAAACCTCGTGATGCTTACAGGGGACAGCCGTACTGCCGCAGCGTATACGGCGGACGAATTGGGAATCAGAAACGTATACAGTGAATTGCTTCCGGCAGACAAGGTTGCCAAAACAGAAGAGCTTCTTTTACAAAAAGGGGAAAAGGGCAAACTGGCCTTTGTCGGAGACGGGATTAACGACGCGCCCGTGCTGTCAAGGGCGGATATTGGAATTGCGATGGGGGCGCTTGGCTCGGATGCCGCAATTGAAGCGGCAGATGTGGTATTGATGGACGATGATCCGTTAAAAATCCCAAAAGCCATCCGTATTGCAAAAAAATGTATTCGTATTGTTTATGAAAATATTTATTTTGCTATCGGCATCAAGCTGCTGTGCCTGTTATTGGGGGCATTTGGGATTGCAAATATGTGGCTGGCTATTTTTGCGGACGTCGGTGTTATGGTGATTGCTGTATTAAACGCCATCCGCGCACTGTTTGTAAAAAATTTGTGACGGCGCAGCCAGCGGGAGCGGCAGAGCGTCTAAGAAAACAGGAGGGGATTATGGAAAAAGAAGATGTGTGCTGCGATACGATAGAAGTGCATGAGGAACTGTTAAAAATAGTAAATGACACTATGCCAGAGGAAACGGAGCTGTATGATCTGGCAGAATTATTTAAAGTGTTTGGGGATTCTACCCGTATACGGATTTTATTTGTATTGTTTGAAGCTGAGGTTTGTGTCTGTGATTTGGCGGCGGCGCTTTCTATGACACAGTCTGCGATTTCACACCAGCTTCGTATTTTGAAGCAGAATAAGCTGGTGAAAAGCAGGCGGGAGGGCAAGTCAGTATTTTATTCGCTGGCAGATTCACATGTGCGTACGATAATTGCCCAGGGGCGGGAACATATCGAAGAATAGGGCTGCATAGGATGAAAGAAAAAGAGGTTTTTATGTTCCAGATTACGCCAAGGCTCAATTTTATGAAGTTATTTTACAGTAACAGGCCGCGGGCTTATGCACAAATAGAAGGAGGCAGCAGTTATCCCGGGATTTCGGGTGTTGTTAATTTTTATAGCGTCCCAGGCGGGGGCGTGTTAATTGAAGCAGAGGTATTTGGCCTGCCGGATATAGACAGGCAGGGTATCCCTGCTTTTTATGCTTTCCACATACATGAAAACGGGGATTGTACAGACAATTTTGCGAATACCGGAAGCCATTATAATCCGGACAATATGCCGCATCCGATGCATGCCGGAGATATGCCCCCGCTGCTTTCCAGCGGAGGGTATGCCTGGCTGGCGTTTTATGGCCAGGGGTTTGAGCTTTATGATATTGTGGGAAAATCTGTATTGATTCACAGAAATCCCGATGATTTTACTTCCCAGCCAGCAGGGAATGCAGGGGATAAAATTGCATGCGGGGTAATCCGGTTTGTGGATGATTGGGAAGGCGGCAGGGACAGACAGTAACTGCTTTACACCGTAACCTCCATTTGATATAATGCAGATAGATAAAGTTTTTTTTGTTTGAAATGGAGGATTGGTTACATGAATGAAGAATATGAGGGAAGCCATACGCCCGTGGATCTCAGGAAACCACAGTCCGGCGCCGACGGGCAGGATGCTTTTGCAGCATATCAGGATCAAAACGGTGCGCAGCAGGGACCGGCGCAGGATTTGCCGCAGGAAGGGATTTATAAAGCAGGGACGCATCAGAAGCAGGGTGAATACCATGACACATCCCAGGATTGGAATAGTACCTACAGCCAGGAAGCAAAAGGGCAGGGATACCGGCAGGCATACGAGCCTGTCAGCCAGGGGTTTGGGATTGCTTCACTTTCCATTGGGATTGTTTCTTTGCTTTTGTTTTGTACCTGCATCAATATACCGCTTGCGGTTTTGGCAGTAGTATTCGGTATCCTGCAGCTTACGAAGCCAGGCTGTAAAAAGGGGATGGCAATAGGTGGCATCATAACATCTGTACTGTCTATATTTTTGTTTATGGTGTTTTTTATTGGGTTTATGGGGAGTATTAATTATCAGGAAGATTTCCAGCGTCAACTTCAAAGAAGCTTAGAGCGCCAGTTTGAAGACGACTATGAAGACGACTATGAAGATGACTATAATGACGGCTATTTAGACGATTATGGATATCCGTCTTTTGACTGGGATGAAGATGATGGTTTCAAAGACGGGGTTATGGATGATACATTTTAAGGTGGAGGGGGAATAAGGGGAATGTTTTCCCCTTGACAAACCCGCTTGCCCCGCTTATACTATCTATGCAAAAGACGATGACGAAGACAGTAAGATACTATGCAAAAATCAAAGCGAGCCGGGATGGTGAGAGCCGGTATGAGTCGCATATATCTGAATATCACTTCCAAGTTGCAGCCCGAAATCTGTACCACGAGAGTAAGCGCTGACGCCCATTCCCACGTTACGGGAATCGTATATGCGGGAGGTTTATTCCCAAGTATGCTGTAACAGGTGGTACAACGATGCAAAGCCCTTCGTCCTATTACAGGAAGAGGGCTTTTTTTATTGTTTACGCCTTTTGGGGTGCAGTGTGCCAGGCAGTACCTGGTATGGCGTGGACAGTATTATTTTTAATAAAAGATCAGGAGGAAGCCATGTACAACAAAGTCGAAACAAACCTTAATTTTGTGGAGCGTGAAAAACAGACCGAACAGTTTTGGAAAGACAATAATATTTTCAAAAAAAGCATGGAGAACCGCAAAGATGGTGAAACGTACACATTTTATGATGGGCCGCCTACCGCAAACGGTAAGCCCCATATCGGGCATGTCTTAACCCGTGTTATTAAAGACATGATCCCCAGATACCAGACCATGAAAGGCAAATATGTTCCAAGAAAAGCCGGATGGGACACCCATGGGCTTCCGGTGGAACTGGAGGTAGAACGCCTTTTAGGATTAAACGGCAAAGATCAGATTGAGGAATATGGCATGGAGCCGTTTCTAAAAAAATGCAAGGAATCAGTTTGGAAATACAAAGGCATGTGGGAGGATTTTTCCGGGACGGTAGGCTTTTGGGCGGATATGGACGATCCGTATGTAACCTACCACGATGATTTTATTGAATCGGAATGGTGGGCGTTAAAGCAGATCTGGGACAAAAAGCTTTTGTACAAGGGCTTTAAAATAGTCCCATACTGCCCGCGCTGCGGTACGCCGCTGTCTGCACAGGAGGTTGCCCAGGGGTATAAAACTGTTAAGGAGCGTTCTGCAATTGTACGGTTTAAACTTACTGGCGAGGATGCGTATTTTCTGGCGTGGACAACGACTCCCTGGACGCTGCCCAGTAATGTTGCGCTCTGCGTGAACCCAGAAGAAATATACTGTAAGGTAAAAGCGGCGGATGGATATGTCTATTACTTGGCAAAGGCGCTGTTGGATCAGGTTTTAGGAGGTATTTCCAGGGAAGAAGGCCATGCAGCCTACGAAGTGCTGCAGGAGTATAAAGGTACGGATTTGGAGCGTAAAGAATACGTGCCGTTGTTTGGCTTTGCAGATAAGATCATTGAAAAGCAGCGCAAAAAAGCCCATTTTATCACCTGCGACAGCTATGTTACCATGACGGACGGAACTGGTATTGTACACATTGCCCCGGCATTTGGCGAGGATGACGCCGCAGTCGGACGCAAATACGATTTGCCTTTTGTACAGCTTGTCAACAGCAAAGGCGAAATGGCCGAAGAGACAAATTACGCGGGCGTGTTTGTTAAAAAGGCAGACCCGATGGTATTAAAAGAGCTTGAGGAAAAAGGGCTGCTGTTTGACGCGCCGAAGTTCGAGCATGAATACCCGCACTGCTGGCGCTGCGATACGCCGCTTATCTATTATGCAAGGGAATCCTGGTTTGTGAAAATGACGGCCGTCAAAGAGGATTTGATCCGCAACAACAATACGGTTAACTGGATTCCGGAGTCTATTGGCAAGGGAAGGTTCGGCGACTGGCTTGAAAATATCCAGGATTGGGGGATTTCGAGGAACCGTTACTGGGGTACGCCTTTAAATGTCTGGGAATGCGGATGCGGCTATCAAGACTGTATCGGCGGAAGGGACGAGCTGGCTCAAAAGAGCGGAAATGCAGATGCGGCTAATGTTGAGCTGCACCGTCCGTATATTGACGAGGTTACGATTAAATGCCCCAAATGCGGCGGTACTATGCACCGTGTGCCCGAGGTTGTGGATTGCTGGTTTGATTCAGGGGCTATGCCGTTTGCACAGCACCATTACCCATTTGAAAACAAGGAGCTGTTTGAGCAGCAGTTTCCGGCGCAGTTTATTTCTGAGGCGGTTGACCAGACCCGTGGGTGGTTTTACTCTCTGATGGCAGAATCTACGTTGCTGTTTAATAAATCGCCCTATGAAAATGTAATTGTGCTTGGTCATGTACAGGATGAAAATGGGCAGAAGATGAGCAAATCCAAAGGGAATGCCGTCGATCCGTTTGAAGCGCTTGAAAAATATGGTGCAGATGCAATCCGCTGGTATTTTTATATTAACTCTGCGCCTTGGCTGCCGAACCGTTTCCATGGAAAAGCCGTGCAGGAGGGGCAGCGCAAATTTATGGGCACTCTCTGGAACACATATGCGTTTTTTGTGTTATACGCGAATATTGATGGGTTTGACGCGGGCAAGTATACGTTGGAATATGAAAAGCTTTCTGTCATGGACAAGTGGCTTTTGTCCAAATTAAATAGCCTGATAGAGGATGTGGACACTAGCCTGGGCAGCTACCGTATTCCGGAAGCCGCCCGCGCACTTGACAATTTTGTGGACGAGATGAGCAACTGGTATGTCAGAAGGAGCCGGGAACGTTTTTGGGCAAAGGGTATGGAGCAGGATAAAATCAACGCATATATGACCCTTTATACTGCGCTTGTCACCGTGGCAAAGTGTGCGGCGCCGATGATTCCGTTTATGGCGGAGGATATCTACAGGAATTTAGTCTGCAGTGTTGATCCGGACGCGCCTATGAGTGTGCATCTGTGTGATTTCCCGAGGGCGGATTCTACAGTAACCGACAAAGAGCTTGAGAAGAATATGGAAGCGGTTTTAAAAGTAGTTGTGCTTGGCCGCGCCTGCCGCAACATGGCCAATATCAAAAACCGCCAGCCTATCGGCACAATGTATGTGAAAGCGCCGTTTGAGCTGCCAGCGTTTTATACCGAAATTATTGCAGAGGAGTTAAATGTAAAACAAGTGGAATTTTCCGATGATGTCAGCGCTTATACCAGTTATTCCTTTAAGCCGCAGCTTCGTACCGTAGGACCCAAATACGGCAAACACCTGGGCCAGATTAAACAGGTCCTTTCCCTGCTTGACGGCAATGCGGCTATGGAAGAATTAAAGTCTTCTGGTATGCTAAAACTTGACAGTATTGAGGAAAATATTGTATTATTAGAGGAGGATCTGCTCATAACCATGACACAGGCCGAAGGGTATGTAACGGATCAGGATCATGACATTACGGTCGTGTTGGATACGAACCTGACAGCGGAATTGATAGAAGAAGGGTTTGTCCGTGAGCTGATCAGTAAAATCCAGACCATGCGCAAGGAAGCAGGGTTTGAAGTGACAGATAAAATTACAGTTTCTTATCAGCCGGGAGAAAAAGCAGATGCCATTTTCGGGCGCAACAAAGAGCAGATTGCGGCGGAAGTTTTAGCAGACGGCATCACTACAGGCACACTTGGCGGATATGTAAAAGAGTGGAATATCAACGGCGAGCACATTACCCTGGAGGTAAAGAAGCTGGATAAGGAGGAAATCTGAACGTTTATGGAAACAGCAATTTTTGACAAAGAGGCATTTAAAAAAGAGGTAAAGGACAACGTACGTTCCCTTTACCGCAAAAGCTTAGAGGAAGCGACGGATCAGGAACTGTTCCAGGCGGTATCTTATGCAGTTAAGGAAGTTGTGATTGATCAGTGGATGGAAACACAAAACAGTATGAAAAAGCAGGATCCAAAGGTCGTATACTATATGTCCATGGAATTTCTGATGGGTCGCGCTTTGGGGAATAACCTGATTAACCTGACTGCTTATAAGCAGGTGGAAGCAGCGTTAAAGGAAATGGGCCTTGATATCAATGTCATTGAAGATCAGGAGCGTGATCCTGCGCTTGGGAACGGAGGGCTAGGCAGGCTTGCGGCATGTTTTATGGAGTCTTTGGCTACGCTTGGCTACTCGGCATATGGATGCGGGATCCGTTACCGTTACGGAATGTTCAAGCAGAAGATCGAAGACGGCTTCCAGATTGAAGTGGCGGATAACTGGCTAAAAGACGGATATCCGTTTGAGCTGCGCCGTCCGGAATACACATATGAAGTGAAATTTGGCGGTTATGTGCGTGCAGTCAACACCCCGGACGGCAGGGTTAAATTCCAGCAGGAAGGCTACCAGGTCGTGCGTGCCGTACCGTATGACATGCCGATTTTAGGATACGATAACCATATGGTCAACACACTTATGATCTGGGATGCGGAGCCGATTGAATGCTTTGAGCTGGATTCATTTGACAAGGGCGATTACCATAAGGCAGTAGAGCAGGAAAACTTAGCGAAGAATTTGGTGGAGGTACTTTATCCAAACGATAATCACATTGCGGGAAAAGAACTCCGCTTAAAGCAGCAGTATTTCTTCGTGTCAGCAAGCGTACAGCGGGCGGTAGCGCGGTTTAAAAAGAACCATACCAACATCCACGATTTGCCGAAAAAGGTGGCGTTCCAGTTAAACGATACGCATCCGACTGTAGCAGTGGCAGAATTAATGCGTTACCTGTTAGACGAAGAGGATCTGGCATGGGAGGACGCATGGGAGATTACGACTCAGACCTGCGCTTATACCAACCATACGATTATGGCGGAAGCGCTGGAGAAATGGCCGATTGAGATCTTTTCCAGGCTGCTGCCGCGTATTTACCAGATTGTAGAAGAGATTAACCGCAGGTTTATCTTAGAAATCCAGAAACAATATCCGGGCGATAACAGCAAAGTAGAGCGTATGGCTATTATCTACAATGGCCAGGTCAAAATGGCGCACCTTGCAATTGCGGCGGGCTATTCCGTAAACGGGGTGGCAAGGCTGCACACAGAAATCTTAAAGAACCAGGAATTAAAAGATTTCTACGAAATGTTTCCGAAGAAATTCAACAATAAGACGAACGGTATTACACAGCGCCGCTTCCTGCTGCACGGCAACCCGCTTTTGGCAGACTGGGTGACAAAGCATGTGGGAACGGAATGGATTACCGATTTGAGCCGGATCAAAAAGCTTGCCCTGTATGCGGACGATGCAAAAGCGCAGCATGAATTTATGAACATCAAATACCAGAACAAAGTACGTCTGGCAAAATATATCAAAGAGCACAATGGCATCGATGTAGATCCACGTTCTATTTTTGACGTACAGGTAAAACGTCTGCACGAGTACAAACGGCAGCTGCTAAATATCCTGCATATTATGTACCTGTACAACGAATTAAAGGAGCATCCGGACCGCGAATTTTATCCGCGCACATTTATTTTCGGAGCAAAGGCAGCAGCAGGCTATAAGATCGCAAAGCTTACGATTAAGCTGATCAACAGCGTTGCGGAAGTAATTAATAATGATGCAAGCATAAGCGGCAAGTTAAAAGTCGTATTTATTGAAGATTACAGGGTGTCCAATGCAGAGTGGATTTTTGCGGCGGCTGATGTCAGCGAACAGATTTCCACGGCAAGCAAAGAAGCAAGCGGCACAGGCAATATGAAATTTATGTTAAACGGCGCAGTTACAATTGGCACGATGGACGGCGCAAACGTGGAAATGCTAGAAGAAGTCGGCAAAGAAAATATGTTTATTTTTGGTATGAGCTCTGATGAGGTTATTGCCCATGAGAAGAACCAGGACTACAACCCGATGCAGATATTCAACAGCGACCAGGATATCCGCAAGGTACTGATGCAGTTAATTAATGGGTTTTATTCTCCGCATAACAGCGAATTGTTCCGCGAACTGTACAATTCACTGTTGAATACACAGTCTACACGTTATGCGGACACATATTTTATTCTGGCCGATTTCCGCTCTTATGCGCAGGCGCAAAAGGAAGTGGTGGAAGCTTACAAGGATGAGAAACGCTGGGCAAAGATGGCGATGTTAAATACGGCGTGTTCCGGAAAGTTCTCATCTGACCGTACGATTCAGGAATACGTGGATGATATCTGGCATCTGGATAAATTATATGTAGAACGGGAAGTTGAATAAAAAGGAGGATAGGTATGACAAAAACAGAAATGTTGGAGCGTGTACAGGAAATCATGCAGGAACGGGAAAACTTAATCCGGGAACATGAGGATCTGATAAAAAAGGATAAACTGCTTACTGAGCAGTTAGAAGTCATTTTACGGGAACTGGCTTCTTAGCAATGGAGAAAAAGCCCGCAGAAGATGGTTAGTTTCTGCGAGCTTTTTTGTATATGTTTGGTATGGGGGTAAATTGAGCATGGAGGGCAGGAAGGGCCATATGGGCGGCGTTTTTCTATTATCGTTTACTTTTGTATCAAAAAATAAAAATAAAAAGGAGGAGTAACAAAATGAAACAAGTTGGAAAAAGGCTGCTTTGCCTATTGCTGGCATGTATGGTAGCGCTGTCGCCTTATCCGGGTGCGGTATGGGGGGCAGAGGGGAACATGGTAACGACGGTCCGTCCATCTGATGAAAATTCTTCAAAAGATCATTATTTTTCGTACACGGCATATGAGGGCAAATCGTGGACGAATAATGCGAGTGAGGCTTACATTGATCTTGGGGCATCGGACGACAGGGCAGAAGAATGCTTTTATGAGATCCATTTCAAAGGAAGCGGGATCTCTGTGTTTGCCGTAAAAGCCCCTGCCCATGGCAAGGTAACATTTACGGTGGACGGAGGTAATGAGCAGACTGTGGATTTGTACAGCAGCTCACGTACAGAGGCGCAGTCGGTCTATACTGTGCAGGGCCTTACGGAGGGGGAGCATGTGTTAAAATCTGTGACCCTCAATGACAAGACTGGCGATAAGGTAGTTAACCAGGTGGCGTATGCACAGGTAACACATAAAGCGCCAGTGCAGATAGAAGGCGATCTGGATCTGGGCGGATCAATTGAAGACACCAACTGGCAGTATACCAATGACCGCTATGAGGAGATTGCAGGAAGGGGCCGTACTGCTGAGAAGCTGTATGCATGGAAAAACGACAAGGCAACGAGTGAGCTTGTGCTTTATTCCAAAAACTGCAGTTTAAAAAACGTACGTGTTACGGCGGGTGCATTTACAAATGGGAAGGATGTGCTTCCGGCGGAATGTGTAAAGACCATATTTATTAAATCCGCAAAGGCTTACTCAGGCGGACGTGCAAATGACGTAAATATCAACAACGTTTTTCCTGCTACCGATGCAAACAGGAGTGATTCCGCTGATATTCTGTACCAGAATGGCGGTACGGTAGACTTAGGCTACAACAGCCTGCAGCCAGTGTGGGTGGAATTTGATATCCCTAAGAATGCCAAAGCCGGGACTTATACAGGTACCCTGACCGCAGTGGCTGACGGGATTAAAGAGCCGCTGTCCTTTACATATTCTGTTGTTGTTCAGGATCTGGAACTGCCGGATGCGGAAATGTTTAAAGAAACGTTTGATATTGAGCTGTGGCAGTATCCGTATACCAGCGCAGAATATTATGATGTGGAGCCGTTTTCGGAGGAGCACTATCAGATTATGGAATCTTCCATGCAGATTTATAAAGAAATCGGCGGACATGCTATTACTACGACGATTTCAGAGGATGCATGGAACAAGCAGACCTACAGTAAAAACGAGATCCACTATCCTTCTATGGTAAAATGGACAAAAGAAAGCGATGGAAGCTTTACATATGATTATACCGACTTTGATAACTGGGTTTCATTTTGCAAGGAGCTTGGAATTGGCGATAAAATCATACTTTACAGTATTGCACCGTGGCACAATTCGTTTACTTACTGGGATAACGGAGAATTAGTGAGTGAGTCTTTCCGGGCAGGGAGCGAGAGGTACAATACAGTATGGGGCGATTTTCTGGAGGATTTGACGGCACATTTAGAAGATAAGGGCTGGTATGACGATGCTTATATCGGTATTGATGAACGTGGTTTTAGCGCTGCGGCGTTTGATCTGATTGATTCTATTAAAAACAGCGAGGGCAAGAGCCTAAAGACAGCAGGGGCAATGGACTCTTTTGTGGAGAAGAAGGATCTGGCTATGCGTGTTTACGATTTAAATGTCGGGGATACGGCCGCATGGGCACATCCTACGGAATTTGAGCAGGTGTTAAAGGACAGGGAAGCAGCGAACCTGCGCACTACACTGTATTCCTGCACAGGGCACATTCCAGGCAATTTCTCTTTAAGCCTGCCAGCGGAAAGCTACTGGTCGATTATCAATGCAGGTAAAATGGGTACGGCAGGATTTTTACGTTGGGCGTATGACGCATGGGTAGAAGATCCGCTGCGTGATACGACGCACAGCATGTTTGAAGCCGGCGACTGTTTTTTGATTTTCCCGGATGAAAAAGACGCAGAGAATCCGCAGAGCAAGCCCTCCGTACGTTTAGAGCGTATGGCGGAAGGAATCCGCGATGTCAATAAGTTAAAAGAACTTGAGAAAAAAGCGCTTGAAAATGATATTCCAGAAATCACGGAGGATATTGAAAACCTTTATAACAGCATCCAAACTACGGCCTATGGCGGATCTTATATGGATGATGCCATGAAGGAATGGATTACATATGAAATGTCCCAGTTTAAGGCAGGCGTCGCCCAGGTGGCCAATAAATATCTGTATTTGGCGGCGGACTCCAATGGGATGTATTTAGAGGAAACGCAGAAATGGCTGTATGCCAAAGATACCTGGAAAATCCCAGTTAAATTAATGACTGGCCAGGCGGATAAGACAATTATTTACAAATCCTCAGATTCGGCTGTTGCAGCCGTTGACGCAGAAGGGGTTGTTACGGCAAGGAAGCCGGGAAACGCAGTAATTACGCTGATCAATAAGGCTTCCGGGTATACACAGTCAGTCGATATTACGGTGACAAAGTATATGAGCATCAGTAATAGCCTAACGGATTACAAACTGCCGGAAGAATTCCTTTCAGATATCGAAAAAGATGAAAATGACGAAAAGGGGCGCCATTATTTAGGACAGCCGGATATGGTAATGTTAAATGACGAACGTACTTTAATTACCGTTTATCCAGTTGGGCACGGCGTAGGCCCTATCGTTATGCAGGTAAGCGAGGATGCCGGGGAAACCTGGAAAGAAAAAACGGATATTCCATCCTCCTGGTCAATGTCTTATGAAACACCGACGCTTTATAAACTGAATATGACAAACGGAAAGGAAAAGCTGATTTTGATTTCCGGCAGGCCAGAAAGCTTTGGCGCTCCGACTGGCGGATGGGATACATCTGTTTCCGATGATGGTGGCAAAACCTGGAGTGAGTTTGAAACATTCTGCGAGACATTGGAAAATGGCAGCCGTAACGAAACTGTAGTAGCGATGGCAAGCCTAATTCAGCTGAAAGACGAGAATGGCAATTACATTGACAAATGGATGGGCGTATACCATAACGGAACATCCTTTGTAAACTATAAAACATACCTGACATTTGATGCAAACGGCAATCAGCAATGGAGCACGCCAGAGCCATATTTAACCGCTTACCGCTCTATTGAACAGACCTATCAGATTTGTGAAGTTGGCCTGTTCCGCTCACCGGACGGCAAACGGATTGTCGGCCTTGCAAGAAGCCAGTCCCACAACAATCCGGCGACAATGTTCTATTCGGACGATGAAGGCGAAACCTGGAGCGAGCCTGTGGATTTGCCAGGCTCTCTTGCAGGAGAACGCCATAAAGCAATGTATGATCCAACCGATCCAACTGGGCAGAGGCTGCTTGTGGCATTCCGTGAAATTCGCTACGATTTAAATGGCAACAATCAATTTGACGGATATTCTGACTGGTTAGCGGGCGACTGGATTGCATGGGTAGGAACCTATGATGATATCATGAACCAGGATGAAGGGCAGTACCGGATTTTATTATGTGAAGACTGGGCGGCTAATGCCAAATCAGGCGATACCGGGTATACTGGCCTTGTGGTGCAGTCCGATGGGACATTTATTATGGATACTTACGGGCATTGGGATAAGGAATATTCTGAAAGCCTGCCTAACTATAATGTTTACAATGATTTATGCTACATCAAACAGGCAAAATTTAAGCTTTCAGATCTGGACGGGCAGGTGCTCGGGGCATTTAAGGAGCAGTTAGAAAATGAGCTTGAGCTCGTACCACAGGGGGCAGAAGCAAAATACACAAAGAAAACCTGGGAAGCGATGAAAAAAGCAGAAGCGGATGCCCATAAAGTGCTTTTGGATGTAAATAGCTCGCAAAATGCATACTATGCAGCATATATTGCATTGCGCGAGGCAAGGCTGGCGTTAGTGATGCAGGGGGCGCAAGAGGAACCAGAACCAAAACCAGAACCAAAACCAGATCCGCAGCCGCAGCCACAGCCGCAGCCACAGCCGCAGCCACAGCCTTCGCCAGAAGAGATTGCAGAAGGTAAAGTATACGCAAGCGGGAGCTATTCCTATAAGGTGTCCAGCTTGTCTAAAAAGACGGTTACAATTACTAAGGCAAAGAGCAATAAGGCAAAAAAGATAACCGTACCGGATTCTGTGAAGCTTGGAGGGGTCAGCTATAAGGTGACGGCAGTTGCTGATGCGGCGTTTAAGAATAATAAACAGGTTACAAGTGTAAAGGTTGGCAAGAATGTGGAGTCGATTGGTAAGAATGCATTTGCAGGCTGCACCAAGCTTAAGACGGTTTCGCTCAACAGCACTAAGCTTAAGAAAATTGGGAATAAGGCATTTTATAATTGTAAGAAGTTAACTAAAATTACAATTAAGAGTACGGCTCTTACAGCCGTTGGAAAGAATGCGTTGAAAGGAATTGATAAGAAAGCGCAGATTAAAGTGCCTGCCAAGAAGCTGAAAAAATATAAGGGACTTTTGGCGAAAAAGGGGCAGGCAAAAAGTGTGAAGATTAAGAAATAGGTTTTTGAAGAAAAGGGGCGCCGAAAAGGGCGCCCCTTAAATTCTGCCATCTTAACACAACACCCCTTACCGGACCATATCCAGATGCTGTATTGTACCGCAACCTCCATTTTCATACAAAAAAATCCCCGTTTTGCGCACCAGTGCATTCGTAGAATTATCTTTTGCCGAATTTAACGAGAAATCTGTCTGCTCATTCCCTAAGTAAATCGCCCCAATTCCGGCTTTTCCAATCGCGCAGAGAATGTCCCTTCCCCTTGCGTCTTTCGTCCAGATCTGCAGTTTGTCAAAAATGGGATCATTCTCGTCAATCCACCCGTTGCCGTCTTCGTCATAAGTCGCCAGATCGGCGAAACCATCTTTGCTTTTTGTGCCAAAAAGCTCGTTTCCGTCGTTTATTTTCCCATCCCCATTTTTATCCAGCGCCAAAAACCCGCTGCCTGCGGCAAGCCTTGAGATCTCGTCTAGCTTCCCGTCCCCGTCCAAATCAAAATAGAACTTTTGATCCGAAACATGCGCTGAGCTGCTGTTTAAATTGATCACCAGTGGATCACATAGCCTTGCCTGGTTTAAGGCTTCACCAAACTGTACTGTACCCCCGTAAGCTTCTTCAAAGGAACGGCTCATTGCGATGGAAAGGTTAAAGCTGATTTCCCGGCCATCTGCGGTTTTAACGGTACCTTCTGTAGAAAAGGCGGTGGTTTCTTCTTCAGCATGGTAGCCGTATTCCGAATAGCTGCCACCCATTCCTCCTACAGGGGCAGGATTGGCGGCAGCAAGGCCGTTTAACCCGCCGGTCAGGCGGCTTAAGGAAACGGTGTTTTTGCCGAATAAAAGCATTAAAAGGTAATTGATGGACTGTTCCCGTATCGAGTCCAGATCCGGGATCTGGCGGGAGCGGGCCATGGGGGATCCGATGCTTTGCGCCTGTTTGAATTTGCTAAACAGGCTGCTGCCGAAATCCTTTGTTCCTGCCTGCGCGAACCGGAATCCGAATCTTCCTGATAGTATTCCACTGCCATTTCGGCGCTGTTTGCCACTAAGCCGCCGCTACCCCAGAGGGAAAGGGAAGTAGAAACGGTGGTAATGCGTTCATAACTCCTGCGTGATGCCATAGTAATATTACTGGATTGTATGACCACGTCTGACTCCTCCTTTTTAATATAAAAAGACGGCAAAGTTTAGAAAATCCGTTTTCTTAAACTTACCGTCCCTGGTTTCATTGAGATTGAATGCATTCAAATTACATATCGGAAGGATCTGGAAATTGTTTAACACCCGCCGGTGCGGTATTTTTATAAAATAAGATGAATCCCAAGATACCAGTTACAATGGACAGGAACATAAAGAGTATTGTAAACAAAGGGTATTGGTAAATCAAGCTGTCTGAGGAAACGAACGTCCCCCAGCTGTTAAACAGGATATGCAGGAAAATGGAATAATAAATGGAACCGCTTCTGCCAGCAATAAAGCCGAGGAAGCATCCAATGAAAAAAGCATAAATCCCCTGGATTAGGTTCATATGGAAAATTGCAAACAACAATGACTGGAATATATTTGCAGCCCAAAACGGCATGGATTTTTGGGCTGAGGAGAAAATGACACCACGGAAAGTCAGCTCTTCTTCGATTGGACCAAGTAAAACGGCATAGAGCACCAAAAGTGGGGAAATGGAAGAGGTAAATCCTGCGTTTTCCATTATTTTTTCATAAAAATCCATCCAGCCAGGGAACAGGCTCGCAGAAAATGCCGTCAAAAAAGACGATATAACCTGCAGGCCAGGCACTAAAAGGAGGATACCCAGTAAGATTTTGGGGTTAGAAAACAGCTTCGCGGGCTGCTTAAGGCTGCCGTTAAACTGTTTGGCATACCAGAGCCCGAAAATTAAAATACCGCAGGAGGCGAATACAACGGACACTGCGGAGGTAAAAGCCGGGTTCCTGCTGATATCGTTTAGCCGCATTGCAAACTCGGCGTAGCTCATTTTACTGCCGGAAAAGATGGCCGCATAGCATACTTGTATTAGGCAAAGCCCAAGGACTGGGAATGCAGCGGCAAGCTGCAAGGCAACTGATGCAAATAGCGGCAAAAAGCTAAAGAAAAAATATCCGATTTTTTTCATGGCTTGTCTCCTTTATATATGTTAAGATAATTTTAGTAATTATAACACAGGAAAGGAAATGGCGCAAATATGGTGTACCGTTATGGATAAACTTCAATATCTCCTCTACAAAAAGCAGGAGTTGGCGCCCAATGGCATCTTACCGGACGGATTGGGGGCTCTATTGAATGAAGCAGGGCGGCGTGGGGTGATTGCAGCTGGGGCAATAGGGCAGACGCTGCCGGGTTTTATGAAATTGCACGGCATTTTGCCGGAAGCTACGCTAACGTTAGCAGCAACCGATCAGACTCTTTTGGAGCTTTGTGGCCTGCCCGCTGCAACAATAGGTTATCCAATGGCATGTTATCCATCGGAAGGGCTTTATGGCGCTGACATTATAGCAGAGGATTTCCGGGGGGTGGATGTCTCATTTTTGGAGCGCGTATATCAGAGGAAGCATGGGATCTCCTGGCGCGTAATCGAAACAAAACGCTGTTATCTGCGGGAAATGGAGCTTTCTGATTTGCCAAGGCTGTATGAACTATATCAGGACAGCAGATTCTCCAGGTATTTAGAGCCACTGCATCCATGGGAAGAGGAGGTTAAGATAACAAGGGCATATATTGAATATATGTACCGGTTTTACGGATTCGGGATGTGGCTGGTAAAAGACCGGGTTACGGACGAACTGATCGGGCGTGCGGGGTTTTCACTTTTAGAATGGCATGGGCAACCCGTTTTGGAAATGGGGTATGCTATTGCACCGGCGCGGCAGCGCCAGGGGTATGCAACAGAAGTTTGCAGGGGGCTTTTGGGCTATGCAAAAAAGGAGGGGCTTGGGTATGAGAAAGTATATTGTTTTGTCAGTAGGGGGAACCTGGGCTCTATAGGATTGCTTGGCAAGCTGGGGTTTGCATATTGCGGAGAGTGTATGCGGGATAAAAGGCATGTCGAGATATTTGTGAAGGAAGTCTAATCCATGGTATATTCCCCGCCATATACCAGGCGTATTTTTGAAGGAGCCCCATATTTTTTCATATTTTATATTGCAATTTACCACATTATTCTTTATAATACTTGCTAATTACAGACCAATGGCGGTGATAACATGGCAGAAATATCTACGGAGAAGCTTGAGCAAATTGAAAAAGCTGAAAAAGAGTTCCACAGCATGGAAGGGAACATCCGTGAAACGCAGGATTTTGAAGAACCGCAGAAGCTGTACGCGGAATTGATTGAAAGTGTGCGCAAGTACCACCCTTCCACAAATATTTCCATGATTGAAAAGGCATACCGTATTGCGGATGGCGCGCATGAGGGGCAGGTACGCAAATCAGGCGAACCATATATTATCCATCCGCTTTGTGTAGCGATTATTTTGGCTGAGCTGGAGCTGGATAAGGAGACGATTGTTGCAGGGCTTTTGCATGACGTAGTAGAAGATACCGTGATGACAGAAGACGAGATTGCAATGGAATTTGGCGGTGAGGTGGCGCTTTTAGTGGACGGCGTAACCAAGCTGGGGCAGCTGTCGTATAAAGCAGATCAGGTGGATAAGGTAGATTTACAGGCGGAGAACCTGCGCAAGATGTTTCTTGCGATGGCGAAGGATATCCGCGTGATTTTGATTAAGCTGGCAGACCGTCTGCACAATATGCGGACATTGCGTTATATGAAGCCTGAGAAACAGAAGGAGAAGGCGCGCGAAACGATGGATATATACGCACCGATTGCACAGCGCCTTGGTATTTCCAAATTAAAAATCGAATTGGATGATTTGTCGCTAAAATATCTTGAGCCCAATGCTTATTATGATTTAGTAGAGAAAATTGCAATCCGCAAAATTGTGCGGGATGAATATGTGCAGCAGCTTGTGGCACAGGTTAAGTTGCACATGGACGGGGCGGGTATCCATGCGGAAGTGGACGGGCGCGCAAAGCATTTTTTCAGCATCTACAAGAAAATGGTCAACCAGGATAAGACGCTTGATCAGATTTTTGATTTGTTTGCGATCCGGATCATTGTAGGATCGGTTATGGACTGCTATGCGGCGCTTGGCGTCATCCATGAGCTGTATAAGCCGATACCAGGACGGTTTAAAGACTATATCGCCATGCCAAAGCCCAATATGTACCAGTCGCTGCATACGACGTTAATTGGGCCGAACGGCCAGCCGTTTGAAATCCAGATCCGGACATATGAGATGCACAGGACGTCAGAGTATGGTATTGCGGCGCACTGGAAGTATAAGGAAGGCAGGGTCGGGGTCAGCTCCGCCAACCAGGAAGAGGAAAAATTAAGCTGGCTGCGCCAGATTTTGGAATGGCAGCGGGAAATGTCCGACAATAAAGAATTTTTAAAGCTGTTAAAGAGCGATTTGGATTTGTTTTCGGATACGGTATTCTGCTTTACGCCGTCCGGCGACGTCAAGAACCTGCCGAACGGATCTACGCCGATTGATTTTGCCTACAGCATCCATTCGGCGGTCGGCAATAAAATGATAGGCGCTAAAGTCAACGGCAAGCTCGTTACCATAGATTATGAAATCCGAAACGGCGACCGGATTGAGATTATTACGTCGCAGAATTCCAAGGGGCCCAGCCGTGACTGGCTGGGAATTGTAAAGAGCACACAGGCCAAAAACAAGATTAACCAGTGGTTCCGTAGCGAATTAAAGGAAGAGAATATATTACGGGGCAAAGAGCTGATTGCCCTGTACTGTAAGACAAAAGGCATCCACTTTTCCGAGATCAACAAGCCGGAATACCAGAATAAAATTTTAAACAAATACGGTTTCCACGACTGGAATTCCGCGCTGGCAACCGTCGGGCACGGCGGCTTAAAGGAAAGCCAGATTGTAAACCGCATGTACGAGGAGTACAAAAAGGATCATGTGATTGCGCTGACGGATCAGGATATTTTGGATTCTCTGGCGGAAGGCGGGAAGAAGAAAGAGATTCCGGAAAAATCCGAGAGCGGCATTATTGTAAAGGGTTTGTACGACGTGGCAGTCCACTTTTCCAAATGCTGCAGCCCCGTACCGGGAGATGAAATCGTAGGGTTTATTACCAGGGGGCGCGGGGTTTCCATCCACCGCACAGACTGCGTCAATATCATCCACCTTTCCGACATGGAGCGTGAGCGGCTGATTGAAGCGGAGTGGCAGCATGGCGCGGACGAGGGCGGCAACGGGCTGTATTATGCGGGTCTTAAGGTGTTTGGCAATAACCGTACAGGGCTTTTGGTGGATGTCAGCAAGATTTTTACGGAGCGCGGAATAGATATCAGTACGATCCATTCCAAAACCAACAAGCAGGGTATTGCCACGATTGAGGTGGCGTTCTGTGTAAAGAGCCGGGGCGAGTTAATCAGCCTGATAGAAAAGATCCGCCAGGTGGAAAGCGTATTGGATATTGAACGGACGACAGGTTGACAGGAGAATAAGATATGGCAGGACTGAGAGTAGAGCAGTATGTAGTTGGCCCGGTGATGACCAACTGCTATTTTGCGGTAAATGAAGGGACGAAGGAAATGCTGATTGTCGATCCAGGCGATTCGGCAGGAATGTTAATCCACAAAATAAAAGAACGCGCTTACCAGCCCGTAGCGGTGCTTTTAACGCATGGGCATTTCGACCATGCGTCGGCGGCCGAAGCGATAGCAAAAGAATTTTCGGTTCCCGTTTACGCCGAAGAGCATGAGAAAAAGACGTTGGAATCCCCAGCGGTAAACCTCTGCGGCATGATGGGGCAGCGCGGCGTAGTATTTCATGCAGATATTTATGCAAAGGACGGCGAGGTATTAAATCTGGCAGGGTTTTCCATACAGGTATTGCATACGCCGGGGCATACAACCGGAGGCTGCTGTTATTATATCGAATCGGAGCAGGCGCTTTTTGCTGGGGATACGCTTTTTTGCCAGTCAGTAGGCAGAACTGATTTTCCAGGCGGCAGCGCATCTGTGCTGCTTCGTTCCATCGAAGAAAAGCTTATGCCCCTGCCCGGCCAGACGAAGGTATATCCGGGGCATAACGAGACAACGACAATTGGCTATGAACGCCAGTACAATCCGTTTTTATAGGAGTGCGCTATGATTACGGTACAGTTAAACAAGGCAGGGTTTGAATACGATATCCACTCTTTGGTAAAAGCGTTTTTCCCGGCAGAAGACGTATTGGTCTGTGTCGGGGAGCCTAAAGAACAGAGCGGGGTATCGTTTCATATTGTAACGGATTATCTGGAACACTGCATCAGAACCGTGTTTTACGAGGCTGGGGGGCAAGGGCGGGCGCCCATGCAGGAACAGTCGGTGGAGGTGGATTTTTCCGACCGCAGGGAGACTAAAAACCGGCTGAAGCAGGTATATTATAAGATGCTGTGCGCTTATACAAAAAAGACACTGCCCTGGGGCGATTTAACCGGGATCCGCCCGGTAAAAATCCCAATGGCATTTTTGGAAGAGGGGAAGGACGAAGCATTTATCCGTAAGTATATGCAGGAGACGTATTTTGTCTCGGACGAAAAGATCCGATTGAGTATTGAGGTGGCAAAACGTGAGCTTGCGCTTTTGCGTAAGATTGACTATGTAAACGGCTACAGCCTTTACATCGGTATCCCGTTTTGCCCAAGCACCTGCCTGTATTGTTCGTTTACTTCGTTCCCCTTCGGCGCGTGGGAGCACAGGGCAGATCAGTACCTGGATGCGCTTGAGAGGGAGCTTTTGTATACAGCCAGACAGTTTGGGGGCAGGCAGTTAAATACAGTTTATATCGGGGGCGGAACGCCAACAACATTAACGGCGGCACAGCTTCGCAGGCTGGTTGGGATGGTCCAGTCGAATTTTGACTTGTCGGGCTGCCTGGAATTTACCGTAGAAGCCGGGCGTCCAGACAGTATCACGGAGGATAAGCTGCTTGCGCTGCGGGAGCTTGGCATTTCCCGGATTTCGATCAACCCGCAGACGATGAAAGAGGAGACGTTGCAACTGATCGGGAGACGCCATACGGTGCAGCAGGCAGTGGACAGCTTTTGGCTGGCGCGTAAGATGGGCTTTGACAATATTAATATGGATTTAATTGTGGGGCTTCCCAATGAGACGCTTTTAGATGTGGAGGAGACGTTGCAGCAGGTGGCAAAGCTTTCTCCGGATAATCTGACCGTACATTCGCTGGCCCTCAAACGCGCGGCGCGTCTTACAATGTTTCGGGAAGAGTACCAAGGGCTTTCATTTGAGAATACCTGGGAGACGATTGATTTGACGGCGCGTTATGCAAAGGAAATGGGGATGGCGCCTTATTATTTGTACCGTCAGAAGAATATGGCGGGGAATTTTGAAAACGTGGGCTATGCCAAGGAAGGCAAAGCCGGAATTTACAACGTTTTGATTATGGAGGAGAAACAGACCATAGTCGCTGTCGGAGCCGGTTCGATCAGTAAAAGGGTGTACCCGGACGGAAGGATCGAGAGATGTGAGAACGTGAAGGATGTTTCCCAATATATCGCAAGAATTGGGGAAATGATTGAGCGCAAAACAACTCTTTTGAGCGATTGATGATTGACCTTGTATTAGAGCGTGCCCCCAAAACCATTCCCGCCATCTGCACGCCCCACTTAGCGTGATATTTGTGCCATATCATACCCTTTGGGCGCTAAGTGGGGCGTACATCTGCCAGAAAGCATTTTGGGGACACGATCTAGTACTCCATCCGGACTTCAATTTCTGTCCGGATGGAGTACTAGACAATTGTTAAAAAATTTAGTGAGCCTTTTGGGTTGCCTGTCCCTTTTTCGAGTAACGTAATCAGCCCCAGTATTGTTTGTTTAATCTCCTCGGGCGAAGAAGGGATGAGTGTATTGTCGAATTTTACTGTCAGCACTAAAAGCGTAATTTCCGCAAGCGCCTCTGGATAATCAAATGAAATTTCCCCACCTTTAATCCCTTGGCAGATAATCTCTGTAAGGACGGGCTTTAGCTCGGACACAATATAATTTAAGTATTTATGGTGCAGCATAGATTTTCCCTGCAAATTTGTACTTTCCGAAACGCTCTTCTGCTGTAGGAATTCCAGGGAAGAGTTCCGGCATGCCTGGAAAATCAGCGCCATCCGCGTAAATGGCGGGATATCTGTTTTTTTTGCAAGCTGTTTGGCTGTTTCTATGGAAGAGGAATAGCTGCGTTCTACAAGCGCTTCAATAATCGCGTCTTTGGAAGGGAAGTAGTAATAGATGCTCCCTTTTGCAATTCCTGCTGTATTAGCAATTTCACTTACCGAAATGGATTTGATATTTTTGTTTTCTAATAGTGTCATAAGGGCATCTAAGATGCGGTTGTATTTGTCCTGTGCTGTCATGGGAGTCCGCCTTTCTGCTTTTAAGCGAGGTGTGTTTGAGCGTGTTTGAAAAATTATTCCCGTCATCTGCCAGAAAGCATTTTTCAAATACGCTTTCAGTTTTGCGGCAACAAGCTGGGCTGTCATAAATTTTGGAACCCCGGTAGGGGTTCTTTGACAGTTACGATAAGTTTATAGCCATGTGAACAGGTTCATCGTTGTAAATGCGAATGAATTTCTGGCTTCCTGGCAATCATATTTAGTGACAATCACGGTACGAGTATAGCATATGGAAAAAAACACTTCAATATCCAAAAGAAAAAATAATTTGCACTTGACCGATGGTCAAAATAGTGGTATTGTCAAAGTAAATAAAATATGACCATTGGTCAAATGAAAAGTGGAGGAACGAAGTATGACGTACGCAGAAATTTTTGGGGAAATCAAGGGGAAGTTTATGGAGGCAGACACAAGCGATATTACTGAGCATTTGGCTTACCAGTTTAATATTACTGGTGAAGGTGAAGGTATTTTCTATGTCGAGGTAAAAGAAGGTGAGCTTTTTGTAGAGCCGTATGAATATTATGACAGGGACGCTATGTTTATATGTGAGGCGAAAACGCTGCAGAAGATTGCAGACGGCAAGTTAGATCCGGTGGCTGCTTTTACATTAGGTAAGTTAAAGGTGGAGGGCAGCATTGAAAAAGCGTTACGGCTAAAAGAGATTATTGATAGTAAAAAGAAGAAGAAAAAATAAGCTTTAGAATAAAAACTGGAAGGGATACCATATGAAAAAACGGAATGTTGCGGCAGCTATAGGCGCTGCAGGGGTTGCGGAATTTTTGATATCCGCTTATTTTTACAGAAGGACTATGGTGCGCAGCGAAGCAAAAGTAGAACGTACTATGAAAATGGCAGGCACCGATTGGAGCCAGTATGCTGATTTTTTGGCAGAGCGTAAGGAGCGTTTTCTTGCGTGGCCGCATGAAGACGTCTGGGTTACGTCAGATGACGGGTTAAAGCTGCACGGGACTTTTTTTGAAAACAGGGATAACAAGCAGGTAGTTATCTGCTGCCATGGGTATACGAGCGAAGGTATGAAGGATTATATTGCCCTATCGGACTATTACCTGAAGCATAATTTTGCTATGCTGCTGGTGGATTTGCGGGCGCATGGGCAAAGCGAAGGCAAATATATCGGCTTCGGCTGTACCGACCGCATGGATGTCCTAAAGTGGATTGAATGGGTGCAGAAGGAGTGTGGAGAAGATGCGAAGATACTGCTCCATGGCACATCTATGGGAGCGGCGACTGTCCTCATGGCGAGCGGGCTTTTGCTCCCAGGGCAGGTCAAGGGCATTGTGGCAGACTGTGGGTTTACCTCACCGAAGGAAGTGTTTACCCATGTGCTGCATTCCATGTACCATTTGCCGGCATTCCCGATCATTCAGATTGCAGACCGGATGAACCGGAAGCTTGCAGGCTACGGCATGGATGAGTGCAATGCGGCCAGGGAAGTGAAAAAATCAAAAACGCCGACACTTTTTATCCATGGGGACAAGGATACGTTTGTGCCATACCGGATGTGTGAAAAGCTTTACCGCAGCTGCGCTGCAAATAAGTGGATGCTTACGGTAAAAGGCGCCGCGCACGCGGAAAGCTATTATAAAGAAACTGAAAATTATGAAAAGGCGTTGGATACGCTCTTAGAAGCAGTTGGCATAAGATAGTGCAGAAAGAAACAGGGGTTTGATATGATGAAAACAAGAAAAGGTTATACCGTGTATCCGTTGACCGCAGCACAGAAGTTCCATTTTTTTTATATGGACGCCTGTGAGAACAAAGCCGTTGTCAATATAGGTACCAGCCTGACAATTGAAACAGAGCTGGACTTTGATATTTTACGGGAATGTATAATAGAGGCGTATAACCGTAGTGAAGCGATGCGCATTCAGTTTGCAAAAGATAAGGACGGCACATGGTATCAGTATGTGATTGACAAAGCAGAGCCGGAAGTGCCATTTGTAGATTTTTCAGATGGGACAATGGAAGAAGCTGAGCAGGCCATGCGTAAATGGACAGGCATTCCAATGAAGCGGCAGGACTGCCTGATGAGCAAAATTACCATGATTAAAATGCCCGACGGCTATTCGGGCGTGTACCTTTTGTCTGACCATATGATTATGGATGCGCAGTCTTTGATCTGCTTTCTGCGTGACATTATTGAAATTTATAGCCATAGGGTTTATGACGCCGTGCCGTATCCGAAGGAAATGGCGTCTTATATTGAACAGATCAAAAAAGATCTGGCGTATGAGGCAGGCTCTAGGGCAAGGGAGCGGGACGAGGCGTTTTTCCGTAAATTGATTGAAGCAGGGGAACCGATTTACAACGGCATCGACGGAACCAAAAAGCTAGAGCTTGCACGAAAAAAATCCGGCAACCCCAACCAGCGTACGGCAGTGAACGTGTCAGATTCCGTGGAGTCAGACCTTACGATTTTCCACCTTGAGGAAGAGCCGACCAGCCGTTTGATGAATTTCTGCCACAAAGAGCATTTTTCACTGACCTGCCTTTTGCTCCTGGGCCTTAGGACGTATTTTCAGAAAGAAAACGGGCATGACGACGTTTCTATTAATACAGCAATTGCAAGGCGTGCGACGTTAAAAGAAAAACGCTGTGGCGGCACCAGGATCCATTCCTTCCCGTTCCGCACGGTAATACCAAAAGAACGGACGTTTATGGAGGCGCTGCGAGAAATCCGCGATTTACAAAATGAGATATTCCGCCACGCCAATTATGATCCGGTTGCGTATTTTGCATACCGGGGCAAATACTATAAGACCCAGCCAGGCCAGACATATGAACCGATGTCGCTTACCTACCAGCCGATGACCTTAAAGGAGCAGAATTTAGAGAAGTTAGGCGATATCCACTACAAAACCAAATGGTATCCGAACGGCGCGACGACGCAGGCGATGTATTTAACTGTAATGCACCGTCCTGAGGACAACGGGTTAGATTTTAATTTTGAGCACCAGGTAAAGGCAGTCAGCGAGGGGCAGCTTGAATACCTGTACTATTACCTGTGCAAAATTATGTTTAAAGGGGTTGAAAACCCGAACCTGCCGCTGGGTGATATTATGAAACTGATATAAGGTATAAAAAATAGGAGGATGTGTATGTTGGAAAAATTAAAAGAGATAATTTTAAACTATGTGGAGGTGGAACCGGAAGCCGTAACGCCGGAGGCGCGTTTTATGGAGGATCTGGGTTTTACATCATTTGATTTTATGAGTATGCTTGGGGAAATCGAAGATACGTTTGACGTTATGATTGACCAGCAGGAGACAGCGGATATCCGAACTGTACAGGAAGCGGTTGACTATTTGGAAAAGCTTACGGCATAAGGAGGGGACATATGGTTTGCAATACAATTCGGGATATTTTATTACAGACAGAAGCTAAATTCGGAGACAAAGACGCTGTCCGCTACAAAGTAGGCAAGGACAGTATTGAATCCAAAACATACAGCCAATTAAGGCAGGACAGCGAGCATTTTTCCGGCGCGTTAAAGGAAATGGGGATGCAGGGAAAACATGTAGCTGTGATAGGGGCTACATCTTATGAGTGGATTTTAACGTATCTTGGTATCGTAAACTGCGGCAGTGTGGCAGTTCCGCTTGACGTAGCGCTCCCGCCGCAGGAAATCTGTGAGCTTTTAAACCGTGCGGACGTTTCTGTCCTAGTATACGATGAAATACGCGCAGACGTAGCGGCGATGGCAAAGGAAGCCTGCCCAAATCTTGTTAAAATTATTTCCATGCAAAAAAAAGAGACAGAAGGGAATGTCCTCTCTTTACACAAGCTTCTTGCAGAAAGTGAAAATGGTTTTGACGAGTGGGCTAACCCGGAAGAGCTGTGTACCATTATGTTTACATCAGGTACGACAGGAAAGAGCAAGGGCGTTATGCTGACACAGCGCAATCTGGCAGAAAATGCAACCTGCCTGGATATGAAAATTCCGTCGCGCACCGTTATTTTATCGGTGCTTCCGATCCACCATGCATATTGCCTGAGCATGGATATTTTAAAAGGGCTTTCTTTGGGCAGTATTATCTGCATCAATGATTCGCCGATGCGTATGGCAAAAAATATCCACTTGTTTGGGCCGGATATGATTTTGATGGTGCCGATGATGATAGAAACCTTTGCAAAGAAGCTGGAAGATGCAGCGGCCCTTCCCCCAGAGATGGTCAAAAAACAGGTATTTGGCGACCGCCTGCACACGATCTGCAGTGGAGGCGCATACTTAAACCCGGCTTGGATTACGTTGTTTGAGAAATACGGGATTACGATTCTGCAGGGCTATGGCATGACTGAATGCGCCCCGGTAATCAGTACCAACCTCGACTGGAACAAAAAGCTAGGATCGGTCGGCAGGCTGATGCCAAACTGCACGGCAAAAGTCGTGGATGAGGAGCTCTGGGTAAAGGGCAGCAGCGTGATGCAGGGCTACTATAAGATGCCGGAAGAGACAAAGGAAACGCTGACAGAAGACGGATGGCTGCGTACAGGCGACTTGGGGTATGTAGATGAGGATAATTTTATTTTCCTGACTGGCAGGAAGAAAAATTTGATTATTACGTCCAATGGAGAGAATGTTTCTCCAGAGGAGATTGAAAATGCCTTAAGTGAAAACCGTCTCGTACAGGAGGTATTGGTACGGGAAACGGGCGGTGTGATAGAAGCAGAGGTTTTTCCGGATATGGAGTATGCGAAGAACCATGGGATAACAGATGTAAAGGCTGGGCTAAAGAGTATTGTGGATAGCTACAATAAAGATGCCGTGGCGTATAAGAAGGTGGCAGCCCTTAAGGTTCGGGATACGGAGTTTGAGAAGACGGCTGCGAGAAAAATCAAGAGGTTTTAATAGATACAGGAAAAGCCCGGTTGTACGGATAGTACAATACGGGCTTTTCCGTGTCAAATCCCTATTCGTCAATCTGGTGATACCGGTCAAAGAACTTATCTCCGCCGCAGGCGTGCCGTTCCATGTCCATTTCCGTTATAATATAGTCGCCTTTTCTTAAGAAAATGAGCCCCCTTCGGTTCTGGATAAAAGGACACATTACCATTCCATCCTCCCGTGTAATTTTGATAAGGTTTTCTGTCTGTATCCATCCTGTTGTCACGACGGAATTCCATGGCATAAACCCGTCTTCCATCCCTTTGCCGGTTTCATAAGCAACGGCTTCTACTTCAAAGGCATTTCTTATGTATTTTTTCATATATCCCACCGTCCTTTCTTCATATATGTAATATAACGCATCATGAGAGAAAATACAACTTGTTTTGCTTATTACCTTGCATTTTTCGAGAAAAGTGTATACAATATATGTAAAATATATAGTATAGGAGAGGTAGCGCATTATGGCAATATTTGGATTTGGACAAATGATACAGATTTTAAAAAAGAATCCCAAGAAGATTGTGTTCACAGAAGGTACTGACGCCCGTATCTTAGAGGCAGCCTCCCGCCTTCTGGCAAGTAATTTTCTGCATCCAATCCTGGTAGGGGATGAACAAGCTATTTTGGAAGCGAGTGAGGAATGCGGCTTTAATATCCGCGGTGGGGAAATAATCGATCCAAAGACATTTGACAGGATGGACGAGATGGTCGAGATGTACTGTGAGCTGCGTAAGAAAAAAGGTGTAACACCCGAACAGGCAAGGGAAGTCCTGTTAAATGCCAATTACTTTGGGACAATGCTAATTAAATTAGGGTTGGCGGACGCCCTTTTAGGAGGTGCGACGTATTCTACGGCAGATACTGTGCGCCCTGCATTGCAGCTGATTAAGACAAAGCCGGGAAACAATATTGTATCAAGCGTTTTTATTTTAGTACGTTCCCGCGGTACCGGCGACAACGAAGTGCTCGCAATGGCAGACTGTGCTATTAATATCCGTCCAACAGAGGACGAGCTTGTAGAGATTGCAATTGAGGCAGCAGAATGTGCCAAGATTTTTGGGGTTGATCCCAAGGTTGGCTTCTTAAGCTACTCTACATTTGGTTCGGGAGAAGGCGAAGACGTAGATAAAATGCGGAATGCGGCCGCCAAGACCAGGATAAAAGCGCCCGATCTTGCAGTAGAAGGGGAGCTTCAATTTGACGCTGCTGTTTCTCCGCGTGTGGCGCGTACCAAGTGCCCGGAATCCGATATTGCAGGCCATGTCAATACATTTGTTTTTCCGGATATTAGTGCAGGTAATATTGGATATAAGATTGCACAGCGTTTGGGAGGATTTGAAGCATATGGGCCGATATTGCTTGGGTTAAATGCACCAGTTAACGACTTGTCGCGTGGGTGTAATGCCTCCGAGGTATATTCTATGGCAATTATAACTGCCGCATTAGCATAATTACAAAAAAATTAAAAAAAAGCTTGACTTTATATTAAAGTGATCGTATAATAACGGAGCAGGTCAGGAATGGCTTGTTCC
>QXXL01000076.1 GCA_009911505.1 Lachnospiraceae bacterium | reverse complement strand
TATGGGATCTTAGCTCAGCTGGGAGAGCATCTGCCTTACAAGCAGAGGGTCATAGGTTCGAGCCCTATAGGTCCCATATATTTATGGCGGAATAGCTCAGTTGGCTAGAGCACACGGTTCATACCCGTGGTGTCGAGAGTTCAAATCTCCCTTCCGCTATTGTGAACCCCGAAAGAGGATGATACTCTTTCGGGGATTTTTTTGCTGGTGTTTGAAACATGTTTTCCATTATGTGTACATCCCATGTTGTTCAAACACGATCTGGCCACAAATATTTGAACGTGTTATACTATAATATATTCTATGAGAGGAGATTGGGCAGTTTATGCGTAAATCATATATATCCAATATTGTTAAAGCAATGCCGGATTCTGGAATCAAGGATTTTTTTGACGTGGCAAATTCACTAGATGGCGCACTGTCCCTTGGAGTAGGTGAACCGGATTTTGCTACCCCGGAATATATAAGGGACGTTGCTATTGATTCTATCCGCCGCGCCGACACGAAATATACCGACAACCGCGGAACGGCAGAGCTTCGGCGGGCAGTGGCAGAGTATTTGGAAAAGTTTGATCTGCATTATAATGGAGAGGACGGGATACTGATTACAATGGGGGCAAGTGAAGGGATTGATTTGGCCTTGCGTACTTTAGTGGACCCTGGGGATGAGGTATTAGTTACAGAACCATGTTATGTTTCATATGAACCGTGCGTAGAACTTTGCGGTGGTATCCCGGTTGCCCTTAATACAAAGGAGTCTGACGGATTCCGTTTGACAGCATCCGGCCTTATGGAAAAAATAACAGATAAGACAAAAGTACTTATGATTTCCTTCCCTAACAATCCAACTGGGGCCATTATGAAAGCAGAGGATTTAGAAGCGGTTGCTGAAATTGTAAAAGAACATGATATTTTCGTAATCAGCGATGAAATATACGCAGAGCTTACATATGGAAAAAAACATGTATCTATTGCGTCGTTGCCCGGTATGGCAGAACGGACATTGGTATTGAATGGGTTTTCTAAAGCATTTGCTATGACAGGGTGGCGGCTGGGGTTTGCGGCAGGCCCCAAAGAGGTTATTTTTTTTATGAACAAAATACATCAGTTTACGACTATGTCTGCAAATACAACCAGCCAGTATGCCGCAGTCCATGCGCTTAATAACCCCCTGCGGGAAGGGCTGCTTGGACAAATGCGTGATGAATATGATAAAAGGCGGGATATAATGGTTCAGGGATTTTTGGAGATGGGGCTTAGCCTGGCAGTTCCGGAAGGTGCGTTTTATGTATTTCCATCCGTATCGGCGCTTGGCATGGGAAGCCAGGAATTTTGCAGTAGGCTGCTGGAAGAGCAGAGGGTAGCTGTCATACCAGGAGATGCGTTTGGGGCTTGCGGTGAAGGGTATATTCGCTGCTCCTATGCATATTCTGAGGAAATGATAACAAAATGCCTGCAAAGGATAGCGCTTTTTGTCAAAGGCAGGATTTAGAAGGAATGGGATTTAGAACAGGATGAAAGTAGAAGAGTATGGCTTAGGCATATTGAAGGAACCGCTGCTTATGTGGTTTGAAAACCATGCAAGGGTATTGCCTTGGAGGGAAGACGTTACACCATACCGTGTATGGGTATCGGAAATTATGCTGCAGCAGACCAGGGTGGAAGCGGTCAAGCCTTATTTTGAACGGTTTTTAAAAGAACTTCCGAGCGTGGAGTCTTTGGCAGGATGCCAGGAAGATACCCTGTTAAAATTGTGGGAAGGGCTTGGGTATTATAACCGTGTGCGCAATATGCAGGCTGCAGCAAGGCAGGTAATGGAGGATTATGGGGGCAAAATCCCTTCAGAATACAAGGAATTGCTAAAGTTAAAAGGGATTGGCCATTATACGGCAGGCGCAATAGCTTCTATCGCATACGGGGTTGCGGTTGCTGCAGTGGATGGGAATGTGCTTCGGGTCATTTCAAGGGTAACGGGTGACGACAGGGATATTATGAAGCAGCAGGTCCGTACCAATATGGAAATAGAATTAAAAAAAATCATACCAAGGGACAGGGCAGGGGCGTTTAACCAGGCTCTTATGGAGTTAGGGGCAACTATCTGCGTGCCAAATGGAAAACCATTATGTGGGGATTGCCCATGGAAGGAGATTTGTGTAGCAAAAAAAGAAGGGCTTACAGCCTTGCTTCCGGTAAAAAGCAAGCCGGCAAAGCGCAGGCTGGAGAAGAGGACAGTGCTTTTGATCCAGGATGGGGAAAGGTTATTAATCCGTAAACGGCCGGAACGCGGACTTTTGGCGGGGATGTATGAATTTCCGAACGAGCTTGGGTATATGGATATAAAGTCTGTAGTTTCTTATGTAAAGGAACAGGGGCTAAAGCCGCTTTATGTAGAGCCGGTATTGGATTCAAAGCATGTTTTTTCGCATGTGGAGTGGCATATGAAAGGGTATTTGGTAAGAGTGGAACCTGTGGATGGTGTAGATATGGGCAGGGTGTTTGCAGAGGTATTGGATTTAAAGGAGCGGTATGCAGTACCGGCGGCGTTTGCAGCTTATATGCAATATTTGGATATTTGGCCTAAGAAGGGCTGATAAAGCCCGCTCTAGAGCGTGTTTGAAAAATGCTCTTTGGCAGATGTATTCCACACTTAGTGGGAGATTTGTACCAAATGAGAGAAGCGTAGCGGGCTACGTTGACCGAATTTGATACAAATCTCACGCTAAGTGTGGGATGCGGATGCGGGGATAATTTTTCAAATATGCTTTTGGAAGCGCTGTTTAAAATGATTGAAAAAGCATAGAGATATGCTATAATGAAAAGGTCCTTTAAAATTTAATAAATGCAAAAAGTGAGGTAACTGCATGTACAAAGTAACAGGTATGGTAATCATATTGGCCATGATTTTCTTGCCCGGCTGCGCGAAGCAGAAATATCCCCCTTCAGAAGTTATTTTTGAAGATGTATATTATTTTGAGGGTATGGAAAACATGGAGTTTGATTTTCGCGCAGACAGCACGCTGACCGTTTCCCAGAAAGGGATTTATGAGCTTAAGGAAAATGGGGAAGGGGATCCGGTTGTAAGGATTTGCTTAGACGATATCAGCAGGGAGCTGCCAGAGGATTATAACTTTACCGAATATCTGGCCCATAGGGAAGGCGGGCATATCATACTGACTTTTACATCAGAGGAATTCAGCCTGGATACGAATCCGATGAAGCTGACTCCGTTGAGCGGCAAGGACGGGCTTCTTTCGGGAAAACAGTTTGACGGGACGTACCAGATTGGGGAAGACGGAGACAGTTATCAGTATATTTTCAAAGAGGATGGCACCGTTGTTTTGCAGGTGAAAGAATACTATGATGCGAGAAAAGACGGCAACATAACGCTGGCAGATCATGCGGGCCGTACAAAATATGTCTACGAAGCTTCAGGGGATACGCTGGTTATTAAAAACCGTAAAGGGGAACCTGTCTTAAACCTGGTTAAAAAGGCAGGGGTGGATTAAAGTATGTTTTTATAGGAAAGGAAGCATTATGTTAGGAATCATTGGCGCTATGGACACGGAAGTGGCAAAATTAAAGGAATTAATGACTGAGGTGGATGTCACGCAAGCGGCATCTATGGAATTTTATCAAGGGAAGTTAAATGGCAGGGAAGCGGTTGTCGTGCGCGCCGGGATTGGTAAGGTCAATGCGGCGTGCTGTACGCAGATTATGATTGACCATTTTCCGGTAAGATGTGTAATTAATACCGGGATTGCGGGCTCCCTTCGGGCAGAAATTGATATTGGGGATATTGTGCTGGCGACTGATGCAATTGAACACGATATGGATGTAGCGGTGTTTGGCTATGCACCAGGCCAGGTGCCGGGGCTTGATGTAGATGCGTTTGCTGCGGATGCAAATTTGCGCCAGGCTGCAAAGGAAAGCTGTATCCAGGTTAACCCGGATATCCACGTACATGAAGGGCGCATTGTAAGCGGCGATCAGTTTATTTCGAGTAGGGAGAAAAAGGAGTGGCTTGCACAGACGTTTGGCGGTTACTGTACGGAAATGGAGGGGGCGGCGATTGCGCATGTGGCTTATTTAAATAAAGTCCCGTTTTTGATTGTGCGCGCTATTTCCGACAAGGCAGATGACAGCGCCGAGGTAGATTACCCTACCTTTGAAAAAAAAGCAATTGAGCATTCTGTCCGTTTGATTACAGATTTAGCAGGGAGGATATGATGAAAAAAATAGACAGTTTTACCGTTAATCATTTAACACTTTTACCAGGCGTGTATGTATCACGTAAAGATCATGCAGGGGACGAGACGCTTACGACGTTTGATATCCGTATGACACGGCCTAATTTTGAGCCGGTAATGAATACGGCAGAGGTACATACGATTGAGCATTTGGGGGCGACATTTTTGCGCAACCACAGCGAATATGGGGATAAGACCGTATATTTTGGGCCGATGGGCTGCCGGACGGGGTTTTACCTTATTTTGGCCGGGGATTATGAGTCTCGTGATATTGTGGATCTGCTAATGGATTTGTTTGCGTTTATGCGGGATTTTAAAGATGAGGTTCCAGGGGCATGCGCGCGCGACTGCGGCAATTATCTGGATATGAATCTTCCAATGGCAAATTATCTGGCAAAGAAGTTTTATGATGAGGTGCTCTTACATATCAGCGAGGAACGCTTACAGTACCCGGAATAGGAGGAAGCCATGTTAACAGTGGGAATTGAGGGAAAAGGTACGGTTGTGGTGGCAGAAAGACATACTGCAAGGGTGCGCGCAAGTGGGACGCTTGACGTGTTTGCGACACCGGCTATGATAGAATTAATCGAAGAAACTGCATGGAAAAGTGTGGCGGGGGAATTGGAAGAAGGCTGTGCAACTGTAGGCACAAGCCTGCAGATCAAGCACCTTTCGGCGACTCCGGTTGGGATGCAAGTGACCTGTAAAACACAGCTGAAAGAGGTTGACGGCAGAAGGCTTTTGTTTGAAGTAGCGGTAGAAGATGAAGTAGGCAGGATTGGAGAGGGCACGCATGAGAGGTTTGTGATCCAGGCAGAGAAATTCCAGAAGAAGGCGGACGGAAAGAAAAAGGCTTAAGTGGATACCCTACAGGATACCTCTATACTTATCCGGCCAGAAATTGAAGTCCGGAACCATCTGCTTCGCACCATTGCGTCGTTAAAATTTCTAGACGATGCCACCACATCGCCGTCGAAATTTTGCCTAGTACTGGCACAAAGCAGGTGTCTCCAAACTTCAATTCCTATCCAGATGGAGTACTAGGTAGTGCCAGACCACCCGAAAGAGCATTGGACTGCTTTTTTCCACATTCGTATTTTTTCGTTTCTTGTTTCTTCTGTTAATCCTGGTGTAAAAATCCGGTCGGATGCCCAATTCTTTTTTACTTCTGCTTTATCCTTCCAATATCCGACAGAAAGCCCGGCGAGATAAGCTGCACCCATAGCGGTTGTTTCAACGCAGACAGGGCGGTTGACAGGCGCCATGCTGATGTCTGCCTGCATCTGCATCAGCAGGTTATTGGCGCTTGCGCCGCCGTCTGCTTTTAAGGATGATAGGTGGATGCCAGAATCGGCTTCCATGGCATGTAAAACGTCGTTTGCCTGGAATGCGATAGATTCTAACGCAGCCCGTATGATGTGGTGTTTGTTTATTCCTCTTGTAAGCCCTACAATTGCCCCTCTGGCGTATTGGTCCCAGTAAGGGGCGCCAAGCCCGGTAAATGCGGGTACGACATAGCAGCCGCCTGTATCGGTTACTTTCCTTGCCATGTATTCGGAATCTGCCGAGGATGCTAAAAAACCAAGTTCATCCCTCAGCCATTGGATTAAGGCTCCGGCAATGAATATAGAGCCTTCCAGGGCATAGGTAATCTTTCCATCCAAGCCCCAGGCTATTGTAGTAACTAACCCGTTTTGGGAAAATACAGGTTTTTCCCCGGTATTCATTAGCAAAAAGCATCCTGTCCCGTATGTGTTTTTGGCTTCACCCGGCAAAAAACAGGCCTGTCCGAATAGCGCTGCCTGTTGATCCCCAGCTGCACCGCCAATAGGGATTGGGCTTCCAAAAAATGCGGGGTTGGTTTCGCCGTAAAGGCAGCCGGATGGCTTTGGTTTGGGAAGCATGGATTTTGGGATATCCAGTTCTTTTAAAATGTCATCGTCCCATGCGAGTGTATGGATATTAAACAACATAGTGCGGGAAGCGTTGGAATAGTCGGTAACATGGACTTGCCCCTGTGTTAGTTTCCATATGAGCCATGTTTCCACTGTTCCGAACAGTAAACTGCCGTTTTCGGCTTTTTCCCTTGCGCCTTCTACATGATCTAAGATCCATTTAATTTTGGTAGCCGAAAAATAAGCGTCAATGACAAGCCCTGTTTTTTGGCGAAAGAGGCTGGTCAGCCCTTTTTCTTTTAAGGAATCGCAGTAACCGGAAGTCCTGCGGCACTGCCAGACAATCGCATGATAAATAGGAACGCCAGTATGCTTGTCCCAGACAATTGCTGTTTCACGCTGGTTGGTAATGCCAATGGCATGGATGTCCGCTGCTGTAGCGCCGATGTTGGCCATTGCCGCTTGTGCAACCTCTAACTGTGTTGAAAAAATTTCTTCTGCATCATGCTCTACCCATCCAGGTTTTGGAAAAAACTGTGTAAATTCTTTTTGTGCTATACTGCATATTTCTCCTTTTTTATTAAATAAGATGCAGCGGTTGCTGGTGGTTCCGGCGTCAAGTGCCATAATATACCCTGTCATAAAAAACCCCCCTTTATAGATATGCGTATTGATTTAAGCACATTTTATCACAGTAGTTTGGGCGGGGCAACCTGAAAAACGCAGCGTATAGATGCGTATTTTTGGATATTTCATATTGACACACTAGGGAAACGAGGGTATGATAAATAAAATAATATTTTCAAAAGGAGGCAAGGGGAAATATGAAAATCTCAACTAAGGGACGTTATGCACTCCGACTGATGCTCGATATTGCTATGAACAGCACGGTTAACCCAGTTCCTCTTAAGGATACGGCAGAACGGCAGTCGATTTCTGTAAAATACCTGGAGCAGATTATTTCGGCTCTTGTCCGTGTTGGATATGTGAAAAGCATACGCGGGCCGCAAGGGGGATACCGTCTTGCAAAAGCCCCGGCTGATTATACGGTGGGGATGATATTGCGGCAAGTCGAGGGGAGTATGGTTCCTGTAGCCTGCCTGGAAGAGGGGGGGATGGATTGTACGAGGCAGGGAGAATGTGTGACGCTGCGGATTTGGAAGGAGTTGGATGAGGCGATTCGCGGTGTGCTTGAGAAGTATACGCTGGAGGATTTGATAGGATGGCAGGAAGAGTTGGGGGGAAATTATGTGATATAGAGCGTGTTATTTTTTAAATACGCTTTAGTACTATAGCGGACTGTAGGGAGTGGATGGCAAAAGGGCCCTCTGAGTGACTACGGTTTTGGCGGGCTCACAGAGGATTTCTTATTTATGCCGGATAGGTATAGGGGTATCCTGTAGGATTTTCTTGTTTTTGCCATATGGAGTAATCTTTAGCTGGCAGGCATCGAATATCGTAGTCAGGAGCGCATGGCCGCGAAAAGTTCGCTTTAGAGCGTGTCTTTATATATATTCATAAATAACTTAATGATAATTGACAAATTTATGAAATTGTAGTATCTTATTTTTAAATCATATTTAATTAATAGGATAAATATGAAATAATGCGGTATGTGTAGGAAGCCGTTACAAACAGGAGGATTTCATTATGAACAAAAAAACAAACAGAGCCGATAGGAACTTGAAATTTGAAACGCTGCAGCTGCACGCTGGACAGGAAACGGCTGATCCGGCTACAGGTGCAAGGGCAGTTCCGATTTACCAGACTTCTTCATATGTATTCCACAATTGTGACCATGCTGAAGCCAGGTTTAACCTGACTGATGCAGGGAACATCTACGGAAGGCTAACAAATCCTACCCAGGATATATTTGAACAGAGGATAGCTGCATTAGAAGGCGGTGTGGCGGCTTTAGCAGTAGCGTCCGGCGCTGCAGCGCTTACCTATACATTCCAGAATCTGGCGCAAAACGGCGATCATATTGTTGCTGCAAAAAATATCTATGGAGGCACATATAATCTGTTGGCGCATACGTTGCCCGAATATGGGATTACGGCGGCATTTACGGAACCTAAGCCGCAGGCAATAGAAGCTGCAATCCAGGAAAATACAAAAGCGGTCTTTATTGAAACATTGGGAAACCCCAATTCTGATGTTGTAGATATTGAAGCAATTGCAGAAGTGGCGCACCGCCACCGGATTCCACTTGTAATTGACAATACTTTTGCCACGCCATACTTGGTTCGCCCGATTGCATATGGGGCAGATATCGTTGTACATTCCGCTACAAAATTTATTGGGGGCCATGGGGTTGCCATTGGGGGCGTCATTATAGACAGCGGAAGGTTTGACTGGAATGCGAGTGGAAAATTTCCATCGCTTACTGAGCCTAACCCCAGTTATCATGGAATTAGTTTTACGGAAGCAGCTGGCGCGGCAGCATTTGTTACTAAAATTCGTGCTATTTTACTTAGGGATATGGGGGCGGCGGTATCTCCATTCCATTCATTTTTATTTTTGCAGGGATTAGAAACACTTTCGCTGCGTGTAGAACGCCATGTGGAAAATGCAATGCAGGTGATAGGCTTTTTGAAAAACCACCCGCAGGTGGAAGCTGTGCACCATCCTTCTGTTTCTGACGATCCAGGGCAAAGGGAGCTGTATGAAAAGTATTTTCCGAATGGAGGCGGATCGATTTTTACATTTGAAATTAAGGGGGGCGGCAGGAAGGCAAAGGATTTTATTGACAACCTGGAGATTTTTTCATTGCTTGCAAATGTGGCAGATGTAAAATCCCTGGCGATTCATCCGGCATCTACGACGCATTCTCAGTTAAATGAGAAGGAGATGGCAGAGCAGGGGATAAAACCCAATACCATCCGGCTTTCTATTGGGACAGAGCATATTTCGGATATTATTCAGGATTTAAAGGAAGCGTTTTTGGCGGTGGAATGAGAAGCGGAAGGCAGTTTTTTTACATGAAAAAAAGCGGGTGATGGGAATCGAACCCACGTATCCAGCTTGGAAGGCTGGTGTTCTACCATTGAACTACACCCGCATAATAGCAGTAACCAATGCCCAGTTCCGGAATCGAACCAGAGACACGAGGATTTTCAGTCCTCTGCTCTACCAACTGAGCTAACTGGGCATCTTTTACAAAAAGATAATACATGAAGTTTATGGGGCTGTCAAGGAGAAATTTATAAAATTTATAGTTTAGTAAAAAATAGGCGCCAGAAATTGTGTGTGTTTTTTTGTGATTTGCGTAGGGGGTGGGTGGCAAAGGGGCCGTCAGGCAGAGGGCAGGGCATTGCTGTGGATGGACGGGATGCTTAAGAGCCCCTAACCCCCATCACAAGGCTCCAGCCGCACACCCTGCCCTCTGCCTGACTAGGGTTTTGGCATGGCCTACAGGGGATTTCTTATTTACACCGGATGGGGTATAGGGGTATCCTCTAGGGTTTTCTTGTTTTTACCATATGGAGTAATCTTTAGCTGGTAGGCATCGAATATCGTAGTCAGGAGCGCATGGCCCTGAAAAGTTCGCTCTAGTGCGCCTTTACGGAGCCATCTAAAAAGATTCCCCCTAATTCTGCATCAAGGCTTAACACGCGGAAAATATTATAAATGCGGTTCCATTCATCATCAGTTAATTCGTATCGCTTTGTCTTAGTAATCCCCTTTTTTCTTTCATTTTAACAAAGAACCCAAAATTAAAACATATGTTTTGTGCAATTTCTGGCCGGATGGAGTACTAGTACTACAGCGGACATTTCACAACCATGCGCTTCTAATTACGATATTCAATGCCTGCCAGCTAAAGATTGTACCATTTAGCAAAAACAAGAAAACCTAGAAGATACCTCTATACCTATTCGGCGTAAATAAGAGATCCCATCCGTAGGCCAGCCAAAACCGTAGTCAGATAGAGGGCAGGGCAAACCGTAACCGCGTCATGGACGGCGCGTTTAT
>QXXL01000075.1 GCA_009911505.1 Lachnospiraceae bacterium | reverse complement strand
GGTGGTTGCGTCAGCATGAGAACGTGAAAATGGGATGCTTTAGAGCCCCTTAGCCCCTGAACACAGACCCAGACGCATACCCTGCCCTCTGTCTGACGGACCCTTTGCCATCCACTCCCTATAGTTCGCTCCAGAGCGCGTTTGAAAAACCATTCCCGCCATCTGCATGGCCTGCTTAGCATGATATTTGTACTGGATTCGGTCAATCTAGCCCGTTCCAGAACGCAAAGAAACACCCGGATGATAATATATCTCGGGCGTTTCTTTGTGTGGACGAAAATAGTATGGGGATACAGAATGAATGTAGAATATTGTCGCTCTTCGTAGATTATCCGAATCTGCGAATGTATATATAAGTCAAAATAACTCACACTATAAGTAGTATTGCAAAAGTAATATATATTATATAGTCGGCTAAGTCGGGGCGGTTACCCGCCCTTTCTCGCCTAAGAACCGTACATGAGCGTTTCCACTCATACGGCT
>QXXL01000472.1 GCA_009911505.1 Lachnospiraceae bacterium | reverse complement strand
TTAGCGATGAATTTTTCAGCATTTCTGGCATTTGAAGGAGGTGACTTTACATTATTTTTCACTTTACATTAGCCTGCCTGTGGGGCGTCCCCCAACGTAGAAAACGCATCTACCTTGTCTCAGATTTTGCAGGCGGGTGTGCCGGAAAGATATTATTTGAGTCCGAGGGCGTGTCAGGGTATACTCCGCAGGGCTTCCGTGCGTGGCAAGGAACTGCCGGAGGTGCTGCGGAAGGCTTTGGAGCGGCAGGCAGCATCTGTTTAAATGACATGGGCGGCCAGTATATTTCTGTAGATAACGGCATGGCGTGTACTTTGCGGGCGCAGAGCCACGGCCATCCGCCGTGTGTGCTTGAATCTGCGGGATTCTGCACGGAGCATTCGGCGGACAGCCGGGGAATCGGGTATGAAGAAGAAACCTCACCCACGCTCCGTGCGGGTACGGTGCCGGCAGCGGTGGCGCTGGAGAACCATCCCACGGACAGCAGGGTGAAAGTATCCGAGGATAACATGGTGCAGACGCTGACTTCCCGGATGGGGACCGGCGGCGGGAACGTGCCGCTCGTCATGGATGCGGCGACACCCAAGACGCTGAAAATCCGTGCCGGAGGTGGAAATGGAGGGAAAGGCGCGCTGATACAGGATGACAAGTCGGCCACCCTTTCCTGCAACAATGACCAGACCGTGTTCGTGCCTTTCTGCAAAGGGATGCGCCCGCACTCTGCGGAGGAAGCGCCCACATGGAAGGACGGGGAAGTGGCAAATACGCTGAATACTTTCGATATAGGAGAGAGCCGCTGCAATGAGCTTGTGGTGCAGGCATTCGGCATCTGCTCCAAAGAGAGCAACGCCATGAAATCCGGCAATCCGCACAGCGGTTTTTATGAGGCGCAGACCGCACGGACACTTGACTGTAACTGTAATAATCCGTCCTCGAATCAGGGCGGCATCGCTGTAGTTGCGGTGCAGGGCTCCATGATCGGCAGGGATGATAAGAACGGGCCGCAGGGCAGCGGGGTGAATGAGGACGTGTGTTTCAGCCTGACCGGGGCAGACCGCCATGCGGTGGCATACCCCACCTACTGCACGAGCAAGAATTCCTATTTCATGCGGGCGGAAAAGGAACTGGCAAACACGCTGGTGGCTACGGATTATAAGGACCCGCCGGTAATAAATGACCTGCGGACGGCATCGGGTAAGGATGTATTTGGTACGATCTCCGCAAGCATGGGCTCCAAGCAGTGGCTTGGGAACCAGGAGGCGTTCAGCGGCGACTACCATATCGTAGAGCCGGACTACATTGTGAGGAGGCTGACCCCTACGGAATGCGCGAGGCTGCAGGGCTTCCCGGACTGGTGGTGTGACGGCCTCGGCACGGAAAATCCCACAGAGGAAGAAATGATATTCTGGCGGGAGGTGTTCGAGACCCACCGTAAAATAATGGGAACTTCCGGCAGACCTAAGTCCGACAGCCAGATTCGGAAATGGCTGAAAGACCCCCATTCCGATAGTGCCGAGTACCGTATGTGGGGGAACGGGTGCGCCCTGCCGAACGTATATTTCGTGCTCTGCGGCATTGTGTACTATGCACAGTTCCCGGAATTTTTATTGTGACATTTATTCCGACATTTATGTTGCTTTTATCCCCGTTCAGAGTGATCTGGTCATGAAAGTATTTTCACAGTATCGTATGAAACGGCTCCCCAGGGATTTCGCAGACTGTTATACT
>QXXL01000471.1 GCA_009911505.1 Lachnospiraceae bacterium | reverse complement strand
TAATGAACATCGAAAAAACGCATTGCCTTCTATACAGGTTACGCTGTCCGGTATCGTTACGTTTTTTAATGCAGTCCATTGAAATGCAGAGTTACTTATTTTTGTCAAACCGTTTGAAATTGTCACATCTGTTAAACCGCTACTTATAAATGCAGAATGTCCAATATAATTTACATTGTCTGGTATTACTAAACTTGTCAATGAGACACAGGAACCAAATGCCACATCCTCAATGCGTGTTACGCTGTCTGGTATCTTTACACCTGTCAAAGAACTGCAATTTTCAAATGCAGA
>QXXL01000470.1 GCA_009911505.1 Lachnospiraceae bacterium | reverse complement strand
AATTAGAATATGGTTTACAATTACAAGTGGGTTTTCCTTCCGCCTGTCTTCTAACCATTTTGTACGAGAAAATGCATGGTCACTAATATTAGTTACACTGTTTGGTATGGTTATATGTGCCAATGAGTTGCAATCAGCAAATGCACTGCTACCAATGCTGGTTACAGTATTTGGTATCGTGATGTTCTCTAAAGAACTGCAATTTTTAAATGCTCCGTA
>QXXL01000469.1 GCA_009911505.1 Lachnospiraceae bacterium | reverse complement strand
AGAAAATAAAACTCCATCTTCCGAAACATAATTTTGATTATTCTGGCTCACATTAATATCCACCAATGAGCTGCAATATGAAAATGCCCACAGCCCAATGCTGGTTACACTGTCTGGAATCGTAATATCTTCCAAAGAACTGCAATATGAAAATGCAAGCGCCCCAATGCTGGTTACACTATCCGGTATGGTTACACTCTTCAATGAATTGCAATATGAAAATGCCCAATCCCCAATGCTGGTTACAGTATTTGGTATCGTGATGTTCTCTAAAGAACTGCAATTGTAAAATACATGGTCACCAATATTAGTTACACTATCCGGTATGGTTACACTTTCCAATGAATTGCAACTTGAAAATGCAGAATCCTCAATACTTGTAACGCCGTCTGGAATCACAACTTCTCCGCTTGCAGC
>QXXL01000468.1 GCA_009911505.1 Lachnospiraceae bacterium | reverse complement strand
TAGTTACACTATCCGGTATGGTTACACTCTCCAATGAATTGCAATTATAAAATGCCCACTCCCCAATGCTGGTTACAGTATTTGGTATCGTGATGTTCTCTAAAGAACTGCAATTTGCAAATGCCCACTCCCCAATGCTGGTTACACCATCCGGTATTGTAACATTTTTTAATGAATTGCAACCTGAAAATGCAGAATCCCCAATGCTTGTAACACTGTTTGGTATTATAACATTTGTTAATTTACGGCAACCTG
>QXXL01000467.1 GCA_009911505.1 Lachnospiraceae bacterium | reverse complement strand
TAATGAACATCGAAAAAACGCATTGCCTTCTATACAGGTTACGCTGTCCGGTATCGTTACGTTTTTTAATGCAGTCCCTTGAAATGCAAAGTTACTTATTTTTGTCAAACCGTTTGAAATTGTCACATCTGTTAAACCGCTACCTAAAAATGCATCACCTCCAATATAATTTACATTGTCTGGTATTACTAAACTTGTCAATGAGACACAGGAACAAAATGCCCCATCCTCAATGCGTATTACGCTGTCTGGTATCTTTACACCTGTCAAAGAACTGCAATTATAAAATGCATC
>QXXL01000466.1 GCA_009911505.1 Lachnospiraceae bacterium | reverse complement strand
CTTGTAACGCCGTCTGGAATCACAACTTCTCCGCTTGCAGTCTGTGCGTCAATTAGAATATGGTTTACAATTACAAGCGGGTTTTCCTTCCGCCTGTCTTCTAACCACTTTGTACCAGAAAATGCATTACGACCAATATTAGTTACGCTGTCTGGTATTGTAACGTTTGCCAGTGATGTGCAATTATAAAATGCAGAATCCCCAATGCTGGTTACAGTATTTGGTATCGTGATGTTCTCTAAAGAACTGCAATTTTCAAATGCTCCGTT
>QXXL01000465.1 GCA_009911505.1 Lachnospiraceae bacterium | reverse complement strand
AGAAAATAAAACTCCATCTTCCGAAACATAATTTTGATTATTCTGGCTCACATTAATATCCACCAATGAGCTGCAATCTGAAAATGCCCACAGCCCAATGCTGGTTACACTGTCTGGAATTGTAATATCTTCCAATGAACTGCAATGTGAAAATGCAAGCGTCCCAATGCTGGTTACACTATCCGGTATTGTTAAACTCTTCAATGAATTGCAATGTGAAAATGCCCACTCCCCAATGCTGGTTACAGTATTTGGTATCGTGATGTTCTCTAAAGAACTGCAATTTGCAAATGCATGGTCACCAATATTAGTTACACTATCCGGTATGGTTACACTCTCCAATGAATTGCAACTTGAAAATGCAGAATCCCCAATACTTGTAACACTGTTTGGTATTGTAACATTTTTTAATGAACTGCACTCTAAAAATGCCTGCTCCCCAATGCTGGTTACGCCGTCTGGAATCACAACTTCTCCGCTTGCAGTCTGTGCGTCAATTAGAATATGGTTTACAATTACAAGTGGGTTTTCCTTCCGCCTGTCTTCTAACCATTTTGTACGAAAAAATGCACGGTAACCAATATTAGTTACACTATCCGGTATGGCTACACTCTCCAATGCATTGCAATTATAAAATGCCCACTCCCCAATGCTGGTTACACTATCCGGTATGGTTACACTCTCCAATGAATTGCAATTATAAAATGCCCACTCCCCAATGCTGGTTACACTATCCGGTATGGTTACACTCTCCAATGAACTGCAATTTGCAAATGCCCACTCCCCAATATTAGTTACACTATCCGGTATGGTTACACTTTCCAATGAATAGCAACCTGAAAATGCAGAATCCCCAATGCTTGTAACACTGTTTGGTATTATAACATTTGTTAATTTACGGCAACCTG
>QXXL01000464.1 GCA_009911505.1 Lachnospiraceae bacterium | reverse complement strand
TTCTATGGCTGAATACTCGTAGAACCTTGAAAATGTAATATTTCACAGTAGATTTGTTATAAGAGGCACCTTTTCTCCAAATGCATTGGCATACTTTTAGTGTGTTTTCTATACTAATACAGGATTTTGGGCATAGTTTCCCAGTCCCTTCCGAAATCCGAAGAGCTTTCTGAAATTCAAAGCTGCTATTTTACTTCCAAAGAAAAATTTCCCTCGCTGCCTTCCTCTTGGAAGGCTGTCCAGATGGTAATTTTTCCGAAGACTGGAAGGAACTGTTTCCACGCCGTTTCTTAACCGTGCCAGACTGCTAAATTCTTCACTCTGCATGTACCGCTGACTTTTTGCCCTGTTAGATGCATTTTTTGAAGTGATAAATGAAGCGACTTTTTTGTATATCTTTGGACGGCATTGTTCCTGATAAGGACAACCGGCACAATGATTTCTGTCAAATGATACCCTGCATTGTCTTGTTGATTTTGTATAGCTCTGGCTGATTGGAACGTGGCCCGCTGCGCATTTCAGCAGACGCGTGCCATCTTCATTAAATTCAAAATCTGCCAGTGCATCAGGGGCTTCTTTGCCGATTAAGGCTGTTGTTACCAGGCGGATATTCTTTTCTTTTGCAAGTGCAATGTTGTCCTGCCCGTCATAACCGCCATCTGTAACCAGAATGATTTCTTCTTCCGATTTTTCCATTGCCGAAAGAGATTCCTGGAGAAACTGACTGTCTGTATGGGTGTTTTTATCATACTGATAATCCGTCACAACAGAACCATTTTTGCCAACCGTTTCCTCAATATTTGCAGAATATCCCCTGTACTGCTTACCCGCCTTGTTTCTGTAAGTGGCATCCGGGTCAGAAGGATTCTGGAGTGCGGACGAATTCATCGTACCGTCTTCCTTTGTCCTCATGCGGCGTTTTTCATTTTCCACAACAGTCTGGTCAGAAAGGCATCTGGTAAAAAGCTGGTACTCCGTCACGTCTTCAAAATCTGTTCCGCACAGATGAAGCAGACAGCCGCTGTCTGTGAGGAGCGTCTGGATAATGGCCCCCATGTCATCATTTCTCTGATGATAGAAAATGCGGTTATAGTCATTCGGGTCGGCATAATGTTTCAGTTGTTCCGGAATGATATCCGGCTGCTTTTTTGTGAGATAAACAACCAGCTTTGATATGCAGGTATAAATCAGTTCCATGCGGCTCAGAAAACGGATATTTGATTCTATCATAAGGGAATCCATGCGGCGGATGCGCCCGTTTAGCTTCATGATTTTAGCTATTTTGCCACTAAGGTCTTTTACACAGTCATGATATAAGTCCACCCCGTGAAGTGTTTCATAATCATAGCATTTTTTACGGAAACGGCTCAGGGTTTTATCTGATACAGGCTGTTCCACAAAGCTTGTGGTATGCAGGGCGTACTGGAGATGAAGGTCAAGCATCAGGTTCTCAACAATTTCATCGTCCGAATAATCAAAAAGCTCTTTGATGATTAACGCACCGATGATTACATTAACAGGTGTATTAGATCTGGAGGCCTTGTCACTATACAGAACAGAAAAACGTTCTTCATCTATTGCTGGAAAAATCTCATCAGCAAAGATTTTTGCCCAGGATTTTTCCAGAGCTTTTTTCTCACGCTCAGTTAGTGCTATAAAGCTGTCGTCGAAGGACAACTGTTGACAATCATTCGGTTTAAATGCCATAAGAGATACCACCTTTCTAGAACTATTACCATTATAACTCACAAAAGGGTAGATTGTCTTTATTTACTGTAAAATATTAAATTTTCAATGTTCGGTAGTTGGGCTTTTGACCCCAGCATCAT
>QXXL01000463.1 GCA_009911505.1 Lachnospiraceae bacterium | reverse complement strand
CGAGCTGTTGACAAACCTCCTAATTTCGTAAATGTCACAAGATATCATGATAAAACTCTAACAAAGATAGCAGAAATATTCCAAAGAAAAAGGTCATGGTTCCCTATGCCATGGCCTTTATCATCCTTTTAAGATTTAATGCCGTTGACGATAAGAGGCACTGCTGTTCAGCCGCCTCTAATCCTCTTCTGTATAAGAATTTCAAGTTATGTCTTGACTTTTGCGCT
>QXXL01000462.1 GCA_009911505.1 Lachnospiraceae bacterium | reverse complement strand
GTTGATAAGGTTTGTGTCATAGCCACTGTCGGCACATGCTTCTTGTATTTTCAAACCCAGATTTTTCTCAATATAATCAATCCTTTTGATATACGGCTGGCTGTCAGGCACATTGCCGGCTGTAGCTGCCACGTCGATTATGATTCCGTTTTTAGAGTCCACGGTTTCATGCGACAAGTAGTGCATCCCCTCCGCTTTCCCT
>QXXL01000461.1 GCA_009911505.1 Lachnospiraceae bacterium | reverse complement strand
ACAGGGCGTAAAAGACCATGAACAAGGAGGACGATTTTATGAGTGATTACGATAACGCCATTTTCCGGCTTGCCACGGCACAGGAAGCAGAGCCGGAGGACTACACCGGGGAGGACGGGCTTTTATATTGCGGGAGCTGCCGCCAGCCCAAAGAAGCCTATTTCCCGGAGGGCAAGACCTTTTTCGGGCGTGACCGCCACCCGAAAGAATGTGACTGCCAGAGAAAACGCCGGGAAAAGCTGGAAGCCAGACACCGGGAATACAAGCACCGGGAGGAAGTGGAACGGCTGAAAAGAATAGGCTTCACCGACCCGGCTATGCGGGAATGGACGTTTGAAAACGACAACGGGAAATGCCCCCAAATGCACAAAGCCT
>QXXL01000460.1 GCA_009911505.1 Lachnospiraceae bacterium | reverse complement strand
CTACCGCCACCGCCGCCGACAAGATGATGAAAGTGCTGGAAGCCGAAAGCGCAGCCGGACACAAGCCGATTTACAGCCCATGACAACCCGCAGATAAAAACCGTCATTTTGACGGGCGGTAAAGAAGCAAAAAAGACTGTACAGACAGCCGCCCCATGTGGTATGATAGACTTACGGAATAGTGGGGCTGGCTGTCGGAAACGGAGGACATTATGCCAAGACAGACCACCCAAAAACTCATTACCGCCCTTTATCCGAGATTGTCGCACGAGGACACGCTTCAAGGCGAATCCAACTCCATAAGCAACCAGAAGCGGATTCTGGAAGCCTACGCAAAACAGAACGGCTTTTCCAACCTCAAATGGTACACGGACGACGGATTCTCCGGGGCAAATTTCCA
>QXXL01000459.1 GCA_009911505.1 Lachnospiraceae bacterium | reverse complement strand
GGTATTGTAAAGTATTACAATCCTATTTTTCTTAAAAACCTCATGTTTTCAGGGAATTTTTAGCTTTTTACAACTAAAAAAGCAATGATCCCCTATTTTCGTGTACAATGTAAGCACCACACTCAACAAAATACGAAAGGTAAATCATTGCTTTATGGATAACATTATACTATATTTACTTAAAATCATTCAAGAACAATATCAGCAAATTTGCTGGCTCATTCTTTTTATTTGCAGATACATTCCTCTTAAGCAGTGGGCTCACGATGAACTCCACAGCCCTAAATACCAAAAGTTCCTCACGGATAAACTTCCTGTCATCAAACCATTCATCAAACAGGACTGGCAACTCTGGAACGGATACTACCTCCTCCGCTATGGCAAAGCCGTAAAACCTGTCAAACCCCAGAAAGGCAAACCCCGTAACGTTCCGACAGATACCGCCTGCCCTCTCTGCGGCGCCCCTCATGACTATATCTATGACAACTCTGGCGGCCGCGGACAGTTTAAGTGCAAGATCTGCGGGCAAACCTTTGTCAACGGTGAAAAAGTAACATCCCCGTTAAAACTACAGTGCCCTTATTGCGGGCATGCCCTAAAGCCTGTCAAAGACCGGAAACATTTCCGTATCCATAAGTGTGTCAACGACAGCTGTCCTTACTACCGGCGGAATCTCACAAAGCTTCCTAAAGGGCTTCCGCAATCCGAATACTGGAAATATAAACTACGTTATCTTTACCGCGAGTTTTCTGTAAACTTTTTTGATATGGAACTAAACCAGCTCCCAAAGTGGGCAACCTCCTTTAGATATAAGAAAAACAACGCCTATATCATGGGGCTGTGCCTTACCTACCGGGTAAACTTAAAACTCTCTCTCCGGCAGACCGTACAGGCCCTTAAAGAAATCCATGGTATTGACATTTCACATACCATGGTCAACAATTATGCCAAAACAGCCGCTGTCATCATCCGTCCCTTTGTAGATTCCTATGACTACAATCCTTCCAACGAACTTGCTGCTGATGAAACCTACATCAAAATCAAAGGTATAAAAGCATATGTCTGGCTCATCATGGACAAAGTAACTCGCTCCATCCTCGGCTATCAGGTCTCAACTTCAAGAGATGTCGGCCCCTGTATTCTTACCATGCGCATGGCATTTGATAAATTTAAGGAATTCCCTGACAGAACCCTGAAATTCATTGCTGACGGATACAGCGCGTATCCGCTTGCCGCCCAGCAGTTCAAGATTGAAAAAGGCTGGGACGTATTCATCACGCAGGTGATCGGCCTTACCAATGACGACGAAGTATCCAAAAAATTCCGGCCATTCAAACAGGTGATCGAACGCTTGAACCGTACATTCAGGGAATCTTATCGTGTCACCTGCGGTTACGGTACGGATGGCGGTGCAATACACAGCGTTTCTCTCTGGGTCGCTTACTATAACTTCCTGCGTCCTCATGAGAAATCCGGCGGCAGGGAACCGCTGAATAAAGTGGAACTGCTGGAAGGCGCTGGGAATATGCCCGGCAAATGGCAACTCCTGATCTATCTGGGCCAACAGGAACTCTTAAAGCAGCAACAGGGCTAAGCCCACATCTGTTCTTAGATTCCGAGCCAGAGGTAATTACCTAGCCATCCCGAAGGGACCTGCCCTTGATGGCACGCCAAAACAATGCTACAATGCTGTGAATCAGACGGAGAAACTGGTATCTGTTCTTGAGTTCTTCGCCGTCGGTAAGACGTTCAGAGCATTGTTTTGGTGTGCCGTCAAGGGTGGCGGACACTGCCAAAATCTATCGTATCTACAATTATCAAAGTTCTAATGGAGCCTATTTTTTTGACTCCAGTTTTTCATAGGCTACTTTACACTACC
>QXXL01000458.1 GCA_009911505.1 Lachnospiraceae bacterium | reverse complement strand
CAATATCCCCACGGCTTTTGATTTTCTGTATAATGGAATCTATTTCCCCTGGATCCTCTACCAGAAATTCAACTGATGCATATGTGCTGTCGCTTTCAGACCCATGCAAATTTTCCTGCAACTTTGTATAGGTATACATGTCCGTATAAATCACATTCTCTATATAACACGTTTCCAGCATAGTACTGGAATCTGCCATGCTGAAATTTGCATGGAACAGTCCTGCTATTTCCACTTCAACCGGACTTCCCAATGTCTCCAACGGATCACTAGAAAAAGAATAGTTCCCCCGCTTTGTTTGCAGCGTAATGGTATCCCCCACGGAAAGATGGTTCTTTTCCGCCAGCCAGTCTGAAATCACCACTTTTAAATGGTCTGAAACCTCAATGTTGCGCCCATCTTTTATAGTAAGAGCCCCCATCCTGAAATTTATGTGCATGTCTCCATCCCTGCAAGCGTTTACATCGACCGTATGGCGCCAAAGCATCAGGTATTCTTCTGAATATGGAAGAAGCTCATTGGGATCTGGATCCGGATCTGGTTTAGAAGCTGCATACACGCCTGGCTTCAATGTTAAATCTGTCCACCCAACATGACTCAAATCAACCGTATAATCTTTTACACCATCCAAAGAAAGTATTTTCCCAATCATTTCTTCCGTAATCCTTGGACCATTATAGATATAACTTCCACCCGCATTTCCAAAATCTACATGTTCCCAGTACGTCTTATTTTCCACATTTGCCTTAAAAACAAAACCCGACGCCATACTTTTGCGCAGCTTGTCTAATTGGTTTTCTGCGCTATTTTTAAATGAAATACCAATTAAAACACTAAAAGACATGCCTAGAAAAATGCACAGTAAAAGAAAAACCCGTCTCTTTTTCCGCACAAGGTATAAACCTGCCCTTTTTATACCATCCACTGGCATCCCCTCTTTTCGTATTGATCATTCACCATAAATACTGCCTTTTAGACAACATTATACTCTACCTTCTCAACATCATTCAAGAATTGTCCTTTATAATATCATCCATTTTTACGCGTTTCTGTATCTACATAAATATTATTTTCTATATAGCCATATTCATATGTCTACTCAGAACATTGCTGTATAAAATTCATATAAAATAAACCTACAATTTCAAGCTGCACTGGCCGCCCCCATACCATCCGGCATTATTTAGAAAACTCTTTGTAAGCCAGCCAAAACCGTAGTCAGGTAGAGGGCAGGGATGCGGCTGGGGCCTTGTGATGGGGGTTAGGGGCTCTTAAGTATCCCGTTTTCTCCCCAGCAATGCCCTGCCCTTTGCCGCCCGCCTATATAAATCCTA
>QXXL01000457.1 GCA_009911505.1 Lachnospiraceae bacterium | reverse complement strand
TGAGCCCAGCCAAGATCACTCACGAGTTCGCAACTCAGTTAAATGCCGGAATCTCCCCTGCCCTTCCAGTATAACAGCCTGCGAAATCCCTGGGGAGCCGTTTCATACGATACTGTGAAAATACTTTCATGACCAGATCACTCTGAATGCACATTAAAGCAACTCAATTCTGACTGAAAAATAGACAATGTTCCGGGCGTGAAATTGTTCATTTTTTTGCCACTAATGGTAACCGCATGGCTTTGGACGCGGGATGGGATGAGGAGCTGCTCCGCATCGAGATTGAAAGTCTGCAGGGTGCGGATTTTGATGTATCCCTGACGGGCTTCGGCGAGGATGAGATTGCCGACCTTTTTGCCGGAGATGGGGAAAAAGATGTGAAAGATGATGACTTTGACCTTTCCGCTGCACTGGAGAAAGCGGCGTTCGTGGAGCGGGGCGATATCTGGACGGTGGGCAGGCACCGGCTGATGTGCGGCGATGCCACAAGTGTGGAAGATGTGGCAGCGCTCATGGACGGGAAGAAAGCAAACCTCATCGTGACGGACCCGCCGTATGGCGTATCCTTCAAAAGCGGCAGCGGGCTTTCCATCCAGAATGACAGCATGAAAGGGGATGAATTCTACACATTTCTGTACAATTCATTTTCACAGATGGCGGCGCACCTGGAGAACGGCGGCGCGGCATATGTGTTCCATGCGGATACGGAGGGCTTGAATTTCCGTAAAGCGTTTGTGGACGCAGGGTTCCACCTTGCCGGGGTGTGCATATGGGTGAAGAATTCCCTCGTGCTTGGACGCTCGGATTACCAGTGGCAACATGAGCCTGTGCTGTACGGCTTTCTGAAGAACGGCAAGCACCCGTGGTATTCCGACCGGAAGCAGACCACCATCTGGAACTACGACAAGCCGAAGCGGAACAAGAACCATCCGACTTCCAAGCCGCTTGACCTGCTCGGATACCCGATCTGCAATTCCTCCCAGGAGAACGCCATCGTGATAGACACTTTCGGCGGCAGCGGCTCCACGATGATGGCGTGCGAGCAGACGGACCGCATCTGCTGCATGATGGAACTGGATGAGAAATATGCGTCTGTGATTCTGCGGAGGTATGTGGAGGATACCGGGGATTCGGAAAATGTGTATGTGGAGCGGGGCGGGGAGAAGATCCCATATTCCGCACTGGTGAAGGAGGTGGAGACGGATGCAGATGCAGGACAGGGAACTGATGGCTGAGATATTCCGCAGGATACACGCCCTTGGCGGCTGTGACGCCTCGGAGCAGTTTGACCGGGGATGGGACGCGGCGGTGGCGTCCTGTGAGGATGTGCTGACGGAGTTGACTGGCATCTCCTATGATGATCTGGAAGATGGAGGCGGTGCGGATGGATAATGTGAATACAGAAAAGAAGCTGACCCTCGGAAGCCTGTTTGACGGCTCCGGGGGTTTTCCGCTCGCCGGCCTGCTGGCGGGGATACGCCCGGTCTGGGCTTCAGAAATAGAGCCGTTCCCCATCCGGGTGACCACGAAGCGGCTGCCGTTTGTGAAACACCTGGGCGACATCAACGGCATATGTGGGGATGAGATAGAGCCGGTGGACATCATCACCTTCGGCTCGCCCTGCACCGACATGTCGGTGGCGGGAAAGCGGGCGGGGCTTGGCGGGAAGCAGTCCAGCCTGTTCTACGAGGCAATCAGGATCATAAAGGAAATGAGGTGTGCGACAGATGGAAAATATCCAAGGTTCATCGTGTGGGAGAATGTCCCCGGTGCCTTCTCATCCAACAAAGGGGAGGACTTCCGCTGCGTCCTCGAAGAAGTCTGCTCTGTCAGGGATGAGGGCGTTTCTGTTCCTGGACCTCCGAAGGGGAAGTGGCCAAACGCAGGGGAGATCGTGGGTGACGGATACTCCGTGGCCTTCAGGCAGATCGATGCACAATAATGTTTAGCTCAACATTAGCAGGCTAATGTAAAGTGAAAAATAATGTAAAGTCACCTCCTTCAAATGCCAGAAATGCTGAAAAATTCATCGCTAA
>QXXL01000074.1 GCA_009911505.1 Lachnospiraceae bacterium | reverse complement strand
TGTCTGAAAGTATGCCACTTTATGGCAGTTTTCACCATAATTTTCACATAAAAAATACTGCAAAATAGCATTTATTGCTATTTTGCAGTAACACAATTGATATTTCAGATGTTACTTTACTCTGTTGCTTACAGTCAAAATCAAAACACATCCATCTCAATATATTTTGGTTTATCTGTTACTGGTATGTTCTTATCAAACGCTTCCATTCATCCCTATTCGGCAAATATAATTCATACCTTGATATAAATAAATCACTGTCTATACTATATGAAGTATATTTCACAAGCAGTTTATATTTTTCCCGTACAAGTATGATTTCACAAACTTTTTTCACTTTTCCCCAGTAAAAATCGTTGAAATCCGCATAACATCGTGGGGCAAATGGTTCACTAATGCTTAATTGGGACAAAATTTAATGGTTAACTCATTGCATTTAGGGTAATTCTCAAGCTGTTATGATATTTTGCATTTTCTGGCTCAAGTTCTAACGCCTTCCTCGTCTCCTTTTCCGCTTCTTCATATTTCCCCATTTTAAGTAGGGTAATTCCCAAGCTGTTATGATAACTTGCATTTTCTGGCTCTAGCTCTATCGCCTTCCTCGTCTCCTTTTCCGCTTCTTCATATTTTCCCATTTCATCCAGGGTAACCCCCAGGCTGTCATGATACCTTGCATTTTCTGGCTCTAACTCTATCGCCTTCCTAATCTCCTTTTCCGCCTCTTCATATTCCCCCATTTCATGCAAGGTAACCCCCATAATATAATAATATCTAGAATTTTTTCCATTCAAATTTACTAACTGCTTTTCTATCTCCCAAGCCTCTTTATAGTTACCATTATTATGTAATACAACAGCCTCTCTATATAACCGTTGCTGATCCGCTTGATTTGTAATCTTCTCAACAACATGGCTAATCTCTCCTTCTTCGGTTTTATCTTCTACGTGTTCCCCCTGCTCAAACTCTTTACCCCCAAACAATACCTCCGTAAATCTATCAATAGAATTGGAAAGCATCTGAAAACGTTCTTCTGCATCATTCAAAAAGGCTTCTTTGGATGGCAGTTTATAATCAAATGCCTCTCCCATAAAACACATTACTTCATCAAACCCATTATGTTTAATTAAATATCCCTCCGCATTTTCCAAAAAAGATAAAACCTTGTCATATGCATTGTCTTTTTTATAAATCATCCAGTACGGAAACAACCATTCATTTTTTTTAAACTTCTCGGTATTTTCAATCAAAAAGTTCATCAGGCTGTTATCATTACCTGCATACCCAATAAAAACCGGATGATACTCTGAAAAAACCTCTCCTAATGCCCTTTTCCAATTGTCATGAAGCACCTCCAACTCATCTGTCCTGTTCTTTGGATCAAGTAAAAGATCTCTGTGGATTTTTATGATAGTAGGTCTTGATATTTGTTTGGATACATAATGTGCCAAAGATTCATGCCCTATAACCAAAGGTATTTTTTGTTCATAATAATTCACAGCATCTTCTGTCAAATGGTCAAAATTAGTTGTTACCACAACATTATGCCGGGTCTCTGTCAATAAATAAGAAAGCATGACATATCCGATACTGGGTCTGGCATGTTCCATCAGTTTTTCCAGATAATTATATCCGTCTATTGGCTGCCTTAGAAAACGTCTTTCATAAAATTTACTGTAAAAACTGTACTTATTCTCTTCTGTTATGTTTAAATCTTCTTTCCACTTTTTATGCGATTTTTCATTTCTTATCTGAAGCTCTGTGTCCCATATAGTAACCAGTTCCTGCCCAGATTTTATTCCAGAAGAGAGTGATGCACCTGCCCCAAGAACAAAACAAAATTTTCTTGGGTGAGGACCACATGACACTTCTTTCATTTCATACATAAAGCCTTTTAAACTTAATTCCTCGTAACTCATTCGTACCTCCTTATGTACACTTCCAACTTTATCTGTCGCTTTGGATTCTACTTGCCTTTATGCTACATTCCTTCCACCAGTATTAACAACTCGATAATCTCTATATACTTAATATAAATATATTACCATAAAATTATATTTAATCAAGTATCTTTCCTTTGCTGCTTTCTTCTGCCCGGATTTTTCAGCTATTCGTTCCTTTAACACTGATTCCACAGGAAGCGGCGGAATTTATCCCGAAGACACAAAGCCCCTACCCCGCGTATGTCAAGTTAATGTCACAAACTTTTTTCACTTTTTTTGAGTGAAAAACGTTGAAACCCGCATAACTTCGTGGGGCGTACGGTTGATTAGTACTAAGTTACGTCAAAATTAATGGTGAATTAACGTCAAGTTGAAATGCCATATAAAACACTATTCCGTTGAAATGTTAATATCCACGATCTGAATATCCATCGCTGCCATCTCTTGTAACTTTTCCTTTGTCAGTTCCATACTTCTCCTTTAAACACCTACATTTTAATTCTTATTTAAATGTTTGCAGGATATCACATTTTCTAATAAACATAGCACCCAAAACTGCATATTCAAAAATCTTCTACCCCTATTTCAAATATTCTTTATTTATCCATACTTATAAACTCACTATATGTACATATATTTTCGACTCCAAATAACTTTTTCAAATATATCATAAAATCGCCTTCTACAGGGACAGTTATAAACAGAACAAGTCTCTTTCTAGATCTGGAGAGTGTTTGAAAAATCATTCCCGCCATCTGCACGCCCCTCTTAGCGTGATATTTGCACCGAATTCGGCACAAATCTCCCACATCATACCCTTTGGGCTCTAAGTAGGTCGCACAACTTCTAAAAAATAATGATATCAGCTACATACACAAAATCAGGAAAATACCTTTAAAATAAGCTATTTCCCCGATTCCTAATCATAATAAAATATCTACGTTCCTTTTACACCTTCTGAAGTCCTACAAGTAACTCCACCTCTGCAATATCAAGCCCTGAATATTTAGCAACCTTATCAATCGGCAATTCACCATCCTGCAACATTCTGAGTGCTGTCTCTTTTTTAGCCTCGTCTTTCCCTCTATTCAAAATTGTCCTTGCTTCTGTTTCAATCAATGCTCCACCCATAATATCACCTACACCTTTCTGCACATTCTCATACTTCTGTGCAATTTCTCTGATCACATCACCAGAAAGTTCTATAATGGTACGTTTGTCAAACGCCCCAATAGTTCCTTCCTGCTCCAGTTTATCAAGTCTCTCCAAGATACTTCGGTACTCTGCTTTCAACTCTGCCAATCTCTGTTCATCACTATTATACACCTTAAAGTTCTTTTCATGTGAAAAAATGAAAAACGGAATTAACAGCAACAAGTCTTTTGAAAAAATATCTTCCAGAGTATATTCCTGCACCTTCATAATCGGTACATCATACTCCACAGTGCCACCCGGAGTTTTTATCACATATCGCATTTTATCAGGTGTCTTTTTATAATTCCTTAGATATAAGACTGCTGTATTGGGAAATGTCACTGTCAATGTTTCATTGATGACTTCACCTTCATCTAAAGCGATCTGCGCATCATATTCAAACAACCTGATTGTCATCCGCCCATCCGGCAGACTGCTCTCACACTCCAGATGGTATTTCTTCTTTTTCTTTCCATAGATTATAAAATTGGTATCTGTTATTCTTTCCTTCCTTTGCTGCTTTCTTCTGCCCGGCTTTTCAGCTATTCGTTCCTTGAAAACCTCATTGATTACCGGAATAATCATTTATCGGCAATCATTTAAAATTGTCCGAAATGCTGCATCATATATATTTTCCATATGAAATCCTCCGTATTTCTTATTTACATCATATCATTATCATATTGTATACAAAACTATATTTGAAATACAATTTACATTTTCTATATCGCATACGTTTCATTCGATTTATCCTGAATTAAAACATGATAAGCACTATATTCGATACCATATATTACAAAATAAAGTGCATATTATTCCAAAATCCCCCTCATTCCTACCTTGGCAGACTGTTTTCGACACACAACGCCCCCCACCCTATTGAAGGATTCGGATACTCCTGCAAAACAGGCAAATGCCTTGCCCCCTTTATCAAATACGCTTTCACCTTCTCCCCATACAAAAAAACATCATTCCCCCTCACAATCCCCCACTCCATCAAAAGCGCCGCGCCCCCGGCCACAAACGGAGCCGCCATTGAGGTTCCGCTGCGCGATGCATAGCCACCGCCTGGCGCTGCGGCCATAATATCTACCCCTGGCGCTGCCAAATCTGGCTTCACCTGGTTTGTCCAGGCCGTATACCCCCTGCCGGAAAATGCCGCTGCGCTGTCATTGCCGGAATCATAAGCTGCCACGCTTATTAGCTTCTGTGCAGTCGAGGGAATCGTCAGAGTTCGGATCTCCGATGGATAAGGGAACCCTGTATTTTCATTCAACACCCCGCCTGAAGGCAGCCACACATCGTATACCCCATCCACCACTTCCCCTGCGGACAGGCGGATTCTCCACAATCCAGGCGGGATATATTTTCCCCTGGGGATAAAATCAATATAAACCTCCTGATAAATACTGTATGGCACAGGCTCTCCATAAAAAATCAAAAGCTCCACTTCCAGGAACTGCACACGCAGTGTGCCCTGCCCAATTAGCTGGCCGCTGGTTTTCCCATCCGGCAAGATAACCTCTATGCGCAAATCATCCTGGTAGCGCTTCCATAACTGCATGTTCAGCTTCGCTTCATAGCTGCTGACGGTAAATTCCACTTCCTGCACTTCCCTGCTCCTGATCCTGCCCTCATAATGGGCTGTGCCCGCCCCCTCGTTGCCCGTACCTGTGACAATACTGCACTGATGGTGATCCGCCATATCATTTAAAAAAGTTTCAATCAGGCTTGTGCCGCTATGGGAACCATAATTATTGCCAAAACTTAAATTAATGGCAAGCGGCTGGTTTAAACTCTCTGCTGCGCGTACGCAAAAATCCACCGCCTTCATTAATTCTGTTGTTTTGGGAAACGAATTTTCTTTGGGAGAGCCCAATTTGACAACCAAAAGGCCTGACTCGTACGCCACTCCCCGGTATCTGCCCATGGATGCCCTGCCGTTCCCTGCGGCAATCCCTGCTACATGCGTGCCGTGCCCGGATATGTCGCGGCTGGGCACAATTTTTTGCCGGGCAGCTAAGCTGTCTTGTGCAAGCGCTAAATTTAATTCCTCTTTGGTAAACAGGACGCCGTCCGGATACCCTTCTGGAGCACGGTAGGTGATTTGCATGTTTTCTTCATTCCTGGCCCCGTTAAGCGTTGCTGCGTCTAATGTCTGATCCCACAATGCAACAATCCGAGTTGTGTTGTCTGCATTGCAAAAATCCGGATGGCTATAGTCAATACCGCTGTCAATGACGGCAATGAGACATCCTGCCCCAGTAAGCCCTGTATCCCCGCCTGACGGGATGCCGGGAGCACCTGTGGCCGCAGGCTGCAGAGACGTAATACAAGAGGCCCTTTTCGCCGCGTTAACGGCAAAAAAGAGCCTCTTTGGTTTTTCCATATATATGATTTCGTCTAGCCCTGCCACAGTATCCACTAAAGCTTCTGGCAGGATTATGATAGCATAGGAATTAGTAAGTACCGTCACAGAGCTCTGCCACGGCACAATCCCATATGCCGTAAGCAACTCCCCAACACGTTCTAACCCATCACGTATAAAACGGACAATAACTTCCCAGGACTGCTCCCCAGGTGAATACCCGACCCCTAACTGGAGCGATTTCTCCCGCTCCCCTTCACTGGCATCCAGCGCTAAGTTTAACAGGTTTTCAATCTTTGCATTTGCCATAAAAAGCCTTTATTTCTGTTTTTATGAGTATATGCCGAAAACTGCCTCCTAATTACTCCATATGCTTCTGGATACAGGCAATAATCTGTTCCTGAACCGGAATAGTATTTTTTAAAATCTCCCTTGCTTCTTCCGGTTTATCGGTACGAAGCAGTTTTAAAATCTCACTGTATGCTTCAAAAATCGGCGTGAGTGACAGGTTGCCTGCCGTCCCTTTTATGGAATGCGCTTTTTCAATTGTCCCCTGGCAGTCAGCCGCATCAAAATCCGGGCTGACCTGGTTGGCAAGGAAGGAATCCACAAATTTGCCCAGAAGCCTGGTATAAAGCTTTTCATTGCCATTTAAACGTTTTAAGCCATCGTCAATATCTACACCTAATGTCCTTAGTTCTTCTAATACACTCATCAAAACACCTCACATTTTTAATATTTGCCAAAATCATCCTCTAATGAAATGATCGGCTCATTTGCGCTGTCTGCTACAGGCATGGATACACTGCTCTTAACAGAAGAAGAATCTATACTGCCTGCGCCCAAATTGTAAATGGAGAGCATTTCACGCATCCTGGATGCCTGGTTGGACAATTCTTCACTGGCAGCCGCACACTCCTGGCTGGTTGCAGAATTGGTCTGTACAACCTGTGATACCTGTGAAATCGCCTGTTCAATCTGGGAAACTGCAGTCGCCTGGTAATTAGAGGATTCTGCAATCCCGTTAATGATAACTTCACTTTCCTGCACAATACTGGTAATTGCGCCCAATGCTTTTGCTGTATTATCCGCAATGTTGGAACCTAATGTAACTTTGTTAATCGAGTCTTCTATGAGCTCCGCTGTTTCTTTTGCTGCGGAAGCGCTCTTTGCAGCAAGGCTCCTAACTTCTTCTGCTACAACGGCAAAGCCCTTGCCTGCTTCCCCTGCCCTTGCAGCCTCAACTGCCGCGTTGAGTGCCAGAATGTTGGTCTGGAATGCAATATCATCAATTACTTTAATAATCTTAGAAATGCTCTCAGATGACTGGTTGATGTCTTCCATAGCTGACATCATCTCTTCCATCTGCTTGTTGCCTCGTTTTACATCTTCAATCGCATTTACCACAAGGCCTGCGGCTTCGTTTGCCTGCTCCGCATTTTCTTTAGTCTTCTCTGCTATTTCATCAATTGACGCCGTAATCTCTTCGATTGCGCTGGCCTGCTCGGTAGAGCCCTGTGCGAGCGCCTGGCTTGCGCTGGCTACCTGGCTGGAGCTAATGGTAACCTGTGTGCCCGCATCGCTAATATTGCTTAAAGTACGCAGGTTATCCTCTACTAATTTCTTTAAGGAGTGCCCCAAAATGTCATCCCGGGATTTCGGATTTACCGAAATGGTCAGGTTGCCTTTGGAAACCTCCTCTGCTACAGTTGCCTGGTATTTGATATTATCAATGACCTGGCGGTATTTGTCAACCAAATCACCAAATTCATCATTGTTATATTTTACCATCTCCACATTTACATGGCCTTTTGCAATTTCGTCTGCCGCTTCTGAAAGCTGCAGGACAGATTTTTCGATGATTTTAACCAGCGCTGATGCCACAAATATGGTAACTCCAATGGATATTACTGCTACTACAACGGTAAATATCGTTGCATTCCTGACATAAGACTCCTGCCTTGCAGCTTCTACGATAGAAGCCGCGCGTTTTGTTGACATATTGCTTATAATAATATTAAACATGGTCAACAAAATCGGAATTGCGAAGCCCAGTATCAGTTTGGTTTTCATCTTCATGTTTTTCATTTTCATACCTCTCATTCTTTCATTGTAATCATATTATTATTCGACAGTTCTAAAGCTGATAAATCTTCATCATTTAATAACCGGTCGGGATCTAACAGTAATTTTACAGAATTCCCAACCCTTGCGATACCGTATACAAAACGGTGGTTCGCACGCTCTACACGACCCATTTTAGGCGGAGGCAGTATATTATCTTCTTTTATCTCAATTACATCAGCAATTTTCTCAACGATCAATCCGACTGTCATCGCGTTTACAATCACTACAATGATACAGGTCCTTTCGTCATATTTTAACGGCTCTTGTTTAAAACGCAAACGCACGTCAATCACAGGGATAATCTTTCCCCTTAAATTGATCAGGCCCTTAATATAATCTTCTGTCCTGGGAATGGCGGTAATCGGCGGGATCTGGATAATCTCATTTACATATTGGATTTTCAGGCCGTAAAACTCATTTCCGGATTTAAAGGTCATATATTTGCACTTCTGTGAATCGTCCCCGTCCGCATTAGTTGCTACCAGAGCCTCATCTACCTGTTTTTTCAACTCGCTCAACTGATCCATATGGATACCGTTCCTTTCTATTATTTTACATTAACCCGGCAGGATCCAATATCAGGGCAATACTGCCGTCGCCAAGCTGCGTACATCCGGAGAGGCCTTTAACCTTCTTGATATAAGACGGGATTGGCTTTACTACAATCTCCTGCTCGCCGATTAATTTATCGACAAACAGGCAAAGCTCCCTGTCCTCCATCTCGATAATCAGCATCATGCCGTCTTCCACGGACTGCCGGAACTGCTGCTGCTCCATGCCATACCATTCGCCTAACCTTAAAACTGGAAAGCATTCGCCACGTATCATGATATATTCGTCCCCGCTTGGCTCATGGATCATCATTTCCTCCGTCACGCGCACAAACTCTTTAATAACGCCTGTTTCAATGACAAAGGACGCATCCCCTGTTTCCATGACAATCCCGTCAATAATCGCAAGCGTAAGCGGGATTTTCAAGCTCATGATACTTCCCTGGCCGGGCGTACTTTCAATATCAAGCGCGCCGCCGACCGACTGTAAGTTCTGTACTACAACGTCCATGCCTACGCCACGGCCGGAATATTCCGTAACCTTTTCATTTGTTGAAAAGCCCGGCTGCGTAATAAACTGGTACACTTCCTTGTCCGTATAGGCCGCTTCCGGTTTACCGTCTTCCAAAAGCCCCTGTTTCCTGGCTTTTTCCATGATCTTAACCCGGTCAAGCCCTTTTCCGTTGTCCTCTACGCTAATCCATACCTTGCCCGCTTCCGTTTTAGCGGAAAGCGTTACTTTTCCTTTTGCCGTTTTGCCGCTTTCCCTGCGCTCTTCATTGGTTTCGATTCCATGGTCTACCGCATTGCGGACCATATGCATCAGGGGGTCGGAAATATGCTCGATAATGTTCTTATCCACTTCCGTGTGCTCCCCGACCATCTCAAATTCAATGTCTTTGCCAAGCTTTCGGGATACGTCAAATACAATTCGATTCATCTTCTGGAACGTATTGGTCAGCGGAACCATTCGCATGGACATAATAACGTTCTGCAGATCCGTCGATATCTTAGACATCTGAGCCGCCGCCTTGTTAAAGTTGTTTAGGTTTAGCCCAGGCACTTTCAGATCTGGATTCTGCAATACCACCGATTCAGAAATAACCAGCTCTCCGATTAGATCCATCAGCTGATCCATTTTACTTACGTTTACACTGATAAAGGAAGCCTTCTCTGCTTTTGGCTTATCCCTTGCCAGCTTCTTCTGCTTACCAGGCTCTTTGGACTGTACGACAAAATCTCCCGGTGCAATCTGAGCCTTTCCCTGGGGTTTCTTTTCCACACCACCTTCTTCTTTGCCAGCATTTTCTGCCCGTGCCTCAATTTCCTGCACGCTTGATTCGAGGTCTATCGGCCCGCCGAAATCAAATCCCTGTAAGAATTCCTCCGCCTTACATTCAAAGAACTCCACCTTGCTGATCTCATAGCCTTCTTTTACGATTTCTTTAAGTTCCTCTAGGCTGCTCTTTGTCTGCAGCAGGATTTTAAAGCCTTCCTGCAGGATCACTTCCGCACAGTTTTCGTCTGTGATGACCTCTTCCGGAGAATACAAAAGATCCTCCGCTATCTCTTTTAATGCATATACCGTTTTATAGGCATGGACATTCACCATTTCCGTATCCGGATAAAAAGTAATATAAATTTTGTAAAACCGGCTGTCTTCCGTAGCCGTTGGCGCTATGTAAAACTGCTTGGGCTGTTCCTTCGTGCCTGTATTTCCTACCGGCGCAGGCTTTGCTGCAGAACCTCCCCCTCCCGCGGGTTCCTCGCCCCCTCCTTTAATTTTGGTAAGGAACGCATCCAGGTCGGCTACAATCCCTGTAGCATCCCCGTCTGCGGGATCGCCGTTGCTTATCTTATCCATTTCATTGGAAATAAAATCTTCGACTGCCAGTACATGCTCTACCAGTTCCATATGCGGCACATTGTCCGGATGGGATTCCCTCAAGAAATAAAAGACGTCCTCCAGCTTGTGCGATACTGCCGTAATGTTATCAAACATCATGATACCAGACGATCCTTTAATGGTATGCATAGTCCTGAAAATTTCATTTATGCTGTCTTCATCAAAGCAGTCCTCATCCTTCTGATCCAAAACCATCTCCTGAAGCTGCTCCAATAACTGCTGGTTTTCAAACAGGTATATGTCCAGCATTCCTTCATTGTTAAATTCTTCAGCCATGTCATTCTCCTTTCCTGCATATTCTTTCTATTATGCGCCTTATACCAGGCCCAGCTTCTTTAATGCCTGCTCAAACCGATCCTTGTCGATCGGTTTGCCGGAATAAATTGTACAGCCAAGCTCAAATGCCATCTTGACATTTTTTTCCTGGTTTAAGGCTGTTGTCATTATTACTTTTACTGCTTTGTCCTCCGGAATATTCCTCTCTTTTTCCAGATTCCGGATACCGACAAGTGACTGATAGCCGTCCATAACCGGCATCATAATATCCAGGCATACCAGGTCATAGGGTTCTTCATCCTCCAAAGCCATCATGAATGCGTCCACTGCTTCCATCCCATCGACCGTCACGTCACACTCACCGTACTTTGACAGGAAATTAAGCATAAACTTCCTTGTAGCAAAATCATCTTCTGCCAGCAAAATCTTCATATGCTCCCCTCCTTTACATTCTATTTAATAATGCGTATGTCCTGCCTGCAATATCAGAAAGCTTTTCCTGATATTCCACGGCACCCAGATCATAAGCCACTTTGGGCATCCCATAAACCACGCAGGTCGATTCGTCCTGCCCGATTGTTTTTGCGCCTGCCCTGCGCATCGCAAGCAGGCCTTTTGCTCCGTCACCGCCCATTCCGGTGAGGATAATCCCGACCGCATCGCGCCCCGCCGATTTTGCAACGGAATCAAACAGCACGTCGACCGACGGGCAGTGCCCGTTTACTTTCGGGCCCCTTTTCACTTCTACCTGATAAACGCCGTTCACTTTCAGCAGGCGCATATGCGCATCCCCGCCGGGCGCGATGAGCATATGCCCGGGCAGCACCATATCGCCGGTCTGCGCTTCCTTTACCACAAGCTGGCTCTGGTCATTTAACCGCTTTGCGTACATTGCGGTAAATCCCGGCGGCATGTGCTGTGTCGCAACGACGCCGGGGATATCCTTGCCAAAGCCTTTGACTACATGGAAAATCGCTTCCGTTCCGCCTGTGGAAGCGCCAATTGCAACGATTTTATTTTTGCCCTTATCGGAAAGGGAATGCTGCTGTGAAAGCAGTGCTGATTTTTTTGTATTGCTGATCTGCGCAGACGATGCAATTTTGATCTTTACAATCAGCTCGCTTTGAATAAACTCTTCCAACTGGCTGCGGTTTGAAACGGCAGGCTTTGCCACAAAATCCACGGCGCCCGCGCTCATAGCATCAAATACTTTATCACTTAAGGAGCTGATGACCACGACAGGCATCGGATACTGCGGCATCAGCTTCCGCAAAAACTCAATTCCGTTCATCCGGGGCAGTTCGACGTCAAGCGTCATGACGTCCGGTTTGTATTTTAAAATAGCATCCCTCGCCTCAAAGGGATCTCTGGCTGTCGCTACAACCTGTATTTCGGAATCCCTGTTCAGATTCTGAACCAGCAATTCGCGAAAAACAATGGAATCTTCTACAATCAAAACCTTAATCCGTCGCATAAGTCAATCAATTCTCCTTTTTTCTGAATATGGATGGCTGAATAATCTGGAATGGCGTACTGTTACGGTCAAGGGTTTCCGTCGTCCCAATAAACAAGTATCCGCCAGGTTCCAAGCAGTTATACACTTTCTGGAGCAACTGGTTTTTGGTGGGTTCGTCAAAATAGATCATAACATTCCGCAGAAAAACCGTGTGCATTTTCTTGCGGAACGGGAACGGGCTCATCAGGTTAAACTGGCGGAACAGGACCTGGCGTTTCAATTCATCGCTGACTAAGTACTGGCTCCCCCCTGCCACAGGCTTAAAAAAGTTCTTTTTCCAATTGGAGGGCAGGTTTTTGAGCTGCTCTGCACTGTAAACCCCTGCCAGCGCCTGCTTTAATACTTTTGTCGATATGTCTGTCGCTAAGATCTTCGTATCCCATTTCGTGCGTTCCATACCGAAAAAATCTGCCAATACCATTGCTATCATATAAGGCTCTTCGCCCGTAGACGCTGCGCCGCACCAGATGCGCAGGTCTTTTTTTCGTTCTTCCTTCGCCTTAAGCCAGGGAAGGACGGTTCCCCTGAAATATTCAAAATGCTCAAATTCCCTCATAAAATAAGTGTGGTTAGTTGTAAGGAAGTTGACAAGCATCTTGTCAAGCTGTCCCGACCTGTCTGTCTTTAGGGCATCCATATATGCATCCAGGTTTGCCCAGCCGCTTTTCCTGAGATAATTTTCAAGGCGTCCATTGATGATAACTTTTTTCTGGCTTAAATCTATGCCATAATTATCTTTCATATAGACTGCAACTCTTCTAAATTCGTTATCCGTGATCAAACTCCATTCCTCCCATTCCTAATGAAATTCTATTTTGTCCGGATAGTCCCTCAATATAATTTAATATAGCTGCCGTGATATTTTGGAACAGATACCAAAAATTTCGGGGTTCGTCCTTATACCCGCTTCCTGCTCCATTGCCGCAAGGGCTTCTTTCCTGCCGGCCCCCCCTGTACCCGTCAGCCCAGTGTAACGCGCCATTGTAGACACTATCTGTGCCGCCAGAGGGATGTCATTGCCTGCCATGCCGTCAGGGTAGCCGCTGCCGTCCCAGTTTTCATGATGGTACCGTATCACATCTGCGGATATGCCGATAAAATCATTGTAATCGTGGTTTACATACAAATCACAAAGCAGGTTTGCCCCTATTGTGGTATGTGCCTGCATTGAGGCCTGTTCCTCTTTTGTAAGCGGCCCTTTTTTTTGTAATATCTCTTTTGGGACTCCTATATTGCCAATATCGCAAAGAGGAGCCGCCATCTCTACGGTTTCAATAAAATCATCGGAAACCTTATCGCCAAACACAGGCGAAAGCTGCATCCCCTGTGCTAAAATCCGGCAGTTTGCGCTAAGCCTCCTGGCGTAGCCCTCTTCCTCCCCCAAGTCCTTCACTGCAACATTTGCAAGGGCATACAATATATTTTTCTTCTCAAGCTCCATCTGGCGGAGCTGTTCATCTACTGAAACCTTTAGCCGCCTGTTCATTTCCAGAAGCTCCTGCCTGGCCTCATTTAAACGCAGGTGCACGTCTACACGCGCTTTGATTACCTCCGGGACAAACGGCTTTGTAATATAATCCTCTCCGCCGTATGAAAGCCCTTCCACAATCGCCTGCGGGTTGTCAAACGCCGAAATAAATATGACCGGAATATGCTTTGTATTCTCATTGCCTTTTAATACCCGGCACAGTTCATATCCGTCCATGTCCGGCATAGAAATATCCGTAAGGACAAGCTGCGGCGGATGCTTTTGAATTATGGACAGCGCTTCGCGCGCGCCCTCCGCCAAAACCGGGCAGTGTCCCATGCTTTTTATGATTTCCCCCAGAATCAGCCGGTTCGATTCCACATCATCTACGATAAGGACCTCCCCGCCCTTAGGATCCTGATTCCCATAAACCATGCCAATCCCCCCTTAAGCCTGCAAAATGCGGCTAAGTTCTGCATACTCTGCCGTTATCCTGTCATAATTCTCCTTCTGGACGGCCATCTTAAGTTTTAAGATGGCGCGGCTTACTTCCCGCGGCGCCCCCTGCGTCATCTGCCGGATGGTTTCCATAAACATCTCTGCTTTCTCCCAATTTTCCATCTCAACACTTAAAATCAACTTGGAAAGGTTGTTTTTTAGCCCCTTTATATTCTCGGCAGTACCAAATTTGCGGATCTCCTCTAATGGCGTTTCGTTTATCCCCTCTGTAAAAAATAGCGTTTCCGCGGCAGTTTGCGGAGGCATCTCCTCTTCCCCTTCACAGGCGCCGACCCAAATTGAAAAAGAAAAGGTACTTCCCCTGTCCTTTTCACTTTCCACTTCTATCTTACCGCCCATAAGCCCAACAAGCTGCCTGCAGATGTTAAGCCCTAAACCCGTACCACCGTATTTGCGTGAAATAGAGGCATCTACCTGGGAAAAACTTTCAAACAGTTTATCCTTGTCTGTTTTATCAATCCCAATCCCCGTATCTTTTACGATAAAAAACAGTTCTATCTTATCACCCACACGGGCTGTGCATACCGCTTCTGCTGTAATTTTGCCTACGGCTGTAAACTTCTGCGCGTTAGACAACAGGTTATTTAACACTTGTACAATGCGCAGCTCATCCCCAATCACATATTCCGGTATCTGCGGGGAAACCGTTACAAAAAAGCCAAGCCCTTTTTCCGTCAGTTTATTCATATGGTGGTTCCGGACATAATCCATCATATTCCGGAAATGGAATTTGCGTGGCTCTAATACGAATTTACCAGCCTCTAACTTGGAAAAATCCAGTATATTATTAATGATCTTATTCATGTCTCCGCAGCAGCGTTCAATCAGCCGTAACGGCTTTAGTGCCCTAGCATCTGTAACCTCGCCCAAAAGCTCCCTGACATTGCCCTGTATGCCATTAACCGGGGTACGCAGCTCATGCGTAACGTTTGCAACAAATTCTGATTTTACCTTAGACGCCTGCTGCGCTTCATTCCTCACCTGCTCGATCTCTTTGATAAGAAACTCTTTTTCAATTGTGTCGATTGCCATACATATATATGTCCCAGGCGAGCAGCTATTTTGTACTATCTTCGCTTCAACCGGAAAGCAGGTCAGGTTCTTTCGGTATGCCACATACTTTTTCAATTCCTGCCCCACCGTATCCCCACCAGGAACATCTGCATTGGGGAACACATCTCTTATTTGCCTGCCGCAGATATCATCTGCATATTCCAGTTTCTTTTTGGCGGCAGCATTTGCATAAGAAATCACACCGTCACTGCCAAACATGAGCACCATTTCAAGTGCATCCTCAACAGGGAATATGTAATTTTTCTGTTCTCCCATTGGTACTGTAACCTCCTGTACAATGACGTCCCAGACCTAAAAAGGGGCAGCAAAAAATTATAAATTTTCTTTGCTGCCTGCTATCTGTTTCAAGTATTACAAATCAAAACAACCATATTAATTACTTCCACAAACACTGAAGAAATCTTCTTTTGCAAGCCTAAAGCATTCCAATACATCTGGCGAAAACTGTCCGCACTCACCATTTATAATCATATTGTATGCCGTGTCCGTATCAAATGAACTCTTATAAACCCTCGGGCTGACCAGCGCGTCGAAAACGTCTGCAATGGCAACAATCTGTGCACTAATTGGAATATCATCACCAACCAGATGGTCAGGATACCCCCTGCCGTCCCACCGTTCATGATGATGGCGGCAAATCTCGTAACAGTAACGTTCAAACTCACTGTCCGGGTTGCGGTAAAACTTTTTAAGTATCTCACACCCGATTGTCGTATGTTCTTTCATTAGCTCAAATTCTTCATTTGTCAGCCGCCCTGGTTTTAATAAAACAGCATCTGGAATACCTATCTTGCCTACATCATGCAGGACAGAAGCCCGTGCAATCGGGTCTATCTGGGATTCACCCAAACCGTACTGCGGGAAGTTCTCCACAAAGTAGCGCAGCATAATCCTTGTCAGATTCTTGATGCGCTTAGTATGCTCTCCCGTTTCCGCGCTTCTTGATTCTACGACGGAGCTTAACGCATCGATCATAAATTCATTATTCTCATTTAATTCTTTTTGCTGTGCAAGGAGCGCTTCTTCCTGTTCCTTTAAGCGGATTGCCATATTATGCCTGCTCTGGTAGAGGTCAATAATATTTTGGCTCCGCCGCTTTACAATATGCGGATAAAACGGTTTGTGGATTACATCCGCCACACCATAGGAATAAGCCTTGTCTTCACTGTCGCCAATCGTTTCACTTGTAATCATGATGACGGGTATTTCTTCTAAGAGGTTCTTCTCTTTCATATATTCCAATACCGCAAAGCCGTCTAAAACCGGCATCAGGATATCCAATAAAATCAATACAATATTCTTCCTGCCCTCTATCGCAGAAATTGCTTCCCGCCCGTTTGACGCTTCGATCGTCTCATATATATCCTTATCTTCAAACATCCCCTCAAGTATGAGACGGTTTACATCTTCATCATCAACAATCAAGATTTGCTGTTTTTCCATGCCAACTCCTTATTTCATGTGTTTCTATTGTATTCTATATGCCTTTATGTTGCTATCTGTTTGTTCCCAAGCCCTTCGATAAGGCTGTATAGCCTTTTAGGGATTATACCTGACTGTAATCCATATGCCTGCTTTACTATAAAGATACCACTTTCAGGGTCAAATGTCAAACCTTATCAGTACCTCCCGATGCTGCCTCTAGCCTAAATCTATGTCTCCTGACGGTGTGTCCTCAAAGCTGCCTCCTGCCACTGGCGCTTTCGGAATATACTCTTCACGAAGTACAAACTGTGCAACAAGATCCTTTAACACCTCTGCCTGGCTGGAAAGCTCCTGGCTTGCCGCCGCACTTTGCTCTGCCGTAGCGGAATTGGTCTGAACTACGCTGGAAATCTGATCCACGCCTACTGTCACCTGCTCTACCGCACCTGCCTGCTCTTCCGCCGCATCTGCAATATTCTCTACTGCGGAAGCCACCAGGCGAACTTCCTCTACTACTTTGACAAGCGCCTGCGCGGTGGAATCTGCAATCTTTGTACCACGCGAAACTGCTTTAATTGAACTTTCAATCAGCTCTGCTGTATCCTTGGATGCTGCCGTGCTCTTGCCTGCGAGATTACGGACTTCTTCCGCAACTACAGCAAACCCTTTGCCTGCAATACCTGCGCGGGATGCTTCCACGGCAGCATTTAGGGCTAAAATATTGGTCTGGAATGCAATATCTTCAATTGTCTTAATAATCTTGCCGATTTCATTTGATGTGCGGGTGATTTCTTCCATGGCAGCCATCATATCCTGCATCTGCTGGTTGCAGCCTTCCATTTCACCACCTGCCAGCCCCGATTTGGTTCTGGCTTCAAGTGCATTGTTGGCAGTTTCCTTGATCTGCTGGGAAATGCCGGCAATGGTAGCTGCAAGCTCTTCCACTGCGGAAGCCTGTTCTGTTGCGCCTTGTGAAAGCGCCTGTGAACCCACGGAAACCTGGCTTGCGCCAGAATTCACCTGATCTGCACTCATATTAATCTGGCCTAATGTGGAGCTTAACCCTTTGTTCAGCTTGCGGATAGAAGATAAAAGCCCCTGGAAAGCCCCGACATAACGGCTCTCCGCCTTGGTACGCACGTCAAAATTGCCGTCTGCCATCTCCTGCAAAAGCATAGAAGCATCCGAAATCACATCTTCAAGGATTGCCGTCATATTTTTAAATGCTTTTGCCAAGCTGCCCATCTCGTCTTTGGAATCATATGTCACCTGGATATCAAAATCCCCGCTTACAATCTTTTCTGCCGATGACTCCAGTTCCCGCAGCGGCCGCTTAATAGCCCTGGTAAGGTATGTAGAGAGCAAAAGGGTAATTACTAAAGCGCCGCCTGCCAGTGCCAGCTGGGCAATTACCAGCATCCTCTGCATTTCAGTTGTTGTCTTATAATCCTGATCCGCAGACTGTTCTGCAACAGAACTAATCTGTATCAGGGTATTTACAGCCTTCTCTACCAAGGGCTGGTACTCATTCAACAGCTTACCCCTCGCCGCTTCCATATCCGTAGCCGATAGCTGGACCACTTCATCCTGTAGTTCAACCGCCTTTTGCACGTCTGCTGCAAAGTCTTCAAGCAATGCAGCGTCGCCCTTAAAATTGTCAAAAAGCCAGGTTGCATTGTCTTCCAGCAGCGTCATCTCCTTTTGCAGATCCACCTTATAGGTTTCACTCTTTGTGCTGTCTTCTTCTATTGTAATGAACGCAATATCCTTTACAATAATCTGAAGGCCACGGCGCATACTCATGACCTTGCTTGTGATCTGGTAACCGACATTATAAAAATCCGAATACTTTTCCGCATTTTCCCGCAGACCGTAAATGGCGCTCGCAACTGTTACACAGAAAAGCAGGATGATAATCATAAATGTTACCAAGAGCTTCGTTCCGATTCTTAAATTTTTCATAATTAACCCCCTGTTTTTTATAATATCCCATTATACTCGAAATTTGTCGTCCTGTCTACTCTATTCCCGGATTATAATTTAGAACAAGCCAAAACTGGCATGCATAACTTTCTAAAAACTGGCTCTTTAACAAAAGCCACTATCCGCATATGATAGAAAAAACAAAAAAGGAGACACATACGTTATGGAAAAAGATACTAGAAAAAAAACAAAAAAAATGATCCTGACAGCACTGATGGCTGCATTTACCTGCATTGCAACCATGATTATTAAAATACCCACGCCTACTCTAGGCTATATCCACCTTGGGGACGGGCTGGTCTTGCTGTGCGGGTTTATGTTAGGCCCCGCCCCCGGCGCGCTTGCTGCCGGGACAGGCTCTATGTTTGCGGACATCTTCTCTGGATACCTTTCTTTCGCACCCGCCACATGTATTATCAAAGCATTGGCCGCAGGCGCCGCAGGCATGCTGTCTACAGCGCTGCTTAAACGGATTCATTTTGCACGCCGTCACAGCCTTGCCGCACTCACAGGCGGAATTTTGGGCGAAGCAATTATGGTAACTGGGTATTTTCTATACGAAGCAGGGCTGGCCGCCTTTGCAAGCGGCGGACTTACGCCTGCCGCACTGGCCGCAGGCGCCGCATCCTCCGCCGCAGGGATCCCGTTTAATATAGCACAAGGGGTTGCTGGCATTGCCATTAGTATGCTTCTTTTACCCATCCTGCAGACAGCGCCGGGCATTAAAGGGCATTCCAGCTAATCCAATGCCAGTTTGTACATAGTGGCAGCAGTGTATACTTCCCCTGCCTTAAGTAATGGCGTTTCAAATGCGGGATTATTTACGGCATCCGGGAAACACTGGGCTTCCAGGCAGAACCCATGGCGTTCGTTGTAACGGGCGCCTCCCTTGCCTTCGTGATCTTCAATAAAATTACCTGCATAAAGCTGCACGCCAGGACGATCCGTATACGCATACAGGTGGATCCCTGTAGCCTCACATACTGCTTCTGCCATAAGCTCCAGCTTGCCTCCGTTATGCAGTACAAAATTATGGTCGTACCCTTTTGTATAAACGAGCTGATCATAACTGTCGTTAATTTCTTTTCCAATTTCCTTAAATTGAGTAAAATCAAACGGAGTCCCTGCTACCGGGCGCAGCTCACCCGTAGGTATCGATCCAGTCGGCGTAACAGGCGTAAACGCATCTGCATAAATCTTAAGCTTCTGGCTGCCGACATATCCGCCGTCATGCCCCGCAAGGTTAAAATAACTGTGGTTGGTAAAGTTCGCCACCGTATCTTTGTCAGACACTGCTTCATAATCAATCCGTACCCCATCTTCTTCTGTAAGGGTAAATGTAACCTTTATCTGCATATTCCCTGGAAACCCCTGTTCCAAATCCTTACTCGTAATCTTCATGGCAATGCTGTTTTTTTCCTCGTCTACGCTTTCCACATCCCATATTTTATGGCTTACGCCATTGCTTCCACTGTGCAGGTTATTTGTTTCGGAATTCGCCTCTAAAGCATATTCCACACCGCCGATGGTCAGCTTAGCGCCACAAATACGGTTGGCATTCCTGCCTACAGTTGCGCCAAAGTAGTAGCCTTTCTGCTCTATGTAGCCTTCTGCCTTGTCATAGCCTAAAATAACATCGCGCATTATGTTGTTTTTGTCTTTAAAAATAAACGAAACGATGGAAGCGCCTAATGTAGTCACCTTTAACTGGGTACCGTTGGCGTTCTCAAGCGTATACAACTGCGCCTCATTGCCGTGGGTGTCTGTTCCAAAACTTTGTTTTAACATAAAATCCTTCTCCTTTCATCTGTCTGTCTGTTTTTAGGTGGGTCTATTATAGCATATTGCGGTAAAGGTTTCCATTATTCCTTTCATTTCATCCGCAAAAATTACAGGCCTGCCTTCTGGCCGCCCCCGTATAGCCATGCATTTTTCTAATTGTCAAAGTCCCCCAATAGGTGTATAATGGCTCTGACAAATAAAAACAGCCAGATGACTGACATATCATCTGAACATTCAAAACAACACAGGAGGTTTTTCAAATGAACAATTTAGTATTAGAGGTTGCCGATCAGATAGCAGTCCTCAAAATCAGCCGCCCAGGGGCTCTCAATGCATTAAATTCTGAAACATTAGATGAATTAAACCAGGTTTTAACCGAAATCGAAGCCAGGGATGACGTAAAAGTTGTCATCTTAACTGGCGGCCCTGACAAAAAAGGCAATGAATTCAAGTCCTTCGTTGCAGGCGCGGCAATTGACGAAATGGTAAACTTCTCCGCCGCAGAAGCAAGGGCTTTTGGCATGAAAGCTTCCGTTCCGTTCTTTAAGCTTATGAATATGCGCCAAGTTACCATAGCTGCCGTAAACGGCTTTGCATTAGGCGGCGGCTGCGAAATCGCCATGGCATGTGATATCCGCATTGCCTCTGACAACGCTACATTCGCACAGCCAGAGACAGGCCTTGGTATCATCCCTGGCTTTGGCGGCACACAGCGCCTTGCCCGCCTGGTCGGCATGGGGCGTGCAAAAGAAATGATTTTTACTTGCGACAGCATTGACGCCAATGAAGCATACCGCATCGGCCTTGTCAACAAAGTAGTTGCAAAGGAAGAGCTGATGAACACCGCTACAGAAATGGCCAAAAAGATCATCTCCAAAGGAAGCTACGCTGTTTCAATCGCAAAAGCCGCTATCAATAACGGCTATGATATGGACATCCGCAATGCAGTTGAAATGGAAGCCAACTTATTTGGCGTTACCTGCTCCACACATGACAAAACAGAAGGCATGAGCGCTTTCCTAGAAAGAAGGGCTGCCGATCTGACTGATTTTTAATCCGTACATACAATGGGCAAAACAATCGGATTTATTGGATGCGGCAATATGGGCAGCGCCATAATGAACGGAATATTAAACTCCGGGCTTTGCACGCCAGGACAGATCACTGCCAGCGCGCACACGCAGGCTACCTTAAAGCGCCTGTCCCATACCTACGGCATACAGGTAACTTTAGACAACCGGCAAGTAGCCCAAAGCTCAGACATTGTTTTTCTGGCAGTAAAACCGCACCTATACAAAAGTGTAATCAAAGAGATACGGGATTGTGTAGATGAAGATAAGCTGATTGTAGCAATTGCCGCCGGACTAAGCCATTCCAAACTGGATGACTATTTCGGCAAGCCTGTTAAAATCATCCGCGCAATGCCTAACACACCAGCCATGGTTGCAGAAGCCATGTCTGCTTTAACGCCAAACAAGCTTGTCAGCGAAAAAGATCTGCAGGCTGTAACCACGGTATTTGAAAGTTTTGGAAAAGCTGAAATTGTACCGGAATCTTTGATGGACACTGTCACAGGTGTCAGCGGTTCCTCCCCTGCCTATGTTTACCTGTTTATTGAAGCAATGGCGGACGCCGCCGTTGCCGATGGAATGCCAAGGGCACAGGCCTATAAGTTTGCGGCACAGTCAGTCTATGGCGCAGCCAAAATGGTGCTTGAAACCGGAAAACACCCCGGCGAACTAAAGGACGCTGTCTGTTCCCCGGGCGGCACAACTATCGCCGCCGTTGCCAAGCTTGAAGAAACCGGCATGCGCAATGCCGTAATCAGCGCGCAGAGGTGCTGCGTAGACAAATCAAGGAAAATGGGGAAGGCCAAAAAAAATTAGAATAAAAATAGCATCCAGCAGCCTTAAGCTGGATGCTATTTTTGATAGAACCCTGTTACCTCTCCATTTTCCAGAAATACGCACTGTACCCTGGCAGCCTGCTCCCTCCGCCAAAGTCATGCTCGTTTCCCGAAATCAAATCTACAGCCATGCCACACCCTGCATCAAAATGCGCATGATACTCCTCACTGTCTGCATTAATAGCCACAAGAACACGCCCGGTGTCTGTCTTACGCTCAAAAATGCACTGTTTATTTGTCAAAAGTATTGACCGGAAGCCGCCGTAATTTAACTCCTTAGAATTCTTCTTCGCTTCCGAAAGCTTTCCAATCCACTCCGTAAGCCCGTTTTCTAACGGTTCTTCAAAGCTGGCCCGGAGCGCCGGATCCCCTTCTTCCTTCTTTGCCTTTGCCCCCCATTCACTTCCATAATACACGCACGGAATCCCCGGCATGCCAAATGCAAGCGCATAAATCAGCGGCAAATGCTTTTCATCTGTAAGGTTTGACGCAATCCTTGTCACATCATGGTTATCCACAAACGACAGCATATGCTGGCCCTTATAAAGCGTCCACTCCTCTGGCCCAAACTGTCTCAGCAAAGAATGTACAATCTCAAACAGGTTCATTGAATTAAAGCTCGAAAACAGCCCCTTATAGCACTCATAATTGGTTACAGAATGCAGCATTTGCGGATTCATCCACTGCTTGTAATCCCCGTGCAGCGTTTCTCCGACCAGGAAAAAATCTTCCTTTAGACCGTCTGTAAAAGCCCGCAGCTGCCGCAGGAAATCCGGCGTCAGGCAATATGCCACATCAAGCCTAAGCCCGTCAATGTCAAACTCCTCTACCCAGCCCTTTACTGCCGAAAAAATATGCTCCACAACGGCCGGATTATTCAGGTTTAACTTCACCAGATCATAATTGCCTTCCCAGCCTTCATACCAAAGCCCGTCATTGTACCCCGAATTGCCATTAAAATCAATATGGAACCAGTCCTTATACGGCGAATTTTCCCTGTTGTTTAACACATCCTCAAATGCAGTAAATCCCCTTCCCACATGGTTAAACACGCCGTCTAGCACAACCTTAACCCCTTCTTTATGCAGGGCTTCACAAACCTCTTTAAAATCCTCATTTGTCCCCAGGCGGCAGTCAATTTTGCTGTAATCCCTCGTATTATACCCATGGGTATCCGACTCAAATACCGGGGAAAAATAAATGGCATCCGCCCCTAGCTTTTTAATATGGGGGATCCATTCCTTCACCTTTAAAATCCGGTGTGCAAGCTTTCCGTCATTTTCATATGGCGCACCACAAAATCCCAACGGATAAATCTGATAAAATACACTTTCATATGCCCACATACTTTTAATCTCCTTTTCTTTATACAAACCTGTTCGCTGCTTCATTGTACTGGTAATCGATTCCCGCCAGCTTCTCCCTAAGCCCTGCTTCGTCTACATCCGCTGCTGCGCAAAATTCCTGTAAAGTCCCATAAAAATCCCTTAGCTGGGTATTCACATAACTAAGCAGCATTACCGGATCTTTTGGCATTTTTTCTGTCATTTTACCGCATCCTCTCCACGCCGTATTTGGCCTCCAGCTCCTTTACCGCCTTAAGGTATGCCTCCTGCTTCTTTTGCTGTAAAAGCTTTTCCTTAAGCTGCCCCTTTATATCCGAAAACTCAATTGCTTCTTCTTTCTTCTTGTCTTCCACCCAGATCAAATGGTACCCAAACTGTGTCTTAACTGGGCCGGCCAGCTGGCCAGCCTGTGCCTCAAATGCCGCCTTTTCAAATTCCGGCGCCATCTGGCCTTTTCCAAAATATCCCAGATCCCCGCCTTTTTCTTTTGAGGGGCAGGTGGAATACTCCCTTGCCGCATCCGAAAATGCCTTGCCCTCTGCAATTTCTCCGGCAATCTTCCTGGCTTCTTCCTCGCTATCCACAAGGATATGGCCCGCCTTTACCTGGCTGCCGCGCTGAAACTGCTCCGGATGTGCGTCATAATATGCCTTTACCTGCGCATCATCCACTGTAACTTTCTCCATCACTCCAGTCGCAGCCATATGTCCCGCAAGCTCTTGCCCCATCTTTGCTAATGTCTCTTTATACTCTTTACTTTGCTTAATTTTCTGTTCATCTGCCAGCGCCGCAAACAGATGGAAGCCAATCAGCTGCTCTAAAAGCCCGTCCCTTGCATCCGCACTTGAAAAATACTCCTGCTGCCTGGGCGGATAGCTCGCAATTAAATTATCTAATTCCTGTTCCGTAATTACATGCCCTGCTGCTACCGCCAAAATATTATCATTCATATACAATCTCCTTTTTCTTATGCCATTATAAACTTGCACTTAAGAAAAAGCAAGAAAAACTATATTTAACGTCTCCCTTACAAATCTGTAAGCCTCATTTGCCAGTTTGAAAGCCATTTGAAAGAAATCTGGCTTATACTATACAATATCCACATTATCACATACATCTACAAAATAAGGAGACAGACAATGCACACTATCTTACAGACAAAAGGCTTATGCAAATATTACGGCAAAGGGGACAATCTGGTCAAAGCCGTTGACCACACTGACATTGCCATTTCCCAAGGCGAATTTGCCGCTATCGTAGGCAAATCCGGCTCCGGCAAATCAACGCTTCTGCACCTGCTTGGCGGCCTTGACTACCCGACCGCAGGGGAAGTCCTCATCAGGGGCCAAAATATTTTTTCTTATAAAGAAGAAGAACTGGCCGCTTTCCGGAGACGCAAAATCGGCTTTGTATTCCAGTCATTTAACCTGATTACTTCCATCAACGTATGGGAAAATATCTTACTGCCCATCGGCTTAGACGGCAGGAACGCAGATACTGGCTTTATTGAAGATATCATCCGTGTCTTAGCTCTTACAGACAAAAAACACAGCATGCCCAACACACTCTCCGGCGGGCAGCAGCAGCGGGTTGCCATCGCGCGGGCGCTTGCGGCAAAGCCCGATATAATTTTAGCAGACGAGCCGACCGGGAACTTAGACAGCAAGACCAGCCTTGAAGTCATGAGCCTTCTAAAAATGTCGGCCAAAAAATATGGCCAGACCTTAATTATGATTACCCATGACGAGGAGCTTGCGCAGATGGCAGACCGCATCCTGATCATCGAAGACGGGCGCGTCGTTAACGACGGCAGAAAGGCGGTGTCCTAATATGAAAACCACAACCAAAATTGCCATAAGCAATTTAAAATCCGATAAAAGCAGGACTCTGCTGACTGGAACCGCCATTTTCCTGACAACGGTGCTGCTTACCCTGATTACCCTTGGCTGCGCAGCGTTTATCCGGGAAAACAAAATGTATGCGGCCGAAACATACGGCGAACACTACGGCATGTTCAGCCGCCTTACACCCGAACAGCAAGGCAAGCTAAGCCTGCAGGCACAGTTTTACAATGTAGGGCTGCAGTCTTATGTGGCTGACGGCGCTCTAAAAGGCTACCGGATCAGGTTTTACTCTTCGGATCCTGTGATACGTATGCTCTCACATTTCAAACTTCATTCAGGCACCTATCCGCAGGCGCAAAACGAAATTTTGGCAATGCCGGAATTTTTTAAAGTGCACGGGTACAAGGACCCCAAAATCGGCGATACCGTGACAATCCCGCTGCGCATCAATGGGGGCGGCAAAATCGTTGACATGGATTTTGTCATCAGCGGCTTTTTACCCTCCTCCGAAGCAAACAACCTTTCTAAGCTCTACAGCGCCTATGTTTCGGAAGAATTTACCGCCAAAAGCATTCCCGATCCAAACGACAGGAACACCTATATCGGTTTTCAGGTGACAAACGAAGAATCTCTAAATTCGGAAGGCATGGCGCAGCAAATAAAATCCCTCGCTGCCGGGCTGGGCATCAAAGAAAGCCAGATAAGCATTAACCACAACTATCTGCACTGGGAATTAAATCCGCCAACGGAAACGATTGTATTCGGAGCCTGCACCGTCTTTATCATCCTGATGGTTTCTATACTGGTTATATATAATATTTTTCATGTAGCGTTAATTCAAAAAATACGGGAATACGGCCGCTTAAAGGCACTTGGAGCCAATAAAAAACATTTAAAGCAAATTGTAAGGGCAGAAGGCCTGCTGCTTGCTGCTGGCGCCATCCCCGCCGGGATTTTATGCGGTATCCCTGTTATAAAAATCGCGATGCGTGCCTTTTCCCCGATGAATGGCCGCATACCTGTTTTTTCCCTGCCCTTTGCACTGTTTGTAGCAGCGCTTTCGTTTGCAGCCGTCTTGGCGTCAATCCAAAAACCGCTTAAAACAGCCGCTAAAACCTCCCCGATAGAAGCTATGCGCTACGAAGCGGGCGGCAGGGAATTAAAGCGCAAAGGAAAGGATTCGGTCACAATCTTCGGCCTTACCATGTCAAACCTCCTGCTGCACAAAAAAAGAACGATAACTACCATCCTGACTATGGGATTATCGTGCGTCCTTTTCGTCATCATCGCCAATATCGCAGGGAATATGGATGCCAATCGGCAGACCAGGGAAAATCTCGAATACGGCAGATTCCGCCTGGAATTGGACTGCAGCTTAAACGACAAAGCTTATCCCGAAAACAACCTAAACAATGTCCAAAAGCAAAACCCTCTAGGGGAAGAGACCATCCGCCGCATCAGGGCCATTGAAGGAGTAACAGAAGTGCGAACCCGGATCCAGATCCCCTTTTACGAAACCAATAAAAACACAGGGGAAAACAGTTATATTACCATTTCGGTTGTAGATGAGGAAGAATTTGACTGGCTGGTAAACAACGCGGCACGTGGCACGGTTGACTATCAAAATACAGCCGCAAAAGACGGCGTAATTTATATGTGGGATCATTTCCTGGACGACGAATATCAGATTGGGGACACCTTCTGCGGTGAAATTTTAGACGGGGATCGAAGAATTCCGTTTTCTGCGCCGCTGCTTGGAAGCTGCGGGCATTCCAATGATGCCACGGCAACTATGACACAGGACACCTTCCAAAAGCTTAAGCTTTCAGAAGACATGACCAGCATCCTGTTTGTAGACTGCGCCGCCGAAAACGAGACAGCAGTAAAAGAGCAGCTGGAACGGATTACTTACGAATCAGATCACCTTACCATGTCATCATTTTCTAACCAGCTGGCCTTGTCCCATCTTATGATTGACATAACACGCGGCGGGTGTTATACGTTTCTGGCAATCTTAAGCATGATTGGGTTTATGAATATGGCTAACACAATGATTACCAATATCCTGACAAGAAAGAGGGAATTTGGGATTATGCAGGCAATTGGGATGAGCAACCGGCAGTTAAACCGCATGCTTCAGCTGGAAGGGCTGGTGTTTACAGCCGGGACGCTTTTCGTTTCACTCGTACTTGGAAATCTTCTGGGATATTACGCGTTTTTCTATTGCAGGCAGCAGGGGGTCGTCGGTTTATTTGAATACCATCTGCCATTCTTAGAGCTCGGAGCGCTTGTCATCGGAATCGGTACGCTTCAAATGATCCTGGCATTTGTACTGAGCAAAAATGTAAAAAAAGCGTCGTTGGTAGAGCGGATACGTTATCAGGAGTAAATGCCGTTTGCTAGAGCGTGTTTGAAAAATGCTTTTCGG
>QXXL01000073.1 GCA_009911505.1 Lachnospiraceae bacterium | reverse complement strand
TGTACCAAATGAGGGAGTCGTAGCGGGCTACGTTGACCGAATTTATGCAGATTGAACTACTAATGTTCAATCTGATGGCGCAAATATCACGCTAAGTGGGGGATGCAGATGACGGGAATGATTTTGGGGACACGCTCTGGTACTACAGCGAACTGTAGGGAGTGGATGGCAAAGGGGCCGTCAGGCAGAGGGCAGGGTATGAGA
>QXXL01000072.1 GCA_009911505.1 Lachnospiraceae bacterium | reverse complement strand
GTAAACGCGCCGTCCATGGCGCGGTTACGGTTTGCCCTGCCATCCGTGGCAGGGCATTGCTGTGGATCGGACGGGATACTTAAGAGCCCCTAACCCCCATCACAAGGCCCCAGTCTCATACCCTGCCCTCTGCCTGACTACGGTTTTGGCTGGCCTACAGGGGATTTCTTGTTTACGCCGGATGGAGTACTAGAACACTCCTATATCATGCGCAAATACAGCATTGCAGCCGCCGCGCTTTTGTGTTATGGTGTGGGTACGGCCTCGCGGCTGGAATTTACCGGCCCTTGGAGGATAAAAAACAATAAGGAGAAACTCTCATGAGCAGACTGCAAATTCGTAATTCTCTGCTGCTATTTTTGGCGGCGGTTATCTGGGGCTGCGCATTCGCGGCGCAAAGCATCGGGATGGAGTATATTGAACCGTTTACATTTACCACAGTACGTTCTTTTATCGGAAGCCTGTTTTTGCTTCCCTGTATCTATATTTTAGGGAAACACAAAGCTTCCCCGCCCCCCAAAAAGGCAGAAGACAAAAAGGAACTCTTAAAAGCCGGGCTCCTTTGCGGCATTATAATCTGCATTGCCGTAAACCTACAGCAGATTGCCCTCATTTCCGCAGGCGTCGGCAAATCCGGCTTCTTAACAGCGCTTTATATTGTAATTGTCCCCATAATCGGTGTCTTTACCGGAAAACGGCCAGGCAAAAAGCTATGCCTGGCCGTTGTGTGCGCGGTCGCCGGAATGTATCTGCTATGCATGAAATCCGGCAGCCTCACACTGGAATTTGCCGATATCCTGTTAATTTTGTGCGCAGTGGTATTCTCTCTACATATTATGACAGTAGATTATTACACCAGGAGGGTAGACGGCGTAAAATTATCTTGCATCCAGTTTTTTGTCTGCGGCGCCATTTCAGCCGTCCCCATGTTTTTACTAGAAAACCCTTCAATCTCCGCGATCTGCACAGCGTGGGCGCCTGTGCTTTATACGGGGGTGCTGTCTACAGGCGTAGCATATACGCTTCAGATTGTCGGACAAAAAGGGCTAAACCCCGTAGTAGCGTCCCTTTTAATGAGCCTGGAATCGGTAGTTTCCGCGCTCGCTGGATGGCTGGTTTTAGGCCAGGAGCTCTCCGCACGTGAGCTCACTGGCTGTGTAGTCATGTTTGCAGCCATTATACTGGCACAGCTTCCAGATTAGAGCGTGTTAAAAAAATGCTTTCTGACAGATGTGCGACCCACTTAGCACCCAAAGGGTATGATATGCCGAATAAGGGCGACGTAGCGGGCGACGTTGACCACATTCGGTGCAAATATCACGCTAAGTGGGGGATGCAGATGATGGGAATGATTTTTCAAACACGCTCTAGAGAAAACCCCTACACATATCCAGTGTAGATTAAGAAATCCTCTGCAGGCCAGCCAAAACCGTAGTCAGGCAGAGGGCAGGGTATGAGGCTGGGGCCTTGTGATGGGGGTTAGGGGCTCTTTG
>QXXL01000071.1 GCA_009911505.1 Lachnospiraceae bacterium | reverse complement strand
TTTACGGTGGTTGCGTCAGCATGAGAATACCAAAATGGGATGCTTTAGAGCCCCTTAGCCCCTGAACACAGCCCCAGGCGCATACCCTGCCCTCTGCCTGACGGCCCCTTTGCCACCCACTCCCTATAGCCCGCTCTAATCCAAAAAGAATTGATCCACTTCCTTTTTAACCAATTCTGGCGAAAGCGATTTGGACAAATATCCCTGCGGCTTCAACTCCAGAACCTTTTTGACACTTTCTTTATCCACCCTGCTGGTCAAAAATATAACCGGAATATCCGAAAAACCCTTTTCAGAACGTATCATTTCCAATATTTGGCTCCCGTTGCAGACAGGCATTTCATAATCCAAAAGAATCAGATCCGGCCGGTCAAGCGTAATGCTTCTAAATGCAGACAGGCCGGACGTTGCCGTCAGCACTTCATAATCGCTGCCCAAAATCTGCCGCATTGCCACCAGCATAAAATCTGAATCATCTACCACAAGCACCTTCTTTTTGTTGCTGACTGCAAGCTTCTCTGCCTTATTCTGATTCAGATAGCTCTCCAGCTTTGCCATAGCATTTTCCGTAATAATAGAAGCCCCGTTCTCGCTTGTAAGCATATCGCCCGTAGCCATACAGTAAGCAAAATACCCCTTTCCAGTATCAAACAGCAGGCTAAACTGCGGGCTGTGCTTCTCAAATACCTTCTGGAACTGATCATACGTTAGAAGCTGTTCCTCCTTTACATCCGCCTGCGCAAGAGCCGGAAAATGCCCTTTCATATGCCCCACAAACTGCCTTGCTGTATACCTGGCAACATTCATTAACATTACATTTACCGTTTTGGCCTTTGTTGCCATTACGCTTCCTATCGTATTTACAAGCAGCTGCTCCTCAAACACCAGAAAAAACTCCCACCTCTTTTTTTCCTTCGTACTGTATATTAAACGGTAATAGATACCGTCCCCAAACTTTTCACCGCCATAACAATTGCTGATCAGGCGCGAATCCAGCCGGAACATATTGTGCAGCTGGCTGATAACCGCCTGCCCCATCACTGCCTGCTCCTCCTCGGGCAACAGGTTCTCCCACTGCTTTATGATTTCCCCTCTTACAATCGCCTGATCCTCCGTTAGCGTATGCCCAACCAGCCAGCCTGCGCAAACGCCTAGAAAGTGATCAACGGCATTCTCCGAATAATCAGTCTGTTCCAGCTCCTTCTCAAGGGCAGGCAGCGTAATTTCACGAAAATTGTCATGGATACGCTTATGCATCTTAAACCCTTCATACTCAACCGAAACCATATAATCCTCTTCATCCTGAAAATGTGCAAAAGCATGATCTTTAAAATATTTCACTGCCTCCTGGCAAACCCACTGGCTTTTCTTTTCCTGTTGCCCAAAATCAAAAAGCTTATTCAGGATGCGGAATAGCTTTCTATGTTCCTTGTCAATAATACTCACGCCAATGTTATACCGGTCATTCCATACTAACTGATTTCCCATAGCTTCTCTCCTTTTCTTATTTTTCCGTTTTAGAGCGTGTTTGAAAAACCATTTCCACCATCTGCATCTCCCACTAACTGTAGAATACATCCGTCAAAAAGCATATTTCAAACACATCATAGTACTACAGCGAACTTTTCACAGCCATGCGCTCCTAACTACGTTATTGGATACCTGCCAGCTAAAAATTACTCCATATAGCCAAAACAAGAAAATCCTACACCTGTCCGACGTAAAAAAGAAATCTTTTGTAGGTCAGCCGAATCCGTAGTCAGGCAGAGGACAGGGTGTACGGCTGGGGCCTTGTGATGGGGGTTAGGGGTTCTTAAGCATCCCGTCCAATCCACAGCAATGCCCTGCCAT
>QXXL01000070.1 GCA_009911505.1 Lachnospiraceae bacterium | reverse complement strand
CGCCATGGACGGCGCGTTTACGGTGGTTGCGTCAGCATGAGAACACGAAAATGGGATGCTTTAGAGCCCCTTAGCCCTTGAACACAGACCCAGACGCACATCCTGCCCTCTGCCAAAAATGCTATTTGATTATACCAAACAAGCGCAAAATCCACCCACCCGGTTTTTCGCATATTCTGCCTGTTTTTTCGCACAAAAGCCTGTATAAGCCAAAGATACGCCCGCGGGGCAAAAACCGCCCTTTACATTTTTATAAAGTAGTGTATAATGCATAACCAAAGCAGATTTCGGGGCCTCATGGCAGATGGATAGCAGCACAAACAGCCTTACACCCACCCGTATGCTTGAATATCAAAACAAAACCAGAAAGGATCCCCCATGCAACTTGTAATCTGCGATGACGATTTAAACGACCTGGCAAAACTCCAACAGCTTCTGCACAAATACAGCTCCTTAAATCCAGGCATCCAATTTGACATAGCTGCATTTTCGGATCCTGCCCTTTTAGCCGCCCAAATACAAAAAGACAACCCGGCCGATATATACATCCTGGACATTATTATGTCAAACCTGACAGGAATCGACCTGGGAAATGAAATCCGCAAAAACAACAGCAAAAGCATTATCATCTACGCCACATCATCCGACAGCTTTGCCCTGGATGCCTATGATGTCCATGCAGTAAGGTATCTTGTAAAACCCATTGGGGAAAGCAAATTTTTTGAAGCCCTTGACTATGCCCTGTCCCAATTAGGCACAAAAAAAGAGGCCGTATATCTGGTCAAAACAAAAGATGGCCTGCAATCCGCCCCCTGTTGCGAGATTGAATACGTTGAGATTTCTTCCAGGAAACTGGCAGTCCACTTGGCAAACGGCCAAAAAATAACAAGTATCTATATACGCAAATCATTTGAAGAAGAAACAAAAGAACTGGCTATACAAAAAAATTTTATCTATGTACACAAGTCTTTTTTAATAAACCTTAACTATGTCAGAAAGCTCAACCAATACAATGTTACAATGAATAGCGGCACCAACATCCCTATTAGCAAAAAAAGCTCACTGGATGTAAAAAAGGAATACCTTTTATTCATCTCAGACCAATACAACTAAGGAGCTCTTATGAATGACTTCACTGCTATCTCTTATATCATAAGCCATATTTTCCTGATGCTGTTTATGTATCAGTTTATTGTACACCGCTATTCCAGGGTAACAACCGGACTGATTTGTATTTTTGTTTTCTTCGCCTTAAACATCCTAGACAGCTTTAAATTAATTTTATTCCCGGGCAGCAGCTTATGTTATGTTACCGTTACGATCCTTCAGATTATTTTAACGCAGTCTACGGCACTTTTCATTTCTAAAAGAAAAAGCAGCCATGCCCTGTTTATTGGGCTTAGCGCGTCCAGCTATGTAATAGCAGGAGCCATTTTCGCAGCAATTATTAAAATATATACCGGAAACTCTGTTTTGGCCCTCATTTGCAGCGCTGCCATACACCTCGTGCTCCTGATATTTTTATCGGTCCAAATCAGGGAAATATGCCTAAATTTCCAGGAAAAGGGCTATGATAAAAACTGTTGGGAACTCTGCCTGATCCCTGTATTTTTTTACTGCAGTTTTTCCTTTATTGGATTTTTCCCCTATACGCTTTACGACCACCCTGAGAATATCCCCGGTATCATCTTTATTGTCATAACGATGTTTGTATCGTATATCGCCGTGCTGCGCTACCTGCAAAGCGAATCCAAAAGAAGCGCAATCTATTGGGAAAATATGCTTCGTGAATCTTATATCCAGGGCTTAGAAAACCGTCATTATCTTGTGGAACAGGCAGAACAGAACCTTAAAATCCTGCACCATGATTTAAGGCATTACTCCAAAATTATTGATTCACTGCTGGAGCAGAAAAAATATCAGGAAATTAAAGAAGTGAACAGGCATATCAGCCATATGGCAAATGAAAATAAGCCAAAGGCATACTGTGCCAACCTCATTGTAAATACAATCCTGTCCAATATGATGGCCAAAGCCATTTCCCTTGATATCAAAGTGGATCTGGATGCAAAGATTCCAAAAGGGCTGCCTGTCAATGAGTATGAGCTTACCCTTGTGATTGCAAACTTATTTGAAAATGCGATTGAATGCGTAAAAGCTTATGAAAAAGAAAAAAGATATATTGATGTGAAAGCCCACTGTATGGATGGACAGTTATTTATTCAGACAAAAAACGAATACGAGGGGGAAATCCTGTTAGATTCCGTCTCAAGGCTGCCAAAAAGCAAAAAAAATGGAAACCATGGGCTTGGGATGCAAAGCATTTTGGCTTTCACCAAAAAAATAAACGGCACGGTCGGCTGTTATCTGGATGACGGCATCTTTTGCATCATCCTGGTTGCCAAATTTTGAATTTTCAGAGCGGACGGTTTTGTATCAAGCCCTCTACATCCGCCGCCCTGAAATTGAAAGACTGGCTGCTTACCGCCGCCCCCACAGCTCGCTGGGATAAAGCCCCCTCTCCTTCATCTGTGCTATTGCCCTTTTTACGGTATCCTTATCCTCTTTATAAGTCACCCCATACCACCTGTCTTCTGAGCGCAGCACAGTCACCTCTGCCTTGCCCTCCTGCATCAGCTGCTGAACTGCGGACGGGAGGAAAAATTCACATTTTAATGGATCCGAATCCAAATTTTCCCGCAGAAACTCCACAAAACGTGTTTCCAATTCTTTCAGCAGGTTCTTCTCAAACCCCCACAGGTTCATCGAAACCGTACTGTCTTCTGAAAGCGTTGTCCAGGCCTTTCCGCCATCCTCCGTATATGCCGTCCCGCTTTCGCGCTTTTCAATATGGGTTCGTTCATGAATCTCCACAAGATGCCCGTTTCCGTCTATCTTGCAGACCCCCCTTGCCACATGCCCGTTCTCCGTGAGCGTATTCCCCAAAACATACCCTACCATCGCATACTGGTAAATTTTAGTATCCCTTGGCTGGCTCAAGAAGCTGTAAATCTCCCGAAACGCATGCCGCCCGTAAAAATCGTCAGCATTGATGACTGCAAACGGCCCGTCTATTTTATCTTTGCAGCAAAGCACCGCATGGCCTGTGCCAAACGGCTTTACCCTGCCTTCCGGCGCAAGGAAGCCTTCCGGCAGCGCGTCAAGCCCCTGATACACGTACTCCACCTGCATACACGCTGCAATCCGGTTGCCGACACACTCTTTAAACAACGCTTCGTTTTCTTCCTTGATGATAAAAACCACCTTTTCAAAGCCTGCAAGCATTGCATCGTAAACGGAAAAATCCAAAATTGCATGCCCAGCTTCATCCATTGCGTCCATCTGCTTTAATCCGCCATAACGGCTTCCCATACCTGCTGCCATCACTACCAATACTGGTTTTTCCATTTTTACTTCCTCCATTTTACTCTTCCAGCTCCCGCATCAGGTTAACCATTTCAATTGCGCCTGTTGCACATTCAAAGCCCTTATTGCCCGCTTTGCTGCCAGCGCGTTCAATGGCCTGTTCAATATTTTCGGTTGTAAGCACGCCAAACATCACCGGAATACCTGACTGTAAAGAAACATGGGCAATCCCTTTGGATACCTCATTGCACACATAGTCATAATGCGTCGTTGCCCCGCGGATTACGGCGCCAAGGCAGATGACCGCGTCGTATTTGCCGCACATTGCCATTTTCTGCGCAACAAGGGGCATTTCAAATGCACCGGGCACCCATGCGACGTCAATGGCGCCCTCCTCTACATCATGGCGTTTTAAACCGTCGATGGCGCCTGCTAACAGCTTTGAGGTGATAAACTCATTGAACCTTGCCACAACAATTCCTATTTTGATATTCTTTGCCACTACATTTCCTTCAAATACTCGCATCGTTTTTCTCCTTTTCTATACTCTATATAATATGCCGTAAGCTTCCCCTGCCACCTGTTGGATAAGCATTCATTTATTCTGGCTTATAATTTAACATATGCCCCATTTTGTTTTGTTTTGTACGCATATAAAATGCGTCAAACGGAGTCAGCTCCATCTGGATAGGGACACGGCTTTCGATACTTAAGCCAAACTCTGAAAGCCCTTCGATTTTTTTGGGGTTGTTGGTTAAAAGCTTTAAGCTTTTTGCCCCTAAATCGCGCAAAATCTGTGCGCCAATATAATATTCCCGCAAATCATCCCGAAAGCCAAGCGCAAGGTTAGCTTCTACAGTGTCCATACCCTTATCCTGAAGCTCATATGCCCGCAGCTTGTTGATTAAGCCAATCCCCCGCCCTTCCTGGCGCAAATACAGCAAGATACCGCGCCCTTCGGTCTCGATCTGGCGCATGGCAGACTGAAGCTGCTGCCCGCAGTCGCATTTCATGGAACCAAACGAATCCCCGGTCAGGCACTCGGAATGTACGCGGCAGAGGATGCCTTTCCCATCCCCTATCTCACCCTTTACCAGGGCCACATGGTGTTCCCCGTTTAATTTGTTTACATAGCCATGCGCTACAAAATCTCCAAACCGTGTCGGCATTTTAGTTACGGCTACTTTATCCACCAGCTTTTCATGTACCTTGCGGTACTCCTTTAAGGACTGTATAGTAATCATTTTAATGCCAAATTTTTCTGCTAATGCCATCAGCTGCGGCGTGCGCATCATCGTACCGTCGTCGCGCATAATTTCACAGCACAAACCGCATTCCTTTAACCCTGCCAGCCGCATCAGATCAACGGTGGCTTCAGTATGCCCTTCCCTTTCAAGCACGCCGTTTTTCTTGGCAAGCAAAGGGAACATATGCCCCGGCCTACGGAAATCCTGTGGTCCTGCGTCTTCTGCTACGCATTTCCTGGCGGTAATCCCTCGTTCTTCCGCAGAAATCCCAGTAGTGGTCTCCGCCGCGTCAATCGATACGGTAAATGCCGTCTCGTGGTTGTCGGTGTTGTCTGCCACCATCTGCGGCAGCTTAAGCTTTTCGACCAGGGACTGCCCCATAGGCATACAGATTAACCCTTTTCCATGCACAGCCATAAAATTAACGTTTTCTGTCGTGGCAAATTCAGCCGCACAGATAAAATCGCCCTCATTTTCCCGATCCTCATCATCGGTAACAAGTACTATTTTACCTGCCCTAAGCTCTAACAATGCCTCTTCTACTGTACTAAATGTAAACATAACTACCTCCTTTTGATCCCTTTTAAAACCCTGCGCGAAGCAGAAATTCTTTTGTAATAGCAGAACCGGCTTTAGGGGTATTTGTATTTAACCCTTCAAAGAAAAGCAGCCTTTCCACATATTTGCCAATGACATCATTTTCCAGATTGACAATTTCACCCTGCTTTTTGTGGGCTAATGTAGTTTCACTTAAAGTATGGGGGATGACAGATACTTCAAATTGCCCTGCCTGCACCATGGTTACAGTCAGGCTGATACCGTCAATAGCGATGGAACCCTTTTCTACAATGCCGCGCATAATACCAGGCTCAGCAGCAATCCGGTAGCGGACGGCATTGCCTTCCTTAGTAATCTGCCCAATCGTACCTGTGCCGTCAATATGCCCCGAAACAATATGCCCGCCGAACCTCCCGTCTGCCGCCATAGCGCGTTCCAGGTTAACTCTGCTTTGGGCTTTTAGATGCCCAAGCGAGCTCCTTACTAACGTTTCCGGCATAACATCCGCGCTAAAAACCGGGCCGCGCATCTCTGTCACAGTCAGGCATACGCCGTTGACCGCAATACTGTCCCCAGTTTTGGTCCCGTCTAAAACCCGTTTGGCCCGGATTTGTATTTTTGCAGAGCTTCCTGTGCGCTTTATCCCAAGCACTTCACCCATCTCTTCTATAATTCCTGTAAACAAGGCTTCACCTCCCATTCCACAAGAATATCCTGCCCGATTTGACGTATTTTAGGACTGTATAATGCAAATGCCTCATCCGGCAGCGCCACGCCTTTGCCTTCAACCGGGGATTTGGCCTCCTTGCCGCCAAACATCTTAGGGGCAATATACATCTCTACTGCATGTACAATCCCGCTTTCTAAAGCGCTGTAATTTAACATTGCTCCACCTTCCAGCAGGATGCTGTCAATCCCCATGCTTCCAAGCTTTTGCATCAGGCAGTTTAAATCAATGTGATCCCCTTTTAGGGGGATGGTGCATATCTGGCAGCCTAAATCCTGGTAAGGCTTTATTTTCTTTGTATCGGATTGTGCCGTTGCAAAAATGGTCTTAAACTCTTTTGCCGTCTGCACTACGCGGGAGGTAAGCGGGGCGCGCAGATGCGTATCGCAGATAATACGGACGGGGCTTTTTTTACCCTCAAGCCGGCAGGTCAGCATCGGATCGTCCGCTAATATTGTCCCAAGCCCCGCCATAATCCCCATATGCCTATGGCGGCTCTGCTGCACCTGACCGCGCGCCTCCTCCCCTGTAATCCATTTTGAAGCGCCTGTCCGCGTCGCAATTTTCCCGTCCGCTGTCATGGCGTATTTCATGGTAACATAAGGCGTTTTATTGCGGATATAGTGGAAAAATATTTTATTTAATTGGCGGCATTCCTGCCCGCAGGTTCCAGTTACTACTTCAACGCCGTGCCGCCTTAAAATTTCTGCGCCCTGCCCGGCTACAAGGGGGTTGGGATCCATTGCGCCAATATAAACCTTGCGTATGCCGCTTTCTAAAATAATTTCTGTACAGGGCGGCGTTTTGCCGTAATGGCAGCATGGCTCTAATGTAACATACAGCTGTGCGCCCTGCATATTTTCTTTGCAGTTTAAAATGGCATTGCGTTCTGCATGGTAGCCGCCGTATGCCTGATGGTAGCCTTTGCCAATAATACGCCCTTCTTTTACAAGGACTGCGCCTACCATTGGGTTAGGGTTTGTAAACCCTTCTCCTTTTTGGGCTTCGCATATGGCTTCTTTCATATATGCTTCGGGGGTCATGTGTGCTTCTCCTTTTCGTGCAAGTTTATTATTTTACAAAACAAAAACCCGGATCTACATATCATCTGCAGCTTCCGGGCTTTTTATGATTATCTTGAAACTTCAAAACACATTCCTCTTTGAAGTTAGCGATCAGCCTCTTTCCTGACCATAACAACATCAACTCTTCTTCCATCCAGACTGTACTGTCGGCTTCGGAATTCCATCCGCCAGAAACCTATTTGGAATCTGGGGCAGTCACCGAATCATGCCTTGCGGCTCGTGGGCTGTACCACCGGTAGGGAATCTCACCCTGCCCTGAAGATTGTAATATATTTACCTGCTCCGTTTACTTTATCACAGTACAGCAAAGATGTCAAACAAAAGTGCCCCTGCTACCGGATAAAACTTGTTTTGTTTTCATATTCATTCTTTGGTACCGCAATCCCCTGTGATGCCCCTGCTTCTATACACTTTAACAGCCATGCCATATTTCTTGCCAAATTACGCATAACCTGAAGCCCCTCCTTATCCTGCCTGACTTCTTCCGGCCTGTTTCCGTGTACCATATTCCAGTAAGAAGAAGAGACTACAGGCATTTCTGCGATTGTAAAATATTTATTTAATACATCCACAGACGCAGTCGTCCCTGCCCTCCTGGCGGAAGCAATTGCAGCTCCCGGTTTATGCGCAAATGCACTTTTGCCCGCATAAAACATACGGTCTAGCGCGCTTAGTACCCTGCCCGACGGATGAGCATAATAAACCGGGGTCCCAAATACAAAGCCGTGCGACTGCTTCGCTTTTGCAATTAGCTCATTGATACTGTCCTCTTCAAAAAAACAGCCCGGATGCTTTGTATTGCACTGGCCGCAGCCGATACAGTCGCGGATAGCGCCTGAGCCAAGGTTCGCGATTTCTGTATCAACCCCTTCCTGCTCCAAAACAGCTGCAATTTCTGACAATGCAGTATATGTACATCCTTTTTCTTTTGCACTTCCGTTGATTAACAATACCTTCATAATAGTATCCTCCTGATTTTTTAGACTTTATATTATTATTATCTTAAAATTCATCCGATGCAAATGATTCTTACATATTTCTTACATGGCAGGCGGCATAAGAGGGCAGCCGTCTCTTCACAGGTTATTATAACGGACTTATACTCAATTGTAAACCGCTAGAGCGTGTTTGAAAAATGCTTTTCGGCAGATGTATTCCACACTTAGCACCCAAAGGGTATGATATGCCAAATAAGGGAGTCGTAGCGGGCTACGTTGACCGAATTTATGCAGATTGAACTACTAATGTTCAATCTGATGATGCAAATATCACGCTAAGTGGGGGATGCAGATGACGGAAATGATTTTGGGGACACGCTCTAGAACTACAGCGAACGTTTTAAATTGGTATGTCTGTAACGAACCATGTTGGCAAAGTTCCGTCAGCCAGAGGACAGGGGATGTGGCGTTCGCTGTGTGACAGGATAAAACGGCTCTAAAGTATCCCATTTTGGTATTCTCATGCTAACGCAACCGCCGAAAACGCGCCATCCATGGCGCATTCCGGCTTGCCCTGCCATCCGTGGCAGGGCATTGCTGGGAATCGCATGGGATACTTAAGAGCCGCTAAATCCTGTTACAATGCGAATGCCGCACCCCCTGTCCTCTGGCTGACTGCGGTTTTGGCAGGCTTCACGATAAGTGACTTCCGTTAGATACCTGCCCGGTAAAAATTACTCGAAATAACAAAAGCAAGAAAACCCCTGTAGGCCAGCCAAAACCGTAGTCAGTCAGAGGGAAGGGTATGAGGCTGGGGCCTTGTGACGGGGGTTAGGGGCTCTTAAGCATCCCGTCCGATCCACAGCAATGCCCTGCCACGGATGGCGGGGCAAACCGTAACCGCGCCATGGACGGCGCGTTTACGGTGGTTGCGTAAGCATGAGAATACCAAAATGGGATACTTTAGAGCCCCTTAGCCCCTGAACACAGACCCAGCCGCATACCCTTCCCTCTGACTGACGGCCCCTTTGCCATCCACTCCCTATCGTTCGCTCTAGCAAAAATACTCTGTTTTTTTTAAGACCAGCGAAAAAGTTGTCTTATGGCGAAAAATACGGTATAATCCCTATGGACATAAAATGTATACAAATAAGAACGAAAAGGACCTATTATGAAACTCAAGAAAAATATTACCCAAAAAAATTTGATCTATACCGCAATCATCGCAGCCGTATCCATACTGGCCCGCGTCCTTTGCGGCATTTCCATTTTTAATATGCTGTTATTTATCCTACTCTATTTTCTGGTGCAGAACACCACTGTAGAGTTAGATGAGAAATATAATGGGCTTTGGACTACTGGCGCCATTGCTATATACAGCATTTTAACCACCTGGCTCATCCAGTATCTGCTGCTTGTAGAAGATCTGCGTGAAAAAATCTCAAGCGATCATTTTTTCCTCAATATCCTTTGCTGCCTGATGATATACCTTATCGTCCTGGCCTTTACAAAACGCATTGGATTAACCTGTATCATTGCACATACCCTGCTGATGCTGTTTGCCGGGGTAAATTATTTTGTATATGCATTCCGGGGCAACGAGCTTACATTCGGCGACCTTAAATCTGCATTTACCGGGCTTAGCGTAGCTTCTAACTACCGCTTTTCCTTAAATGCGCAGGCAATGAATACCATCCTGCTTTCAGCTGTACTGATTTCCGCGGCGGCAAAGCTTACAATTACGTGCAAACGTACATGGGGAATGCGTCTTATCTGCGTACTACTGACTGTACTTTCCTTCCTTCACATAGCCGCAGAAACTGAGCTCACCGTTACCGAATCATGGGAGCAAAAAGGCACTTACCGTAACGGCTACCTGTTAAACTTTGCTTTAAGTATCCGGGATTCTTTTATCCAGAAGCCAGAAACCTATTCCAAAGAAGCCGTTGCCCAAATTGAGAAAGGCTACCAGGGCAAGACTGCCGCCACCACTTCTGCCCAAAAGAAAAAACCTGTTATTATTGCTATTATGAATGAATCCTTTGCCGATTTAGGCGTACTTGGCCGCTTAGAAACAAACCAGCCTGTCATGCCATTTGTGGATTCCCTTACAGAAAATACCATAAAAGGATATGCGCTTGCTCCTGTTTACGGAGCCAAAACCCCCAATTCAGAATGGGAATTTTTAACTGGCAACAGCATGGCATACCTTCCGGCAGGCTCTGTGCCCTACCAGCAATACATAAAACAGGACAATGCATACTCTATCGTCGGCGCCCTGAAAAACGAAGGCTACACTTGTGTGGCCATGCACCCTTATTATGCAACCGGATGGAGCAGGGACGCAGTATATCCCAAATTCGGTTTTGACGAGACATATTTTTTAGAGAGCTTTGACCAAAGCAGCCTGATCCGCAAATATGTCTCTGATGCCACAATGTATCAAAAAATAATTGAGCGGTATGAATCCGGCAAAGGAAAAGAAAACCTGTTTTTGATGGGGATTACGATGCAAAACCATGGAGGGTATGCGGATCTTTATGATAACTTTGTGCATGATACTTACTGTATCAACGCCCGGTTTTCTGATGTGAGCCAGTACCTTTCTTTAGTACGGCAGTCGGACATGGCTATAGAAAATTTAATCAGTTATTTTTCCAAGGTGGACGAACCGGTTGCCATCTGCTTTTTTGGCGATCACCAGCCCAGCTTAAACAGCACGTTTTACCGGAAGCTAAACGGGAAAGGGATGTCCGGGCTTACGCTTGATGAGCTGGAGGAGTTTTTTGAAGTCCCGTTTTTTATCTGGACGAATTATGAGAGCGAGAGCCGGGTAGTAGAACGCACCAGTTTGAATTTTTTATCTGCCATGCTATTGGAGCAGGCACAAATCCCGCTTCCGGCTTACCAGCAGTTTTTGATAGATCTGATGGAGCATATACCGGCAATGAATGCCCGGGCGTATTATTCGGCAGACAAGGGGAAATATGTCCATTATGGAAAAGGGGCAGTTGAAGAAGAGGGGTGGATTGAACAGTATCGGATCTTACAGTATAATGGGCTGTTTGATCGGAAGCAGCAAAGCAGGGTGTTTTTTGGAAGGTGAAGCGAAGCGTGCAGATGACGGGAATGATTTTT
>QXXL01000069.1 GCA_009911505.1 Lachnospiraceae bacterium | reverse complement strand
CCGTCGAAATTTTGCCTAGCACTGGCACAAAGCAGGTGTCTCCAAACTTCAATTCCTGTTCGGATGGAGTACTAGTTGTCGCAATCCTGAATTATACGCATAAAAAATAGCCGCCCTGCTCCTGTAAAAATAGACGGCTATTTTTTAGATTGATATTTCGCCAGGACGGGGAACCTTGACCACCCCTACCGACCATCTTGTTAAGCATATTATACACAATCCAGGCATTGAGTTCAACCAAAGAATGAAAATGCCCCTCTCCGTAAGCCAGCCAAAAACGTAGTCAGCCAGGGGGCAGGGTATGAGGCTGGGGCCTTGTGATGGGGTTTAGGGTCTCTTAAGCATCCCGTTTGGTTCCCAGCAATGCCCTGCCCCCTGGTTGACGTCCCCTTTACCACCCACTTATACCAAAGAATACAAAAAAATCCACAAACCCATCTACCCACCCCCCCTCAAATACTGTAAAATATAAACAATAAAACAAGATAAAAAAGGAGGTTTCCCATGTCCTACACCATACAGGTAAGAATGAAAAAACTCGGAAAACAGCGTGCAAATTCCCTTGCTCCTGTTCCGTTTGTACTGGAATCCCGGCCGCAGACAACGCGGGATCTAATCACGGCCTTAACCGCGCTTGGCGTAAAAGACTATAACGCCAGAAAAGACGAAGGCCAGCTGCTTCCCTATCTGACCCGGGAAGAAATTGCAGGTCAGGCAGAACGCGGTAAAATTGCCTTTGGATTAAGGAACGGCGAAGACGCGGATGAATCTGCTGCTATTCAAAACGCCATCCAATGCTTTGAAGACGGCATCTACCGCATTTTTGCCGGTGAAACGGAACTGACTGCTTTAAATGATGAGATTCCCCAGGCAAATGATACTGTCTTTACCTTTATTCGCCTGACTATGCTTTCCGGATGGTAAGCTCTATATACAAACGGATTCTGCTGCATCAACCCGGGAATTTTATCCAGATATATTGATTCAGACACGTCCTGATATTTAGATTCATACATTTATATACATACACTGATACATAGAAGGAGGAAACTAACATGGCGGAATTTACTTACGAAACACGAAGAAAAATCAGCGAAAACTGGGTTGCACAGACCAAAAAGAACGCTTCCGGCGTCCCCAAATCAGAAACCGGGCTGCTCCCGGATACCTACTATTACTCCCTCCCGCAAAAGACCTGTAATAAGATGCGGGAGCTCCTTGAAAACGGCGCCTGCCGCACCCTGTCCGAGCTGTACCAAAACGAATACGGACACCTTATAAACGCCTGCATCCCGGCAGAATACCGGGAAGAATTTTATTATGCCCTGGATCAGATGAACCAGTTCCAGATGACCGCCGGATGGTACCGACGCAGCGTCCGTTCCGAAAGCTACGCGCCGTTTGTGGAAAAAAGCGTCCAGCTGTTTCGCGCGTACACAAGGATCGCGTTTTACGGCGCGCCGCTTGCGGATATCTTAACGGGACAGACAACCCCGGAATTTTACGACCATGCCAGGACGGAATATTTTGCTTATGCCGGCATCCTCGCCGCACAGATTGACCGCGGCAGCGAAAGCATTATAAACGCCGTCCGGGATATCCTGCTTGGCGAAAGCAATACCGCTATGATAAGCCATGAGTTAATCCGCGGCATTGTTATGTGCAAAAATGAAGGGCTCTATGAACTGCTCGGCAAATTCCTGCTTGCGGCGCGGCTGCAGGAGGGTGCAAGACAGGCGGTCTGCGAAACAATGGACGAGGGGCGGCCGGAGGCTTTTATGCACCTGTTTTCCGTTATTGAGGACAATAACCTGATCCGCTATTCTTCGGTGAAACGCGCCGTCAGTACGTGGATTGGCATTTTTGACGAAAACAGTACAGACCGGATTTCGGAAAAGCTGGTACGCCTGATGGGCCGCTGCCTGCGGGAAGAAGCGTTCCGGAACGAGCAGCTTGCCACAAACGATTCTGTCGCCATCAGCTGCGCCCTCTGGGCTTTGGGCTTTTATAACGCAAAAGACGCCATGGACGCCGTCATTTCTTTGGCCAAATCCGGCACGAAAAACCAGAAAATGACCGCTTCCTATTTTACCCGCTCACTGCAGGAGGAGCGCTTAAAAATTCAGGTTTCTAAGGAAGTATTAAAGGAAGCCCCGGATGATCTGGCTCTGGCGGCCTGTTTTATGGTAAGTTTTCTGGATCAGGCGGGTATGCATCTTTTGAGCCTGATCAAAGAAAAAACCAACGTTTCGTATTACTATATGAAGGACGCCGCCGTAACAAAGCCCCGTAAAATGGATGCAAAAAAACTGTTTGACAGCAAACAGGAAGCCAGGCAGCTATACGGGATTTTAAAAAACATTATGGAGCAGATTCCCAAAAAAGGGCTTGTGCTTTCTCCCTGTATTTTTCCGTGGTATGAAGTGACGCTGACGCAGTCGGATCTGGCTTTGCGCCTGTGCCTGATTGCCTGGATGCTTGAGGACGAAGCGCTGTTAGACGAAGCGGCGGCATTTATCCCCTTAATCGGGCAGGGCGGCCGCTATGTCAGCTCCGACCGTTCGATTGCGGCGCGCGTTTTGCTTTACCGTCCCGCTTCGCAGGTACGGCGCAGGATTTTACTGGATCTGATGCACAATCCGGAGGAGTATACCTGCAAATCCGCGTATATGCTGGCGGACGACATGAAGCTGGCCGATGAAGATTACCGTCTGCTGGAACAGAATTTAAAATACAAAAAAGGGCGCGAGGGGACGCTTGCCATTTTACAGAAGCAGCCGCCCGAAGCGCTTGCCGCATCCGTCGGAAGGCTGCTTGCCGCTAAGCCGGAGGAATGCCATATGGGCGCGCTTGACCTTGCGCTGGAGATGAAAAAAAATGACGGGCAGTTTGCCCTTCTTACCCCGTATCTTTCGGAATTTGAGCCGCAGACGGGCAGGGAACAGGTATTATATGAAGAGCTGACGGCGGATAACAGCGCGGCGCAGGATATTTTAAATACGCCGGGCTACGGTTTTTACGACGTAAACAAAGAGTGGGTTCTGCCGCCTATGGACGCAGACGGCAAAAAAGCCCACACACTGTTTACCTATGGGGAAGACGAATGTATCCGCGTGCTGCAGGCCTTAAACAGCCTGATTCAAAAAAACCGCGATCTTTCTTACAAGACCGCGTGGGATACGGACCAGCTGCTGGGCGACGATCTGAAACTCTGCCGTTATACCGGAAACGATCCGGACGCAACGCCGTTAGACTCCTATCCGTTCCGTGAATTATGGGAAACGTTTTACCGCGAGCACATCAAAACCCCTGAGCTTTTAATGGAGATCCATTTTTACCAGGCCTGCCGCTATGGGCGGAGCAAATACGAGCAAAACATAGATCTTTATAAAACGATATTCGGGCATGGCCTTAGGAAAAAGCCGCCGTTTTCCAATCTGATCCAGGGGCTGCGTTACGGTTCGCAGGCACGGACCGTTTTGGATACGCTGTTTAGCGAATATGTCCCAAAAGACTTAAAAGCAAGGTGGGCGCTTTGCGGGTCAGCCGCGTTCTTATCCGCCATAGATACGTCCAATGACTTCTATACCGTCAGCGAAACGCGCTGGAACGGGGTCATCGAAACGCATAACGAGCGGACCGCCGGCCTGCCGGTTTTTGCCGACCTGCTGGGCTGGCTTTCCCTGGCGCCGGAAGCGGACTGGACGTCTGCGTTTACCATGCGGTTTTTGCTGCAGCAGCACTACCTGAAACAACGGGACAGAGAAAAGCTTCCCCGTTACCAGAGCAGACACAGCGCGTACCTTTCCCTGTCGGATTATGTACAGTGTTACCTGCGCGGGTACTGGGACAAGGATCTGCTTTACAAGGCTGTTTTTACGTTCTCCGACCTGGGCAGCCTTTTAGAGCCGGTCAGCATTGTGGAACAGCGGGGCGCAGTCCCGTCTAAAAACGCCCGGATCGGCGCGTTAAACAGCTTTTTCGGGCTGAATGCGATTACGCCGTCCGACGGAAAATACCGGTTTGATACGGCATATGCCAAGCTTCCCGCCATGCAGCTGGCACATGAAATTTACCGTGAAACCATACCGAATATCCTTGCCGTCGAACTGAAACGCGGGGAACAGCCGACGCCGTTTTCTGACTATATCAGTAATATTAACGTCATTTACGGCATCGGCTATATGATCCAGATTTTAACCGCCCTGGGCAAAGAACCCCTGCAGCGCGGCTACAGCTACTATACTTCCGCCACGGCCAAGCGAAACGTGTTAAGCCATCTGCTAAAGGTCTGTATGCCGGACGAAACGGACACGGCCGATACGCTTGCCGCCGCGTTAAAGGGCACGGACATTACCAAAAAACGGCTTGCCGAACTTGCCATGTATGCGGAGCAGTGGATTCCGCTGCTGGAGGAATATTTCGGGCTGCCGGGCTTTGCCAGCGCCTGCTACTATTTTATGGCGCATACCAGCGAATATTTTGACGATCACATTACCTCTGTCATTGCCCGGTATACGCCGCTTTCCCCGGAGGAACTGCACGACGGGGCGTTTGATCTACACTGGTTTTTGGAAGCCTACGAAAAAATCGGGGAGAAAAACTTCAAACTCCTTTACGACGCCGCGAAATATTCTTCCACCGGAACCGCCCACGGCAGGGCGAGAAAATACGCGGACGCCGCGCTGGGCAAAAAGGACAAGGAGGATTTAAAAGCCGAAATTGACGCCAAACGCAACAAAGACCTTTTGATGAGCCTTGGCCTGCTCCCGCTGCCCTCGGCCAAAACCAAACGGGAAAAGGATTTACTAGACCGCTACCAGTTTATCCAGAAATACAAAAAAGAAAGCCGGCAATTCGGCGCTCAGCGCCGGGCAAGCGAAGGCCGCGCGGTGGATATCGCCCTGCGCAATTTAAGCGCAAACGCAGGCTTTACGGATGTTACGCGGCTGATCCTGCGCATGGAAAGCAAGCTGATTGAAGAGTCCTCCTCCTGCTTTGCATGGCAGGAAATAAAAGGCTCGGACGGCGTATCGGTCCTGGTTTCGGTGGATGAAAACGGAAAGAGTTCGCTCAAATGCCAAAAAGGAGGCAAAATCTTAAAATCCGTCCCCGCCAAACTCAAAAAAGATCCGCTTATCCTTGCCTGCCAGGAAACGCACAAAGCGCTCAAGGAGCAGTACAGCCGTACCCGGCAGATGTTAGAACAGGCAATGGAAGACCGGACCGCATTTGAAGCGCGGGAGCTGTGGGATCTGTTCGGCAATCCCGTCGTTGCCCCGATGATAAAGACACTGCTTTTTATGCCGGAACAAGACGCCGCCGGGGAAGCCTGCATATGCCTTGGATTTTTGACGCCGGACGGCCTTTTAGACAAAGAAGGGACAATTACGCCGTTAAAACCGGGAGATAAGCTTTTGATTGCCCACCCGATTGATTTTTACCGCAAGGGGCAGTGGAGCGAATATCAGAAGCTTTTGTTTGAAAAACAGATAAAGCAGCCGTTCAAGCAGGTCTTCCGCGAGCTGTATGTAAAGCTTTCGGAGGAACTGGAAAAAGCAGAATCCATGCTGTTTTCCGGCAACCAGATCCAACCGCAGAAAACAGTCGGCGTACTGCGCGGGCGGCGCTGGGTGGCCGACTATGACGACGGCCTGCAGAAAGTCTATTATAAAGAAAATATTGTGGCGCGGATTTATGCCATGGCGGACTGGTTTTCACCGAGCGACATAGAAGCGCCGACCTTAGAATGGGTAGTATTTTTAGACCGCAAGACCGGAAAACCGATAAAGCTTAAGGATATTCCGGATATCATTTACAGCGAGGTCATGCGGGATGTAGATTTGGCGGTAAGCGTAGCCCATGCCGGCGGCGTCGATCCGGAGACCAGCCATTCGACAATAGAAATGCGGCGTGCCGTTGTGGAATGCAACCTGGAACTGTTCGGGATCAAAAACGTCCGGCTGGAAGGAAACTTTGCCATGATCGACGGAAAACTCGGAGAATATTCCGTCCACCTCGGAAGCGGGGCCGTGCGCCAGACGGGCAACGCCATGCTGTTTGTCGTTCCGGTGCATTCGCAGCACAGAGGAAGGATCTTCCTGCCGTTTGTAGACGACGATCCGAAGACGGCGGAAATTATGTCAAAGATATTGTTGTTCGCGGAGGATACCAAAATCAAGGATCCGAGTATTTTAGAGCAGATCCGGTAAGGAAATATGCATTTTGCAGCAGAAAAAAGGCAGAATAAATACCGTACAGGCGAACGGCAAAAAAATTTAGAAAGGCAGGACGCATGTTATGGCAATTACAGCAGCATTTATGATGCCGCACCCGCCCCTGATCATTCCTGAAATCGGCAAAGGCGGGGAACGAAACATTCAGGCGACGATTGACGCTTATGGGCAGGCCGCACAGCGCATTGCACGGCTTGGTCCGGAAACAATCGTTCTGATTTCCCCGCACCAGGTAATGTACGCGGATTATTTCCATATTTCTCCCGGTGCAGGCGCATCCGGGGATTTTGGAAGCTTTGGCGCAGCGCAGGTAACAATACAGGCGGCATATGATACCGACTTTGTAAATTTGCTCTGCGGCATGGCGCAGAGCCGGAACATTTCCGCAGGGACATTGGGGGAACGGGATCCGCGGCTTGATCACGGAACGATGGTGCCGCTTTCTTTTGTCGATGCGTACCGGACGGATTATAAGCTGGTGCGGATTGGGTTGTCGGGACTGTCTCTTGCGGCGCATTATGACCTGGGAACGTGCGTGCAGGATACGGCAGACGCCCTGGGACGGCGCATCGTGGTAATCGCAAGCGGAGATTTATCGCACAGGCTCCTGGAGTCAGGTCCTTACGGCTTCCGCGAAGAAGGGCCTTTGTATGATCGGCGTATTATGGATGTCATGGAACGCGGGGCATTTGAAGAACTGTTTGATTTTTCAGAGGGCTTTTGTGAGAAAGCGGGCGAGTGCGGCCACCGGTCGTTTGCTGTGATGGCGGGAGCTTTGAATAAAAAAGCGTTTACTGCTAAGCGGTATTCTTACGAAGGGCCGTTTGGCGTAGGATACGGCATCTGCGGCTATGAAGTAACGGGCAGCGACGCCGCAAAGGACTTTAAAGCCCTGTATCAGGCAAAAGAGCAGAACCGGCTGGCCGCACAGCGCGCAAAAGAGGATTGCTATGTTCGGCTGGCGCGGGATACCATAGAAACGTTTATTCGGACGGGTGAAAAAATCACCACGCCGGACGATCTTCCCAAAGAATTATACGAAACGCAGGCAGGCGTCTTTGTATCTATTAAAAAGGACGGCGGGCTGCGCGGATGTATCGGGACAATCCGGGCCGTACAGGCTTCTGTCGCGGAAGAGATTATACAAAATGCCATCAGCGCGGCAACGGAGGATCCCCGCTTTTCCCCGGTTCTTAAAGAGGAGCTTCCGTGGCTGTCGCTCAGCGTAGATGTGCTGGGGGATGCGGAACGGATTGATTCGGAGGATGCGCTGGATGTGAAACGTTACGGAGTGATTGTAACAAATGGCAGCCGAAGGGGGCTTTTGCTTCCGAATCTGGACGGAGTGGATACGGCTGCAGAGCAGGTTGCAATTGCGAAGAGAAAGGCTGGGATTTTAGAACATGAGAATATGTTGTTAGAGCGGTTTGAGGTTGTAAGGCATTTTTAGAATATGGTATTGGGAAAAATCCGTCAGGCAGAGGGCAGGGTATGCGG
>QXXL01000068.1 GCA_009911505.1 Lachnospiraceae bacterium | reverse complement strand
AAGGGGCTCTAAAGCATCCCATTTTGGTATTCTCATGCTGACGCAACCACCGTAAACGCGCCGTCCATGGCGCGGTTCCGGTTTGCCCTGCCATCCGTGGCAGGGCATTGCTGTGGATCGGGCGGGATGCTTAAGAGCCCCTAACCCCCATCACAAGGCCCCAGCCTCATACCCTGCCCTCTGCCTGACTACGGTTTTGACTGGCCCTCAGAGGATTTCTTTTTACGCCGGACAGGTATGGGGTTTGCCATATGGAGTGATGTTTAGCTGGCAGGCATCAGGAGATAGCGAGCTCTGTTTTGTTGTTTGCGGAGCTTTTCATTTATTGGATTGGGGTGGATTAAGATATGAGTACTATTTGCGGGGTTTGTATGCACCGCTGCCGTTTGGAGCCGGGACAGCGCGGAATTTGCGGCGCACGGGCGAACAGAGGCGGCGTGATTGTATGTGAAAATTACGGGCAGATTACGGGACTGGCTCTTGATCCGATTGAAAAGAAGCCGCTTAAACGGTACCGCCCAGGCAGCCTGGTGTTGTCTGCGGGAAGCTATGGATGCAATTTAAAATGCCCGTTTTGTCAGAATTATGAAATCTCAATCGGATACGGCACAATTCCTCAAACTGCTTATATGGCTCCGCAATCTCTGGCAGATACGGCTCTGCATTATAAAGACCGGGGAAATATCGGAGTGGCTTTTACGTATAATGAACCCTTGGTGGGATGGGAATATGTGCGCGATACGGCAAGGCTGGTTAAAGAACGGGGAATGGATACGGTTCTGGTAACAAACGGAAGCGCTTCTCTGGATACGCTGGCCGCAATTCTTCCCTGGATCGATGCTATGAATATTGATTTGAAAGGATTTCGGGAAGCATATTACCATAAATTAGGAGGGAACCTTAATGTGGTAAAAGAGTTTATCAAACAGGCTGCCGCAGAATGCCACGTGGAACTTACCACCCTTATTGTACCTGGGGAAAACGACAGCGTAGAGGAACTGGAAGAAGAAGCAGAGTGGATTGCTTCTTTAGATCCGGATATCCCGCTTCATGTAACGCGGTTTTTCCCGCAGTTTCGGATGACGGATCGGGAAGCGACTGATGTCGGGCAGATTTACTGGCTTGCGGACGCAGCGCGCAGGTATTTAAAACATGTGTTTGTCGGAAATTGCTAAATGGCTTTACGACAGGTAATATAACTGGCAAAACGGGGATTATCCCGCTTGATTTTCTTCCGCAAACGGCGGTAATTCAAGCGGCGTCATCCCATATACCTCGGTAAGCTGCCGGACAGTCTCCCGAAGCTTCGCCATCGCAGCCGGAAAACATTCCCGTCTGGCGGATGTTTCGTTCAATTCTTCCCTTGGCCCTTGCATTTCAAACACCGTAACCGTCTGCAGCATCAAATACATACAATCGTCTTTGCTGCCAAGGCGCATTTTTAAGAGGATCGTTACATCCCCCGGCTGAGCCGGATTTTGCGGAATAATAATTTTCCCCTCTACTCCTACGTTCATATTGCCCTTTCTTGCCCTTTCAAGATTTTCCAGAAAAGATGCTTCTTTTACGCTATGCCTTTTCAAGTTAAAATGTATCATACGAATACCCCCATTTTGATTTGTGTATTGAAGTTCCAGAGCATGTTTGAACCATACTTTCCGGCTGATCTAAGACTTGTACCCAAAGGGCAAAAATGCCAGCAAAAGCGGCACAGCAGACTGCACCAGCTGTATTGGAACAAATCGACGCAAAACAGGGCGCATAAATATCGGAAATGATTTTCAAACACACTTCAATAGAAAATGTTTTCATTACTTTTTCATTATAACAAATGAAGTTTCATAGGGCAATATCAACATAAATTAAAGTTAGCAAGAGGAAGAAGAACCCGTCTGACTATCCTGCCTTAGTCCTTCTGCCCATATCCTTCCAAAAATGTATGCTTCACCCCATCCTTCTTATAAGCAATCACCGTATCCAAATTTACGTTTTCCACACTTTTAAATATATTTCCTTCTACAAACGGGTTAACCTGCTTTAACTGCCGGATCAAATCCTTGATTTCCAATCGTTTAGAAGAAGTCTCCCGGCTACAGTCGGCACAGTCCTCGGTAAACTTACAGGCACATTGCAAAAAATGCAGTCCATTGTAATCCCGCCAGGCTTTAATATCATCTTCCCGGATCAGGTACATCGGACGGATTAGCTCCATGCCCGAAAAATTTGTACTGTGCAGCTTAGGCATCATGGTTTGCATCTGGGCGCCGTAGAGCATACCCATTAAAATAGTCTCAATAACGTCATCATAATGATGGCCAAGGGCAATTTTATTGCAGCCCAATTCACCTGCAAAATGGTAGAGATGCCCCCTGCGCATCCTGGCACACAGGTAGCAGGGGGATTTATCAATATGGTAAACGGCGCCAAAAATATTGGATTCGTATACAGTAATTGGCACCTTAAGCAAGGATGCGTTCCGTTCAATGGCTGTACGGTTTGCAGGAGAATAACCGGGATCCATAACGAGGAATTTTACTTTAAAATCAAATTTATTGTGAAGCTTTAGCTCCTGGAAAAGCTTTGCCATCAGCATGGAATCTTTACCTCCGGAGATGCATACCGCTACTTGATCGCCTTCCTTCAACAGCTCGTATTGGTTGATGGCCTTTGTAAACTTGCACCAAATGGATTTACGGAATTTCTTGCGTATACTTTGTTCAATTTGCTGATGTGGGGCGTATATGGGTTTGTTCATGCTGCTAAGCTCCTTTTTTATTGTGTTAATTGATCGATGAAAGGAAGCGGCTATACCGCTTCCTCCTGGCCTACTTGCGGACCACCTGTGTCTTCTTTGCAACCCCCTTCTTGTACAGCAGCTTCTTATAAGCCGCCAGCTTCTTGCCTGGAACCTTAAACTCAGCGTTCTTATGCAGCCCGGCAAATGCCTTGGCCCCGACACTCTTCACTGTAAGTTTATTTGTCTTAATTACAACCTTCCTCAAAGAGCTACAGTTTTTAAACGCCGACGCCCCGATATTCCTTATATTTTTACCTATTGTCACCGTCTTTAAATTTTTACATCCTTTAAATGCCGTTTTTGCAATAGACGTCACTTTATAAGTTATTCCGTTTAGCTTAACTTTATCTAAAACCTTTATAGATTTCAATTTTTTAGAATAAGGCGTTTGAAAAGCCACTTCTGAACCCGCTTTTGCCACAGTAAAAACATTACCTTTACCGTCCTTTAGCTTACTTCCTTTCTTCGGCAACGTATTATCCGCAGGCTGCGTATCCCCGCCTGGGGCATTTACGCCTGGATTGGACGAACCGCCCGGATTGATCGGTTTATCTGGATTCACTGGCTTATCCGGATCTACTGGCTTGTCGGGATCCACTGGTTTATCCGGATCTACTGGCTTGTCGGGATCGACTGGCTTCTTCACCGGGATGGTTTCTCCATATGCAACCGTTTTCCCGCAGTCTATACATCTGGTATCCCCCGTATATCCTTCTTCCGTTTCTGTTGCATCTTTTTGTCCCACAACTTCTGTATTTACATGGTTATCCGGATCCACCAAAAGAACCTCGCTGCTGCCTGTATCTTTGTATACTATACCATCCACCACAACAGTTGCAACCACTTCTTTGCAGCCCTCCTCAACACAAGTGGCTTGTGTAACCTTCGTCTCTACGGTACACTCCTGCGGTTCAGCGTATGGCCTGGCGTATCCTCCCCGCAGCCCTGGCGCTTACAAGTCATTGCCGCCGTAGCAGACAGGCTGTCCTGGCTCCACTGGAAAACAACCTCGTAATCATGCCCGAGTGGTTCTGTTGCTACCGTCCTGGTATTGGTTTTTACTTCGCCATCCAATTCAGCTGTTGCGGTAAATATCTCCTGCCCCTGTGTTACGCAGCCTGCATCCGTCGTTTCTTTTTCCACAGTGCAATTGACCTTTTGCGTATGATCCCGGTTAAATTTACAGGTATAAGACGCGGTACAGCTCTGGTTGTCTTTCCCCCAGGCAAATACCGGGACAAGCCAGGTATGGCCTGCACCTACCGTTACATCAACGGATGTGGTATTGCCGCATGCGTCCTCCACAGCTACTGTATGCCGCTGCCCGTCTCCTGTTATTGTATACCTGCCTGCAGACGGCGTCATTGTTTCCCCGTTATCCGTAACAGATACGGCTGAAAAATCCGCGACTGTAAATTCCACCTTCCCGCAATACCCTGCTCCGTTTTCAATTCCCTCCAATATAGGCGGCGTACCGTCAAGCAGAATGCCGTCCGTGGATGCATATGACAGGTTGCCCGAACGGTCAGCCGCTTTTACATAAACCAAAAACTTGCCGTCAGGCTCTAAACGCAGCTCTGTTTCATACTCTTTCCAGGAAACATTACGAAGCTGGGCTTGTGTTAAGGCCCGATCCGAAATGTAATAATACACCTGATCCAGCCGGTCTACCGTGCTGCCGTCTAACAGCTCTTCCTCGTCGCTTGCCGTAACAGCGACAGACTGCGCCGTCTTAAAGCATAGCTCAAAGGCTGGCGGGGTAACTACTTCCGTCCAGCGCTCCGTCCCCATTGTAACCTCTATTTCCGGGCTTTTTCGATCTATTAGTTTACTTCCGGTATCCCGCCGCGTATCTTTTTGACCGCAGCCATTGCCGCAGTCCGCTGTTTTGGTGCCGTCTGTCTCATAGGTTGCATCCTGGTTAGATACATAATCCGTAAAACGGTGGCCTTTGGCAGGGATAACCTCCTGAGGTGTAATAACCGCGCCGCAGCGCGCACAATCTGACCCTGCCGTCCTGCCACTCTCTGTACATGTCGCAGGAATAGCTTCCCCCGCTACTTCATCGTGCCCCAATGCCGGAACATAATCCGTTACATTTGTTTGTCCGCAGTACAGGCAGCTATATGCCGTATACCCTTGCCCGGTACAGGTCGGAGCCGTTACCTGCGGCTGTGAGGACCAGGTATGCCCCTCCTGTACAGTAATGGTAACAGATACACGGTTGCCGCACGCATCTTGCGCAACGACCGTGTGCTGCTGCCCATCCCCGGCAATGCTATACCTGTTTGCTGACGGCGTAATTGCCGTCCCGTTGTCAGTTACAGACAAAAGTGAGAAATCCGTTACTCTAAATTCTGCCCTCCCACAGTAAAATGCCCCGTCAGTAATCCCCTCCAGCTCTGGCGGCGTACCGTCTACTAAAATGCCGTCTGTGGATGCATAAGAAAGATTGCCCGATCGGTCAGCCGCTTTTACATAGACGATAAACCTGCCGTCTGGATTTAGGTTCAGCGCCGTTTTGTACTCTACCCAGGATACTCTGTTGAGCTGGGATTGTGTCAATGCCCGGTCAGAAATGTAATAATATACGTTATCCAGGCGGTTTACTGTGCTGCCATCCAACAATAATTCATCGTCCCGCGCTGTAACAGTTACAGTTTGCGCCGCCTGAAAGCACAGCTCAAATTCCGGCGAACTAACCAGCCCATCCCAGCGGCTTGTGCCCATTGTAACCTCAATTTCCGGGCTTTTTTGGTCTTTTAGCATGCTCCCGGTATCCCGCACCGTTTCCTTTTGGCCGCAGCCATTGCCGCAGCCTGCCGTCTTAGTACCGTCCTCTTCATAGGTCGCATCCTGGTTGGACACATAATCCTCAAAACGGTGCCCGGTAGCAGGAATGGTTTCCTGTCTCGTAATTACAAGGCCGCAGCGCGCACAATGCGCCCCTTTTGTCTTGCCTTCTGTTGTACAGGTCGCGTTAACGGCTGCATCCTCCATTTCGTCGTGCCCAAGCGCCGGGGAATCATCCACCACATACGACTTTTCACAATAAAGGCATTTATATGTAGTATAGCCCGGCTCTGTACAGGTTGGCGCTTTTACCTCCTGCTGGTAGGTATGCGTATGTGCCTCCCACAGAAGCGTCCCGCCAAATTGCTTGCCGACATACTCCGCCCAGGAAGGATCCGTTACCGGATAAAATATCGAAGCTTTTACGCCCGTAAACGCATCAGACGCAATGGACGAGGGCGCTGTGCCACGAAATGTAACTTCCTCTAACGCACTGCAGCCACTAAATGCCTTACCGCCCACCTGCTCTAAGTTTTGGGGCAGTACAATGCTGGTTATGCGGCTACAGCCGGAAAATGTACCGTAATGCAGTTTTCCTCCCCTGATTTCTACATATTTTAATGCATTCGGGATATAGTAGGTGACGCTGCTGGTTGAATAATACTGTCTGGCTGCCGTACTGCCCGTATACTGTGTCCCGCCAAACAAAAAGCCGAACAAAGTCCGTGCACTGGCCTGCGTTTGGTTCCTGTTGAATCCTGCAAACGGCAGGGAAATACGCTCTAGCCCACTGCAGCCGGAGAATGCCGCAATGTTGATTTCTGTCACAGAGTCAGGAAGCGTTATGTTCACAAGGCCTGTACAGTCCTGAAACGCATATGTACCGATTACAGAGACACCCTCCGAAATGGTAAGGCTACTTAAGGAAGTACACCCGCTAAATGCATACGGTTCAATTTTAGAAACGCTTGCCGGAACTGTAAAGCCAGTTAATTTAGCACAGCCGCGGAACGCGTATGTCCCAATGCTTTGCAACCCGCCTGGCACCGTAATGTTAGAGAGGTTTTTACATTCCATAAACGAATAGCCCCCGATGGACGTTACACTTTCGGGAATCGTAAGGCGCGTTAAGCCCTGGCACCCCCGAAACGCATAATTACCGATTTCCGTAAGGCCTTCCGGCAGTGTGATATTTTCTAAACGGCTGCAGTTATAAAATGAGCCGTACAGCACCTTGCCCCCAGTAATCGTTACATTTTTCAATGAGTTCGGAATATAATAGGTAGCTGAGCTGTTAGAAAAATACTGCTTGGTTGCAGTTGCATCCGAAAAAGCCGCCGTACCGAATATATACCCAAAAAGTGTCTGTGCGCTGGCTGCGGGCAAGTCAGCCTTTAACCCCAAAAACGGGAGTGTTATACTCTCTAAAGCGCTGCAGCCGCTAAATGCCGCAGCCTGGATCGTTGTTACAGTCCTTGGAACACTGATTTCCTTTAAGCTGCTGCAGTTCATAAATGCATTTGCCCCGATTTCAAGCAGGCCGTCGCCAAGCAAAACCCCTGTCAGCCCGGTGCACCCGTGGAATGCATATGCCCCGATACGCGTTACCGCAGCCGGAAGCTCTGCCCTTAAAAGCCCGGTGCACCCGTAAAAGGCTTTTGCGCCAACTAAAGTTACGCTGTCTGGGACAGATACCTCCGTCAAACCCGTACAGCCATAAAATGCACATTCCGCAAGCTCCGTCAGCCCACTGTCCGGCAGCACAATTTCTTTTATGTTTTTACAGCCGTAAAAGGCGCCGTAAAACAGTTTGCCCCCTGTAATTTCAACCTTTACCAGAGAATCTGGGATATAATATGCCGTTACCGTACCCGCCGAAGAGTACTGCCGTACCGCCGTACCGCCCTTGTAGGCCTCCGTACCAAAAATATACCCAAACAGCGTGTTGTTAGAAGCTGCTGCTGCAGAAGACGATCCGCCCACAAAGGGCAGCTTCATACGCAATAGCCCGCTGCAGCCCGAAAAGGCGCCGCTTCCAATAGTAGCCGCCCCATTTGGGACCGTAATTTCCGTAATTCCAATACAACCTTTAAAGGCGCCTGCGCCAATAGACTCTATCCCATCCGGCAGGGCAATAGCCGAAAGGGCGGCACACCCTGAAAATGCTTCATCGCCTACCGCCGTAACTGTATCGGGCAGCGTCACCCTTTCCAACAGCACGCAGCCCGAAAACGCACCTTTCCCAATCGTTTCCACACCGCCTGAAAACGTTACGGTTTTCAACGCCTTACAGCCCGAAAACAGGCTTTCGGCAACTGCTGTAATCTTACCCGGCACTGTAACTGACGTAATCTTAGTACAATCCTTAAATGCACCGATCCCTATTTCTGTCATTGTCGCTGGAAGCGCCACGCGTAAAATGCCCGTACACCCGGCAAACGTCTCTTTCCCCACTGTCACAATCCGATCTGGCAGTTCGACCGCGGTAAGCTTGGTGCATCCGGCAAACGCTTCGTTTTCAATCCCCGTAATCTGTTCTGGGAATGTAATGTCCTCAAGGCCTGCACATCCTTTAAACGCGCCTGCCCCGATGCTTAGCAGCCCCTCCGGCAGCTGAATGTCGCTTAACAGCACGCAGCCCGAAAATGCGTTGACACCGATGGACGTTACGCTGTCTGGAATGGCAATTTCAGCCAATTTAACGCAGCCGCGGAACGTATTAGGGGAAAGGGCCGTAAGTGTCCCTGGTAAATTCACTTCCGTAAGTCCAGTACAGTCGCCAAATACCCCGCTGCCCATCTGGTTAACCTCTTCTGTAAGCGTAACCTTCTTAAGCCCCGCACAGTGGTCAAACGCACCGTCAAGCAGCGCCCCACCTGTCACTGTCACTTCTGTAAGCGAATCCGGCAAAATATACCCACAATATCCTTTGTCGGAAAAATGCTGCGATGCAACCGTTCCCCCTTCGTATGCCGTCGACCCAAAAATATAACCAAACAGCGTCTCCGCCGAAGCCTTTTCATGCTCCCTGCTGGCTCCTACAAACGGAAGCGTTATGCGCAATAAACCGCTGCACCCGCTAAATGCGCCGATCTCAAAGCTTTTGACTGATTCTGGGATCACGATTTCCTTTAAGCCCGTACAGTTTTTAAATGCCAGTGTACCAATCGTTTCTGTATTTTCCGAAAATACAACCTCCTTAAGCCCGCTGCACCCGGCAAATACATTGGCGCCAATCCCGGTAACTGTATCCGGCAGCTCTGCCCGCGCTATCTTGGTACACCCCGAAAACATATGATCCGGCAGTTCCTCTACACCCTCCGGGAATACCGCCGCGGGCAAAGCCGTACAGCCTTCAAACATATTTGCCCCAAGGGATTCCACGCCTGCCCCAAGCGAAACAGACGTCAAAGCTGTACAGCCCGAAAACATATGGCTGCCCATCTGTTTGACAGAAGCTTCTATCGAAACCGTCTCCAGCTTCGTACAGCCCGAAAATAAATTTTTACCAAGCTCAAAAACACCCTGTGCAAAGCCCACGCGCTTTAATGATACACACTCTGAAAACGCAGCATCTCCCACCGATACTTTGCCGTTTCCCAAAAACTCTACTGCAGTAAGCCCAGACTGGAAAAACGCACGATCCGCAATTTGTGCAAGCGATGTACCAAAGGAAAACGCCAAAAGCCCTGTACATCCTTCAAACGCTGACTTCCCAATCCGACGGATCCCACCCGGCAGGGATGCCGTCCGGATTGCGGTACACCCCCGGAATGTATAATCCCCAATCTCTGTTACACCGTCTGCTATCACAAGCTCTGTAATCTCCGCAGCATTTGCATACCACGGCGCGGCGCCCGACGCATAATCCGCCATCGCACCGCTCCCATAAATTCTAAGCTTCCTGCCCCCAAGCAGCTCCCATTTCACATTCTCCCCACAGCTTCCCCGCAAAAACGCAATATTTGAATCGTCAATGCCGGAATTGTCAAACGCGCCCTTCCCGATACTCGTCACACTCTCTGGAACCACAATACTCCCTAAATTCCTGCACCCATTAAACGCATTGGCGCCGATACTAATAAGCCCATCCGGCAGCGTAATCTGCGAAAGGCTGCTGCATCCGGCAAACGCAGACGCTCCAATCCCCGTCACCTTCGGCGGAACCCGAAACTCCGTAAGGCTGCTGCACCCGGCAAATGCAGACGCCCCAATCCCTTTCACAGTCTCTGGCAGCGTAATCTGGCCTAACCCGGTACAGTAATTAAACGCATATGCACCGATGCTTGTCACATTACCGTCAAACACCACCGACGAAATAAACGTACGGTACTGAAACCACGGCACGCTCCCCGCATCTGTAAAATTCGTCATATCCCCTTCCCCGGTAATCGTAAGGACTCCATTACTGCTTATCATATAAGTCAGGTTCGCCCCGCATCCCCCCATAACCGGGAATCCGTCTGCCCTTACCCTTCCGCCATGCGGCAAAAACAGCATAACCGTAAAACAAGATAAAACCAGCAGCATTTTCCATTTCCTCATTTTCTCCATGATCCTTCCTCCTTGTGAATAAGTGTCTTTGAAAAATACTCTAAAACAAAAAAACAGCGCCTACACCAAAAGGAACCTTCATCAATCCTTTGAGTCCAGACGCTATCCATAGCTAACTTTTATTTATATCGGTACATTTCCATCCCGCCACCACAAAATTCACACTTTTTTCACAATTTCCCTCTTGCAGTACCACTGTCGCTTCCTCCTGCCTCTGCTTCGCAAGCGCCAGCCCCTTCTCGACAAACCCGCCGCCAAACTCCTTTCGCACCCGGTAAGCATACCGTTTTTCCTGATTGGTAAACTTCTCTGTCTCAAACTCCAAAATACGGCGCACTTCTTCCGGAAATCCCTGGTAAAATTCCTGCATCTCCCTAAGTACGCAAAGCGCCGCATCAACCACCGGGCAGACCGTCCCATCCGGCATTACAATTTTCACCGTTTTCAAATCGTAATGCGCCGCATTTTTAAAATTCTGCACTGCCTGTACCTGCGCATATTTTGGAAATTCCTGCCTCCCCCTGCATAAAAGCCACACCAGAAAAAACTGTGCAAACTTCACATCCCTGACATCCACCCCGGAAAACGCAAACGGGTTGAGGTCAAACATCCGCAGCTCAATATGATCCACACCCTTTTCCCGAAGCGCCAATAAGCTGTTCTCCCCCGCAGGCTTTAGCCGGATCGGATAATAAAGCTCTGCGGGCGTACGCAGCAGCCCATCGTCCACAAACTGCTTGATGCTGTCTGCATAACGCCTGATATCCGTATAATCCAAAATCGGCGCAAAGTAGTTCCAATACCCCAGTTCACTGCACCGGATAGAAGAAAGCCCGGTAAACGTATCCTCACCATACTGCTTTTTTTCTACAAAAGAACTGTCTAACAGCGGGCTTGCCGCAGTCGCCGCCACCAAAAGCCATCCGTAAACGGCTGCCTGCTCCGCCAAAACAACATAAAGCTGGTTTTTATACTCCATAAAATCCCGCCCCCCGGACACTGCAAAATCAGCCAGCAGAAGCTCTTCATCAAAGGAATAATTCACGTGGATGCCGGAAAATGTCATCTTATACCTGCCATACCTGTCCGAGAGGTATTCCCGGTACCCCGTCTTTGCCGCCTGTGCGCCATAAAACCGGGCAATCGGGATATCTTCTTCATTGCGGATAAACGGAGGGCTTGAAAATGGCCAGAGATATTCACGATTACAAAGCCCCTTTAGCCCCGCCTGCAGCTTGCGGTAATAAAGCCCCAGCATCTCCACAGCCTCCTGAGCTGTCCCCGCCACCGGAGTATTAATCTCCGTCTGGTTTTCGGAAAAGTCGCGGACAATATGGGGATCTTTTGGAAAAGGATGCTTCGTATGCGCCAGATAGCCGTCCCCGCCAATCCGCAGGCTTTCCTTTTCGATGCCAAAATGCCCCTTTAAAAGCCGGGAACGGACATTTTCGTTTTCTGTATGAAGCATATCATGCACTCCCTTCCATTTTATTTTGTCCAAAGAACAGATTGCTACTCGCCCAAATTTACAGTCCTTCTACATCTACTCCTGCCAAAAGCTTGTTTTTATATAAATGCGCATCCCCTTCTTCTAACAGATATACCCTGTAAAGCAGTACGCGCATATGCTCCCCAACCGCTACCGGACGCCGCTCCAACGAACGGTTTGCCGTCAGGTATACGCCGTTCACCAAAAGCGTCAGCTCCAGATAACTCCCCCGGAATGCAATCCCCGTGATTTCACCTTCTTCAGAAAACGGCATCAGGCTCTTAAATTTTTGATTGTCGCTCTTAAAGCACTCTACAAATTCAGGCCGGATAATCACCTGGCAGCCTTCTTTGAGCCCTTCAAACCCGCCGAACCCGCCAAAATGGTCCAAAACCACGGATGTTCCGATAAACTGCGAAACAAACGAGGTCCTGGGCCTTTTATAAATTTCAATCGGCGTCCCCATCTGTTCAATCCTGCCCTCATTGATGATAATAATTTCATCCGCCACTTCTACGGCCTCATCCTGGTCATGCGTTACAAAAATGCTCGTTATGCCCACCTTTGCAATCATCTGTTTTAACCACGCCCTCAGTTCTTTGCGTACCTTCGCGTCAATCGCCGCAAACGGCTCGTCCAGCAAAAGCAGCTGCGGATTGGGCGCCAATGCCCTTGCAAACGCTACCCTCTGCCGCTGCCCGCCGGAGAGCTGATCCGGATAGCGTTTTTCCATCCCTTCTAACCCCACCAGGCGTATCAGCTCCTCCACGCGCGCCGCAATTTCCTGTTTTGGCCTTTTTAGTACCTCCAGCCCAAATGCAATATTCTGCTGCACTGTCATATACCTAAACAGCGCGTAATTCTGGAACACAAACCCAATCCCGCGCTTCCCAGCCGGGATATCGTTGACCACCTTCCCCTCGATCACCAAATCCCCGCTGTCCTGCGTCTCAAGCCCTGCAATCATACGCAGAATCGTCGTCTTCCCGCTTCCACTCGGACCAAGCAATGCGACTAATTTGCCTTTTTCAATGCCAAAATTAATGTCCTTCGCCGCTTCATAATCCTCAAAATTCTTATTGATATGCTTCATTTCCACATACATTCTGCCATCCCCCTATGCTTCCCGTTTTCCACGGTATTCCACAATTTGTTTTACGATTAAAATAACAATCGACAAAAGCACCAGAAGCGAGGACACCGCAAACGCATGTGTAATCGACTCCGCGCTGCCCGCCATGTAAAGGGCGTCAATTTCAAGCGGCAGGGTAAACGTCTTGCCCCTTGCCTTAGAAACGGCATATACAGCGCCGAATTCCCCAAACGCCCTTGCCGCGCACAAAATCACGCCATACAAAAGCGCCCATCTGATATGCGGAAACGTCACCCTGCGGAATACGGTAAAGCCTTTCGCGCCCATCATTACAGCCGCTTCCTCTTCCGAGCTGCCCTGCGCCTGCATTACCGGGATCAGCTCCCGCGACACAAATGGAAACGTTACAAAAACCGTTGCCAGCACCACGCCCGGTACAGAAAAGACAAACGAGATATCCGTCCCAAGCAGCTCATTAAGCCAGTCGATAAACGGCGCGGCCCATCCCATCCTGCCAAACGTCATAATATACGCAAGCCCTGCAATAACAGGGGAAATAGAAAACGGGATATCAATGAGCGCCGATAACACCTGCTTGCCCCTAAATTCAAATTTTGTCAAAAGCCACGATGCGCACAGGCCGAAAAACGTGTTGACCAGTACGGCAGATACCATTGCAATCAATGTCACCTTTAATGCAGACAGTGTATTTTTTGCGGTAACGGCGGAAGCATATACCGCAAATCCGTCTTTTAAGGAACGGTAAATTACCTCACCTAACGGAAATACCAGCATAATAAAAAAGAACAGGATGCCGCTGGTTAACAGCAGGCCGGGAATAAATCCGCGCCTGCGCGCATTTTGTTGTTTTGTATCCATAGTTCTCCTTTCCCTCACCCTTTTGTCCTGCGCCCTGCCGCAATCTGCACCACACTGACCAGAAACAGCAGCAAGAATGACACCACCAACAGCACCAGCGCAATCGCCGCCGCCCCCTCATAGTCTACGCTCCCGGAATTCAGCTTCTGCATAATTACATAGGACACCACCTGCGTCCCCGCTTTTTCACTGTTCCCGGATATGTATATTACACTTCCGTACTCCCCGATCCCGCGCGCGAGCGCCAGCCCAAACCCGGTCAAAAGCGCGGGCATAAGCTCTGGCAGTATTACACGCCTAAACGTATAAATCCGGCTTGCCCCAAGCATTTCACTGGCTTCCTCCAGGCTTTTAGGCAGCTTTTCAAGCACTGGCTGCAGCGCCCTTACTACAAACGGGATCCCAATAAAAACCATAGCAATGACAATCCCTACCTTAGAATACGATGCCTTAACCCCTATCTTTTGCAAAAGCTGCCCCAAAACGCCCTGATCGGAATACATCCTCGAAAGCGTAATGCCAGCAACCGAGGTAGGCAGCGCAAACGGCAGCTCTATCATTGCGTCCATCAGCCGCCTTCCCGGAAAATCATAGCGTACCAAAATCCACGCCAGATTCAATCCAAATACACAGTTAATCAACGCCGCCAAAAACGCACACCCAGTGCTTGTCAAAAACGCCTGCCGTACATTCGGGCGCGAAATCAGCTCCCAGAACTCATCAAATGATAAACGGAACGAATAGGCCAAAATAGACGCCAGCGGAATCAGTACCAATAGCGATAGCATCGCCACCGTAATCCCCATTGTCAGCCCAAACCCCGGCAACACCCGTTTGCCCTGCTGCTTTTTCCCTGTCATAGATGCCTTTGCCTCCCCATCCTACTGGTTATAAATCTCATCAAATATTGTATCATCGGCAAAGAAATCCGCATACGCCTGATCCCAGCCGCCGAAATCGTCAATCGTGCACATTTCAACATTCAAGTCAAACACATCGCCAAATTCCTGTAAAACCGCTTCGTCGGAGGGGCGGTAAAAATTTTCACCCGCCAGGCGCTGTGCTTCCTGGGAATATAAGAAGGACAAATACTCCTTAGCCACTTCCTGGGTACCGTTTTTGTCCGCATTTTCATCTACAACCGCAACCGAAGGCTCCGCCTTAATACTGATACTTGGCGTCACTAGCTCAAACTCGTTAGGATACTCCTGCAGCGCCAAAAGGGCCTCGTTTTCCCATGCGATTAAAACATCCCCCTGCCCGTTTTCCACAAACGTCGTTGTCGCCCCCCTTGCACCGGAGTCCATCACCAGCACATTGTCATACAGGCTTGCTACAAACTCCTTCATTTTGGCTTCATCCCCATCAAATTTGCGTTCCGAATAATACCAGGCCGCCAGAAAATTCCAGCAGGCGCCTCCGGAAGATTTGGGATCCGGTGTAATCACTTCGACGCCTTTTTTTACCAGGTCATCCCAGTCAGAAATCCCCTTCTCATTTCCTTTCCTGACCAAAAAGGCAATCGTGGAAGTATACGGCGCGCTGTTTTGTTCAAATTCCTCAAGCCACCCCGGTTCAATTAGGCCTGCTTCTTCGATCAGCGTAATATCATGCGCCAGCGCCAGCGTTACTACATCCGCTTCATTCCCTTCAATGACAGAGCGGGCCTGTGAGCCGGAACCGCCGTGCGACTGCGTCACCTCAACTGCCTTTCCTGTCTCCTTCTGGTAATGCTCGGCAAACATCTGATTGTATGCCGTATAAAACTCCCTGGTTGGATCATAGGACACATTCGTCAGTGCCACTGCATCACTATCCCCCCCCGCTTCATTGCCCCCACAGCCAGCCAGGCCTCCGCCCAGCACAACAGCAGCCATTCCAAGTACAGCCCATTTTTTCAAAAAACTTTTTTTCATCTTTGCTTCCCCTTCTCTTATGCTTCCAGATACGAAAACGTTTGCCTATTTTCATTGACATATGTATTTTCATTTGTTACATTTGTATTACGCAAATATTATTACCTGATTTTAACAGTTTTATCAACCCCTATATTATGCAAACGTTTGCTTAATTTCCAAAAAGAAAGGAGCCGACATGTCCTTAAAACAAATTGCCGCACTCACAAATACATCTATATCTACCGTCTCCCGCGTTTTAAATAATACCTCGCCCTCCTGCGCTTCAAAGGAGCTGCAGGACAAAATATGGGCTGCTGCAAGGCAAACAGGCTACCAGCCGAATAAAGCCGCAAGGGCATTAAAGCAAGGCGCTGCCGCGCCTGCAAAGCTTTTACACATTGCTGTCGTTATGGCGCGCGTCACATCTGAGGAGGATCCCTTTTTTTCGGAGCTGTTCCGCAGCCTGGAAATGGAGCTTTTAAAACAGGGGGCGGTTATGGACGATATGATCCATGCAGAAGAGATATGCCAAAAGCGGCTTTCCCGTGCAAACGGCATCCTGATCATGGGCAGGTGCTCCCATACGCTGCTTTCGCAAATCATGCAGCAGAACAAAAACATTGCCGGGATCTGGCGCAATACTATGGATTTTGACATTGACGAGGTCATCTGTGACGGCAGAAAAGCCGCTGAACTGGCCATGAACCACCTTTTGTCGCTTGGGCACAAAAAAATCGCCTATATCGGCGACTGCTCCTACGAAAGCCGTTATGTGGGCTACTGTAATGTCCTGTTTCAAAATAAAATACCACTGGATTATAACCTAATCAAACAGACCAACCAGACAAAAGAAGAAACCGACACGGCCTTTGAAGGGCTGCTTTCCGGCTGGCTGGCCGGAAAAGTAGATTTTTCTGCAGTGTTCTGCGCAAATGACAATACCGCTATCCGCGTATTAGAGCTGCTAGGGCGGCAGAAGGCAAGTGTACGGCATTCTATTTCTGTTATTTCGATTGATGATATTGCAGATGCGCAGAACACAAAACCGTATTTAACCACCATTCATATCCCGCACCGGGAAATGGCACATATGGCCGTAATGCTTTTGCTCGACCGCATTGCCAAAGGGCACATTTCCCCTGTGCGGATTGAATTCCCGTGTAAAATAGTTTACCGGGACAGTTGTTATAAATATGGCACGCCAGAGCGTATTTGAAAAATCATCCCCGCCATCTGCACTGGCAGATATGGAAACTGTACTAGACCGAAACGTCCACCGACGCCCCCTGAACACCTGCCGCACCCGCAGACGATGCCCCTGGCAGCACCTGCCCGGTTTCGGCAGAAGTCGCCCCCATACCAGAGGCTTCCATCCCGCTCATTTCCATTTCTACCTGTACCTCTACCTGCTGCTCCATCTGCATTTCAATTCGCTGCAGCTGCGCCAACTGCTCCGCAGCGAAGCTCAGCTCCAATGCCACACTACCCAGATCAATGCTGTAAGCCGGCTGATCTCCTTCTCCCATCCGCTGCAGGTACTTCATATCCGCTTCCGTTATTTTTCCCTGCTCCTCACTCCGGTGCATACGGCGCTTCTGGCTTAACACCTGCTTACGCATCTTTTCCTTTAAGATCTGCTGGTTCTCCTCAATCGCCATCTTAAGCTTAATATCCTGCTCCTTCTGATGGACGCGGCGCTTGACCTCAGCCCTCTTTTTCTGCTCCTTTACCGTATGATCCCTATTATCACGGCTCTTGATCAGCTCTTCCTCTTTTAAGTTGCGCACCTTCATCCGTGAGCATTCAACCATCCGCCTCGCATGCGCCATCGCGACCCGGATATCGGAATCCTTGTACTGACCACTCGCCTTTGCAGCCTGCAGTACTGCAACTTTGCTTTTTGCCCTGGTCAGGACAACTGCTGCATTCCGTGATTTAGACATACGCTGCAGCTGGTTCGCAATTTCCCTTGGGTTATATTTCAGCTTCTTTTTCGGCCTTTGGTTCTTTTTCCTGCTTGCACGCAGCCTTTCAAAATAATGCTCAGCGCTGTTTGCACCTGACGTACAGACGGAATAGCCGGTGGGAACCCCCGACATTCCGCCCCCGCTTGCTGCCATACCCATAACTCATTTCCTCCCTGAAATAACTTTGTGAATCCGTTCACTTATCCTGGCAGCTTTACCATAACATGGCAAAACTGCCGTTATATGTTACATCGGCAGTTTTGCACAAAATAATAACCTAAAATGAATACAAATTTACTTATTTTTATAAATAATCGACTTGCTAGAGCGTGTTTGAAAAACCATTCGTGTAATACACAAAAAACTCTTCTTGCCGCAAATGTGAGGTCACTCTATAAACGGTATATCCTCCACCGAAAACCCCGCCCCAAGCAGAGCTTCCTTCGCCGCCTGCATATTTCGGTATCCATGCACCTTTAGATAACCTCCCCGCACCCGGCATACTGGTCCAAATACCTGTTCCATCTGGCCCTTATCCATACAGACAATCCCTTCCGGCTCCTTCAAAATTCCAAACACCTTCGCCTGCCGTTCCTTTCCTGCTTCATCCACCACCGTAATCTGCAGCTTCGTATATCCATCAATCCACTCTTGCACCTGCCTATTCGCCGGGGCACGCCCATTCTTATCCACAAAAGCCGAAAAACTGCCTGCGCCCAAAAACAATACGGCAGTATTCCCAAGCCGTACGCCCTCGTCCACATCTACCCACCGCAATGGATATTCATCCAGATAAATCCCCTTCAGCTCTGTTTCCATGGAATATTCCCCCAATTTCAACGTAACCTCCGTTGAAGAAAACGGCAAAAATTGCCGGATACCCAAAAAATTGGCAAACTCACTGACGACAGCCCCTGTTAGCTCAGACTGCGATTGAATCAAAACGCCGTACGGCTTCTGCTCCATCTGCCAAAGGTCAAACCGCCCTTTAACATAAACAAACAACAGCATCGCCGCCCCAATTATTACAATATCCCTATAAAGCTTTTGTACCCTCATACACCCTGCCTCTCCTCTGATAATATTTCATACGTAAATACAGCCAGACAATTATCAAAACCAGTAAAAGAAATAAAAAAAATAGTATTGTAATCCACCACTGGTTCGTCTCCTCCTTTTGCTTTTCCACTTTAAGCTCTACCATCTCCGGCTTTTTGATTTCCGTATGGAACAAAAATTCCTGCTGTGTCACTGACCCCTCCCCATCCTCATAAGAAAAATAAACCTTCCCAGTTGTTTCCCCGTACTTTTCATATCCATCCTCTGCAAAATTCCCATCCGCATCCATATCTAAAGTCCCGGCAAACACCTGGATTTCCCCGTCCGCCGACATACCAGGATCTAGGTTTCCAAGAAACAACTCCTTTTCGGGAAATAACCCTGTGCCCTCCATACGCACTCTTACATTATAAAGGACGGCAAGCCCGGTATTTTGAACCTGAAATGAAAGCATATCTGTATCTGCTTCATAAATGCCCTCCGGAAATGAAAGGTTGGCAAGCTGCGCCTGCTGTACCTGGCAGATAGACAGGTGCGCCGTTTCCGTTGTATTATATGCATTTCCATCCTTATCCTCATACTCAAACAAAAACTGCACGGCAGCCTGCCCTGCCGCAGCCTTAGTTAAAGCCGTAACCTCCTGGGACAAATCCATGCTTCCCCCGGCGGCAGCCCGCTCAAAATACCACGCCTGCTTTTCAAATAAAAGCTCCGCCCCCTCATACAAAAGCGTTACTTTTATATTCTCTATATCCTGGCTGCTGCTGCAGTTTTTCGCCGTTATCTTCCAGCTTGCGCTGCTTCCCGCCTGTAGCAGCATCCCCTTTGCATTGCCCTGTACCAATAACACTCTGGGCTGGTGTGTAGCTTTTGCATTCTTCCCATCTGCCTCCTCCGCCTGCCCTGCGCCTTGTACCCCTAACCCATCATCTTCCGCCACTCCCGCTTCCTTTTCAGGGCTTTCCTGAAAAAAGGCTGTCGGCTTGCCGTCGGAAATTTCCACATAGACCGTAAACTGCTGTGAAACCACCTCATTTTCCACCTGCGCCCCAACTGTCAGATACAGCGGATACTGCCCATTCACCCGCCCCTTACGCAGCTTAATTTTGCATCGGTACAAATATACGCCCTTATCCGACTTTTTCACCCGCTTCCTGTAATTCTGATACACAAACGGGCTATTTTCCTCCCGCTCAAACGACACCCCGACATACAGTGCATCCCCCATAAGAGCCGTCTGCGCCACAAACGGGACAACCAGATTCATCGTATCCTTTTTTATGGAAGGCATATACCCCTTCGCAAATGACGCGTTCATCCCCTCATATTTTTTATCCGTATCAATGGAAACCAGCCCATCCGCCCCTACGCTTACAGGCATTAAAAAAAGCGCCGCCAAGCAAGGCGCTACAAGCAAAACCAGCTTAACCTTCCAAAAAAGCCTCATAATTCCCGTATCCTCCCTCCGTCCATCTCAAACACCTGATCACACAAAATACGGATATCCTCACTATTATGGCTGGCCAGTAGAATCGTTTTACCCTGTTTTTTCAATTCCAGCAAAAGCGCCCGTATATCACTCACCCCATGCTTATCCAGCCCATTAAACGGCTCATCCAAAACCAAAAGCCTTGGATCCTCCATAATCGCCTGTGCAATCCCAAGCCTTTGGCGCATTCCTAAGGAATACTTGCTAACCGCCTTCTTCAAATCCGGATCAAGCCCGGCTTGTTCCATCGCCGCACGTATCCCGCCTTTTGAAATTACACCCCTAAGCCCGGCCAAAATTTCCAGATTCCGTATTCCGCTTAAATTCATTAAAAACCCTGGCGTTTCAATAATTACCCCCATACTTTCCGGAAAATCAACCGTAATGCCAACCACCTCCCCCGCAACACGTACCACTCCCGAGGAAACGGGTAAAAAACCGCAAATGCACTTCATCAAAACTGTTTTTCCGGAGCCATTGTTGCCGCATATACCATAAACCCTGCCCTCTTCCATTGAAATATTGATATCCTTTAAAACTACATCACTGCCAAATTTTTTCGTTACATGCTCTATTTCCACATAAGGCATAATCTACCCCTCCACTTCCCATTAAAGCCTTAAGGCGCCCTATATATCCTTAAGCCTTCTATACAAAAGTATCCCATGCACCCCCCAGAGCGCCAAGGAACACAATACAAGCATCCACCAAATCCCGCTTTTATCCGCCCCCCAGTATTCCCGGAACGCCACCCATTCCCCCGGATAAAGCGCATACATTTCCGGCAGATACCGCTCCTTCACAATTACCAGCAAGTAATAGCATACAAACGGCAGGCCATATGCCATATAAAAATTTTGGAATACCACCGCAAAAATCCCTGCCATTTGCGCCACAATCCCCCCGACCAGGCAGATTCTAAACAGTAAAAGCGCCGCGTTAAACAGCTCCCCCATCGAAATCCCCCCCACTAATTCCAGTGGGTACAAAAACAAAAAACATCCCGCCAAAAATACTGCCCCCGCTGTTAAAACCACGATTACGCCCCCTACATACACCTGAGCCGTTTTACGGCGGATATATTCTATCCTGCCAATCCGGGTAATATAAAACCGTATAAACCCATTTTGAGCCTCTTTTACAAATACCGCCCCCACCGGAAGCACTGATACAACTGGAATGCAGAATAATACAAGCTGTGTACTAAGCGCCTGCTCATAGAGTTTTAAAAACATCCCTGTTTCAAGGGGCGGTTCCACCAATTGAAACGGAACACCCAGGATAAATGCAGCAAGGCAGGCCGCCGACGATGCCCAAATGCTTTTTTCCCGCATCAGCTCCCCCATAACAACTTCCTCCTTTTCCACAGTGCGTGCCCCAAAATCTGGCTATGTTCCTGTAAACGAACTGAAATTATATTTTTTAAGCGTCCAAAAAGACAGAATCGCCAATCCCCCCAGAAGCAGCAAAAACAACAGGCAGGACTGCCCTATGGAAGGCAAAGCGTCATATCCAAAATCGTGCATACCATACGTGGCATGGTTTAACGGGCTTATCCAGCCAGTAAGCCGCCGTATCTGGTACATCTGGTAATCCTCCTTTTGCAGCAGCGCCGCAAGTACCTTTGGATCCAGCAAAAACCCAAACAGGCTGTAGGCAAGCCCTGCCGCTATCCCTGCTTTTTTGCCGGCCCTCATTTGAAAAAACAGCATTAGAAAGCTCAGGGCCAGTGCATAGCAAATAAGCAGCAGTACAATTTGCAGGCTGCATCCGACAGGGCTTGTGCTTTCCATAACCTTAACAGTCGAAGGCACAGAAAGCTTTTTGCCCATTTCGGAATACGCAAGGAGCGCCGCCGTTTTGCTCCAGATATTCCCCGGATACGTTTTTTTCATGCAAAGTATACTGGTCACACAAAGCACAGAAAGCATATACAGGCATGTGGCCAAAGCTATATAGATAAGCTGCGCCAAAAGCCACCTGCCCTTTTTCATCCGCAGCAGCATGTAGGGCGTAAACGGGCTTAATTTGGGCAAATCCATAAACAACAGGATTAAAAGCAGCGAGCAGAGCAAAATAGACGACGCATCCCCAAATGTCCAGATAAATGGCTCAAACGCCTGCACCGGAGAATCATAATATTCTGCAACCATCATGGCACGCCCACTTAAGAAAAAGCAGAGGATAAAGGAGAACAAAAATGTCAGGATAATACGGGGATTTTTATGGAAGCCCAGAAAATTCCACCGCACTGCTACAAAAACCTGTTTAAGCGCCCCCATACCTAATACCCCAGTTCCCGGTCAATGACCGTACCGTCAATTGCATTAATTGTCAACAAACTTCTTGTAAAACACCCCTGCGAATCCCTGGCCAAAGTATCTTCTAACCCCACATCAAAGCTCCCGAAAAAATCCCACACTGGGACAAGCGTGCCTGCCGAGTTATCGGACATCGGATCATAAATCCTGCTATAGCCAAGCGTAATACGCGTAATATGGCATGTCCTAAAGTTTTCATCCGACACAAAACCGGCCATAGAAACCTCCATCATCTGCGTATAAATTTGCATGACCTCATCAAAATCCAAAAGCTGTACATTCTTTACCTTTACCTCCCCGATTTCATATGGATTCCGCAGCTCCACACAGTAAACCCCATCGCTTCCTACCACTATATTGCAAATTTCATACCCCCAAGGGTCAAGCGTGCTTTCCATCTCCTCCACTCCCCCGCCCCACACGTCCGTATAGGTCAGGGGAATACCGTCTACCATCCTTGTAAAGTAAAAAACATACCCGCCGTCTAAAATATTGCTTTCTTGTACCACATCGTTCCCCCGGTAAAACAATTGATAATCCCAGCCATAAACTGCAAGCCCCATCCCCAATTGCCCTGCTTTTTCTTCCGCAGCTTTTTTTGCTTTTTCAAAAGGGATATCCACAAATTTTTTTAAGCGCCCCTCGTCCCACTTGACGTCTGCCTCTTCCTGCCCGCTTAATAACGCTTCCCCTGACACCCTATAAACTGGCTCAAACGGACCTGCTACCCCTCTAAAGTTTTTCTCTATAGTAAACTGCATGTCCGGCCTGCCATAGCTAATACTGTAATCATATTCCCCGTCTTCCGTTACCGCCACGCCATAAAAAAGATCCTCCAACACTTCTTTCTTGGGTTTATCGTTGTCATCATATATCACGTATTCCAAACCAAACGACGGCTTAATTTCTTCGAGTACCTTCTCCTTAGGGGCTTTGTCTAACAACTCCTCATACTGGCTAATCAAACTGTCCAGATCAAAATCATGCCCTCCGTTTTCATCCTTTCCTTCTGACCTATACTTTTTGAGTTCCGTAATTTTCTCCTGACACTCATCCTTTGTCAGTGTATAAAACCCATCCGTATGATAAAATTTTGCATCCGGAAAAAATACTCCCGTTACCAAATCAACCATCTCCTGCCCGCCCTTTTTTGCAGACACCCCATATGTACTGGCTGCATCCACATCCGGAACAGTTACATCTGCATCCGTATCAATTACAAGCTTACCCTCCTCATACACCGCCCGGTCCGTAACATGCCCCGGCACCAAAAGCGCTTCCCGCAGCGTGCCGCCCGATCTGTCCCCAGCGCTTTCATATGCCTTTTGGCTGTGTACCCCCTTTTCCCTCACAACCGGATCCTCCGGTGTTTTTTTACATCCTGCCAGGCAGCCGGACACTATACAAAGTATAAAAAAAAACGTTAATTTCTGCTTCATAAAAATCTCCTTTTTTATCCCGTTTGCCTTACGCGGCAGAATCTGCTGCTACTATCCCGTTAATATCCTAACCCTCTGTCAATTACCGTCCCATCCACCGCATTCACCGTCAAAAAGCTTCTCGTGGAATATTCTCCGCTATCATGCTGCTTCGAACCCCCGTCCAGATCCTCCCTGTCAAACCCGCCAAAAAAATCCCAGGCCGGAACTAAAAGCCCCGTATCATTATTCTTCGTAGGATCATAAATCCTAGTATATCCAAGCTTAATATTGCGGATATTGTATTTCCTGCATGCCTCATACTTTGTAATATCCGCATTCGACACTTCCATCATCTGCTCATATATCCTGGCTACACTGTCAAAGTCTAATAGCTTCACATTCTCCGTCTGCACTTCTCCAATATCATAAGGATTGCAGATGCTCGCCCACAAAATCCCGTCGTCCCCGACAATCATCTCGCATCGCTCATAGCTCCACGGCACAAGCGTACTGTCCATATCCTCAAGCCCGCCTCCATAAGACATCGTATGCGTAATTTCAACGCCATCGATCTCCCTGGAAAAATAAAACTGATAACCGGCATCCAGCATATGATCTGCCCGTGTGCCCCCTTCACCATAACAAAACACCGCATAATCCCAACCAATAACCTTTAGATCCCAGCCTAACCGCCCCATTGCTTCCTCAGCCGTCTTTTTTGCATCCTCAAACGAAACATTCAGCTTGCTTTTAATCTGCTCCTTCGAAATATGGCTCTCCTCCCCTTCATTGCCCAGCACAAACTCCCCTTCTGTCCATGCCGTAAATACAGACGGATCCTCCAGATCATCCCTGCGCCGCTCTATCAAAAACTGCACATCCGGCTTCATCCGGTAATTAATTTCATAATTGTAAATTCCGTCCTCAGTTTCTACAACCCCGCCAAAATGATCTGTATCGACTGCTATTTCTTCCTGCTCCCCACCCTTTCCATCTACATATTCCAGCCCAAACATCGGCGTAACTTCTATTTTCTCCGCTTTTTCCGGCGCAGTCTGGATTGCCTCTTCTTCCCGCCTAATCTGCTCGTCAATATCAAACTGCAGGTTCCCGTTCTCATCCTTTCCATGCTCGTACGGATCCAGATTCCCTTCTGCCTTATACTTCTTTAGCAAAGTCGCCCTCTCCCTGCGATCATCTTTCGTCCACACATCATACGAATACCTGTGATAAATCTTGCCCTCCGGGAAAAATGCTTTTGTCACCGTATCAATCATCTCCTGATCCACCTCTTTCGCCGAAACCGTATAAGTACTCACCGCATCTGTATCCGGCACAACCACATCCGCATCCGTATCAATCACAAGCCCGCCGCCCTCATAGCTTGCCTCATTCTTATAATGCTCCGGCGCCAAAAGAGCTTCCCTAAGCGACCCTTTCACCTCATCCTTTTCAACCCCCTCATACTCTTTCACACTATCCTTGCCCTTTTCCCTTACAATTGCCTCCTCCGGCGTTTTCTCACATCCCGCCAGGCATCCCAAAGACAGCCCAACACATAAAAATCCAACAAAGACATTTTTCCTCATAACATACCTCCTGTAATCCTAAATTATAAATACAACCACTCCCTGGCTTTCTTCTTTTCACCTCACATTCTACCTTTTTTTCGTTATCAGGTATTCATCCCTTTGTAAACAATCTGTAAATACCACCTTTGTCCCAACCCCAAACTCACTCAAAATCTCCATCCGCCCGCCGTGCGCCGCCGCAATCTGCTCGCAAAGCGCAAGCCCAAGCCCCATATTCCCGCTTTTTCTCGACCGTGACTTATCCACCCGGTAAAATGCCTTTCGTACCTTATCCAGTTCCTCTTTGGGAATCCCGCACCCCTCGTCCCTTACCCAAAGCGAATGGGCGTCCGCCCCCATATAAACCGTCCCGCCTTCCTTAGAAGCCATCACACTGTTATTGACCAGATTAATCAAAAAACTCGTCATCAAATCCTCATCTATCCGTTTCGTACGCCCTGCAAAATCCCCTTCCAACACCAGTGACAGCCCCTTCTTAAAAAGCCTGTGCCCCACACTTTCCTCCACAGCCGCAAAGAGCGTTTCCACCCCAATTTCTTTTAACGCCACCTTACACTCCGGCTCATACAGCCTTGTCAGCTCCATCATCTTTTCCGAAAGCCTGGAAAGCCTCGCGCTTTCCCGGTTAATATACAACAGGGCTTTCTCCTCCTGCTCCTTCGACAGCCTAACGCTCAAAAGAGTTTCCGAGTACCCCCGTATCGCCGTTAAGGGTGTTTTCAATTCATGCGACATACTCCCAATAAGCTGCCTTTGAGTCTCGTTAACCGCCTGCAGCGGTTTCGTAATTTTTTTAATCAGCGAAACCAGCAGCATCTCCATCAGTACAGAAGAAAAAAAAGCAACCAGCAGCTCCTGCACAATAAGTCCTGCCGTTTTCCGGTAAACCTCCGTCATATCCGTCACATACAAAAGCGTATACTGCTCTGGACTGCCCCCTTTATCCCTGGCCACATTATATTGGGTATAAAATATCTGCAGGTTCCGCCCATTAATATCCTCCCGCATACTATTGCACGGATACTCTTGCCTTTCTGCACTAAGCCTGCTAACGTCAAATTCATATTTGCTGCTATTAAACATCTCCTCCTTCCCCTGGTAAAGGGCAGAACCCTCCGGCATAACCTCCCTAAAATAATATGTTACAACATTGCCGTCCACCGGCATCCTATAACTGGCTTCCAATATACGCCCCCAACAGTCCTGTGCACATTTTTCAAACAGGCTCCCCCCGTATTTTTTCAGCAATGCTGTTTTTTCCCTGTGGCTGGCATAAATGACATAACATGAAAAAGCCTGCGCCAATACAAACAACAGGATTGACGCAGTCAAAGCAATTTTTTTAATCATATTCATTTGAAACCTCCATACGGTATCCCACGCGCGGCACTGTAATAATCACATCAGCAAAATCCAGCTTTTTACGAATGTTCCCCACATGCACATCCACTGTCCGGCTTTCCCCAGAAAAATCCACGCCCCATAGCATATTTAAAATCTGTTCCCTGGTCATCACACGGTTTTTATATTTCCAAAAAGCTAACAGGCAGTCAAATTCCATAGGCTGCATTGGGATCTCCACACCGTTTTTACAGACTGTCCTCTTCTTTTCATCGATTACCACATCTTTTATGCGGATTTCTTCCCCGTTCCCCTTAGAAAAACGCTTCAGCACGTTATCCATCCGCACCAAAAGCTCCAGCATCTCAAACGGCTTTACTATATAATCCTCCGCGCCATTGCGCAGCCCCTTTATTTTACTGGTCAGATCGCCTTTTGCTGTCAGGTATATAACCGGGATACTATACGCTTTCAGCTCCTCCAAAAGCATAAAGCCGTCCTTACCAGGCAGCATAATATCCAACAATGCCAAATCATATTCATGGCAGTTTTTTAAATGCCCGCTAAATTTTAACCCGTCAAAAAACGGAACCGCACTATATCCCGCAATTTCCAGATTCATGCAGATCAAATCATTGATTGCAATTTCATCTTCAATTACCAGTATTTTTTTCATAAATAAAACCATCCCATCTGTCATCTATATTCAAAAAAATTATAGCGGAAATGCAAAGGGAATACCATATCGATTTGTAAAGGTTTTGTAAATTATCAAATGCTGGAAATAATCCCCTCTAATACCCCAATACAATGCCCGCAATCTCCCCCGCCTCTTCTACAACATAATCCGCCCCTGCCCGTGTCAACTCCTCAAAGCCCCCATATCCATATAAAACACCAGCCGAAGCAATCCCATGCCTCTTTGCCCCCAAAACATCATATTCCCTGTCCCCTACCATCAGCGCCGCAGACACCTCCCATACGTTCCCCTCCGTCATAGCATATCGAATCACCTCATCCTTCTTCGTTCTGGTCCCGTCCATATTTGCCCCTGCAACATAATCAAAATACTCCATAAGCCCAAAATGCCCCAATACCATCCGTGCAAACATTTCCGGCTTAGAAGTCGCTACAAGCAAGGTGGTACCCGCATCTTTTAACCTCGAAAGCAGTTCCTTAACCCCCTCATAAACCACACACTCAAATATCCCCCTGCCACTATAATATTCCCTGTAAAAAGCAACAGCCTCCATCGACATCTCTTTAGAAAACCCATAAAATAACTCAAATGACTCATGCAGCGGAGGCCCGATAAATTTATATAACGCCCTACGATCCCCCTCTTTTATGCCATACTTTTCCAGGGCATATGCCACCGAATTTGTAATTCCAACACCCGGATCCGTCAATGTCCCGTCCAAATCAAATAAAACCGTTTCGTACCTCAATTAAATTCCTCCTTCAAAAGCAGACATATCACAGCTATACACCCCCATTATACAATAATAAAAGCCCAAAAAAAACATAATAATTTTTCCTGATTTCCAAAACCTGTCAACTTTCCTTCCCCAACCAATTGTGCCCAGCCTCCAAATATGATAAAATATGGTATATTACTGACTATAGCGCCAGAAGGGAGACGCATATGAAAAGTACAAAGCCCGTACACGAGATGACCTATATCTTACTGCTCCTGCCAGCCATTATCATTGTGTTCTACTGGTTTTCATCTCAGAATACCAGCCGTATGGAAGAACGCAACCAATACTACGCACTGGACTGCGCGCGGCAGAAAACCATGCAGATTGACGGCGAATTAAATAATGCCATGAATCTGATAAAGACCTACGCCCATTTTATCGGCGACAGCCTTTCCACCCCCAAAGTTACTGCGCGCATGTTAGACGGGCTGGACGACAACTCCCTATTTGACGCCCTGATGTTTACCGATGCAAACGGCGTTGACTACGCTTCCGATGGGCGTACATCAGATGTAACAGGCCGCAGGTTTTACACAGAAGGCATACGCGGCCAAAGCAATACCGACATTGTGTTTGACCCTCATTTCTTCGATGAAGCAATGGTTTGTTTTTACACGCCTGTCTATTTTAACGGCGAAATTATTGGCGTGCTGCGGGGCGCTTACCTTGCGGAGGAATATCTTAAAAATATGCTTGCAACCACCTATTTCGGCGAAACCGCAGATGTATTTTTATGCGCGCCGGACGGCACGGCAATCGCAAGCTCAGATGATAAGGCATATTCCGGAAACCTCTTAAACACACTTTCACAAAACGGCGTAATTGACGAAAAGACAGCCGGGCTTGTACAGGATGTTTTTGAAAACGGCGGGGAAGGCTCCTTTTTGTGTGCACCGGGCAGCCAGACAGACAATATCTGCATCATCCACCTTCCCGAGCATAATTTTGCACTTGTACAGACATTTCCAGAAACAATTACAAAACGTATGGTAAATGCTGAAAACCTAGCAGGCATCCAGTTAGAAGCTATTTTAATCGGTTTATTTACTATTTATGTAATAGCCCTTTTAATCCGTGCAAGCCAGAATAAAAAACTGCTGGAACAAGAAAACAGGGAAATGGGTTACATTATAAACGGTATTATTACTCTGTTTTCCCGGTTTGCCCTGGTGGATTTTGAAACAGATACCTACCAGTATTTGTCTGGAACCAGGCCGCAGGATGAAGAAATAGCCTGCAGCGGCAGTTATCAGGATCTGTCCGATTACCTGTGCTCTATCATAACAGATGAGGACGGGAAGGAAGAATGTGCCAGGTTTATGGACAAAACCTCTGTCCAGGATGCTTTAGAAACACAAGACGATTTGCGTATCGAATGCCATGTGTCGCGCGGCGGCCGTATGGAATGGGAGCACATGAATATCATCTGTTTAGAACGTAAATACGGCAGGGCAAGCAAGGTGCTTATTATCCGTCAAAACATTACAGAGGTAAAAGAACAGCAGCTTCGTATTCAGGCACAGATGTCACACGCCAACCGAAAGGAACGGCAATACCGGATTGCCATTACTTCCAACTCTTTTTGTACCTTTGAATTTAACCTGACACAAGACTGGATCGAGCATGATATTACACGCACTGTAAACGGCGGGCAGGTTTCACTGCTTGGCCCGGCAGGGCTTTCTGCGCCATGCAGGGCTTCCGAATGTTTTGAAAAATGGAAAGAATTTGTCTTGCCGGAATCCATAGAAGACTACAGCCAGATTGTAAATACGGCTTACTTACTAGAACAGTTTGAACTGGGGAATGCCCAGGTTGACGCCGAGTACTGGGGCGCTGCGCCACAGGGTGTGCCAATGTGCATACGCCAGTCTTTTATTATGACGCAAGACAGCGCCACCAACGACATTCTGGTTATGGTAGTATCAAAAGAAATTACCGAACAGGTGCAAAAACAGCGGGAACAGACACAGGCGCTACAGGATGCATTAATGCAGGCGCAGCACGCCAACCGCGCAAAGACGACATTCCTCTCCAATATGTCGCATGATATCCGCACACCGATGAATGCGATTATTGGCTTTGCGACGATTGCAATGAACCACATTGACAGCAAAGACCAAGTCAGCGACTGCTTACAGAAGGTGCTTTCTTCCAGCAACCATTTGCTGAGCCTTATCAACGATATTTTGGATATGAGCCGGATTGAAAGCGGAAAGGTGCAGATCAAGGAGCAGGAATGCAACATTTCAGACCTTATGCACAACCTGGTGAATATTATACAGCCACAGGTAAAAGCAAAGCAGCTGGAGCTGTTTATTGATACATTTGAAGTAACAAACGAAGACATCATCGCAGACGCCCTTAAGTTAAACCAGGTTTTTATCAACCTGCTGAGCAATGCGGTTAAATATACGCCTGCTGGAGGGACAATTACATTTCAGATTATACAAAAAGCGACCTTCCGCCATGGGTACGGCGACTTTATTTTCCGGATCAAAGACAATGGTATCGGCATGTCGCCTGAGTTTGCCAGCCACATTTTTGAACCGTTTGAACGTGAAGTAACTGCCACGCAAAGCGGCATCCAGGGAACAGGGCTTGGCATGGCCATTACTAAAAATATTGTCGAAATGATGAACGGAACGATTTCTGTTGAAACAGCGCCTGGCAAGGGCAGCGAATTTACCGTAACCGTTACGCTAAAGCTTCAGGATACCGAAAAGAACACGGCGCAGATTAAGGAACTGGAAGGAATGCGGGTACTGGTTGTAGACGATGATTATAACACCTGCGACAGTGTCAGCAAAATGCTAAAGCAAATCGGCATGCGCCCCGAGTGGACGACCTCTGGGCGGGAAGCGGGCTACCGCACCCAAAGCGCCCTCGAAGACGGGGACGCCTTCCACACCTTCATTATCGACTGGCAGATGCCGGAATTAAGCGGCCTGGAAACAGCAAAAAAAATCAGGCATATTGCAGGCGAACATGTACCGATCATTATTTTAACGGCATACGACTGGTCTGACATTGAAGCTGAAGCAAAAGAAGCAGGAATAACCGCATTTTGTGCAAAACCGCTGTTTATGTCCGACTTAAAATCCGTCTTGCTGGCTGCAAACAACCTGGCTGGCAAAACAGAAAAACGCGCCGAATGGACGCTGGCTGATTTTACGGGAAAACGGATCCTGCTGGTTGAAGACATCGAGCTTAACCGGGAAATCGCAGAAATAATCTTAACGGAAGCAGGCTTTGAGGTTGAAAGCGCACCAGACGGGACAGATGCCGTCACAATGATGGAAAAAGCGGAAGAATATTATTATGATGCTATCCTCATGGATGTGCAGATGCCGATTATGAACGGTTACGAAGCCACCCGCGCAATCCGTAACCTGCACCGCAAAGACGTCAGCACCCTGCCGATTATAGCCATGACGGCCAACGCATTAGAAGAAGATAAAGAAGCGGCCCTTAAAAACGGCATGAACGCACATATTGCAAAACCTATTGATATGGATATTTTTATTGGGGTGTTAAAGGAATTTTTACAATGAACCCTATTTACCGCCCCCCTTTGAATATGTTATACTTGGCAGCAGAAGACTTAAACCAAAAGGAGGATTATATTCATGAGATTAGTGACACGTTCCGATTTTGACGGCTTAGCATGCGGCGCATTGCTTTTGGAAGCCGGTATTATTGACAGCTGGAAATTCGCGCACCCAAAGGATTTACAAGACGGATTGGTGGAAGTAAACGAAAATGACTGCCTGGCAAATGTGCCTTATGTAGAAGGCTGCGGCCTGTGGTTTGACCATCACTCCAGCGAGCATGAACGGCTTGCGCTTGCAGGCAAATACAAAGGGGAAAGCCGCATTACCCCTTCCTGCGCACGGATTATTTATGAATACTATGGCGGCAAAGAACAGTTCCCTCAGTTTGACGATATGATGGAAGCCGTTGACAAAGTGGATTCTGGAAACCTTACGATTGATGAAATTATGAATCCGTCCGGATGGATATTAATTGGGTTTTTGATGGATCCAAGGACAGGCCTCGGCAGATGGCGCCAATTTTCGATTTCCAATTACCAGCTGATGGAAAAACTGATGCACGCATGCCAGACCATGAGCACAGAAGAAATCCTTGCCCTGCCGGATGTGCAGGAGCGCATAGAAATTTACAATGAACAGACTGAGAAATTCAAACAAATGGTATCTGCACACACACGGGTAGACAAAAATGTAATTATTACCGATTTAAGAGGGGTAGATCCGATTTATACAGGCAACCGTTTTATGATTTACAGCATGTATCCCGAACAAAACATATCCGCATGGATTGTCAGCGGACGCGGCGGCAAAGGATGCTCGGCGGCAGTCGGATACAGTATCTTAAACCGTACATCAGATGTAAATGTGGGAAGTTTAATGTTAAAATACCATGGCGGCGGCCATAAAAAAGTCGGCACTTGCCAGTTTACAGAAGAGAATATGGATTCAGAGCTTCCAAAGATGTTAAAAGAGCTTTGCGGATTAGCAAATCAATAAAAAGATATGGTAAAGCCCCTTCATGCGCCATTAAGTACGCATGAAGGGGCTTTCGTTTATATTCAGCCTTTTCCCAGGCCTTACATAACGCATATCTGCCACAACGGACAGCAGGGCAAACGCACATACACCGTCCACAAAGCTGCCATTTATGCCCTCTTTCCAAAAATCCTACATTACGGCTTGCAGGTTTTACAGGGTTCGTATCCCTCTGTAACCAAATCCTTTCTGCTGCCTGTATATTCCCTCCGGTTCGACTCTTTTATATCTTGGGCCCCCGCACAGTCTGGCAAGTGGAATTTGCCTGTGTTTTCATTTAAAATATAAGTTCCGTTTTCTGCACCGCTTTTTTCTTCCGGATCCCTCCCTTCGGAAATCCAGCTCTCACCTGTCGCATAATCAACCGTAACACCTGGCTGGTTATTATAGACATAGACATGGAAGCTGATACCCTCGCCCCCATCCTCTACGGATTCTGCTTCCATCACCACGCCAGACGCCACCAGGTTATCCCCTTCAAAAACAGGGGTTACACGGTACAGTACATGGTAATCGGTTTCCTTTACATAGTCAGCCACCATATTTTCAAACGGCAGCATCCCCTGTACATTCATATAACGCGTACCTGTAATCAGGTTTTTTTCATTGGCATTTTCGCCTGCCAGCTGAAAACCAATCAAATGGCATCTGTTAAACAGATATTTCCCGTCTATAAAATCATATTTTGCCGTCCGCCAGCCCGAAGGCTTTACCGAACCAATTGATTCGCGCTTCTGAGTAGGCATTAGTTCCCTGCATATATTGGCATATGCCACGCCGCACCGCCCAAGCCCATCCAGCTCGCTATATAGTTCAAACGGCTCCGTCACATAGTCGTCCTCCACAAACAGCGGCTCATTTCCATTTAGCACCACATAAGGCTCTCCAGCAAATTCCGGCACATCTGAACTATCAGATACTTTTGCCACCTCCGCGCATCCGGCAGGCAAAAAGCAAAACAGTATAACCGCCAGGCCATAAAGCAATATTCTTTTTTTCATCTTTGGTACACTTCCTTTGTAATTTTTTGATGCGATTTTCCTGGAAACTCTGTGGCAGATACCAGGAAAAACTCACGTCCGCAGGCCTCTATGTCAAATACAACATCCGAAGGGTAGCTGCGGTTCCATCGATATAAAATTATTTCGTCAAATATATGGTAATCCTTTAGGCAGCATCCATCCTCAATAAAACAAACATCCTCTTGGGATGCCTTCTTTAAAAACCCCTTATCTACGCTTATCCTCTTATCCGTGCAAAAATCAAATAATTTAGCGGAATAGGCGCTCATCCAAAGTTTCTCCCCTTCGCCCAACGAACGGAGCATATCTTTATAAACCTCTTCATCCCTGCTGACACGCCTGCCACCAAATAAAAGGCCATTCCCATTTTCTACGCAGGCTACCATTTTCATAATTCATCCTCCTTAAAATCCTGTATCCCCCACTAATCCAAATATCCAGCACAACCACCCGCGGACGGAACTGGAACGCCTCTCAACCAGGTTCTCCCCGCATACCCGCAGCTGTCTCATCTTCTCTGCAATCCTCCGTTTATCCGGTGCTCCCCCCATACACAGCGCTTCCCCAAATAAATCATAAAAAATCTGATGCTTTAAAATCAGCCGCACATACCCCAGCTGGCGCTCCCTGTAATTCATCTTAAGAAGCCGCTTCCCCTGCAGCGTGATGGCCACCTTTACCCCCTCTTCCCCTGCGCACTTCTCTGCCAGCCCCAAATACCTGCAGGCATTAAAATAATAATCTGACTGCCGTTCGCGAAATCCAAATAACTGTGCAATTTCCCCCGTGGCCATCGGCCTTTCATTCAAATGCTCCACCAGTGAAATTACTTTATAAAAGCTATCCGCCTGAATAAACGTAACATCCGGCTCTGGCTCAACTACCGTCCTTCTCCATATCCCGTACAAATCCTCCATTTGAATCTCAATATTTTCCAAACTGTAATTGCGCTCTTGTACCAGATTCAACGAGTTATAAGAAAAAATATCCGTAAATTCATATTCCAGCAGCCGGAAAATATTATTAGAATACACCATAAACACCGGGCGGATACGCTTACGGATTTTTCCATGCCACAGCCGTACCGGATAATATAGCTGGCGGATCAAAAAATTGCTGTGGACGACATTTTTCCCTTCGATCAATGCAAACACGTTCCTGTTTTCAAATCCACCGTCTATTTCCACTTGTGAATTTTCAACCGAAATATAATGCGCCTCATTTTTGAAGCTGTCCACCGAAAACCCAAAGCTGCCAGATCCCATACGGCCGGAAACAGTCTGTACCATATGGTTTTCCCCTAAAAAATCATCCAAAATCCCTGCAATCCCCATAATATTTATGGCATTAGCTTCTGAACGGATATCATGAATATCAATCGTTTCATAATAATCCGGGACCTTGGCCCCTGTCATCTGCTTAATACCAGAAACCATATCTGGAAAATCCTGATACAGCTCAAACTCCCCGAGGACATATTTCCCTCTGGTAACTGGTAAAATAGCAATTTTCCTGCCAAACACCGCTGGCCGCGATTCCCTCGTGTCAAACTTTGTCATCAAACGGGGCTCTTTAACCTCCCGAATTTGATCTGCAGTGATATAAAAACAGCCGTTTTCCTTTATTTCATTCTCAATATGGTACTTATCAAACAAAATTTCCCATTTTTCGTCAATCAATCCCATAATTGCGCACCAGCACTTCCTTGATCTCCCCGCGTTTCTCTGGAATGACATTAATCGTCCGTTTTGCGCCTACATGCTCAATAATATAATCCTGGTATAACTCCTCAATAAACGGGCAAGATGAATTAGACAGCAAAAACCGGATACCTTTTGCATTTAAAGCATCACACTGCTCCTTTAGCGCAATCTGCTCTTTTTCATCAAAACCTCCTGCCGTATATCCGGTAAAAGATGCTGAAGCGCTGATTGGCATATAAGGCGGATCAAAATACACAAAAGCCCCTTTGCGGATACCCTTTAACGCTTCCCGGTAGTCACCGCATTTAATGGTAATATTAGCTTTATGGAAATAAGTATGCAGCGCATGGATAGTTTCTTCATTTGTAATATTCGGATTTTTATACCTGCCCCAGGGTGAATTGAACTCCCCGGAGCTGTTAACGCGGAACAGGCCATTATAACAGGTTTTATTTAAGTAAATAGTCCTGGCCGCACGCTCTGCATTTGTCAGGCTTTCAAAAACCTGCTTGTCACGGTCTAGGGCACGGATTTTATAAAAATAATCCTCGCAGTTTTGCTCTTTATGCTCATTTAACTTTTGAACCAGTTCTTCCGGCTCTTCTTTTATGGTCAGGTAAACATTAATTAGCTCCCGGTTAGAATCATTTACCACGGCCTTTGACGGCTGTGTGCCAAACAATACCGCACCGCCTCCGATAAATGGTTCATAATATGTAGAACATTTCGGAATCAGCGGGGCAATAATATCGAACAGCTGCCGTTTTCCGCCTACCCATTTTAATATTGGTGAAACGAATGGGTCTTTTCTTGCCATTGTGGTGTCTCCTATCTTTAAAAATGCCTGCAAAATTTCTATCATAGTTATGATATCATGAAACCAAACAAAAGAAAACCCCTGTAGGTATTGAACTAGTACTCCATCCGAACAGGAATTGAAGTTTGGAGACACCTGCTTTGTGCCAGTGCTAGGCAT
>QXXL01000067.1 GCA_009911505.1 Lachnospiraceae bacterium | reverse complement strand
TTAACGACGCAATGGTGCGAAGCAGATGGTTCCGGACTTCAATTTCTGTCCGGATGGAGTACTAGAGCGTGTTTGAAGCTGTAAACGCCAGAAAAACCGGCAGAAACATAAATAACGGTACTCTGCCTAATTCCTGTTCTAACTCCTTCACGGTTTACTCATACTCATTAAATGCGGATGCAAGGCCCATTTTCAAACCGATACAAATAGCTTCTAATGATAAATCATAGTTCTGTATGCCATCATCTATAATCGGCTCTAATTCTGCCCTGGTAATGCTGTATTTGCCATAATTTGCAAGCAGATTATTCATGCCCCCTATTTTGCTATCTCGTCAAAATTCCATTTTCTTTATGAAATCTTCAAAAATATCCTTTATGCTATTGATAGAATTAAATGAAAGGACATGATGATTATGGATATGATTTTGAAAACAACAAACCTCTGTAAAAATTTCAAAGGACAGACAGCAGTAAACAATGTATCTCTAAACATTCAGAGAAATTCCGTTTACGGATTGCTGGGACCGAATGGAGCAGGCAAATCTACCATTCTTAAAATGCTCACTGGCATTTTGCGCCCTACATCGGGAGAAATTGAGTTTGACGGTCATGCATGGAACCGCAGCGATTTGCAATCTATTGGCGCATTGATTGAAATGCCGCCCCTATACGAAAATCTGACTGCATACGAAAATCTGAAAGTGCGAACCCTTGCGCTCGGACTTCCCGATACCCGCATTGAGGAAGTCTTACGGATTGTTGACCTTACAGGCACCCGAAAAAAGAAAGCGGGACATTTTTCTTTAGGAATGAAACAGCGGCTTGGCATTGCGCTTGCGTTGTTAGCATCACCTAAATTGTTGATTTTAGATGAACCGACAAACGGGTTAGACCCTATTGGTATTCAAGAGTTACGGGAACTTATCTGTTCTTTCCCGGCGCATGGAATTACAGTAATTTTATCCAGCCACATTTTATCCGAAGTAGAACAGATTGCGGAACACATTGGAATTATTTCTGCCGGGAAGCTGGGCTATGAAAGCAAGATAAACAAGGGCACAAGTTTAGAAGAAATTTTTATGTGTGTTGTAGCTGCTAATAACGAAAGGGGAAAAAATAATGTTTCATCTTGTACATTCTGAATTATTAAAAGTACGTCATACGTTTGCATTAAAGCTATTTGTTGCGGCCCCTATCGTTACTTTGAGCTTAGGATACATCTTGAGTGGAAAATTTGTTCAGCTTACAGCCTATAATTGGTGGTATATTTTGATACTGCCGATTATGATTGCTATTTGGTGTGCCAGCTTTATCAGTTGTGAAAAACGCACACAGTATCAGAATATTCTCTGCTTATCTGTTGACATGAAGAAAATCTGGATTGGCAAGCTGTTTGCGGTTGCCGTGCTGCTTTTATTAACCAATTTTGTAATGTGGGGCGGCTGTACGCTCTTTGGTGTTTTTACCGTGATGAACATTGACCCGCTTAATGGGTTTTTCGGCTGTATGTTATTGTTTCTTGTTTACGTTTGGCAGCTTCCGCTTATTATGTTGCTTGCAAAAAAAACAAATTATCTTACCGCTGTACTAATTTCCTTTAGCTGCAACATTTTATCCACGATTGGAGCAGAAAGCGATTTGTTTTATCTCAATCCATTGGCCATTCCAGCACGCATTGTATGCCCCTTTTTCAAAATGCACCCTAACGGTATTCCTATTGAAAATGGTTCTTTTCTGCTGAATACTGGAACAATCATTCCTGCCGTTAGTCTTAGCTTGATTTTGGCGGTATTGTGTTTTTTGCTTACAGCATGGCTTTTCACTAAAGGAGACAGAACACATGATTGAGTTATATCATTATCTAAAAAGCGATTTTTACAAGTTGCGCAATTCTTCGTTCTTTTGGGTACATGTTTTATTCCCATTTCTAGGAGCAGCACTTGTTTTACTGTATGCGACATTTGCGGCTGTAAACGATATAAACAAAATTGCGGTATTCTTTCAGCTTTTCGCAATCGCATATCCTTTTGTTATTAGTATCGTTTGTGAGATTATCGCAGGACAGGAAAACCGGGCGGGGCATTATCAGAATATTTTAGTGTTGCGTTCCAAAACAAAAGCTATTTTGTCTAAATTCCTGTTACTGATTGCCGCCGGATTGCTTGCGGTATTATTGGGCATATTTCTATTTACTTTGTTGCTTCCGGCGACAGGAACAAAGCTGCTTTTGCCGACATCATCCCTTGTATTACTGGCTCTGACCTTGTGGAGCAGTAATATACTGCTATATGCGCTTTCTATTATTTTAGCATTTCGGTTTGGAAGGACGATCTGCATAGGAATGGGAGCTATTGGCAGTTTATTAGCTGCGTTGCTCCAAACGGGATTGGGTACAGGCTTGTGGTTTGTGCTGCCATATGGCTTTGGAATACGTCTTAGTGATTTCGCGCTTCAATTTGCCTTGCAGGATTTACCTGCTGTTAGCGCAGAACTTAAATTCGGGATAAGCATGTGCGCAGGCATGACGGTTTTGTTTATTGTAATTTTGTTCGTGTGGTTTTTGCGGTACGAGGGAAAGTATACAAATGAGTGAGGAGATGATATAATATGGGTTGTTTGGGAAATGTGATATGCTTCCTGTGCGGAGGATTATGGCAGGGCTTGGATCAGTAGTATTCCGCTTGCCATAACAGCGTGCATAAATGGAATACTGCTATGCTGTACAATTATCGGCATACCGTAAACTCGCCCTTATGCCTTTTGGGGCGACCGTAAATGAAGTCTGACAGGAGGGATTGATATGGCGAATATATTAGTTATTGATGATGAAAACGCAATGCTGCAACTGATAAAGCGCATTCTCGAAAAAGACGCCCATACCGTAACACTTCAAGCAAATGCAAAAGCCGTTCTTGATATAGATTTCAGACGATATGATTTGATTTTGCTGGATATTATGATGCCGGATATGGACGGTTTTGAATTATGCGAGCAAATCCGTTCCTTTGTGGATTGCCCTATTATTTTCTTGACTGCAAAAACACAGGAAAGTGATATTGTTCGTGGTTTGGGAATTGGCGGCGACGATTACATCACAAAGCCTTTTGGTACAAATGAATTGCTAGCCCGTGTAAATGCGCATTTACGTAGAGATAACCGAGAAAAAAAATATGCCATATCCATTTCGGGCATTATCTTTCACATTAACGCAAAGGAAACGGAAGTCAATGGGAATAAACTCCCTCTAACCAAAAGTGAGTATGAAATATGTGAATATCTGGCTTTGCACCGGGGACAGGTTTTTTCAAAAGAGCAAATTTATGAAGCTGTTTTTGGTTTTGAGGGAGAAAGTGACGATAGTGTGATAGCCACTCATGTAAAAAATATCCGCAGTAAGTTAGCGGCTGTCAAATTATCCCCTATTGAAACGGTTTGGGGGGTGGGTTATAAATGGGAGTAAAAAAACTACGTTCTATCTTCATGCGGTATATACTCACTGTTGCTGGAGGTATCCTTTTCATTATTGCCGTTAATGTTGGTCTATATATGCTCTGTATAAATTCAGAAGTCATTATTCCTGCCATGAATATTGAGGATAGGATTGCTGACGCAGCAGAAAAAATACAGTCAGATAAATTGTTTGATACAGCCGACATTCCCAGCTTTTGCGATTATGGCGTTTATTCTCCCACATGTGTGTTCCAATACGGTTCTTTACCAGAAGATACCGCCAACACCTTTTGGGAGAAAGCTGTTACAAACGGAAAGAATGTAGTCCACCCATACCGTATCCGGATTGTTGAATGTGAAAATGAAGTCATTCTTTTGCGCTATCGTTTGACTTCACAATTTAGCAATCCAGCGCTTCGGCGAATATGCCCGGTATCCGACTTTCTCCTTATCGGGCTGATAATGATTGAGATTATCGTTTTGCTGCTCCTTGTTTCTCATTGGTTTGGGAAATATACGGGTAGGAAAATTGATAAACTGCTTATCGTAACCCAAAAAATTGAGAAGCAGGATTTGGATTTTAAGATTGAAAGCAGTGGCATATTTGAAGTAGACCGCGCTTTATCCGCATTAGAGCACTTGAAACAGGCACTAAAAAATTCGCTTGCCGAACAATGGCAAGCCGATAAATTACGGCAGGACCAGATTTCAGCTTTGGCACATGATTTGAAAACACCACTGACTATAATCCGTGGAAATACGGAATTGCTGTATGATACGATACTTGCCGATAACCAGAAAGAATGTGCGGACTATATCGAGGGCAGTGTTGTTCAAATGCAGGACTATGTTGAAACGCTAATTGACATGACAAAAGCAAAAGATAATTTTCCTTTTCGCCGCAAAAATGTAAAGCTATCTTCCTTATTGCAGGAAATCCATACACAGGCAAAAGGTTTGTGCGCTGTAAAAAATATTCATCTGGAATGGAGAGAGAATTTTAATCGGGAATATATCTTTGCAGACAGTGAACAACTGATAAGAGGTTTCGCAAATGTTCTTTCAAATGCACTAGAATATACACCAGTAGGAAAAACTGTTTTTTTTGAAGTATATGAAAAAGATAATTCAATCTTGTGTTCTATCACTGATATGGGAAGTGGTTTTTCTCCCGAAGCGTTAAAACGTGCAACCGAACAGTTTTATATGGACGAACAAAGCAGACATTCCAAATCGCATTATGGAATAGGTCTTTATGTAGCAAACTCCATAATATCCCAACATGGCGGACAGCTTATTTTAAGCAACTCTGAAAAGACTGGCGGCGCACAGGTTATAATCAAAATTCCATATTGATCTTTTGGGCGGCTTTCGAGCCGCCCTTTTTCCAAATCTTTATGAAATCCACAAAATTAACAGAAACACAACCTGCCACACGGTGGCAATAGAAAAATACTTTTTATCTAATTCTTGCTATGTTCATATTGCGACGGGTAAATCAAACTAATCAAATAGAAAGCGAGGAAGCATGAGAAAACATTCTATTCCAAAAGCACTGGTAAAGTTATGTGTAATGATCGTAATATTTTTTGCCCTGCTCATTTGGACGATATGGGGAAATACAGCATTGACAGTGAGTAACATAAAAATTTCAAGCAGCCGTATTCCCGCGGCATTTTCTCAATGACATGATACTGGGGTCAAAACATAGAGTTTTCTATGGCTGAATACTCGTAGAACCTTGAAAATGTAATATTTC
>QXXL01000456.1 GCA_009911505.1 Lachnospiraceae bacterium | reverse complement strand
ATGGGAATAACATTGGCAAATATCCTCACCCGGCTTCCATAGGCTTCCTTCAGCATGGAGCTGATGTCCTTTGCGTAATTCGTCCGGCTGTCCACCATTGTAAGCAGAATCCCCTCAATCTCCAGTTTCGGGTTAATCTGCCGCTTTACCTTACCGACCGTCTTAATAAGCTGCTGCAAGCCTTTGACGGGCAGATATGCCGCCTGTACGGGTATCAAGATGCTGTCGGCGCTGGCAAAGGCATTTATGGTAATCATGCCGAGGGAAGGCATACAGTCAATCAAGATATAATCGTAGCTCTCCTTCACAATCTCTATGTATGACCGGAGTACCGTTTCCCGGCTCATCACATTCACAAGGGAAACTTCCAGACCGGAAAGCTCGATGTTCCCCGGCATTAAGTCTATCCCTTCCTCATGGTGGAGAATGCCTTCTCCTGGCTCTACTTCCTCGTCATTGATTAAGTTCCCCATAATGGTTGCAAGCGTGACTTCCAGACTGTCCGGCTCTGTAAAGCCTAAACTTGCGGTCAGACTGCCCTGTGCGTCCGCATCAATCAGAAGCACCTTCTTACCCTGTTTTGCCAGCCCGATGCCTAAGTTGCTTGTGGTGGTGGTCTTGCCGACTCCGCCTTTCTGGTTTGCGATTGCGATTATTTTACACATGATAATTCTCCTTTGCTTTCTACTGGTTTTCTTTTACG
>QXXL01000455.1 GCA_009911505.1 Lachnospiraceae bacterium | reverse complement strand
CTGTAAAATCTTCCCGAACCACTTAATATCGTTCTTTGTTCCCATAAGCCTGACTTTTAACATCAATCCCGTCCTCCAAGCATGGCGTACAAGTTGTGGTTATATGTTACATATTCCGGATAACGAATCTGTACCGCCTGCCAAAAATAGGGCGCATAGGCACAGCAGAACAGTTCTTCCACTGTGTACCGTCTGCACTCGTCCACCTGTTCCTCCGCATCATCATAATCAAGGACACTC
>QXXL01000454.1 GCA_009911505.1 Lachnospiraceae bacterium | reverse complement strand
TTAGAAAAATGTCCTTATCGTACAAAATATTAACTTGAACTGACACGAGTTTAATTTAAAATCATTTATTTTAACCCTTTAAGAGAGTTTATTTTGTCGTACTCTTGTCGTACCATACTAGCTTTAAGTCCGCAAACCCTTGACTTTAGAACGAGGTGTTTTCTTAAAATCCAGTAGAAATCTTTAAGGGCTGAAACGCGCTCCATTACT
>QXXL01000453.1 GCA_009911505.1 Lachnospiraceae bacterium | reverse complement strand
CGTCAAGAAATATTTGTGAGTTAGCAAGAAACCTGATATAATGGGGGCAAGCGCCCATCCGGGGCAGAAAGGCAGGGAGAAACATGCACATCAGCTACAAACCGCTCTGGCACACATTGATAGAGCGCAACATGAGGAAAGAAGATTTAAGGCTTGCCGCTGGCCTGACCACAAATATGATAGCCAACATGGGAAAAGAAGGGAAACATATCAGCATGGACACACTTGCCCGCATTTGTGAAACACTGGATTGTGGCATTATGGACGTGATTGAGCTGGTCAGTGACAAGCCTTCCACCACAGGAGGGAACGACAATGGAAAAACTGAAAGAAAGAATCACAGAGAACGGCATTGATTATATTCTGGTAGGCGATTACTATATCCCGGACTTGAAGCTGCCGAAAGAAAACCGCCCCATCGGACGCTATGGACGGCTGCACCGGGAATATCTCAAACAGGAACACCCTGCACGGTACAGCTCCCTTATCCTGACCGGGAAATTATGGACATACCTTGCCGACCTGAACGAGCAGGCAGAGGAACGGCTGGACTTAATCATGGAGCAGATGAAGGCCGCAGAGGGAGTGACCAAGGAACTGAAAGCCAGGAACCAGCTTGAATGGGTAGGCCGGATGAACAATATCCGCAGCCGGGCGGAGGAAATCATAAACAGTGAGTTGATTTATTCGTAAGTATGTGATAGAATCATTTCAGACAGCAAACGGGCAGTTATATAGGAGAAATTGCATGAAAAGAAAAGAAACGACAACAAAAGAAGATTTGTTGACTGTTATTAATATATTGGAAAATGCAGGAATAATATATTGGATTGATGGCGGTTGGGGAGTTGATATTTTAGCAGGAAAACAAACAAGATTGCATAGAGATATTGATGTAAATTTTGATGCTAAACATACGGAAAAACTATTAAAGATACTTTTGGAATATGGTTATGAAGTAGATACAGATTGGACACCTGTCAGAATAGAATTGTACAGTGATAAAAATGGGTATTTAGACATTCATCCGTTTGTTTTGAATGAAGATGGTACTTCCAAGCAGGCTGATTTAGAGGGCGGCTGGTATGAATTTGAGAAAGACTATTTTAGTAATGCTATTTTTGAGGGTAGGTCAATCCCGTGTATCTCTCTAAAAGGTCAAAAAATTTTTCATTCAGGTTATGAATTAAGAGATAAGGATAAACATGACATTTCGATTCTTGAAAAGTTACTAAATCAATGAATGAGAATCAGAAAATCATATTTGTGTGCTTGAAAACTGAATCAGAGTTACCAAAATGCCGTTGCATGGATAAAAGCCCAAGCAACGGCATTTCCTTATCTCCGCTTCATCCTGCTCAAAGGAGAATCCTTATATGCCGGAGTTTTCTTCATGATATTTTTCAGAACCGTGCGCTCCTGTTCCGACAGCTTCTCATACCGGATTTGCAGCTGCGTACACATCAGGGCAGTGAACACATCCAGATAGGAACCCGGCACAGCCATTGCCTTTTTTGCGTCTTTGATTAGTTTCATGGCATTGGAGCCGTCCGGCGCACTGTCCGTATCGTCCTTGTGCGCTTCCCTTATGGCATGGAGGATAGCGTCCCAAGTCCGGT
>QXXL01000452.1 GCA_009911505.1 Lachnospiraceae bacterium | reverse complement strand
ACCTGCATGGTTTCCAACGCCTTTAACGCAGCATCTTCCTCCACCGGCTGATATTGGGAAAGGACTTGCCCCCGCAGCACTTCCAGAAGGCTGTTGAAATTTTGGAAGTGGGCGGTTGCCACACCATCTACATAAATCTCCGTGTCCGTCATCAGGGTAACAAAATCCTCATGTGTGGCAATCTCACATAGCAGCCGGTTGTTGATACGCCCACTTTTCAACAACTCCACCATGCTGTCACTCAAATGCAGCTCCGTAAGTTCCATGCCCGGATGGTTCCGGTTCTCTGT
>QXXL01000451.1 GCA_009911505.1 Lachnospiraceae bacterium | reverse complement strand
CAAAAATCGAACCCTAATTATAACAATACTAATTATACTGATCTGAGTTATACCAATCCTATCAATCAATCGGATAGAGGAATAGAAAAACAAGAACCGGGCAAGCCGGATAATGGTAGGATTGATGTGATGGATAATGCCACTGCCTACATGGAAATTATTCGTGACAATATTGAATACGAGCATCACATGAAATATGGGGACTGGCAGGATAAGGGGCTGTATGAGGAACTGTATGAGGTTATC
>QXXL01000450.1 GCA_009911505.1 Lachnospiraceae bacterium | reverse complement strand
AACGGGGAAGATTACCCTTATGAGCTTGTAAAATCAAAGTTCCTGAAGCTGAACAGCTCCCATTTGGAGTATGTTATCGGGTGCATGAGGGAAACCACAACCAAGATAGCCAACATCAGGGCGTACATGGTGACTGCCCTCTACAATGCGCCTAACACCATGAACCACTATTACCAGCAGTTGGTGCAGCATGATATGTATGGCGGCGGTTGGGAAGAAAAAGGGATGTTCCAGCCCAAAGT
>QXXL01000449.1 GCA_009911505.1 Lachnospiraceae bacterium | reverse complement strand
AGGATAGAATTTGGCAGTTCCCCTTATCAGGAGATTGCGTCAAGGGAAAAGCTGCTGGAGGTGCTGTCCTATCTGCTGCGGATTGGCGATTATGGCAGGTTTGCCGGGAAAGGGACAGGGAATAATGTTTACATGGACTTAAAAGGCAGGAAACCAGCTTTTAAGCGTACCCGATCCTTTATTGACCGGAATACCCTCTTTTCCACAATCCGCAGGTACGGAAAGAAAATAAAGCCGGATTTTGAT
>QXXL01000448.1 GCA_009911505.1 Lachnospiraceae bacterium | reverse complement strand
ATACTTATCTGGAAACAGTGCAGTGCTTCTTTGAACTGCCGGAAGGGGAACAGGATAAATACAGGGTAACATATGACGGGCAGGAAACATTTGCTTTCCCTATGTCGGATAAATATATACTCGGACTTTACACGCACTGTATCTCCGCAAGGCGGGCGGCATCGGCGGATGTGGGTATTCCCGGCACAGGCTTTTCAGAAAA
>QXXL01000447.1 GCA_009911505.1 Lachnospiraceae bacterium | reverse complement strand
ATTGCAAGCCTTGAGGGTGTGCGTGACGTGCTGTTCCAGTGCCTTTTGTTTGACACGATAAAATGCGGGGAGGGCGTATTATATGCTGACCTCTGCACGATTTACTGTTTAAAAGAGAATAAATAACTTTTGGACTTTTTCGAGCTGTTGACAAACCTCTTGCCAAAAAGATTTGCATATACGAAAATATATGTGTAGAT
>QXXL01000446.1 GCA_009911505.1 Lachnospiraceae bacterium | reverse complement strand
TGATTCCCTGAAAGAAGCAGCATAGGATACAAAATCCTTGAGGAAAATGTGTCAACTAATCTTGACAAAATCATTTCCCCTTTTGGCTGCCGTAAGGCAGACAACGCCCTTCGCAGGAGTCCATGCAAGTGAAACTTGCCCCTCGGAGAGCGCACATACCACCTTTGGTGGTATATCTGTGCGCACCCCGTAAACGGGGTGAATATGTTACCTCGGCTTTCCAGTGTCCTTGCCTTTGTCATTCCGTACCGCCCTCGCTTTCATTTTCGGCATTGGGGAGAGTGGATTGTGGGGGAGTGGTTTCTCGGCTTTCCGCTTTGATTTTAGAGATAATCTGCTGACACTCCCTTGTCTGCAATGCAACCGACAAGATACGGTTTAACTCGCCCTCGTCATAGCGGTAGCAGTCGGGGAAATACTTCACAATGATACCGCCCATGATGTACTTGTGGTGGTTCTCGGCTTTGCGTTTTTTCTCGTTCTGCTTTTTCTTCTCATTGGCTACACGCTGTTTCGCCTGTTCCAATGCCTGCAATGCTTTTTCTAAATTTCTGCTTGCGTCATTTTTGCTCTCAATCATCTTGATACCTCATTCTTTCTGTACTGTGTTGATTAGTTTTGGAAATAAAAAAGGTAACTGATTGTCTGTTAAGATAATCGCTACCTAAAGGTAAACAATATTCAGTTTTTATGTTTAATTCTGTTCCCAACAAACAAGAGGTTTGCACCAATATCAATTATCCATATCCAGATTAAATCTTATGATATTGTTCGTTTTCCGATTAGCAAAAATCTCTCCGTAACCAGTTGTAAGATTATACAGAACACTCCATTGTAGTTTGTCTATATTTCCATCAAAAATACCGACATCAGCCAATAATTGAACTGCCTGACCTTCCTCAAGTATACCGTTATTCGCTTCTATCGCATTTTGCACTTTATCATAGCGTTCAAATTCAGTCCCTCCTTCTCCGATATTCAAACCGTCATAGGCAATAAAATTAGAAGCAATTTGATATTCGTCCTCCGCTTCAACGACACAAAGCTCTTGATTTACATATTCCACAATGACAGAATGCCCACTTGCATCAGCAATTAAATAATGGCAATCAATACCTCCAGAAAAATATATATTATATTGTTTTAACAATTCAATGGCTTCTTCCACTGTAGCCGCTTTATCAAGTACAAGCCGCATTGCTGTGGTTGTATTTAATGTTATATTGTCGGGATTATATGGGGCTTCCGCTTCTAGCACTGAAAGCGTAGCAATCGCAAGCCCTTTCTCATTCATTCCGTCAAAGGGAAGAAATGGTGCGGCTAATGTCAGGAAATCATCAAAAAGAGAACCACTTGGTAAATTGTCCTCAGAATATCCTGCAAAAGAAAGATTGACGGTGGAAACCGAAGCATATCCATTATTAGGTGCAGTGTAAAGTTGTAAAGACGGGGCATATAAATAATCAAAATTTCTTCCAAACAAAATATCGCCATTCTCATTTTTTACGACAAAAGCTGTGCAGCCGTCTCCTGTAACACCCAAATTTATTGGCAGTCCTTTCAACAACTTTTTTGTTACAAATGCTTCAATGTCCGCATCATTTTCAGCACCAATTTCCAGAAAGTCATCAAATCCATAATCGCCATAATAGGTCATTTGATACATTCCGTAATCATCAACCTTTTTCAATGACATAAGAGAGCGCAATTCATTTCTAAACAATACAAGTGCTGCGATTATAATAATCAACAAAGCTATTCCTATACCTACTATAACCCGAAGAACAATTTTTTTTTGTTTCATATTTACCTCACTCCATAATTTCAATTTGTTTAATTATCCAACGCTGTTATTTTACCATAAGCACATACATAATTCCATTAAATTTTGCTTAATCTCCCTTTGCCTTATTCTTTGCAATCATCATCTGCCTTGCCCGTTCCCTCTGCTCTGTGCTGACCGCCCTCGGCTTGCGGTAGCTGACGTGTGATTTCGGAAAGGAATAGGTTTGATTTTGTCAAGATTAGTTGACACATTTTCCTCAAGGATTTTGTATCCTATGCTGCTTCTTTCAGGGAATCATA
>QXXL01000445.1 GCA_009911505.1 Lachnospiraceae bacterium | reverse complement strand
CAAAAATCGAACCCTAATTATAACAATACTAATTATACTGATCTGAGTTATACCAATCCTATCAATCAATCGGATAGGGAAACAGAAAAACAAGAACCGGGCAAGTCGGATAATGGTATGATTGATGTGATGGACGATGCCCACGCCTACATGGAAATCATCAAAGGGAATATCGAATACGAGCATCACATGAAATATGGCGATTGGAGTGACAGGGGGCTGTATGAGGAACTGTATGAGGTTATT
>QXXL01000444.1 GCA_009911505.1 Lachnospiraceae bacterium | reverse complement strand
AACGGGGAAGATTACCCTTATGAGCTTGTAAAATCAAAGTTCCTGAAGCTGAACAGCTCCCATTTGGAGTATGTTATTGGGTGCATGAGGGATACCACAACCAGAATAACCAACATCAGGGCGTACATGGTGACTGCCCTCTACAATGCGCCTAATACCATGAACCATTATTACCAGCAGTTGGTACAGCATGATATGTATGGCGGCGGGTGGGAAGAAAAAGGGATGTTCCAGCCCAAAGC
>QXXL01000443.1 GCA_009911505.1 Lachnospiraceae bacterium | reverse complement strand
AGGATAGAATTTGGCAGTTCCCCTTATCAGGAGATTGCGTCAAGGGAAAAGCTGCTGGAGGTGCTGTCCTATCTGCTTCGGACAGGCGGTTATGGCAGGTTTGCCGGGAAAGGGACAGGGAATAATGTTTACATGGACATCAAAGGCAGGAAACCAGCTTTTAAGCGTACCCGTTCCTTTATTGACCGGAATACCCTCTTTTCCACAATCCGCAGGTACGGAAAGAAAATAAAGCCGGATTTTGAC
>QXXL01000442.1 GCA_009911505.1 Lachnospiraceae bacterium | reverse complement strand
ATACTTATCTGGAAACAGTGCAGTGCTTCTTTGAACTGCCGGAAGGGGAACAGGATAAATACAGGGTAACATATGACAGGCAGGAAACATTCGCTTTCCCTATGTCGGATAAATATATCCTCGGACTTTACACGCACTGCATCTCGGCAAGGCGGGCGGCATCGGCGGAGATGGATATTCCCGGCACAGGTTTTTCAGAAAC
>QXXL01000441.1 GCA_009911505.1 Lachnospiraceae bacterium | reverse complement strand
ATTGCAAGCCTTGAGGGTGTGCGTGACGTGCTGTTCCAGTGCCTTTTGTTTGACACGATAAAATGCGGGGAGGGCGTGTTATATGCTGACCTCTGCACGATTTACTGTTTAAAAGAGAATAAATAGCTTTTGGACTTTTTCGAGCTGTTGACAAACCTCTTGCCAAAAAGATTTGCATATACGAAAATATATGTGTAGATGAA
>QXXL01000439.1 GCA_009911505.1 Lachnospiraceae bacterium | reverse complement strand
CGGGGCAGGCAAGACAGGTGGTGCATGGTTGTCGTCAGCTCGTGTCGTGAGATGTTGGGTTAAGTCCCGCAACGAGCGCAACCCCTGCCCACAGTAGCCAGCGCGCAAAGGCGGGCACTCTGTGGGGACTGCCAGGGACAACCTGGAGGAAGGTGGGGATGACGTCAAATCATCATGCCCCTTATGGCCTGGGCTACACACGTGCTACAATGGCGTAACAGAGGGAGGCGAAGCCGCGAGGCGGAGCAAACCCCAAAAATAACGTCCCAGTTCGGACTGCAGCCTGCAACCCGGCTGCACGAAGCTGGAATCGCTAGTAATCGCGGATCAGAATGCCGCGGTGAATACGTTCCCGGGTCTTGTACACACCGCCCGTCACACCATGGGAGCCGGGAATGCCCGAAGTCAGTGGCCCAACCGCAAGGGGGGAGCTGCCGAAGGCA
>QXXL01000438.1 GCA_009911505.1 Lachnospiraceae bacterium | reverse complement strand
CATGTAAAACCGGCAGCTTTGAAAACTGCCGGTAAGAAAATTTTATAAAACTTACACATTTTTCTTGACAAACCCCCTGCCACGCCTATATTTAGGCGGTTTGACGTTTGGTACGTTTTCCATATTCCCGTTCCATTTCCCGCATTTCTTCATCCGTTGGAATATCTACAATTCCGACATAGGAATAGTAGATGTCAATATCCTGTGTCCGTTTCCCGTCTTTTTTCTCGCATTCGTGGACTACGATTTTATCCACAAAGGTATTTAAGATTTCGGGTGTTAGTTCGTCAATGCGGGTGTATTTTTTGGTGACGGCTATCAGCTTGGAAACATTGGTCGCTTCTGTGTCGGCTTTGCTGACTTCGGCTGTCAAGACTTCGATTTCCTGTTTTAACTGTTCTTGCTCGGCTTCATATCCATCTGACAGCTTGTAAAAGCGTTCGTCATTCAGCTTTCCGTTGACATTATCTTCATAGATTTTACGGAACAGGCGGTCAAGCTCTTCCATGCGCTTTTCGTCTTTTTCAATCTGTTTCTGCTTTGCGGATAATTCGTATCGGCGTTCCGCAAGGGTAGTGTCAATCTGTTGTCGGATAAACACACGCTCAAACTGCTGTAGATAGGACAGGAAATGCTGAAGCTGTTTTAATACCAACTGGTATAGGGCATCTTCTCTGACATAATGCTGTGTGCATACGCCGCTCCTGCTGTTTCCTTTATATTTGGAACAGCGGAAGTACAAATAACTCTTTGAGGCACGCAGGCTTAATTTTGTGCCACAATCGGCGCATTCCAATAATCCTGTAAAAATGCTTGTTGCGCCGTTTTTTGTCGGTCTACGCTTATTTGCCCGTATCATCTGCACTTTGTCCCATAGTTCCCTGTCAATAAGAGGGGTGTGGGCATTTTCGATATACGTCCGCATTTCTTTTGCGGTAGGGATACGCTTTTTGCTTTTAAAGCCCAAACGGGTAGATTTAAAATTTTCTGTAACGCCAACATATGCCACGTTTTCAAGAATCAATGCTACTGTGGTAGATTCCCAATTATATGGGTTTCCTGACACGATTGCCGCTTCTAATCCTTTTGAAGCCTTATATGCGGATGGGGTTAATACTTTATCCTCCCAAAGTATATTAGCAATAGCAGATATTCCCTTTCCCTGCATACAGAGTGAAAATATCCTGCGGACAACTGCCGCCGCTTCCTCATCCACAAGCCAGCGGGTTTTGTCATCTGGATTCCGTAAATACCCGTATGGTGGCGGTCCCAGATGTTCTCCTGCAAGCCCTTTCGCTTTCTTGACTTCCTTTACCTTTTTGCTCGTGCTTTTTGGATACCATTCGTTAAAAAGGTTGGTAAAGGCAGCAAATTCGTTGCTCTCAAGGCTGCCCGTGTCCACGTTGTCCATGATGGCGATGAACCTTACGCCCGCTTCGGGGTAGATGATTTCGGAGTAAGAGCCGACCTCGATATAGTTCCTGCCGAAGCGTGATAAGTCTTTGACAATGACTGTTTTTACAAGCCCTTTTTCAACGTCCGCCGACATTTCCTTAAAGCTTGGACGGTCA
>QXXL01000437.1 GCA_009911505.1 Lachnospiraceae bacterium | reverse complement strand
ATTGTACTAAAAACTGAATACGACGCAGAAGCGGCGTTTCTTACTCTCTACATGGGAGAACAGGAACGCCGCTTTTTTCATGCCCTTTGTTACGCAGTAGGGGCAGAAAAAGCCTTGCTACAAGCGGTTTTCCGGGCGCGTATCTGGCGCGGAAAGGGATTTATACCTTATCCCCCGAAACCGCGCTTCTACTGCGTAACAAATCCAAAGCAAAGGAGCTATGAACTATGGCAGTTTTCAGAGTGGAACGGAACAAGGGCTACACCGTAATGAGCAACCACCACCTACGCAACAAGGAGCTTTCCCTAAAGGCAAAGGGGCTGTTGTCGCAAATGCTGTCACTCCCCGAAGATTGGGACTACACCTTGAAAGGCTTATCCCTTATCAACCGGGAGAAGATAGACGC
>QXXL01000436.1 GCA_009911505.1 Lachnospiraceae bacterium | reverse complement strand
CGAGCTGTTGACAAACCTCTTGCCAAAAAGATTTGCATATAAGAAAATATATGTGTAGATAAATCCCTGAGGTGATACATTATGATGACGAAAAGAGAAAACCAACAGATAGAAATGCATTTGATAACAATTGAAGATTTAGTCCCTATGGAGCATCTGCTTCGAAAAGTAAATGATATCATTGATTTTTCATTCATATATAACGAAGTAGAAACTATGTACTGTCATAACAATGGGCATCCAT
>QXXL01000435.1 GCA_009911505.1 Lachnospiraceae bacterium | reverse complement strand
TAGACCAGTATGAAGAAACGGTACGAACCCAGTTGGAATCGGAAGGAAAAATCAAGCCCGTCAGATGCAAGAAACGGAAGGAAAAAGTGGAAATCATTAGCCGCCGTGAAAGCAGAACAGACCCAGAATCTGGATTTTATAAGAGGAAAGGAAAAGCGGAGGGGATGCACTACTTGTCGCATGAAACCGTGGACTCTAAAAACGGAATCATAATCGATGTGGCAGCTACAGCCGGTAATGTGCCTGACAGCCAGCCGTATATCAAAAGGATTGATTATATTGAGGAAAACCTGGGTTTAAATATACAGGAAGCATGTGCCGATAGTGGCTATGACACAAACCTTATCAACCAACAGTTATCAGAAAGAGGCATAAATTTTTATACGCCTGAAAGAACAGAGCAAAAAAGAGGAACTACAGAATTTCAAAGGAAAGATTTTCAGTATGATGAAAAGGATGACAGATTCATCTGTCCCGGAGGAAAAGCGCTTCCGCTGCACCGGCTCAATAGAACAATAAATACTGTAACAAAAGAATACCGCTGTCCAAAGGCTGAATGTAAAGACTGTCCATTTCGTAACAGGTGCATAGGAGAAAAAGGTTCTGATAAAAGAATCCAAGTAAATATTTTTGAAGATGTTGTAAAAAAGAATCATGAAAAAGATGGTATGGAAACACACACCAAAGTTTTGCTTCTGCGACAGATATGGGGCGAAGGCAGCTTTGCGGCGCAAAAGTCAAGACATAACTTGAAATTCTTATACAGAAGAGGATTAGAGGCAGCTGAACAACAGTGCCTCTTATCGTCAACGGCATTAAATCTTAAAAGGATGATAAAGGCCATGGCATAGAGAACCATGACCTTTTTCTTTGGAATATTTCTGCTATCTTTACTAGATTTTTATCATGATATTTTGTGACATTTACGAAATTGGGAGGTTTGTCAACAGCTCGAA
>QXXL01000434.1 GCA_009911505.1 Lachnospiraceae bacterium | reverse complement strand
GCGCGACAAGAAGTCGCATAATAAATTGCTGGTCGTCAGCTACCCTATCCATTTGGGGTAATCCTACCACAATCTGCGTGAATGGCAACGTTCAGGTGGGAAGCTTGTGGGACAATATGGGAAACCTGACAGCCTAAGTCGGGCGTACTGTTAGGATAAGAGTGCTATGACGAATGTAATGTGAACCATTGTAAGAGTCGTTACAGGGAATAAGTGAAATAAGGCTGATACACTTACACCAAAAGGTGCGGAGGTGGTTGCGGTGACTTTCGCGACGCCGTAACAAATGGACGTGATTCCTCCCGGCTCAAAGATGGCGTCTAAGGCATTCACAATTATTTATTATGCGGAACTTGGTAAGCCCTATGTGTTCCTTATATTTAAGGTATCGAAGCCGTAAGGCAGAGAGATGGCACAGAGGGTAGAGGAACGGGATAAAAAGCGAACGGCTCTGCTGTAATGGCGGGGCATAGGGGTTCAAAATTTGCCCTGGCCCGAAAGGGTGCAGACTTATCCCACGGTATTTCATGGCAAAGAATGGAGGTAAACCTATGAACGGTAATAATTCAACGACGGAAACGCCAGTTTCTGAGAGATTATCGGACAGCAAGCGGCTTTCCATTCAGTGGAAAACTATCGACTGGAAGAAAGCGGAGCAGGAAGTTAATAGGCTGCAAGTCAGGATTGTCAAGGCAACTCAGGAAAAGAAGTGGAACACAGTGAAGCGGCTTCAGTATCTGTTGACGCACTCGTTCTATGCAAAAGCACTCGCCGTAAGGCGTGTGACCACGAACAAAGGAAAGAAAACCGCAGGGGTGGACGGGGAAATCTGGTCAACGCCTGCAATGAAGATGAGGGCTGTCATGTCATTGACAGACAAAGGCTATAAAGCAAGACCGTTACGGCGTGTCTATATCGAGAAGAAAGACAAGAAAAAGAAACGCCCGTTAGGGATTCCAACCATGTATGACAGGGCAATGCAGGCGTTATACGCCTTAGCATTGGAGCCAGTGGCAGAAACAACCGCCGACACGAAATCGTTTGGTTTCAGAAAGGGGCGTTGCTGTCAGGACGCTTGCGAATATATTTTCACGGCATTGTCACGCAAGGTATCGCCCGAATGGGTTTTAGAGGGCGACATCAAAGGCTGTTTTGATAACATCAGCCATGAATGGTTAGTGGAAAATATCCCTATGGACAAATCTATTCTGAAACAGTTCCTGAAAGCGGGATTTATCTTCAAAGGGGAGCTGTTCCCGACAGAGGACGGCACTCCGCAGGGCGGCGTTATCTCGCCGATTCTTGCAAACATGGCACTGGACGGTATGCAGAAAGTATTGTCAGACAGATTCCACACCAACAGGCTCGGAAAGGTGGACTATCGGTTCAAAAACGCCCACAAAGTCAATCTGGTGCGCTACGCAGACGATTTTGTTGTCACAGCGGCAACGGAGGAAATCGCCTTAGAAGCAAAGGGATTGATAAAAGACTTTCTGAAAACAAGAGGCTTGGAATTATCTGATGAGAAAACGGTAGTCACCCACATCAACGACGGATTCGATATGTTAGGCTGGACATTCCGAAAATTTAAAGGAAAGCTGATTGTGAAGCCGTCAAAGAAATCCATACAGGCAATCGTGAGGAATTTATCTGACACGATATTGAAACGTGGGAAAGCATGGAATCAGGACGTGCTGATTATGAAACTGAACCAACAAATCCGAGGATGGACGAATTACCACCAGTCTGTATGTGCGGCAGAAGCGTTTGCACATTTGGACTATATTCTCTATGAGTTATTGTGGAGATGGGCGAAAAGACGGCATCCGAAGAAAGGGCAATGGTGGATTTCCACGAGGTATTGGCATCGCAGGGGAAACCAAAACTGGGTGTTCGCTACGGACACAAAGGAGCTGATACGGGTAGACCATACGTCGATTGTCCGACACACAAAAGTAAGGGAAGCAGCCAATCCGTTCCTTGATACGGAATATTTCAAACAACGCAAGTTCAATCAGGGAATGAAGAAACTTTCAGGAAGATTCAAACTAATCTGGAAGAATCAGGACGGCTGTTGCTATCACTGTGGAATGCCACTGGATATTTCGGACGAGAGGGAAATTTTCTTTAAAGTACCAAAGTCCTGCGGTGGCAAGGAGGAAGTGGCAAATATGGCGTATGTTCACGCCGACTGCCAACGAATCTATCTTGAGAGCCGCTCGAAAGAGTGAT
>QXXL01000433.1 GCA_009911505.1 Lachnospiraceae bacterium | reverse complement strand
GAAGAATACGCCGAGTTTTCCGAGCGTGTCACCCTCTGCAAAATGAGCCAAGCCGAGTTTATCCGGCAAGCCCTTATCAAGTCAAGCATACGCCCAGTCATTACCGTTTCCCCGGTCAATGATGAATTACTCTCTGCCGTTGGGAAGCTCACAGCCGAGTACGGAAAAATCGGCGGCAACTTGAATCAGATTGCCCGCTGTCTGAATGAGTACGGCGCACCCTATAACGCCCTCTCCCAAGAGGTACGAGCCGCCACAGCA
>QXXL01000432.1 GCA_009911505.1 Lachnospiraceae bacterium | reverse complement strand
TTGAAGTCTTGCAGAAAGTAGGTGAAGCCGTTGGCAACATTCAAACATATCAGCTCTAAAAATGCCGACTATGGGGCGGCTGAACAGTACCTAACCTTTGAGCATGACGAGTTTACCATGAAGCCCACACTGGACGGAAACGGGCGGCTTGTTCTCCGTGACGATTACCGCATTTCCTCTCTGAATTGCGGTGATGAAGATTTTGCAATCGCCTGTATGCGCTCCAATCTGAAATACGGCAAGAACCAGAAACGGGAGGACGTAAAGAGCCACCATTATATTATCAGCTTTGACCCCCGTGACGCACCAGACAACGGCTTGACCGTAGACCGGGCGCAAGAGTTGGGCGAGGAATTTTGCAAGACGCATTTT
>QXXL01000431.1 GCA_009911505.1 Lachnospiraceae bacterium | reverse complement strand
CTATCAGATTGACTTGCTGAACGGGAGCAAGAACCGAGTTACCGAGCGTGAGTATTGGGCGAAACGGAAAGGACAAGCCGCACTGGATAAAGAGAACGCTTCCCATGCCGCCACAGGAGAGCCGCCTAAACAGACTAAGTTTGAAACCGACAAGGAAAAGCTAAGGCAGACCATACGGAAAGCCCTTGCCGCCGCTGCCACCTTTGACGACTTTTCCTCTCTGCTGCTCCGGGAGGGCGTGACCGTCAAAGAGAGACGGGGGAGATTGAGCTATCTCACGCCGGACAGGACGAAGCCCATCACCGCCCGGAAACTGGGTGATGATTTTGACCGTGCCGCCGTGTTGGAAACACTCACCATAAACGCACAGAACGCCGCCAGAGCCGCCGAAACGTCCGCACCCAGACAGGAATACCCCCGCAGCATAAAAGACCGTTTACAGCGGAATAAAACCGCCATAAACGCACCGAAACAAGACGCTTCCCAACGGGAAGTTGTACAGCGCATGGTAGACATAGCCGCCAAGAAAGCCGAGGGCAAGGGGCGGGGCTATGAAAAGTGGGCGACCTTGCACAACTTGAAGCAAATGGCGGCTACCATGAGCATTTACGAGGAATCCGGCTTTTCTTCCCCGGAGGAACTGGAAGCCGCCCTTGTCGCCGCCAGTACAGAACTGCATGAAACCACCGGGAAACTGAAAGCCGTGGAAAACACCTTGCGAGAGAAAAAGGACTTTCAGAAACAGCTATTGGCGTACATCAAAACCAAACCCGCCCGTGGCGGGTTGCGGGCGCAGAAAACCGAGAAAGCCCGGAAAGC
>QXXL01000061.1 GCA_009911505.1 Lachnospiraceae bacterium | reverse complement strand
GTAATTATTTTAGACCCCGTACAAGCGTATATCGGCTCCCAAATTGATATGAACAGGGCAAACGAAGTCCGCAATGTTCTTTCGCAGTTAGGACGGGTAGCAGAAAAATATGGGTGCGCCGTTATCCTTGTCGGACACTTGAATAAAGCACAGGGCGGCAAAGCAAATTACAGAGGGCTTGGCTCAATTGACTTCCAAGCAACAGCACGGAGTGTACTCATTGTTGGCAGGCTCAAGGAAAACAAGGAAGTGCGGGTAGTTGCACACGAAAAATCTTCCCTTGCGCCTGAAGGCGAGCCTATTGCTTTTGAACTGAGTAAAGAGAT
>QXXL01000060.1 GCA_009911505.1 Lachnospiraceae bacterium | reverse complement strand
CGAAGCAAAAAAATCTCTCGGCGTTAAGTCAATAAAGGAAGGCAATGGGTGGTATTGGGAACTTCCCGAAGAAAAAGGAGTGAGTAACTGTTAAGGTTGCAACATTGCATATGTTTAGGACAAGTGCAATCTTGCAATGTTCTTTTTCGGTTGGGAGCGGACAATATTAAAGTTTGGGGGAGAGTGCAGAGAGTGCCTTTTCAAAGGCGGCTCTGTCTCGTCTGCCGACTCGGTCGGTTCGCAGCTTGAGTGCCACTGGCACTCGCTCACCCCTCGGAGAGCGCAAAACCTGCTTGCAGGTTGCATTTTTGTTGGCATAGCCGACAAAAGTGCTTTTGCGTTACTTTCGGGAAAGTAACAAAGCCACCAGCCGAAAAGAAAGGGCGTGATTTTATAAGACGGACG
>QXXL01000059.1 GCA_009911505.1 Lachnospiraceae bacterium | reverse complement strand
GCAATGGTGGGGAAAGGCTCGGTCAACCATAACAGCCGAAAATTTAAGGCTGAAAATGTGGATGGGGAGCGTTCACATCTCAATGTAAATTACTGCAATGAGAATATAAAGAAAGTGTATCATAAGCTATTTGATGAAGCATTGCAGAGATATAACGAGAAACAGACAAGGACAGACCGACGCATTGCCGATTATTACGAGAAGATACGGAACTCAAAGCAGGAAAAACCGTTCCATGAACTGATTTTGCAGATTGGCGATAAGGAAAATATGGGTGCAGGAAGTGAGAACGGGCAGCTTGCAAAACAGATTTTAGATGAATATTATCATGGATTCCAAGAGCGAAATCCTTATCTCTACGTGTTCTCTGCCCACATCCATATGGACGAAGCAACGCCGCATCTGCACATTGATTTTGTTCCATTTACAATAGGCAGCAAGCGTGGACTTGATACGAGGGTATCTCTGAAACAGGCATTAGCGGCGCAGGGATTCAAAGGCGGCTCCCGTGGCGATACAGAGTGGAGCCAATGGGTACAGTCCGAAAAAGATAATCTTGCAGTCGTTATGGAACGCTATGGCATTGAATGGGAGCATAAAGGCATGCATGAGAAGCATTTGTCTGTCCTTGATTATAAAAAGCAGGAGAGGGAAAAAGAGGTCGTCCAGCTTGAGGGGCAGATTTCAGAGAAAAAAGAGGAATTTCAAGCATTGTCGAATAGGGTGGAGAATTACGACAAAGGCATGGAAAACCTAAAGACGCTAGAACAGGCGCTTGACACTTCTCCAGAATACCAGTTGCCAGAACCGCAGGGGTTGATGTCGGCGAAGTCATATAGGAATAAAGTGGCAGAGCCTTTGGTGCAAAAGCTGAAATCGCTTGTTAAAACAGCTCTTATAAGGTGTTTTGAAGCGTGGGACAGCTATTATCGGCTGAATGTCACAAACAGCAATCTCCACCGTGAGAATGAGGGGTTAAGGAGAACCAATGAGAAACTGGCGGGGGAAAATGAAAACCTCCGTGCGGAAAACAAAGATTATAAGCTGCTCCGTAAGGCATTTGGAAGTAAGCAGATAGACAATCTTTTAGAGCAGGCAAAAGCGGTACAGCAATCAAAACAGCGTGGAAAGCACTTTAAAAACAACAAAGAGGAAAGGTAGGAAACATTATGGAAAATAGGATTTATGACAAAAATAACGGTCTTTGGTATGCAAAGCAAGGCGACTATTACCTCCCAGAGCTTGTATTACCTCCCGAAGAAGAAAAGCCGATAGGTATATGGGGACAGCGGCATTTGCGGTATCTCAAAGAGCACAAGCAGCTTGTATATCTCAATCTGCTGACAAGCGGCAGGTTGAATGAATATTTGTCAAGTGTGGATGAACAGGCAGAAGATATGTTTTTTCGGCTGGTAAAGGAATATGCCGACAGGCAAAGAGTGACGGAACAGTTAAAGGCAGAAAATCAGCTTTTATGGGTTCAAAAAATGAATAATATTCGGGTTTGTGTAAGGGAAGTTGTGGAGAGGGAGATAATTTATTTATAGGCGGTGGGGCGGCACTTCTATGGTATATGGGTGTGCCGCAGAAGCCTAAACAAAAGTAGTTTGGGGAATTGAAAAAATCTATGCTTTCGTGTATAATTGATAAAAAAATTCAGAATGAGAGATAGCTTGTCGGAGGAACGATATGAAATATACAAGTGCAACTTTTGATATGGCGGATGATATTCAAAATGTTTTACATACGACTATTGAAACCATATATCCGAAATATTATCCAAAGGAAGTAGTGGATTTCTTTTGCAGACATCATAGTAAAGAACACATTCTAAACGGAATAGCATCGGGAAATATGGGAGTGTTGGTGTATAACGATATGATTGTCGGAACAGGTTGTTTTGATGATAATCATATTACAGGAGTATATGTGTTGCCCGCTTATCAAAATCAAGGCTGCGGCTCGTATATTATGAATTGTTTGGAAAAGGAAATTTTCAAAACATATAATACGGTTATTTTGGACGCTTCGCTTCCGGCAGCGTGTTTATATGAGCATAGGGGCTATAAAACGGTGGGGCATGGGAAATACGAATTGGAAAATGACGTGAAGTTGGTTTATGAAATCATGGAGAAAAAGCTTGTTGATAATTGAAAATGTGGTTTGAGAGGACTTGAAAAATGAAATGCAGAATAAGAAAATGGGAACTATCAGACGCAAAAGATTTGGCGGCTGCGCTTTCAAATAAAAAAGTACAAGATAATCTTCGTGATGGTTTGCCTTATCCTTACACCGAGCAGGATGGAAAAGAGTTTATTTCTGCTATGCTTTCCGCAGATGAAAACGAAACCTTTGCTTTTGCTATTATGGTAGATGATAAAGTGGTTGGCAGTATCGGTATTTTTCGGCAGGGCAATATTCATAGCCAAACCGCCGAGTTAGGATATTATATTGCCGAAGAATATTGGGGCAAAGGCATTATGACCGAAGCTGTTAAGCAAATTTGCGCATATGTTTTTGCTAAAAGCGATATTATCCGTATTTATGCAGAGCCCTTTGCTTATAATATAGCGTCTTGCAGGGTGCTTGAAAAAGTAGGGTTTCAGTATGAGGGTACATTGAGAAGCAATGCTGTGAAGAATGGCAAGGTGATTGATATGGAAATGTACTCTTTGTTAAAAGAGGAATGTGAATGGAGGTTCTGCTATTTTGGATAAAATGATACATGATATTTTTCATTTGGGCAGTGGCGCAGTTTTTAACAAGAAGCCGTATGCATTGGATGAAGTTATGATTGGGGGAACATCTGAGATATTGTATACAGTGCTTAGATTTTCTAGTAAGGATGGTGAAAATATCGTTTGTGGTGTAGATATTGAGACAAATACAATCTTACCAGTATCATCTGAACAAAGAGAATTGTATCATAAAATTTTGAAGAAACATAAAATAAGACTGATTGAAAATGATAATTCAAAAATTTTTGCTTATAAAGCTGATTATACTATAGATGATTATGAAGGCGTTATTCAAAAAATAGCTTTACAGAGTAATGTAAAACGTGCTCCATCAAAAATATCTATGAATAGCAACCACTATATTATCACATGGTACAGTTTTTTGTGTAATAAGCAAGGTGATGCGCTAATAGTTTCCATTTCAGAAGGAGAGATGGAGCAGTTGTCAATGCAAGCTCTATATAATGATACCGAATTAACAATCTCATTGCCAGAATATGATTTAAAATATCAAGGAAACATTGTCAGAATCGAGAAATTAGGTACAGAGTATTTGTTATATATCCATCCATATCCAATGGAAATTTTGCAGTCTACTCAAAGTAAAAAAACATCTTTTGAAAATATAAGAAATCCGTTTTCTATGATGGATTTCATTGTAAATCATGCGGATAGTGATGTGAAAGGGGTGATTTATCCTAATTCTGACGAAAAGCCAATACATAATTATATTGTTGTGGGAGTGTTAAAAAATATAGATATCAACATCAAGGATTGTGTTATTGGAAATGTTAGGATTGGAAACCAAATTGATGTTTCAAAAACATTTAGGGATTCGATTTCTTATTTAGAAGAAGAATGTACTACAATTGCTTGGGTAAGTGTAAAATCTGATTCATTATATAATGCGTTTTCTTTGGGAAAGAAATTTTTAATTGTAGCAGCAGAGTTTTTGGCATTTATGATAAAAAATGATATGTATGCAGACTGGTTTGGAGCTGTTGAATTTAATAATAATGTTTGGGATGTACGGAGTCATTATCCCCAAATTAGTCTTGAGTCAGTATTCTATATAGAGAATTGTATACTAGGAGAATCCATAACCCTTACAGATAAAAATATGAGAATACCAGCAGCAATAAAGTTAGATGACAATGCAGAATATTTGTTCGAGTATAATTGGATTGAAAATTTTTTTTGTAAAGTACAAACTGAAAACAAAAGAATACTTCGTTTACAATATGCGTTAAAATGGATTGTACAAGCATGGGATGCAGAAGATTCATATGATAGAGTGATATATTGTTCAATGGCTCTGGAGTTTATTGTGAATGGTGAAAAAGGAAGCAATATATTTGATGAATATGCACATAAAGCTATAAGAACTAATTTTACAAAATCAGAAAGAAAGGCTCTTGTTGAGATTCTAATCGAAAAAATAGAGTTAAAAGAAATAGATGGCTTTTCAGAAAGCAATGTTATGGAACTTAATGAGAGTATCAAGAATATTATACGAAGTAAGTTGACGGAGGTGAGTTTTAAATCAAAGCTAGATAATCTTATCAATAGGTTAAATATACCGGTATCTAAAGATGAAAAAGAACTTTTGAATAAAGCTAGAAAAATAAGAAATGAATTAATTCATGGCTTGAATATGGCTAGTATTTCTACGCTAGAGATAAAGAAGCTTTGTGGAATTACATCTCGGATTTTAATGTACAAAATTATGAGTGAACTAGGAAAAGAGTGATTGAATGATGAATGTATTAGATTATTCTATTAGATTGGGAAAACTTCTTCGTAAGACTGAAGAAGGGAGGAGTTTGCTTCAATTAGAAACAGGTATTGAGGAAAAATATAAAAATAATGATACGTTTTGCCATTATGAGCAGTTTGCGGAAAGAAATACATCGCAATATTATTTTTATTCGTGGGACATGGCATATAAAACATTTATAAATATGCTTACAGATGACTCGATAGAACATAGAGATTTTTTTATACCAACTGCAGAGTTAATATCTGTCGATGAAGGAATAAAAACATTAGCATCAACTGCAGTCGCCTTTGGCAATACGTTTGAAAAGATTGTAGCAGTTATTATTTCGGGTGGTGAATATGAAACTATAATACCGGGGTCTTGGAAATACAAAGTCAAGAATGCTATTTCGGATATTCAAATAGCAGTTGAAAGAACATTATTAATCAGAACAATTGCTGTATTTTATCAGATGCATCCTGATTTACTTAATAATGCTGCAACACAAAAATATCTAACTGAAAGAGAAGAAAAAAATTTACTGCCATTTTCTCAAAAAGCTTTTGAGATGATGTCAGAGGCAAAAGATGGATCAAAGGAAGAAAAAGTATTATATGAAAAAATGTTTCTTATAATGGAAGCCGTTAAAAAAGGAATTTTTTATGGATTTTGGGGGATGGTAAATGAAATTAGTAAAGATGAATTACTTTCGGATGACGGATTGTATGGCTCGCCACTACAAGAAGTGATTTTTTCTCACAAAAATAACTATTCTTCTTTTTTGGGGAGGGGATGGTTGTATAAAATACAATTAGAAAATGAATATGTATTTTTTATGGCACATAAGAAACAAGTACAATTTGGTCAAGATAATGAAAAATCAACGATTTCAGGAATAGTATATCCAGCCGATGATAGGGGATTGTTTGAGAAAGATGAATGTTAACTTATGGTGTTAATCATCTGTAGTACCTGTAATGTTTCTAAAATGTTGGTTTTGAATTACGGAAAGCCTATTGATTATTCAAGCAAATTCGTTTATAATTTGAATCATAATATATAGCTATTATCCGCAGTTACAGATTTGGTGTTATCAAC
>QXXL01000058.1 GCA_009911505.1 Lachnospiraceae bacterium | reverse complement strand
AACAAAATGATAACATTAGCTCATATAGGCAGGATAATATGGATATATCAAATAATCAAAAGATTTACATACTCGACAGAGAATGATTCTTAAACAAAATTAGTTAGGAAAAGTCGAGTTCGAGTGATGAAATGGGCTTTAAGAAGCTAGTATTTATGCGGATTACAAGCAAATTTGTTTAGGAGCTGGCAACAATTTGGCAACATTTTAGGTATCACTCACTGAATAAAAGAATACTTCAATAACAGAAAAACCTTACTGATTTTCAGAAATAACAACTGAAAATTGGTAAGGTTTTTTGCGTTCATTTTTTCTTCTTGCGCTTTGCTTCTTTTTTGTCTGTACTTTCTGCTTCTTTGGCAGTGTTATTGATAAAGTCAAACAATTCTTGCGGAGGAACCTTTGCCCAGATTTGGTGGGTGTCAAGTTCTGGATATTTGTACCGCCACTCGTCATATTCTTCTTTGGTGATTTCGCCCTTTTCCAGTCTGGCGGCTTCTGACTGCCATGCATGGAACATTTTGAACATGGAAGAATAGGTGGAGTAATCGGACTTATCCAGACGCAGGCAGATTTCCCCGTCAATCTCACCGATTTTCAGCCCGTACATATCTTCCAGCGCAAAAAGGGTGTGCATAAGCCCTATATTTGTATCAATGTCCGGCACTGTTAGGGCATGGGTGCTGATACCGAAAAGGTTCGCCATTTCTTTTACAAGGTCATGCTTCGGCACTCTGGCTTCGGATTCATACTGTGCCATACGGACATCCGAGGTCTTTCCGAGGAAGCCGAGGATTTCGCCCAGTTGCTTTTGCGTCATGCCTTTTCTATTGCGAAAAAATTTGATACGTTTGCCGATTGCCATAATCAAACCTCCGTTGTAGTGGTTAAGCACAGCCATGCCAGCTCGATTCCGCTGTGCTTCATCTCGCTGTGGCGGTGCGCCATATACGCTTGTCATAAACCAGTCCAGCGTGTGCAAGCACCCGCCGTCCTGTTTTCTGCTAGCCGTGCATGGCTGTACTTAAACAAATTTGTTGAATTTAGTATAGCATGAGGAAATAGAAATAGCAAGAATAACTTAAATAAAAAAAGTTAAGATTCTTTTGAAAACCACTTGACTTAACGGAATTTATTTAGTATTCTATATACAGAGATTAAACAAAAACAGTTAGAAAGGAGAAAACAACTGCATGACAGAAAAATCATTTATGACAGTGGAGGAAGTGGCAGCGGAATTGCGTGTGTCGAAGTCAAAAGCCTACCAGATTGTAAGGGAACTGAATACAGAGTTACAAAAACAGGGCTATCTGACTGTGACAGGACGTGTGAACGCTACATTTTTTCATAAAAAGGTCTGTTACAGCGAATAAGGAAGGAGAGTGATTAAAAGATGGCTGTATACAAAGACAATGCAACTGGAACATGGAGAGTAATTTACCGTTTCACCAACTGGAAGGGGGAAAGAAAGCAGACACAAAAGAGGGGCTTTGCAACGAAAAGGGAAGCGCAGGCGTGGGAACATGAAGCCATGCTCAAACAGGGGGCAAAGCTGGATATGACTTTCGGCAGTTTCTTTGAAGTGTACGAAGCCGACAAGAAACAGCGTGTCAAGGAAAGCACTTGGGAATCCAAAAGCCATGTGATACGGACAAAGATTTTACCGTACTTTGAA